>JANLTP010000256.1:0-19389 GCA_031363055.1 Burkholderiales bacterium | reverse complement strand
AGATCTCGGTGCGGTTGCAGGTCGAGAGAATGGCCGCTTCCGTGGCACGACCGCCCAAACGTCTCTTCAGATCGCCGAGCGCCGGCCCCAATAGCTCACCCGGAAAAGATACCCGCTCGCGCAATGCCAGCGGCGCCGTGGTGTGGTTCAGTCCGAACGTCAGCAGTTGCATCAGTAGAAAGTGGCATCAGAAGAAAAGTGCATCAGCAGAATTGAAAGCCTAAGCTTTTGAATTGATTGAAATTATAGCCGCGCCAATAAAAGCTGCCGCAAAACCGGCCCGAAGCACCGGCCAGCGGTCTGCAGCCGCCGACAGTCGTTCAGGCCGCCGGCAGTCTTAATTCGAAGCGTGCACCGCCACCGGCATTGACGGTCGCCGTAGCCGCTCCGGTGTGGCGCTCGGCAACTACCCGCACAAAAGTAAGGCCCAGTCCGGCGCCGGGCCGGTCCTCATGGCGCAGGCTGCGCCAGAACGGCTCGAAGACCTGAGCGAGTTCTTCGGCGGGCAGACCCTTGCCTTGGTCGGCGACCGCCGCGCACCAGCAATCCCGGCCCAGTGGGTTGGCATTGGCGGCCTCGCGCTCGAGCGTCAAACGAACCTCGGCGCCGGCCGGGCTGAATTTGATGGCGTTATCAATCAAATTGGTCAGCGCCCGGCGAATCAGTTGCGCATCGCCTCGAATCAACGCCTCGCTGCGCAAACCCTCGCTATTCAGGCGAATCCTATGTTCCCGGGCCATCGCCCAGCTCAGGTCACTGGCCTCGATAATGAGATCGGCGAAGTCAATGGTTTCATGTTCGATCGCCTTGTTCTCGGCGCGCGCGAGTTGCACAAAGCCGTCGGCCAATTCCAACGAACGCTGGGCGTAGGTATCGATGCGCTCTTGCCACAGCGGAGCTGGCTGCAGGTCTTTCTGCTCACGCATGATGGTCAGAATCGACAGCAGGGGTGTGCGCAGGTCGTGCGATAGAAATCGCAAGGTCTGCTCACGCTCTCGTTGGGCGGCCCGGATCGGCGAGAGGTCTACCAACTGGATCAATGTCCATCGACGACCGTCCGGGTAGCGCATCGGCACGGTATTGATCAGCCAGTCGCGACCGATTTCATCGCGCTGCTCAACCGCATGCGCCCGCGCCGGATCCGGATCGCTGACCAGGTTGAGTCCGGCATGTCGTGCCAGCCAGGCAGGTATATCGTCGTTCGGCTGATTGTTTGGTGAACCATTCGGTGGACCGTTCGGTTTACCAAAGGCCCGCTCGAACTGCTCGTTGTGCAACACCACCCGATTATTTTGATCCGTCAAGATGGCCGGATGCGGCAAGTTCTGCAAGGTGGCTTGCAACAGTCGACGCAACTCAACGCTGCGTTGTGCGGCGTATTGCAGCAGTTGAATGCTGCGCGAAACCTGCTCGGCCGGCAAGTGGCCGCGGCGCTCGATACCGGTCAACATCGGTTCCGATTCGAGCCTTTGCGCCTGTTGCACCAAACCGCCGGTGGCCGCTTCGAGACGCCGCCAACTCCACAGCGGGTAGGCAATGGCGCACAACAGCAGCACCGTCGACGGCGGCCACCAATGGCCGGCGCGCAGCAGCAGCGCCGATCCGGCGATGGTGGACAGAATGATCATCACGGTCAGCAACAGACCGAGTCGCGCCGACGATCGGTACAGCGCAATCATGGTCAGCAACAGGATGCTGCCGGCCAGAACGCTGGCCAGTCGTGTGTTCAGCGGCAGGATCAGTTTTTGTTGTTGCAGCGCGCTGAACGCCGCCACATGCAACTCGACACCAGCGGACAAGGTACTTTCGCCAATCAGGCCGTTGGCGTACTGGTCGCCCAGACCCAGTGCGGTCGCGCCTATCACTACCGTCTTGCCTTTCAGTTCGTCGAGATTTTTCGAGCGCAAGACATCGACGTAGGACCGGCGGCTGATCGGCGCGTTCAGGCGCGATAACAGCGTGAAATGCCGCAATGGCCAAAGTGCTTTGGCAAAGGCCTGGTCACGAGCGATCGGGTTGGACTCGACCAGCGCCAACTGGGCGGTCTCCTGCATCGATTGACGTTGCGCCGGCGCCAATAACTCGAGCGCAAAGGACGGGAACCCGCCCTCCTGCAGGTATTGACCGCGAACCAGGCCGTCACCATCGATCCGAAAATTAACGTGCGCCAACTGGCTCGCCAAGCCCAGTTCCGGAACCGGGTAGAGCGGGTACCAACGATCACCGGCACTGCGGGTAATCGAAATGGGCATGACGATGCGAACCTGGCGCTTGCCAGCGCTTTTAATGGCCGCACCGAGCAGAGCGTCATCGTTGGCGGGTTCAGTGAACAGGATATCCAGCCCGATGGTCTCGACGCCCGCCTGCACCAATCGGTCGATCAGGCTGGCATGCACCGTGCGCGGCCAAGGCCAGCGTCCCAGTTGATCGAGACTGGTTTGATCGATTTCGATCAGTTCAATGGCGCGGCTCGGTGCAATCGCGGCGATCGGTTGCAGAGTATCGAGAATCAGCGCGTCGCTGCGTTGCAGGCTGCTCCAGGGCTCATTGCTGCGCAGCGCATGCGCAATGCCCAAGACCGCGAGCGCGAACAGAAGCGTGGTGAGTAGCAACCACTCGAGCAGCATTCGCCGGCCAGGCGTCAGGATCATGCCGGGGTTATACCCGAATAATCAATAAGTCGGCGATTCGATGCGGCTGCCAGTACCCGACTCCAGCGGCACGCCGAAGCCACTGCTGAATCCGGACTTGACCCGGAACTCGGTGCTCGCTGAGAACGGTGTGGTGACACCATCGTCGGCCAGTGCGGCCAGGCGCGCGAAATACACACCCGGCTTTAATTGATCGATCTGTTGTTCGTTGCGCGCCGTTTCGAATCGACGCGCTTGCACGAACGTGGCGTTATCGGCAACCTCGAGCGCATAACGCTCGCCGTCACGTATTGGCCAAGCCAAGACTACCTGTTCGACCGTCGAGCGCAACACGGCAGGTGCGCTCGGAGGCGCATAAAAACGCAGAGCCTGCGCCTCGCTGTAGGGACCGAGGTAGCCGCCGGTCGAGTTAACGCCAGCGACCCGCCAATAGCGCAGGGCACGGTGTGCTGTGCCAGTGACCAGGGGCAACTCGGCGCTGTTGCTACTAACGCTCAACGCTCCCAGAATTTGCGAGAAGTTGACGTCGGGCGCCAACTGCACCTGATAGCCATTCGCGAGTTCGGCCACGTTCCAGGACATCGTAGCCAACGGCGCAAACAAGATGCCGGAGTTCGGCGCCGGTTTGAGGCTCGGCGCGAACGGTCGGGCACGAATCTCGATCCGGGCGGTTTGATCCAAACCCTCAACGCTCGAGCGCGCGATCGGGCGAACGCGCAAGAACAGGTCGCCGTCACGCAGTGTCTGATAGTCAATGCGCGGGGCGCTATTGACGCGTTCTTGCAGCATCGAGGTGAAGCGCTGGTCGTCGGAAATTTGAATCCGGTACGCACCGGCCTGGGCAACCGCTGCGAACGACGCGCTGACGGTGGCATCCTGGGTTCGATTGGGCACAGCGCTCAGATCCGGCGCCGGCAAAAGCCGCTCGGCGGGCAGCACGCCTTCGCGGGTTCCCGCTGCGCCGAAGCCGCCTTCGAGCGCAATACGGGGCGACGTGACCGAGGTGCCGACCGTGGCTGACGATATTGCGGCGGCGCTCGCGGCTGCACCCCAATTGACCGTGCCATTCAACACCTCGCTGGTGACGACGTCGCTGGCGGCGCCGACTCGAAACTGCGTGCCACGAACGGCGGCGGTCGCGAACGGAGTGCGGATTTCCAAGGGCTTGCGTCGTTGCGGGCTGGCTTGCACTTCCACGCGGCCCTGTTCCAGCAGGGTTCGGGCTTCAATCACTTCATCGCGATGGTAGCGGCGCAAGCGCTCGAGCCGCACCCGACTACCCGGGGTCAACTTGAGGGTCGAACCGTCGCCGAGTCGAATTTCGAGCAGACCATCGGCCGCCGTGCTGAGCAAGGAGGCCTCGGTCACTTTCTGGCCAACCTGAGCGCTTTGGCCGTTTACCTGCGCGCCGCCGGAAACCAGCGAAACGATCGCACTGCTCGACTGGCTTCGCAAAAGCTCTTTCGGGATTCGCAACGTCACACCGATCGGCAAACGACCTTGCCGGTCGATTCGATTCAACTCGGCAATCCGTTGCCAGTCGGCAGGACTCTCGAGCAGGCGCTGGCCAATGTTGATCAGCGTGTCGCCCTTGATGACGACATATTCAATATCGTCGTCAGTTGCGCTCTGCGCAAACGCCAGCGCGGTGGCGGATCCTAACCATAGCGTGCCGACTGTTAGAGCGCTGCAAGCAAGCCGCGCGGCGTTCGACCAGGCCCGACTGCGTGCCGGCCTTGCTGCAAGTGCAAGGCGCGATGATCGCGACAGCACGAGCGGCCAGAAATCAGGCTGCCTGTGCGTCCTCATTACCCAGATGTTCCAACCGATAGCCGTAGCTGTAGACGGGCGCCAGCAAAAAGCCGGACTCGGGACGTAGATCGAGCTTGGTTCGAACCCGCGAGATGTGAGTATCCATGGTTCGGGACGGAACTTCGGTGCCGCGACCCCAAACGATTTCGCGGATGTGGCCACGCGATAACGGCTTGCCGATATTCTTCAACAAGATCAGCGCCAGGTTGAATTCTTTTTGCGTCAGTTCGATATGAACGCCGTCGCGCCAAGCGTCGTGCGTGCGCGTGTCGAGCTTGAAGGGCCCCAATTCGAACACTCGCTCGACCTCGGGCTTGCTTCGAGTGCGACGCAACAGTGCTTTGGCGCGCGCCACCAATTCACCATTGCGCGAGGACTTGACCATATAGTCATCGGCGCCGGCTTCGAGTGCTTCAATGACGTCGCGCTCGGCATCGCGCGCGGTGACCAGCAGAATCGGCATGTCGCTGTTGAGCTGATTGCGAACGGTCTTGATGACCTCAATGCCCGGCAGGTCCGGCAGCAGCCAGTCAACCAGCAGAAGATCGAAGCTCTCGCGCTTCAAGTCCTGCAGTAACTCGCGGGACAAGCGGTACGTTTTGCAGGTGAAACCGGCCTGAACCATCGCGCTGCTCACGCTTTCGAGCAAATGAGGATCGTCGTCTAGGATTGCGACGCGCATAGAGTTTTCCCGCCTCTGTTGTCAGTTCTCTGCCCGCACCATTTTCGTAGTCTGCAAGTCGACCGCAGGCGCTGATTTTCATCAACCGTCAAGATTCAGAAACGGTGCCGAATTCTAACCAATTGTTCTGCACACGCTTTTGGTGACAGAGCAACGAAAGTTGCTAATAGTCAAAACGAAACGGTTCGACACATCGATTGCGTTTCGCTACTGGCCTCTCAAGCCAGAAACAGCTTGTAAGCCGGATGTTCACTCTCATCCACATAAGGGTACCCCAAGTTGGCCAGAAAGCAATTGAAATCCTTGCTCTCATGAGTCGGTACTTGCAGGCCCACCAAAATACGGGCCGAGTCAGCACCGTGATTCCGGTAGTGGAACAAGGAAATATTCCAGTTCGGACTCATCGCCGACAAAAAACGCATGAGCGCACCCGGCCGCTCCGGAAATTCAAACCGGAACAGCCTTTCGTCGGCGGCCAATCGGGATCGGCCGCCAACCAGATGCCGGATGTGCAATTTGGCCAATTCATCGTCGCTCAGATTCAAGGTGGCAAAGCCGGCGCCCTCGAAGTTCTCGGCAATGATTCGCGCCTCATCGGCGTGTGCAATCTGAACGCCGACAAAAATGTGGGCTTGTTTGGCGCCGGCGATGCGGTAGTTGAACTCGGTCACATTGCGCGGTCCGACCAACTCACAGAAGCGCCGAAAACTGCCGCGCTCCTCCGGGATTGTGACGGCGAACACCGCCTCGCGCTGTTCGCCGATCTCGGCCCGTTCCGACACAAATCGCAGACGATCAAAATTCATGTTGGCCCCGCAGGCGATCGCGATCAGGGTTTTGTCTCGCACGCCGGTGCGCTCAACGTACGCTTTGGCGCCAGCAATGGCCAGTGCACCCGAGGGTTCAAGAATCGAGCGGGTATCTTGAAAAACATCCTTGATGGCTGCGCATATTTCGTCGGTGTCGACCAGGATGATTTCGTCTACAAAGAGCTTGGCCAGCCGGAAGGTCTCGACGCCGACCTGCTTGACTGCGGTGCCATCTGCGAACAGGCCAACCTCTTTGAGCTCGATGCGTTGGTCGCCGGCCAGCGAAAGCTGCATCGCATTCGAGTCCTTTGACTGAACGCCGATCACCTTGATTTCAGGTCGAATCTGCTTGACATAGGCCGCCACGCCGGCGATCAAGCCGCCGCCGCCTATGGCTACAAAGATCGCATGAATCGGCGCCTGGTGTTTTTGCAAGATCTCCATACCGATCGTACCTTGGCCGGCGATGACATCCGGATCATCAAACGGATGAACGAACGTCAGACTCTGTTGCTCCTGCAGGCCGAGCGCATGCACATAGGCGTCGCTGTAAGAATCACCGAACAGTATGGCCTCGGCACCACGACTGATGACCGCATCGATCTTGACCTGCGGTGTCGTCACCGGCATCACAATGACGGCGCGGCACTTCAGTCGCTGGGCGGCGAGCGCCACGCCTTGCGCATGATTGCCCGCCGAGGCGGCAATGACGCCGCGCTGCAATTGTTCGGCGGTTAAATTGATCATCTTGTTATAGGCGCCGCGAAGCTTGAACGAGAACACCGGCTGCAGGTCCTCGCGCTTGAGCAATACCCGGTTCGCGAGGCGCAGCGACAGCGCCGGCGCGGCCTCGAGCGGCGTTTCAATGGCAACGTCGTAGACACGGGCCGTCAGAATTCTTTTCAGGTAGTCGATTGGCATGGTCTGTCAATTTTACCGGACGCGCTTCCATGCGATCATTGGAAGTATTGAATCGCTGATTGAATCGCTGGTTGCGCCGATGCTTGCCTCGCTGGTTGAACGTCTGATTGAATGGTTCGCCTTGCCGACCAACGGGCTCAGTTCGGTCTTCGTCGTAGCCTTCGTGTCAGCGACCTTGCTGCCACTGGGCTCCGAACCTGCGGTATTCGGCTATGTCAAACTAAACCCCGAGCAATTCTGGCTGACCATCATGGTCGCCACGGCCGGCAATACCCTCGGTGGTATGCTCGATTATTGGATGGGGCGTGGTGCCAAACACGCCGTCGCCCCTCAGGCGAAGACCCGCTATTTGAAATGGTTTGAGCGGCTCGGGCCGAAAGCTGTGTTCTTCTCCTGGTTACCGGCGGTTGGTGATCCGCTCTGTGCGGTTGCCGGATGGTTGAGGATGCCGTTCTGGCCCAGCGTTGGCTGGATGCTGGTCGGAAAATTTCTCAGATACACGTTGATGACGGCCGCCTTGCTCTGGGTGCCAGATGCCTGGTGGATGAAACTGATCAAACCTTTCTTAGGCTAATTTTTAGGCTGATGAACGCTCCGCTTGCTCCGATTCGACTCATGCCCGAGGCACCTGCCGAGGTGCCCGCTCGCCTGCGCGAGATTCCCTACAACTACACGTCGTTTTCCGATCGCGAGATCGTCATGCGGCTGCTCGGTGCGCAGGCCTGGCAAACACTCGACGAGTTACGCAGCGAACGTCGCACCGGGCGATCGGCGCGCATGTTGTTCGAGGTATTGGGCGATATCTGGGTGGTGCGCCGCAATCCGTATCTCGAAGACGATCTGCTCGAAAATCCGAAGCGCCGCTCGCAACTGGTCGAAGCCTTGCAGCATCGGTTAGCGGAAGTTGCGAAGCGACGCTCCGCTGTCGATGGCGAAGCCGATTCGCAAGATGTCGAGCGCCGAATCAAGGTTGATGCCCTGCTGGTCGCTGCACGACAGGCGGTCGCCGACTTCGAGCAACACTTTGTCAGCGCCGCCGCCTTGCGCAAACGTGCGCTCAGGCTGTTGTCGCGCTGCACCGCCGCGGACAATATCAAATTTGATGCGATGTCGCGTGTCTCGCATGTCACCGACGCAACCGACTGGCGAGTCGAGTATCCGTTTGTGGTGCTGACGCCCGAAACGGAACACGAAATCGGTCAAATGGTGGCTGCCTGTTTCGAACTCGAGCTCAGTATCATTGCGCGCGGTGGTGGCACTGGTTATACCGGCGGCGCGATTCCACTGACGCCGTTTTGTGCCGTCATCAATGTCGAAAAACTCGAAACCCTGGGTGCGGTGCAACGACTGAAGCTGCCAGGCCTCGATCATGAAGTGGCCACCATTCGCTCCGAAGCCGGGGTCGTTACACGGCGCGTTACCGAAGCTGCCGAGCGCGCCGGGCTGGTGTTTGCGGTCGATCCGACCTCGCTGGATGCCTCTTGCGTCGGTGGCAACATCGCCATGAATGCTGGTGGCAAAAAAGCGGTGCTCTGGGGTACGGCGCTCGATAACCTCGCCTGGTGGCGCATGGTTGATGCCGACGGCAATTGGCTCGAGGTTAGCCGGGTCGGCCACAATCTGTCGAAAATCCATGATGCAAAAATCGCCGAGTTCGAGCTTGCCTGGTTCAAGCCCAAGCAGCTCGGCAGCAACGGCGAAATGACCGGCGAGGCGATGCGCCGCGAGCAACTGTCGATCGAAGGCCGGCGGTTTCGAAAGCCAGGGCTGGGCAAGGATGTCACCGACAAGTTCCTGGCCGGTTTGCCCGGGGTGCAAAAGGAGGGTTGCGACGGCATCATTACCTCGGCACGCTGGATATTGCACCGCATGCCGCCGCACATTCGCACGGTTTGCCTGGAGTTCTTTGGTCAGCCGCGCGAAGCCGTGCCGTCGATTGTCGAGATCAAGAACTATCTGGACCGTCTGGCGACCGGCAACACACCGGCGTCGGGCCATGTGCCGGTGGTGTTGGCGGGGCTTGAGCATCTCGACGAGCGTTACTTGCGGGCCGTGGGCTACACCACCAAGTCAAAACGCGGCGGTTTGCCCAAGATGGTTCTGATCGGCGATATTGTCGGTGATGATGACGCGGCGGTGGCGCGCGCCACTTCGGAGGTCGTACGGATTGCCAACGCACGCAGCGGCGAGGGCTTCATTGCGCTGTCGGCCGAAGCGCGCATGACCTTCTGGCTGGATCGGGCCCGCACGGCGGCGATTTCGAGACATACCAACGCCTTCAAGATCAACGAAGACGTGGTCATCCCATTACCGCGTATGGGTGAATACACCGACGGTATCGAGCACATCAACATCGAGCTGTCGACGCGTAACAAGCTGCGCCTGTTGAGCGAGCTCAAAGGCCTGTTCAGCCGCAATATTCGCGATCTGCCGCTGGGTCGGTCCGACGATGTCGAGCTCGAGAAGTTGCCGATCGACGAATTGCTCAGCGAACGCGCGCGGCAAGCGCTGGATCTGATCGAGACGACTGAGCAGCGCTGGCAATTCTTGTTGAATGCCATCGATGAGCCACTGGCCAGTGCGCGCCAGCAATTCTCGCGACTCGGGCTCGGGCAAGCCGATCGGCTGGCCGAACAGATGCTGGTTCGGGACCCGCAAGCGCAACTGTTTCATCTTCTGCAGGATCGCAGCATCCGCATCTCCTGGAAGACCGAGCTGCGCGACGGGCTGGCCGAAATTTTCCAGGGGCAGGCGTTCAAGCCGCTGCTCGATGCCTGTACGGCGCTGCATGGCAAGGTACTGCGATCGCGTGTTTTTGTGGCGCTCCACATGCATGCCGGCGACGGCAACGTGCATACCAACATCCCCGTCAACTCGGACGATTACGAGATGTTGCACGAGGCTGAAAACGCAGTGGTGCGCATCATGGCGCTGGCGCGCTCGCTCGATGGCGTCATTTCCGGCGAACACGGCATCGGCATTACCAAACTGCAGTTCCTCACCGAGGAGGAAATCGGCGATTTTCGGTCCTACAAACAGCGGGTCGACCCGAAACAGCGCTTTAACAAGGGCAAGTTGATGCCCGCTGGCGATCTTCGCAATGCCTACACACCGTCGTTTGGATTGATGGGCGCCGAATCGCTGATTTTGCAGCAATCCGATATCGGTTCAATCGCCGATTCGATCAAGGACTGCCTGCGCTGCGGCAAGTGCAAACCGGTCTGCGCCACCCATGTTCCGCGCGCCAATCTGCTGTACTCGCCGCGCAACAAGATTCTCGCGACCTCGTTGCTGATCGAAGCCTTCCTCTATGAAGAGCAAACCCGGCGCGGTGTGTCGATTCGTCACTGGGATGAATTCTCCGATGTCGCTGACCACTGCACGGTCTGCCACAAATGCGAAACGCCGTGCCCGGTCGACATCGATTTCGGCGACGTCTCGATGAACATGCGCAATTTGTTACGCAAGATGGGCAAAAAGAAATTTAATCCGGGCAATGCCTTGGCGATGTTCTTTTTGAACGCTACTGATCCCGACACGATCAAGATGACGCGCGCGGCCATGGTCGGTGTCGGCTACCGTCTGCAACGCTGGGCCAATGACTTTTTCCGGATCGGTGCGAAGGCGCAAACCCGGCGGCCGCCAGCGACGGTGGGCAAGTCACCGATCAAGGAACAGGTGATTCATTTCATCAACAAGAAGATGCCGGGCAATTTACCGAAGAAGACCGCGCGTGCCTTGCTCGACATTGAAGACAATAACTACGTGCCGATCATTCGCGATCCGAAGAACACGTCGGTCGACAGCGAAGCGGTGTTTTACTTCCCGGGCTGCGGCTCCGAGCGATTGTTCTCGCAGGTTGGTTTGGCCACCCAGGCGATGCTCTGGCAAGTCGGGGTTCAAACCGTCTTGCCGCCCGGCTATTTGTGTTGTGGTTATCCGCAGCGCGGCTCTGGCCAGTTTGAGAAGGCCGACCAGATCATTACCGATAACCGGGTATTGTTTCACCGGGTTGCGAACACCTTGAACTATCTGGATATCCGCACGGTCGTGGTCAGTTGTGGTACCTGCTACGATCAGTTGCAGGGTTATGAGTTCGAGAAGATTTTCCCGGGCTGCCGGATCCTCGATATTCATGAGTATCTGATGGAAAAAGGCGTTACCTTGCAAGGCGTCACCGGTACCCGATATATGTACCACGACCCTTGTCACAGCCCGATGAAGCAACATCAACCGCTGAAGGTCGTCAATCAACTGATCAACGCCGAACTCAATGGCAAGGTCGAGAAAAACGATCGCTGTTGCGGCGAGTCCGGCACCCTGGCCGTCACCCGGCCCGACATTTCGACCCAGGTTCGGTTTCGCAAGGAAGCCGAGATGATCGCGGGTGTGCAGGCACTGCGTCAGCAGGGCCTGAGTCAGGCGCTGGCAGCCAAGCAACCGGAGCAGGCCGTCGCGCCGTTCGATGGCCCGGTCAAGATCTTGACGTCGTGCCCTTCCTGCCTGCAGGGCCTGTCCCGTTTTGAAGCCGATTCGGGCGCCAGCGCTGACTACATCGTGGTTGAAGTCGCACGCCATATCCTGGGCGAGAACTGGCTGGTCGACTACGTAGCCCGCGCCAACCAGGGCGGCATCGAACGCGTGCTGGTTTGAACCGGCTAGCCGCATGCGCGTCCTGGTACTGTCGGATCTGCATGTTGAACACGCGCCGTTTGCAGCGCCTGCGGGCGACTACGATGCGGTGATTCTGGCCGGCGATATTCATAACGGCGTGACCGCGCTGCAATGGGCGCGACAGACATTTCCACGCCATCCGATCATCCAGATCGCCGGCAATCATGAGTTCTATGACCAGGTATTGCAGCCCTGTCGTGCGGCCATGCAGTCGATGGCCAAATCCCTGGGCATTCATTTCCTGGATGATGCCCGGCTCGTTCTCGGAGGCATCGAGTTTTTGGGCACCACCTTGTGGACCGACTTTCGGTTCTTTGATTCGCCCGGGCGAGCCCTGCGTCTGGACGCAGCCCAGGCCATGCAGGCCAGCCGAGGTCTGATGGCTGATTATTTTGCGATCAAGATCGCCGCCGATGATGATGATGATGACGCAGTTGCAAGCCACGGTACTTCATTGCGTCCTTCGTTGCCTCCCTCACGGAATCCCTTGTTGAATCCCTCATTGCGTACCTTCGAGCCGGCCGATTCGCTGGCGTTGCACCAACGCTCCAGACATTGGTTGCAGCAGGCGCTGGCCGAACCGGCCGTCGGTACCCGAGTGGTGATCAGTCACCATTTGCCATCCGGGCGATCAGTCTCTTCGCGGTTCGCCAGCTCGGTTACCAACGCTGCTTTTGTCAGTGATCTTGATAATCTGGTGGCCCAAAGTAACTGGTGGATCCATGGCCATACTCATTCAAGCCATCGTTACCCGATCGGCAACGCCACGGTTTTGAGCAACCCGCGCGGTTATCCAAAACGCGGTGTCTCGGGCGGATTCGAGAATCCGGCGTTTCAGCCCGACCTGATCATTGATCTCGCTTCTTGGTGATGCATTGCGCAGACTTGCCAATCCGTTCGTGCAATGATGTTGAATCCTATCAGGAGAATCATGTGTTCGTTCGAGAGCGCCCCGTAGATAGCCTGTTGACTGGCTATTCGCGAACCGACGACGGCCTGGACTCGTTCGCCCAACTGCTCGATCGGCTGAGCATCGCGCTCGACGAAGGCAAGCCGATTCTCGATCGACTCGAGCTGGCTCGACCGCCGTTTCTGCGTGCGCTTCAGGCGCGTGTTTTGCCGCCTAACGAGGCATCGTTTCCGTTGGCGCGCGATGATCTTCGCTGCTTGCAGCAAGCCTCGGAGATGCTCGCCCGGTTGCGTGATCTTTACCTCGATTGTCGACCTCGGCGGCAAGATGCGGCGGCTGGCCTGCGTCTGGCCACCGATGAGACGGCTGATGCGGTTGAGCAGGTGATGCCGACCGTCAGAGCGCT
The DNA here is from genome assembly GCA_031363055.1 of Burkholderiales bacterium. Taxonomy (GTDB): domain Bacteria; phylum Pseudomonadota; class Gammaproteobacteria; order Burkholderiales; family Burkholderiaceae_E; genus JANLTP01. The sequence continues at coordinate 6,524 of JANLTP010000256.1, read as the reverse complement.
CGATGCCCAATCCCGGTTGTTGCGCATCGGATTGCGCAACCGGATCAGCATCGTCGCCGGGCAGTGGAATGAGTTGGCTCGAATTGCGCTGAAGGCGCGCGCCAGCACCTTCATGGACGAGCCGGTGCCCGACCCGGTTTCGATGCTCAAAGGCAATACCGCCCGTGCCCTGTTTGTGATGCCGCTTCTGCTTCGGGTGGCGCATCTCGAGGCGTACGGCGCTGATGATCGATTGTTCATTGAGCGCTTGGCGCGACAATTCGCCCATCGGGTTGGTTTTCGAATCGACAAGGACGGTGCGCTGCGCCCGAATGGCCACGGACCGACGATTGTGGTCGACGAGCAGTTCGCGGTTCGACTCGACACCCATCACTTGCAGGCCGAGATCGCGCGCCAGACGGCTCGGCTGGCCAAGGGCGTGGAATATCGCGTCACGCTGCCTCGCGGCCTGAGCGTTGAGGCCATACGCCGCTTGCTCGCGACGCTAGCCCTGGTATGGGGGCCGGCCATGGTGCCGACGCGTTTGAAGCGCGTTGATCCCACCGGCTGTGCCGTCCTGTTCGGGTTACCGAGCCCGCCGGCACAAGTGGCGCAGGCGGCGCAAGAGTCCTCGCTGCGCTATGAGTACGGAACCGACGAGCTGAATACCGTCGTTCGGCTGGCCCGAAAGCGCCATCAGCAACGCGCGGCGCCGCTCGCCTGGCTGGCCTATGCCGAGTCGGTCGTCTGCAATTCATGGACCAACGCGCAAGGGATTGTGCAAGCCAGGCTCGAACGCTACGAGTTCGCGCCGCTCAACCATCACAGCTTGGTGCTGCTGCGACCTGACTCCGCAAAGTGTCCCGCTGCGATGGCGCTCGAGGACGCCGAGGCGCTTTGGGTCGGCCGGCTCATGAGTATGTCGCAGCAGGTCGATCTGCAAAGCGCGCGGTATGCGCGACAACATCTGACGGTACAGGTCTGGCCGGCTGCAGGACGGATCGTCGGTTTGCGCTTCAGTGCCGACTCGGAATTCGAGAGTGTGCTGTATCTTCGCGGCGCCGCCGGCAGCCTCGATGAGCATAGTGTTTTTCTGCAACCGGGTTCCTGGTCTTCCAAGTCGGTCAGTACTTTGCGCCTTGCTGATCACGATGTGGCGGTGCGATTCGGCAATCTGATTGAACACGGATTTCGCTTCGAGCGCGTTCGATTGCTGATTGGGGCTGATCAGGAAAATTCGGTGCGCGATTTCGGCTAACATTGCGTATGGCAGGTCTAGACAAAAACACGCCGATGCCGACGCGCATCGTGGTTCATCAGCAGTCCCGATTGCTCGAACTGGCGTTTGATGACGGCAAGGAATATCGATTGCCGTTTGAGTTGCTGCGGGTCTACTCGCCGTCTGCCGAGGTCCGCGGCCATGGCCCGGGGCAAGAGGTACTGCAGGTCGGCAAACGTTTGGTCGCCGTCGAGTCGGTCGAGCCGGTGGGCCACTATGCACTTCAGCCCAAATTCGATGATGGTCACGACACCGGTATTTTTTCCTGGGACTATCTGCACTGGCTGGGTGAACAGCAGGCGCAATTGTGGCAGGACTATCTGCAGCGATTGCGCGCCGCCGGTGCGACCCGCGACCCGGATCCTGGAATCATCGCCCGTTCGGTATCGCGACTATGAGCGAACCGGGTCATCAGACCCACTTTGGTTATGAAACGGTAGCCGCTGCTGAAAAAGTGGCGCGGGTCGGCGCGGTCTTTGATTCGGTCGCGACCCGTTATGACGTCATGAATGATCTGATGTCGGCCGGCCTGCACAGGCTCTGGAAACGCTTCACGGTCGGACAGTCGAATTTGCGCGCTGGCATGCGGGTTCTCGATGTCGCCGGTGGCACCGCCGATCTGTCGCGCGCCTTTGCGCGCAAGGTGGCCCCAAGCGGTGAAGTCTGGCTGACCGATATCAACGGAGCGATGCTTTCAATCGGCCGCGATCGGATGATCGATGATGGCCTCGGCGCGCACGTGGTCCAGTGCAATGCAGAACAATTGCCGTTTCCGGATGAATACTTCGATTGCGTCAGCGTCGCCTTCGGCCTGCGCAACATGACCCATAAGGATCGTGCGTTGGCGCAGATGCAACGCACCTTGAAGCCGGGCGGCAAGTTGCTGGTCCTCGAGTTCTCGAAGGTCTGGGCACCCTTGAAGCCACTGTATGACGCCTATTCGTTCACGGTATTGCCACAATTGGGCGCGAAAATAGCCGGAGATGCCGAAAGTTATCGTTACCTCGCCGAATCGATCCGGATGCATCCGGATCAGCAATCACTGGCTGAGCTGATGGTGTCGGCGGGATTTGCGCGCGTGCGTTACTTTAATCTGACGGGCGGTGTCGTCGCTTTGCATGAAGGTGTGAAACTCTAGGCAGAAGCGGCAGCAGTAGCAGTAAGAGCAGCAGCGAGCAGCAGCAAGTCATCGCGATTTGAAGATTCAGACGAAGGAAACGGCAATGGTTACGTCTTCGAACAGTTCGGCCAACAGTTCCGCTTTTTTTGCATTGATCGTTGCTGTCTGCCTGTCACTCTGTGTCCTCGGCGAAACGCAGGCAAAACCCTTGGGTGGCGGTAAATCGGTCGGTAAGCAGTCGCGCTCTGCCGCGGCCAGCGCGGCGGCAGCTAAAGCCAAACCAACGGCCAATGCTGCGACCCAGGCGCCTCTACCGGCGACTGGCGTCACCGCACCGGCGTCGATGGCCGCTGCAGCCCTGGCACCCGCCAGCAACCGATGGTTTGCACCGCTGGCCGCCGTGGCCGCCGCTGTTGGTCTGGCGGCGCTCGCGTCTCAGTTGGGCTTTGCCGAAGAAATTGCCAGCTTTGTGCTGTTCATGTTTGCACTGGCGGCGGTCATGTTGGTGGTTCGTCTGCTGTTTTCGTCGCGCCGCGGCCCGGCCGCCCGGCAGTTGATGGCGCCCAGTTATTCCTACAGCGGTGTCGGTCAGGAAGCGATGGTTGCGCAGCAATACACGAGAATCTCGGGCGCGCCGATCGAATCGCTGCGTCGTCAGTCGACTCCTGTAATTCGGCCCAGTAGTGCATTGATTTCGAATGCTGCCGAAGGTGCCTGGCGGATTCCCGCTGACTTCGATGTTGAATCCTTCCTGCGGCAAGCGAAGTCCCAGTATGTTCGGTTGCAAGCGGCCCATGATGCGGCAGATCTTGCGCAACTCAGCGATTTCACTTCGCCGGATTTGTTTGTTCGGATCAAGGCTGATATCGCCGCCCGTCCGACGGGACAGAGCAAGACCGAGATTCTCGGCCTTGACGCGGAACTGCTGGGGATTCACAGCGATTCGGTCGAACACATGGCCTGTGTGCGATTTCGCGGCGCCCTGCGCGAACGCGCCGAGTTAGTCACCGAGTCGTTTGATGAAGTCTGGAATCTGACCAAACCGATGGATGGCACGGCCGGCTGGTTGCTGGCCGGCGTTCAGCAACTGAGTCCGGTTCAAGCCCGTAATGTCGATTACCCTGAAGCCGCTCACCCTGATGTCGCTCAACCTGACGCCGCTCACCCTAGAGTCATTCAATAAAGCAAACTGCGCGTATGATCGATTTCAACCAGCCGCAAACCGTCAAGGCGATTGCTAAGGGCGGTGAACCCAGCGCCGAGATTCAACGGCGCGACTTGCGCGGGCTGCCACTATCGGGCTTGCTGCGAGCGATCAATCACGTGCTGCAGCAACAAGGCTGGGCGCGTGAGCGCTTGATCGCGCATCAGGGTAAATCGGTGCGTTTAGGCATCGATGGCAGTTTTCCGTTAGCCGCCTTGGTGCCGAACCTGATGACCGAAATCGATGCCGACGGCTTTCTGACGCCAGCCAGCGTCGCGGGCGCCGATGTCAGCCTCTGGTTACGGCCTTCGCTGGATGCAATGTTTGGTGGACTTCGCAAGGGTCCGGCGGGTTTGTCGAATCATCTGCGGGTCGAGGGCGATGTCTTGCTGGCCGGTCTGATGGGCGAGCTTGCCCAACATCTTCGCTGGGACTTCGAAGAAGATCTGAGCCGGGTGGTCGGCGATGCAGGTGCGCATCGCGCCGTCAGCAGTGCACAAGCGTTGGGTGCGCGCCTGCAGGACAGTCAGCAACGGCTTGAGTCGTCGGCGGTTCAATGGCTGACGGTTGAACAGGCTTATCTCGCCGATCGCGCCTCGTTCGCGGCATTCAGCGAGGAGCTTCGCGAATTGACCCGAACGGTCGATCGTTTGTCGTCTCAGCTTGCGGGGCGTCCTTAGCTGCGCAACTGCATGGCTTGACGGCTGTGCCGTTGTGCGCTCACAAAACTCTGGGCTGAAACGGCCGCGACCACCAGCAGTGCGCACAGAGCGATGGGTATCGAAGCCGAGCGCTCCCAGATCGCAGCGATGACAAACGGTCCAGCGGCCCTGAAAAATGCGCTCGGTATGGCCGCAATACCGTTCAAGGTGGCCACCCGCGACGGTCCGACCAGATCCGCAACCGCCGTGCCTTTAATAATGGTCAACATGCCATTGCCGGCGCCATAGACCGCCGCCGCGACGAAAGCCAGCGCTATCCAGGCGGGCGCGTCTAACGAGCTCAAGAGCAGAAATAACGCCACCGCCAAGGCCGGCATCCAGAGGATGACCCGGGTGGTGGTTTCGGATGACCAACGCCGTTCGGTCAGCAACATCAACAGGCGACCGGCAAACTGCATGGGCCCGATACTCGCGACCACCCACAAAGTATTCTGATGCGTGAGCTTGAGTTCGTCGAGCATGCCAACCAGCAACGCGGCCATGGCCGACATCACCAGCAAATGGGTCGCAAAGGAGACGGTAAGGCTAAGGAACAGCCGCGATTTGACCAGTTCCAGCGTCGGGCTGCGATCCGCATGGATGCCCGACTGCAGCGAGTGCGTCGACGATGGCAAGGTAAACCAGTGGATCGGCACACAGATCAGCAACTGCAGCCCCGCCAAGCTCAGCAAGGCGTCACGCCAGCCCAGTTTGGCGGTCAAAGCGGCGGTCAATGGCCAGAACACCGTGCTGGCCAGACCCCCGAGCAAGGTCAGAATGGTGATGCGCGGTCGGTAGCTTTTCGGGTAAGCGCGAATCATCGCGGCGAACGCCGGCTCGTACAGCGTGCAGGCCATTGCCAGGCCAATCACGAACCAGGCGATGAACAGTTCGGGCAGGCCTCGCGCACTCGCATGCAAGGCCAAGCCCAGTGCGGCGAGCAGCGAACCGCCGGTCATGATGTAGCGCGTGAAGCCGCGATCGATGAGCACACCGACCGGCCACGCGGCCAGGCCCATGGTCAGCAGTCCGAAACTATAAGTGGCTGACAGGGTGGTACGCGAATAACCGAATTCGACGGTCATCGGTTCGAGCACAATCGCGAAGCCATAGAACAGGGCGCCCCAGGAGACCATTTGCGCCAACGACAGGATCGGCGCTACCCAGCGATCCTTGCGCGCTTCGTCGGGTTCCGGGTCAATCGGTGATTCCATGTAGCCGACAGAATAACCGGTTTGCGCTGTGCGACGGAGACCTGCGTAAGTGTTTTCAGTTCATCACACACTCTGACTCCAGAACTGTCGACGCGGTACTATGACTCGACACCCTTCAAGAGCATCGCTTCACCCTGGACACTGGCCGCATGATCGACCTTGAAACTTATCCGTCAATAGATCGCGGCGTCAATCGTAAATCGTGGGTCGCAGCCGGTCGGATTGCGGCCGTTCGGTTCGCAGTCAGACGGATTGCGTTCATCCTGTTGGCGTTCGCCTCAGTCCTGTGTACACCTGCAACGGCAGCGACCGGCGACACGCTGAGCCTGGCCAGTTGGAATCTGGGCTGGCACATCAGCACCGAAGAATTGCCGGTCTGGATCGAGGCCTGTGAACGTCGTTACGCCCGCAATCAGGCGAGTGGTATCTGGGAGCCCTCGTCGGCGCCGGAGGCAGTCGTGGGTTGGCAGGTTTCCGAGCGCCGCGCCAAGCTGCAGGGCGTCGATCTGGGCCGCATGCCGCCCTGTGGGGTCTATCTGGATTCGCGCCGGCAAGGCGTGGCAGTCACCGCCGCCGCCTGGGCCAAACGCAACACGCAATTGCAACAGCTCTTCGCCACTCGATTGAATACCGATATCATCGCGTTTCAGGAGGTCTCCGGGGTGGCGGCGGTGCGACAGGCCCTGGGTCCGCTGGCCGATCAGTACAACCTCTGTTCGTTCGATGGCCAATACAAGGTTCAACGCTTGGCCTTTGCCTGGAAAAAGGCGCTCGGCACTGCGGTTGAAGCCTGCAAACCGGTCCACGAAATATCGTTGCCGCAGTTGCCACTGGACGAGCAGGTGCGTCCCGGCCTGACGATGGCGTTAAACGTCCGGGGCAAACTGCTTAGACTGCTGACGGTGCATTTGAAGTCCTCGTGCGTGTCTTCGCTCGAGCGAGGACAGCTCGATTCCGACGATTTGACCAGCCCTTGCTCGATACTGCAAAAACAGATCGCACCGTTCGAAAATGCCTTTGAAAAGCT
>JANLTP010000081.1:0-5299 GCA_031363055.1 Burkholderiales bacterium | reverse complement strand
GCAACGCCGGCCACGCTCGCTTCTTCAGCCACTGCCCAAAAAGTCGCCGATGCCAATGCCTTGGTCGTTAATACCTTGAAGACCGACCCGCAAATTGCGGCGACGCTGGGCACCACGTTCAGTCCGTTGAGCACGCCGTTTTCGGCCAACGGCGCGGGCATCGATTCGGTATTGGATCAGTTGGATATCCGCACCTCCGCCAGCGGCGTGTCGATCCTGAATCGAGCCGCTACGGTAACCGATACGTCGGCACCGTCGGCGGTTACGCTGACCGCCGCGCAGACGGCCTCGCCCGCGACCGCGCCTACCTTGCCGGCTTCGGTTGCTGCCGGCGTCGCGCCCACTTCCACCGAGTTAGCTGCGCTTGGCAAGAAGATTGAGGACTGCCTGACATTGCCAGTTGCGCAACGTTACACGGCGGACGCGTCAGGCAACTCGACGGCCGTTTCCACCACATGTAATTTCGTGGTCGGTGATTACCGCAGTAATGGCCGAAGCTGGGTCCAGGAGATCGGCGAGAATTCGCTGTTCAACAATCCTGCTACCGTCGGTGCGAAGGTCGCGGCGGCCAGCGTCGCGCTCAACGTCGCGGCACCCAATTTGACCGACCCTAAAGCCTTCAAGCACCCGTACTGTAATGCCGCCAGTTGCACTGTTGCGCGCATCAACTGGAAGAGTGCCAGCAACGTAAGCTTTTCGAATGCCTGGGTGTTGGCCAAGGCCAATGGTGCCTGGGCGTTCGTCGGTAATCAGCGGCCCTATGACATGTTCGTGTCGTCGCGTCTGGTTCGCTATAACGAACTCAATAGCGTGGCGGCAGCGGCCAATCCAACGGTCTACAGCTATCGCAATCGGGTCGAGACGCAATTGCGACTGCTGTTCAGCCCGAGCTGGGGAACCAACACCAGCAATATCCGTGCCGTTCGTTGGACCGGGCCTGGTTTGCCATCGGCTGGCGTGGTGACGTATCGCTCGCAAAGCTGCGGTACAGACGATCGATTTGGCATCTCGAACCAAGTCGGTTCGACACGGGTGTTGGGTACCACGTCGGCGCAGTACTGGACCACAGCAACCGGCATCGATTTCAAGTTGAGCGCTGCCAATCACGATGGTTCCACGCTGGCCTTGCCGGTGCCGGATAACGCCACCTTTGCCAATCAGGACGTCGCGCCCGTGGCAGTGACAACGACGATTCCAGCCTGGTCGGTCTACACCGCCGAGTTGTTCTACTACTCGAGCGCCGTTGCGACGCCGGACACGCCGGATGAGATCATCAAGACTCGCATCGGCATGCCGGTTGAGTCGGCAGCGTTTGCGGCGGCACGGTCGTGGCCTACCTTGGCGACGACTTTCCAGGATGCTTACCTGAAGCCCACTGCAGCCAACGCTGGTGCCATCAGTAGTCTGGCGACCAACATGAGCTGGACGGCACCTGCCGATGTCGTAGTCGGCAGCTCATACCTGTTCAGCCAGAACTCGGCGACGGTGACCAACTCGGAAGGCGAGTCGGCCAGTCAGCGCCTGCGCACCCGGCTTGACTTCCGGCCGGTTGCGTTTGGCGATCTGACCGGTGCGGGATGGCAGTTCGCGACCGTGGGTGCAGGAACCGCGCTGTCGTCGTTCACGAGCAGCAACGGCACCAATCCAAATCCGCGTTGTACTTCGACCAACGTCGTGCCGTTGACGACTGCGGCGGCGGACTATCGTGAAGTCGGTCTCTCCTTCAATGACGCCGACTCCCGCAACTTTGCGGCCATCTGGTATTGGAATAACTAGGCATCATCGTTCTAGCGTTGATCAAGAACGTTCTGATCAAGATCGCAACCCGAGGCCAGTTTGGCTCGGGTTGCGATCTTTAGTGCCAATCAAAGACCTTCTGCTCGATCAAACTCTTCTCAACGGCCGGTGCCCAGCCGCGATTGGCGACCGGCGAGGCCGGACTCGGATGCAAAATCTGCGCGACACGCACGGTATCTTGCAAGCCATTGGCGATGATCACGGCGTGCAGTCGTTTCGCTGCGAATGCGCCGACACCCACCGCCCACGTGGGCTGCAAGGCTCGAAGATTCGCTGCAAGGTGGGCATCACAGATCGCTTCCAGTGCGCGCGCCGTTTGTGCTGGCAGCTTATCCGGCGTGTAGTTGCGCCCGGACGCTTCCAGGAACACCAGCGGGCAATAGTTCAACACGAAGTTCTCAGCGAAAAACGATTCGGCGCTACCAAACCGTTCTGCTGCCCAGCCCCACAAGCGTCGACCGCTGACCTCGGAGCGCTGGCAGGCAAAACCTTCGATGCGGCGTTTCGGGTGTTCTTTGGAAGGGGCTGAAATTGTGGCTGCGATCCCCATCCAGTCGCGCACGGCGGCGATCTCTCCAAACGGCACGCCGGTTTGCATCATGCCGAACGGCCCTGGATTCATCCCCAGAAACACCACCCGTTTTGGGGTGTCGCCAAATCGCTGCACATATTGCTCGAAAGCGGCCCATGCGTAGCTCAAGGGGTTATAGACGTGCGAAACGGGCTCGCTGAATCTCATGGAGTCACAGGCTTGCGAGAGCGTGCGTGCTGCGCTTATCAGCGTCGCGGCGCAACCGGTAATCGGTTCTTTCATTGGCTGATTCTTCGGCTGACTCGTCGGCTCAAGAATTGGCAAATGGCTGTTGGCGTGAAACACCACACTTGAATTTTCAGAGGACGTGTTCAACCCGAGCGTCATTCAACCCGAAATCTCCCCACGCTCGATATTCACCACCCGATCCGAAATCTCCTGCGCATGGCCATGCTCGCTTTGCGCCAGCAAGATCGAACGCCCGAGCGAACGGGTGGCGGAGATCACATCGGTCAAACGATTGGCGAGCGCCGGCGCAACACCTTCAAACGGCTCATCGAGCAACAACAGTTTTTCGCCCGTCATCAGCGCCCGCCCGAGCGCCACCAGTTTTTGCTGCCCACCGGAAAGCTGCAAAGTCTTGCGCGCCCGAAACTCGCCGACCTCGGGAATGACCTGGTAGACCTGCTCCAGCCGCGCGCTGCCGTCCTTGCGGCCTTGCGCCCAAATCGGTAGCAGCAAGTTCTCTTCGACCGTGAACAGCGGATTCAAGCGCCGATCCTCGGGCATGTAGCCTATGCCCAGTGAGGCGCGCCGATAAGCCGGTGTTTTCGTAACATCCTGGCCGCCGAACTGCAGCGTCCCCTGGCTGGAGGGCGCCAGTCCCATGATGGTTCGCATGGTGGTGGTCTTGCCGGCGCCATTGCGCCCGACCAGCACGACCATCTCGCCGTTGGCCACCGCCAGATTGATCGCGCGCAAAATGGCAACGCCTTGCAGCGAGACCGATACGTTCGTCAATCGCAGGTCCATGGGCTCAGTCCCGCTCGCCAGTGACCAGCAAACGCACCTTGGCATTGCTTAACGTTTGCGCCGGGGGGCCATCGGCGATCACCTGGCCGGCCGCGAACGCAATCACCCGATCCGAGTACTTGCGCACGATGTCCATGTCGTGTTCGATGAACATGACGGTCGCGCTGTCGGCGGCGAGTGCGTTGACGACGATATCCATGAGCGCGTATTTCTCGGACGCCGCCACGCCGCTGGTCGGCTCATCGAGCATGAGTAACTTCGGTTTGAGCGCGACCACCATCGCAATGTCGAGCAGCTTGCGCACGCCGCCCGGCAGTGACGCCGCCTTGGTGTAGCGTTGCTCGAGCAGCCCGAAGCGCTGCATGAGTCGTTCGGCCTGGGCGATGCCGCTGTCATGCGCATCGGTCAATCCCACTGCATCGCTGGACGCGATCGAGGCCAACAGGTTTTCTTCGAGCGTGAGTTGCAAGAATAACTGCGGGATCTGGAAGGACCGATTCACGCCCAGTCGAACGATATCGCTCGGCGAGCGACCGGTAATGTCGGCGCCGTCGAAGCGAATGCTGCCAGCCTCGGGCTTCAAGTAGCCGGTCACCATGTTGACGAAGGTGGTCTTGCCAGCGCCATTGGTGCCGATCAGACTGACACGTTCTCCCGCGGTGACTTGCACCGTGACGTCTTGGGCGGCTACCACTGCGCCAAAGCGACGCAAGAGACCCTGGGCGTCGAGCAAGTAGCTCACCGCTGATCCTTCGAGGCAGGGGCGCTGGTCGCAACGGTTCCACTCGAAGCTTGCACCGACTTGCGTCGACGCCGCGTCAACGAGCCCAGCCCTTCGGGCAGAAACAGGATTACCAGAAACAAAAACAATCCCAACACGAACTGCCAGGCGTTAGCCATATATTGATTCGAAAACGACTTGACGATCTCGAGCAGGAACGACGCGACAAAGGCCGCGCCGATGCTGTGTACGCCGGCAAGCACAGCCACAAAAACAAACTCGCCGGACGTCGTCCAGAACGCGAACTCCGGGTTGATGTTGACCAGCGCCATTGCCGAGATGGCGCCACCCAGGCCGCCCAGTGCGCCGGCCGATCGCAAGTTGGCGCGGGTAATGGCTGCGACCGAGGCGCCGAGGTAATCAACCCGTAATTCATTCTCGCGTAGTGCCAGACTCATGAGTCCACGGCGCGATTTGAAGACGCGATCGCAATAGATCCAGACCAGCGCACAGGCGACGGCGGTGCCGATAAAGGTCAACCAGGTCTGGGTCGATCCTTCCGGGTTGAAGCCGAAAAAGGTCGGTGCCGGGACTGTCATGCCGTCGGAGCCGCCGAGCCCGGTGGCCTTGTTCAGAGCGCCGTAAGCGATCATCGACAATGCCAAGGTCAAGGTCGCGAAAAAGATACCGCGATAACTGGACAACAGGGGACCGACAATCAGCGCCAGTAATAGTCCCATGGCAGTGCCGAGCACCGACTGCGCAAGGAAGTCGCTGATGCCCCAGTACTTGGCCATGAGCCCTGCCGTGTAGGCGCCACCCGCGAAGAACAGGCCCTGCCCAAACGACACCAGGCCGCCGCGCATGGCCGTAATGACACCGAGCGCCACGATGCCCTTGGCGGCGGCGATGATGAGCAGAAAAACGAACCAGGTCGGCAGGAAGTACGACAGGCCGATCGTGAGCGCCAGGACGGCGGCGCTGCGTGTGATCAGAGTTGAATTCATGGCGCGTATGAGTTCATGTCAAGAACACAGCACAACGTTCATATCTTGCGCAGCGCCTCGCGTTTGAACAATCCTTCCGGCCTGAAGAACAGCACCGCCGCCATGACGACATAAACAATGAACAGCTCGGCAACCGTGAACAAATGCACGGCCGTCGCGCGTGAGAACCCGACCAGCAAGGCGCCGAGTGCTGCGCCCTCGACCGAGCCC
>JANLTP010000077.1:0-74140 GCA_031363055.1 Burkholderiales bacterium | reverse complement strand
ACTGGACGTTGACCCAGACGACGCACAAATTCAGCACCACAATCGCACCAAGCAACAGCCGCGCAAGCCAGCGATCTACAGAGAACCACTCAGGTTTGCCGAGCCGCCAGAAAGTCGGCCAGAATTTAGGCCGAGTTTCTGAACCAATCGGCGCAATCATCGGCAACAACCTTGAAGCGTACCGATGCCAGCGCCTTCAGCGGTCAGTGCGGGCGTCAGGCTTTGCGCGCAGCGACCAGACGCGGACCGGTGCCAGCGAGAATGTCCTGAAAGCGTTCGCGAATGCTGCGCTCGATTCCGGCACCGTCGAGTCCCAGCAGACGTAGCAATTGCGCCTGCTCACCGTGGTCGACAAAACGATCAGGCAGGCCCAGTTGCAGCATTGGTTTGGCGATACCCATATCGGCGAGCGCTTCTGCAACCGCACTGCCGGCACCGGCCATGACGACATGTTCCTCGATCGTCACCAGCGCGTCATGGGTGCCGGCCAGCTCGGCAACCATGGCGTCATCCAGGGGCTTGACCCAGCGCATGTTGACCACCGTAGCGTCCAGCGCCTCGCCGGCCTGCAGGGCCGGAGCGAGCATCGTGCCGAAGGCCAACAGCGCAATTCGTTTGCCGCTGCGACGGATTTCAGCCTTGCCGATCGGCAAGGCGGTCAGGTCTTTCTTGACTTCGGCACCGGTGCCCACGCCGCGCGGATAACGAACCGCCGTCGGACCATTGATCTGGAAGGCGGTGAACAACATTTGCCGACACTCGTTCTCGTCCGAGGGCGCCATGACCATCATGTTCGGCAGGCAACGCAAATAGGCAAAATCGTAGGCGCCAGCGTGGGTTGCGCCGTCGGCTCCGACCAGGCCGGCACGATCGAGGGCAAACATGATCGGCAGGTTTTGCAGCGCCACGTCGTGAATCAATTGGTCGTAGCCGCGCTGCAGAAACGTCGAGTAGATGGCAACCACCGGTTTCAGTCCTTCACAGGCCAGGCCAGCGGCAAACGTGACCGCATGTTGTTCGGCAATACCGACGTCGAAGTAGCGTTTCGGAAAACGGCGCTCGAACTCAACCAAGCCCGAGCCCTCACGCATGGCTGGTGTAATGCCGACCAGCCGCTCGTCGAGGGCGCCCATGTCGCAAATCCAGTCCGAAAACACTTGCGTATAAGTCAGCTTCGGAGGTGCACTCGATTGCCGAATGCCCTCCACCGGGTTGAACTTGCCGGGTCCGTGATAAAGAACCGGGTCGGCTTCGGCCATCTTGTAGCCCTGGCCTTTGCGGGTAATGACATGTAGAAATTGCGCTCCGCGCAACTCGCGCAGATTTTGCAAGGTCGGAATCAGCGAGTCGAGATCGTGGCCGTCAATCGGGCCGACATAATTAAAACCAAACTCCTCGAACAGGGTGGCCGGAACTACCATACCCTTGGCATGTTCTTCGAAGCGGCGGGCCAGCTCGAACATGGTCGGCACATGAGACAGCACAGCGCGGCCGACATCTTTCGCTTTGGAGTACATCCGACCCGATAACAAGCGCGCCAGATAACGATTCAAGGCGCCCACCGGTGGCGAGATCGACATTTCGTTGTCGTTGAGCACCACCAGCAGATCGATATCCTGGGTCACGCCAGCGTTATTCATCGCCTCGAACGCCATCCCGGCTGACATGGCACCGTCACCGATGACCGCTACATGACGACGCCGCTCCGGCCCCTTGTTCTCGCCCTTGATGCGCGACGCCACGGCCATGCCGAGCGCGGCTGAGATCGAGGTCGAGGAATGGGCGGTTCCAAAAGTGTCGTACGGCGATTCATCGCGACGCGGAAATCCGGACAAGCCATTGAGCTGGCGCAGGCTGGACATCTGCAAACGACGTCCGGTCAGAATTTTATGCGGATAGCTCTGATGGCCGACATCCCAGATCAGGCGATCAAACGGCGTCTTGAAGGCGTAGTGCAAAGCCAGGGTCAATTCGACAGTGCCCAGGTTTGCAGACAAATGCCCACCGGTCTTGGAAACCGAATCCAGCACAAAGGCGCGTAATTCCTTCGCCAACTGCGGCAATTGGGCGCGATCGATGGCGCGCAGTTGCGCCGGATCGTTGATTTTTTCGAGGAATGGAAAGGCGCTCATGGTGTCAGGATTTTCTCAGCACGATCAGGTCGGCCAGTTCATGTAACCGATGGGCGGTGTCCGCAAAAGGTCGTAGCGCTTCATGGGCTTCACAACACAATTGCCGGGCAAACTGCTGGGATTGCTCCAAACCGAGCACCGACACATAGGTTGGCTTGTCATTCAAGGCATCCTTACCCGCAGTTTTCCCCAAGGTAGTTGAGTCTGCCTGCACATCGAGGATGTCGTCAACTACCTGGAAGGCCAAACCAATGGCCAGGCCATAGCGATTCAGCGATTCCTGCTCGCTCGGCAATAGCGTACGCCCCGCCAAACCGCCCAGCAACACCGCTGCGCGCAACATTGCGCCGGTTTTTCGCTCATGCATGAGTTGCAATTGGTCACGCGTCATGGTTTTGCCGACGGCACCAAGATCAATCGCCTGGCCGCCGGCCATCCCCAGGGAGCCGGCAGCCTGCGCCAGAGCCCGGCACATGTGCACGACGGCCTCGGCACGCGCAACAACCTCGTCGTGGGCAACAGCCTTGGCACGGGCGCCCTGCTCCGACCGCGCGCTTGCCTGCCGGGGCTGGGTCAGCACTTCAAACGCCAGCGCCTGCAAGGCATCTCCGACCAACATGGCATTCGCTTCTCCGAAGACGACATGGACGGTTGGCTTGCCGCGCCTCAGAACATCGTTATCCATGCACGGCAGATCGTCATGCACCAGCGAATAGGCGTGGATCAGCTCAACCGCACAGGCGGCGCAATCGGCCAGCGGCGCCGACGCCTGACTTAACTCGGCCGCTGCATACACCAACAGCGGGCGGATGCGCTTGCCGCCATTCAGTACCGCATAGCGCATCGCCTTATGCAGTTCAGGCGGCGGCAGCTCTGCGGATGGCAACACGCGCTCTAACGCACGCTCGCAGCGCTGGGCATGGTCCAGGCACCAATTCTGGAACGAAACCCGTTCCAGAATCAAACGTTGTCCTCGGAATCGGCTGTTCCAAGGCCATCCTCGAAGGGTTTGAACAGGCCGGCTTCGAGGATCTTGACCTGTTTTTGAACCCCGCTGAGCGTCTTCTGGCAATACTGGACCAGCAGCGCACCTCGTTGGTAGGCGGCCAGAGACTGCTCAAGACTGAGTTCGCCAGATTCCATTTTTTGCACCAGTCCATCGAGCTCACCGACGGCTGTCTCGAACGACTCGGCAGCAGCGGCCACACTGGTCGATGCGTCCGGGGCATCGTCCACAGCCGCAGTTGCATCGGCCAGCGTCGACGAGGACGGGGACGAGGATGCAGACCTCGCGGCGGAAGATGGACTGGGAGTACAAGTGCTGGAGGCCATGGCCGGGCAATCAATCAATAAGGAACCGGATTTTAAACCGGATTTCAAGGCCGGCTGGTTTGCTAACGGTTGACATTATTTTTCGAACCAGCAGCCTAAATTTTCTGCGGCATTTTCGCCCCCTTGCGTCAAATTTCGGGGTATGCTCCCGCTCCCGTCACGAGCCTGGACTCGGAAAGGAAGAGTGGATGTCTGATCTGGGTCGCCGCGCCTACCTGACCCCTTCGCAGGCGCAACTTTCGGTAAGCGCGTATTTCGATGAAGCGGCCTATCGAAACGAAATCAGGAATCTGTTCAGGGCCGGTCCTGGCTATCTGGGACACGAGCTCATGGTGCCGAACGTTGGCGATTACCATGCGCTCGATGCCGAAAATGGTGGACGAATCCTGGTACGCAGTGCGGCCGGTCGTAGTGGCATCGAATGCCTGTCGAACGTCTGCCGACACCGCCAGGCGATCATGTTGTCTGGTCGCGGCCATGCCGACAGCATTGTCTGCCCCTTGCATCGCTGGACCTATGATCTGAACGGCACCCTGCTCGGTGCGCCGCATTTCGAGCAACAACCGTGTCTGAATCTGGGTCGCACGCCGCTACAGAACTGGCAAGGCCTGTTGTTCGAGGGTCCGCGTGATGTGGCGCGTGACCTCGGCAAACTCGGTATCAAGGGCGATCTCGACTTCTCCGGGCACCTGCTCGACCGCGTCGAGGTACATGAGTGCGATTACAACTGGAAAACATTCATCGAGGTCTATCTCGAGGACTATCACGTCGCACCGTTTCATCCGGGCTTGGGCAAGTTCGTCAATTGCGAGAACTTGAGCTGGGAGTTCGGTGACTGGTACTCGGTTCAAACTGTCGGCGTTCACAAGGATCTCAAACAGGCTGGCAGCAGCGTTTATCGCAACTGGCAGGACCAGGTACTCAAATATCGCGGCGGCAGCGTGCCGAAGTTCGGCGCCATCTGGCTGACTTATTATCCGAACGTGATGGTCGAGTGGTACCCGCATGTGCTGGTGGTCTCGACCTTGATTCCGCGCGGGCCGCGCCAGACCACCAACATTATCGAGTTCTATTACCCCGAAGAGATTGTCTTGTTCGAGCGTGAGTTTGTGGAAGCGGAACGCGCAGCCTATCGCGAAACGCAGCAGGAAGACGACGAAATCGCCCGTCGCATGGACGCCGGCCGCAAGGCCTTGCTCGATCGCGGTATCAGCGAGAGCGGGCCTTATCAAAGTCCCATGGAAGACGGCATGCAACATTTTCACGAATTCCTGCGCGCTCATGTCGAGTATCCGGCATGAACCTGGCACCGTTGATATCCGCGCTCGAGCTGGCCGGCGTCATCGACCAATGTGTGGTCATTGATGTGCGCCATGACTTGTTAAAGCCGGCGCTGGGCCGCCAGGGTTACGACGAGGCGCACTTGCCAGGCGCTTTCTTCCTGAGTCAGGACACCGACCTGGCCGGCGCCAAGACGGGCAAGAATGGCCGTCATCCGTTGCCGGATCGCGATCAGTTGGCGGCGCGGCTGGCGCAGTGCGGCTTGTCGAGCGGGCAAAAACTGATTGCCTATGACGCCCAGGGCGGCATGTACGCCGCACGACTCTGGTGGTTGGCGCGCTGGCTCGGACATACACAAGTAGCCGTGCTGGACGGCGGCATTGCGGCTTGGCAGCGAGCTGGTTTCCCGGTTGAGGCCACAAGCGCCTCAAAAAGGCCCGCAGGCAATTTCACGGCGGGTGAGTCATTGGTCAAAACCTTTAGCGCCAACGATTTGATGCTGAATCTGGGACATGGGTCAGCGCAGGTCCCTGGGTCATTGCAAGGCCATGGGACAATACAGGTCGTCGATGCTCGCGCCGGCGATCGTTATCGCGGCGAGACCGAACCGATGGATCCGGTGGCCGGTCATATTCCGGGTGCACTCAATCGCCCGTTTGCCTTGAACCTGCGCCCGGAAGGCTTGTTTAAGCCGGCCGAGGTTCTGCGCCAGGAGTTCGAAAGTCTGTTGGGATCACGCTCCCCTCAGACGGTGGTCAATCAATGCGGTTCGGGCGTCACGGCTTGCCACAATATTCTGGCGATGGAGTACGCCGGTTTGTCGGGCAGCGCGCTCTACCCTGGCTCATGGAGTGAATGGTGTGCCGATGCTGCGCGGCCGGTGGTAACCGGCGCGTAGATTCCAGCGTCGCTGCCCGCATGCGGAGTCCGGTGTGGCGTCGGGGGTGAGCCGTCGCGGTGCTTAATGCAGATGTACGCGCTGGGTAATCAGCGCGATGACCAGTATGCCGAGTCCCATCAGGGCAAACTGGACGAGCGAAGCTGGCGTCTTGCGTTGCCGTTGCATGTCAGGCACCAGATCGGCGAGCGCGATATACACGAAACTGGCGGCGGCCACGGCGATCACATAGGGCAGCCAGGAACGGCCGATTTGCAACGCAAAATAACCCAGCACACCACCGAGCACCGCGGCCATCCCGGCGAGCAGGTTATATAGAATCGCGCGCCGCTTGCTGTAGCCGGCATTCAACAGCACAATAAAGTCACCGATCTCCTGCGGAATCTCGTGGGTGGCAACGGCAACGGCCGTTAACCAGCCCAAACGCGGATCGGTCAGGAACGCTGCCGCGATCAACAGGCCATCAGCGAAATTGTGGATCGAGTCGCCGACCAGAATCAACAGGCCGCCGGGACCGGCTTCATGTTCGTCGTGGCCGTGATGATGCTCATGGCCGTCGCCTTCGTGGTGATGGCTGTGGCGCAGGATGGCAAGCTTCTCAAGCGCGAAAAACCCGATCAAACCAGCCAGAAATACCCACCCGAATTGATGCGGACCCAGACCCGATTCGAGTGCCTCGGGCATCAAGTGCAGCAAGGCCGTCGCCAGCAACATGCCGGCCGACAAGCTCACCAATTGCGGCACGACCCGGGCCAGTATTTTGAGGGACATCAGGCCCGCGGACACCAGACTCATGAGGCCAGTCAGCACACTGGCCAACACAATTTGCTCGAGGATCAATTTACCATCACTCAACCTGAATCGCTGCCATCATGCCACCAGCCTGATGTTGCAAGATGTGACAGTGAAACATCCACGTACCGGGATTATCAGCGACAAAGGCAATCTCGGCGCGCGATCGCGGCTCCATCATGACCGTATCGCGCACGGTCCTGACTGCTGGTGGCTTGCCGTCAATGTTGAGCACCTCGAAATGAAAGCCATGCAGATGAATCGGATGATGCCAGGCGCTGTCGTTGCGCAGTCGCAGCAAGACGGTATCGTTGCAGCGCACCTTGATGAACGGACTCGGATCATGATCACGGTTAGCCACGCCGTTGATCGCCCAGTTCATCTGGTAACGTTCCAGCAATTGTTCACTACTGACGGTTTGATTGCCGACCCGCGCAGCCCGGAGCTGACCGCGCGCGCCACCTTCGAACACGACGTCAAAGCTGCGAGCCTTTTGCAACTGCGGCTCGAGCCAGCGATTCTGCGGCAATGGCGTGATCGCCGAACGTGTCCTACCCTGCCCGCTCTGGGCCACAGCGAGCAACTCGCGCAACACGAACCTGCGGCGCGGCTCACGCTGATCGCGAATCAACACCCGACCCGCTGGCATATCAAACAGCAGATCCACGCGCTGCGCAGCCGCGAGTACGATATTGCCGTCCTCGGCAGGATGCAAGGGACACGGAAACCCATCGAGGGCGGCGATCAGCGGCACGAGGCCACTATCCGATTCGAACCTCAGCACAAAGGTTCGTGCTGAGGCCGCATTGATGAGCCGCAAACGAACGCGCGCGCCGATCGGCACGCGCAACGGCTGCGGGTCGCGGTCATCAAATTGCGCCGGTTCGCCATTCAAGGTCACCTGATTGCCGATCCGTCCGGCGTGCGACATGTCGCGCAGGTCGTCAAAGTCACCACGAATCTGTTGCTCGGCGTCCAGCAACCAGTCCTTCAGCAGCCACACCAGATCCTGGTCAACCTCGACCGGTTTATCCTCGCTGACGATCATGACGCCGGCCAAGCCACGAACCAATTGCTCTTGGCTGGCGACATGCGGGTGATACCAGAACGTTCCGGCGTCGCGACAGGCCAGGCGGTACAAGAAGCGCTCGCCACTCGCGACCGTTCCTTGCGAGATCAGTGGTACGCCATCCATCGAGTTATGCAAACGCAAACCATGCCAGTGCACGGTCGTCGCACTCGGCAACCGATTTTCAAACAGCACCGGCAACAGCTCGCCCTGGGCTGCACGGATCACCGGACTGTCGCGCTCGACATGCAAGGCGTCGATGTAGGTCCAGACCGACGTGGTCAGTGTCGTGTCCTGCGCCGCGGGTTGCGCGGCGGGTTGCGTCGTGGGCTGCACCGCACCCGCAACTGTATTCGACAAGCCGCCTACTGCGGTCACGGAGCGCTTCAGTGAACGAAGCGCCGGCACGGCCGCAATCCGGACGCGTGCCAGCTCGGCCTGCTCGGCGCTGGCGCTCGGCAACGGCGTCGCACAAAAGCTGTCGGGCAATCGAAAATCGTTGCGTGCGGTGGTTGAACACGCGGCCAAGGCGGGTAACCCAAAGGCACCGGTCAGCCATCGACGGCGGTTCATACCGGGAAAACTTCCTGCTCCAAATGAGATCCTGCTGCGAATGTCTGTTGAGGGCGCATTTATACTACCAACGCGTAAACAGACCCATTTAGGCGGCGAAACGACATGAATTCTCCAGAACTCGCAGGACCTACCCATTCCCGGCCAGCCCGGCGCATTGGGCAATCGCGGCGATCGCGGTCCGCAATCGTGACGATGCTGCTGGCCGTGTCGCTGGCCGTCCCGCTTGTCGCAGCGATGCCCGCAGCCGCACAAATGGCCTATGTCGCCAATGAGAAAGCCGGCTCAATCAGTGTCATCGACAGCCGAAGCGATCAGGTCACGGCCAAAATCGCCATTGGCGGTGTACCGCGTGGTACTGCGCTGTCCCCGGACGGCAACACGCTCTACGTCAGTGATCAGGAAAAGGGTGAACTGAAATTTATCGACTTGCGCGACAATAAGGAGTTGGCCAGCGTCAAGATCGGCGAATCACCCGAAGGCGCCTATGTTTCGCCCGACGGCAAGCTGGTCGCCATCGCCGTCGAGAAAAAGAACGCGATTGTTTTTGTCAATACCGCGACCCGCGCCATTGAATTCGAGGTCAAGGTGCGCGGCGATAACCCGGAACATCCGGTGTTCAGCCCGGATGGCAAATGGGTTTATGTCGGTGCCGAAGAAGACGACAAACTCGACATCATCGACATCGCCAAACGGGCCCAGGTCAAACAACTGACCTTGGCGGCGCGACCGCGCGGTACGGCCTTTTCGCCCGATGGAAAATTTGCATTCACCGCATGCGAGCAAGCCGACACCTTGTTCAAGATCGACGTCGCCAGCCAGGCGGTGGTCGGCAAGGTCAAGGTCGGTGGTCGCAGCAATGGCGTCATTGTCAGTCCCGATAACACCACGGTTTATGTCAGCAATGGCAAGGACGCGAGCGTCTCGTTCGTCGATGCTGCCAGCCTGACCGTTCGCGCCACCGTGGCTGCCGGGCAACGACCCTGGAACATGGCGTTAAGCCGCGATGGCGCAAAACTTTATGTCGCCAACGGCCGCTCGAACTCGGTCTCGGTCATCAACACCGCCACTGCCACCAAGATCACCGATATCGCGGTCGAATCGGCTCCCTGGGGGGTGGTTGCGCGCTAAGCGCAGCCTGCTAGTTTTGCCTATCGAGGTAGTGGCTCAAACTGCTTACTTTTATTGGCGATAGCCCTGGGTGCACGGGATTAGCCTCGTCAAACGGTCGATCCAATCGTCCAACAATCTGCGAGGCGCTCTCAGGATTTAATCGCCCCTGGTAGTACCGAAGCGCTGTCGAAACTCTAGCTTCGTTAAGTTTGACTTCCACGAGTTGGTCGAGCTTGCCGTCTTTGAGGATCGCAAAGTCGACTTCGCGACCTTCCTTGTCTCGAATATAGGCCAGTTGCATGCGATGGCCTCCAGCGTCCTCGGTGAATTGCAGACGTTTCAGTAAATGCGTGGCCACCAGATTTTCAAAGCGCGCGCCGCTAATATTTAACCTTGGAAGTATCGCTCCGGTACCGACATTCGGATCATCAACGAGATCGGCATTGTCAAAGAAATACACCTTCGGCGGTTTTTGAATACTTCGTTCGCTGGCTGCGGTGTACGGATAAACACAAAACACCAAATACATACGTTCAAGCGCGGCCAACCAGGCCTTGGCCGTGGCCGGCGAAATCTGAATATCCCTGGCGAGGTTGGACAGGACCACTATGCCACCCACCCTTTGCCTCAATAGATCAACAAACAAGCGCAATTGCTGAATGTTCTTGATGCTTTCCAAATCGCGAATGTCCTCCTGAAGCACGCGATCAAACCGAGCCTGCCGCCAGCGGCGCGCCTGGCGTTCATCGTTCTCTAGAAAAGGCTCGGGAAATCCACCTACGGTTAACAGACGTCGCAGCGCATCGTCGTGGGAAATATTGAGCGGGCGCTCATCGAGCGTAAACGGATGCAAGCGCCAATGGTGATAGCGACCCAACAGAGAATCGCCGCCTTGGCGGTATACATCCAGGCGCGCCGAACCGGTGACCAAGATCTGGTGCGCACTTTTCCCGGAGGAGGTAATGCCGCTGATGTCATAAAGCCCCTTCACCCAGTTTTTCCAGTTTGGAAATTTGTGAAGCTCGTCAAAGATCAGCAATCGATCTTCGGCCGCCCATCGTTTCGCCAAAAGTGCAGTTCTATCCTCGTCAAAGTCCCAGTTGAAGTAACGCCCCGCGCCATCGCCCAAGAGACTTTTGGCAAGTGTCGTTTTGCCAACTTGCCTCGGCCCGGCAAGAAAGACCATCTTCTTTTTGAGATCCTGACTAATGGATGAAGCAATGTAGCGCATCACTCTATTATACAGTTCACTATAAAATAGACTCGTCTATTTTATATTCGGCTAGAAAATAGCCATCCCGTAGAAGTCATTTTCGCGGACGTCTCGGCTCGAAGTAGCTCAGAGCCTGCGAACCGCTAATGCGCCTTATCCCAATTCGGACCAGCGCCTATGCCGACCTCCAGAGGAACCTTCAGCGCGGCGACGCCGACCATTAGCCTATTCACTTCGCTTTTAACGGTGTTGAGTTCAGCATCGGGTACCTCGAGAATCAGTTCATCATGAACCTGCAACAGCATTTGAGTCTTCAGCTTTGAGCCGTCCAGCCAGCCCTGTACGGCCACCATCGCCAGCTTGATGAGATCGGCCGCCGTGCCCTGCATGGGCGCGTTGATGGCGGCGCGTTCGGCGCCTTGACGGCGGGGCCCGTTCGGGCTGTTGATTTCGGCCAACCATAGTCGCCGACCAAAGACGGTTTCGACATAACCCTGAAGCTTGGCGAGCTTGCGGGTTTCATCCATGTACTGCGCGACCCCCGGGTAACGCGCAAAGTAACGCTCGATATAGTTTTTCGCATCGCTGCGCTCGATGCCCAGATTGGCGGCCAGCCCGAATGCGCTCATGCCGTAGATCAGACCGAAGTTGATGACTTTGGCGTAACGCCTTTGCTCGGAACTGACCTCAGCCAGCGGCACACCAAACACCTCCGAGGCGGTTGCCTGATGGACATCGAGCCCTTCGGCAAACGCATGCAGCAGACCGGCATCGCCCGAGATATGCGCCATGATGCGCAACTCGATTTGCGAATAGTCGGCTGACACCAGACTGTGGCCCGGTGGCGCAATGAACGCTTCACGCACCCGCCGTCCTTCGGCTGTGCGGATCGGAATGTTCTGCAGATTCGGGTCGGTGGATGCCAGCCGGCCGGTCACGGCCACTGCCTGCGAATAGCTGGTGTGGACCCGGCCGGTACGTGGATTGACCATGCGCGGCAGCTTGTCGGTGTAGGTGCCCTTCAACTTGGCCAAGCTGCGGTAGTCGAGCAGCAGTTTCGGCAACGGATAGTCCTGCGCCAACTTCGCGAGCACTTCTTCATCGGTCGACGGTGCACCACTGGCGGTCTTCTTGACGACCGGCAATTTGAGCTCGTCAAACAAGATTTCGCCGAGTTGCTTGGGTGAGTTCATGTTGAACGGATGGCCGGCCAGCGCATGCGATTCACGCTCAAGCTGCATCATTTTGCGACCCAGCTCTTCCGATTGCACCGCCAGCAGGTGGCTATCGATCAAAATACCGTTGCGCTCCATGCGCTGCAGCACGCGCGCGGTCGGCAGCTCAATGGCCCGGTAAATGTATTCGAGCTTGGCATCGGCGGCGATATGAGGGTACAAGGTTTGATGCAATTGCATCGTGACCTCGGCATCCTCGGCCGCATAGTCACAAGCGGTATCGAGCGCGACCTGATCGAAGGTGATCTGATTGGCACCCTTGCCGGCCACTTCCTCGAACTTGATGGTCTGGCGATTGAGGTGGCGCGCGGCCATTGAGTCCATGTCGTGCGGGCGATGCGCTTCGAGCACATACGATTGCAACAAGGTGTCATGCTCAATGCCACGCAAACGAACCCCATAATTTTCCAGCACATGGGTGTCGTACTTCAAATGCTGGCCAACCTTCAGATGCTGCACACTCTCGAGCCAGGGTTTGAGTTTGCCCAGCACATAGTCACGGCTGAGCTGATGGGGCGCGCCGGCGTAGTGATGCGCCACCGGAATGTAGCAAGCCCTTCCGGGTTCGTTCGATAGCGAAATACCCACCAGCTCGGCCTGCATCTGATCAAGACTGGTGGTTTCGGTGTCGAAAGAGGTCAGCGGCGCCGAGCTGATTTGATCAATCCAAACCTGCAAGCGCTCCTCATCGCAGACCAGCTCGTATTGCTTGACGATTTCGGCAGCCGGCGCTGATCCTTGACCAGGCCCAATGTCACTCCCATCGGCGGACATCGACGCAATAGAGCCCAAACTACCCGGACCCGGTGTCGAAATCGCCACGCCGGCACTGGCAACGCCAAGACGCTCTTCGAGCTCGCGGGTCCAGCTTCGAAATCCGGCCTCACCAAACAGTTGCAGCAACAGCGAATCGTCCTCGGCCTTGAACTCGAGCACGGGTTCGCCGCCGACAACACCGGCCGGCAGTTCGCAATCAAGCTTGACGGTGACCAATTTGCGCGCGGTCGGCAGCCAGTCGAGTGCGCGACGCAAGTTTTCACCGACCGCGCCGCCGATAGTGGCCGATTGCGCCATCACCTCGTCAATGCTGCCAAACTGCTGTAACCACTTGACGGCGGTCTTCGGTCCGACCTTCTCGACGCCGGGCACGTTGTCCACCGTGTCGCCGACCAAAGTCAGATAATCGACGATTCGATCCGGTGGTACACCGAATTTGGCCAATACGCCGGCCGGGTCCAGCCACTCGAGCGGTACACCGTCGCGCGCCATGGTGTTGACCAGCGTCACTTGTTCGTTGACCAGTTGCGCCAGATCCTTATCGCCGGTCGAGATCACCGAGCGAACGCCGCGTGCGCTGGCCTGCACCGCCAGGGTGCCAATCACATCGTCGGCCTCAATACCCTCGATCATGATCAACGGCCAGCCCATGGCACGAACAATGCCGTGAATACGCGGAATCTGCGCGACCAGGTCGGTCGGTGTCGAGGCTCGATTGGCCTTGTACTGGTCATACCAATCATCGCGAAAGGTTTTCCCGGGCGCATCGAAAACGACGGCGCCGAGGCTCGCGCCGCGATTCAGTTTCGGGTCGGTGCGCAAACGCCTGAGCATGGCCACCATTCCGTAGATGGCGCCGGTCGGCTCGCCGGCCTTGTTTCGAAGGTCGGGGAGCGCGTGAAATGCCCGATAAAGATAACTTGATCCATCGACCAGCAACTGCGTTTTTTCAGTCATTCCGTCGCTTCAATAGAATGGGACAATTAATTCACAGAAGATTCACGAACGGAAAGATCGATGAGTTCATCCAAACACATACCGTCGCTGCGCTCCATACCGAACCCGGAGCGCTCCACTTCGGTCAAGGCGCGTGAATCTTGGCACATCCTCGGGATTATCTCCGAGTTCGTCGAAGCCGCCGAAAAGCTCTCCGAAATACGGCCAGCCGTCTCGATCTTTGGCAGCGCGCGTATCAAGGCCGGCCATCCGTGGTACGAAACCACGGTCGATCTAGCCAGAAAATTATCAGACGCCGGTTTTGCCGTCATGTCAGGCGGTGGCCCCGGCATCATGGAAGCCGCCAATCGCGGCGCGTTTGAAGGAAAATCGCCATCGGTCGGGCTGAACATCCAGTTGCCCTTCGAATCGTCCGGCAATGCTTATCAGAATATCTCGCTGACGTTCCGGCATTTCTTCCCGCGCAAGGTGGCTTTTGCCAAATATGCGACCGCCTTTGTGGGTATGCCCGGTGGCTTTGGTACGCTCGATGAACTGGCCGAAGTACTAACCCTGATTCAAACCAAGATGGGCCGGCGAATTCCGGTCATTCTTTATGGCTCCGCGTTCTGGAATGGTCTTCTGGACTGGATACGAAACTCGATGCTCAGCAACGCGCTGATATCGCCCGAAGATCTGGACCTGATCCAGGTGGTTGATGAACCCGGCCTGGTGGTCGATGCCATTTTTGATTTCTATGAGCATCGCGGTTTTGCGCCAACCCCCAACGAACGCGAGTATTCGTTGAACCTGTAGATTCGTTGAACCTGCAACGTAGACACGAGCAAAATGGCCGTATTCACCAACGTCAGTATTGAGCAGGCCAGCGCTTGGTTCGCGAACTTCGAGCTGGGAGCCTTGCGGGATTTGCAGGGCATATCGTCGGGTATCGAGAACAGCAATTTTTTTGTGACGCTTGGCAATACCCGCTACGTGCTGACCTTGTTCGAGCGCCTGCATGCCGACCAGTTACCGTTTTATCTGGGTCTGATGAAACATCTGGCCAGCCACGGCGTGCATTGTCCGAACCCGTTGCCGGATCGTCGCGGTCAATTGCTGGGCAGCTTGAACAACAAGCCGGCCGCCCTGGTGAGCTGCCTGCCCGGCCAGGCAAATATGAACCCCGGCCCCGAGTATTGCCGTGCGGTGGGAGCCTTGCTGGCCAGTATGCATCTGGCCGCGCGTGACTATCCGAATCGGCTTGAGAATCTGCGCGGACTTTCCTGGTGGCGCTCGACCGCACCCAAGGTTGCACCGTTCCTGTCGCCTGATCAGGCCGAGTTGTTGCAAGATGAACTCGAGCTGCAAACTCAATTTATGCAAAGCCCGCTCTATGGCAGCCTGCCGACCAGCGCCGTTCATGCCGATCTGTTCCGTGATAATGTTTTGTTTGATGAACATGAATCCGAAGCGCCGGTGGCGGGCGCGATCGATTTCTATTTTGCGGGCATCGACACCTGGCTGTTCGATCTCGCCGTGACCTGTAACGACTGGTGTATCAACGACGCCAGTGGGCAATGGCAAGCGCCCTTGCTACAGGCCTTCTTGCAGGGCTATCGCAGTCAACGCGAACCGACGGCCGACGAACAGAAGGCCTGGCCCATGTTGTTGCGAGCGGCCGCCTTGCGATTCTGGCTGTCGCGATTGTTCGACTTCCATTTGCCGCGCCCGGCCGAGTTGGTCACGCCGAAAGATCCCACTCATTGTGAGCGTGTATTACGCGCCCGGCGCGACGACGTGCCGATCGGGCTGTAAACTTGAGAGTCCCACCGTTTACGTTCGTCGTCTGATCGAGTCCTCGCCATGCGCGCAAGTTCTGTTCCGTTTCTTCGCGGTGCCAGTTGGGTACTGGAGGGCTTTCGTCTGCTCAAGCGCTCACCGCTGCAGTTGACGATGCTGGGGCTGTTCTATCTGCTGGCACTGTTGCTGTCGGCGACCATTCCGATAGCCGGTATGTTCCTGCCTTGGCTATTAACGCCGGTCCTGTCAATTGGCCTGATGAGCTCGGCCCGTATGGTGGATCAAGGTATTGCACTGCCTCTGGGCGGTCTCTTGCCGATTCTCGCGCAGGGTTTTCGTGACCGGCAGGGCCGTGCCTGGCGACCCCTGTTGATGCTCGGGCTGGTAAACATACTTTCGGTCGTACTGGCGATGGCGATCGCCTCGTTGGTCGATGGCGGTGTGCTGTTCGAATTCATTACTGGTCAGCGCAGCTCGAAGGACCCCGATCTGGCCTCGTCGTCGGCACAATATTCGTCGCTGGTGTTCCTGGCCATTTATGTGCCGACTCAAATGGCTCTCTGGTATGCGCCGGCCTTGACCTCCTGGGAAGGGATTGCGCCGTCCAAATCGCTGTTTTTCAGCTTTGTCAGTGTCGCTCGTAACAAGTGGGCGTTTGCGGCCTACTTCTTGACCTGGCTGGTATTGCTGATGGTCATGGCGCTGGCCCTCAGGGTCCTGACGGCCGCACTCGGCGGCTCGGCTGTGATGGTGCTGGCCTTTGTGTCACCGCTGCTCTACACCGGCCTTTATTGCTCGTTCTGGCCCAGTTATCGCGACGTTTTTAACGGCCCGCAGCCGGCGCTGGCGCCCTAAAAGGAGCCAGACAGGGCGAACTCGTTCGCGCCTTCTGGCCCAATCCATTGTTTACTTCTTGCCCTCAGGACCCACGTACTCGCTGATGACGGCCCACTTGCCGTTCTTGATCTGCGATAAACGTGACTTGTCGCTACCAAGGTGTTTGGTCGGCGTGTAGGACGCGGTGTCGCCACCGAACATATCCGGCGCAAAGGTCGATGAGTCCAGCGCTTTGACGAACGATTCAACCGTCAGGTTTGAGCCTGCCTTGGCCAGGGTCTTGACCGTTTGATCCATGATGACGTAGCCGTAGACCGAGAAGACATCCGGTTCTTCGCCAAAACGGGTCTTGTACTTGGAAGCCCAGAAGCGAACCTTGTCCGAAGCATCGTCCAGGTAGGGATGAGCCACCGTATGCGATGCAATAAACCCTTCGGCCAACGGGCCACCCAACTTGTGAATCAGATGGGTATAAGCCGCTGAACTTCCCACGAACTCGGGCGCCCAGCCGATTTTCTTGGCTTCGGCCATGGTCCCGACGGTTTCACGAATGATCGTACCCATCAGCAGCGTGTCACAACCGGAGCCCTTCATCTTTTGAACCTGCGATGAAAACTCGGTCGCGCCGCGCTTGTAACTGGTTTTCTCGACCAGCGTCTTGCCGACTGCCTTCAGACCGTCGGTTGCGCCGGACAGGAATTCCTGACCAAAGTCGTCGTCTTGATGAATCAGGCACCACTTGCGATCAGCCTTGATCTTGTTCATGTGCTGAACCACCGAACGCATCTGGTCGTAGTAGGTCGCAGCGAACGAATACTTGAGTTTGTGCAGCGGCTCGTACATCTGGCGCGCAGCGGTAATGGGCGAGATATGCGGAATATTCTTTTCGAACAGAATCGGCATGGCAGCCATGGCAACCGGCGTACCCATGACACCGACCATCGCAAATATCTTGTCGTTTTGAGCCAGTTTCTGGGTCGCCAAAACGCCCTTCTTCGGATCGTAGCCGGAGTCTTCGGTGATCAACTTGATCTTGCGACCGTTGATACCGCCCTGCTCGTTGACTTCATCGGCCATCAGTTGCATGCCATTGCGTGAGGATTTGCCGTACGCAGCAATCGGACCAGACAGATCCTGGATGGTACCGATCAACACTTCGGTCTTGGAAACACCCTGGGTCTGCGCCAGGGCAGCACCCGTTACGCCGGCACCCAGCGAGGCTGCCAGCGCCCATGCACATGCGGTCAACTTGAACTTCATTTTGTCTCCTGTGAAAGTTCGGCAATTAAAATCTGCCCGATAGATTCAGGTCGGCAGCGGCGTGGCCGTTGCTCCTGCATAAAGAATAACGCAAAGCAGCGTCAAGCGGCCGACGCCAGCATTGCCAAATTTTGATGCAACGCTCGTGCCGCGTTGTTGTGTCCGCCACCGCGCTGAGTATGCCACCGCGCTGAAATAACTGTGCCAAGCTTCAATAACGATGCCAGCTTGAACTCAAGCGCGAACCTCCAGCTTGGCCACCGACAAAGCCAGCCACTTGACGCCCTCCCGCCCAAAGTTGACCTGCGCCCGAGCATCGGTACCGCTACCCTCGATATTGATGATGACCCCTTCGCCAAACCGGGCGTGCGCGACGTTCTGACCAATTCGAAAGGCAATGCCACGATCGAAGCGCTGGGCGCTGCGCTGCTCGGCCGGATTCAATCGACCACTGTCGTAGTCAACGCGACCGTTGCCGCTCGAGTTGGCACCGGTTGCACCGGCACCATAGCCGGCGACGCCGCGCCGGCCGCCCATACCCTCCCAGGCGCCGCCATAGCCTTCGCGATAGGCCGGCGCCAGCTTCGGGGTCAGCCATTTGAGGGCGCCCTCCGGTAGCTCAGCCAGAAACCGTGACTTCATGTTGTAGCGCGTCTGACCATGCAGCATACGGGTCTGGCTGAACGACAGGTAGAGTCGCTGCCGGGCGCGGGTGATCGCAACATACATGAGCCGCCGCTCTTCCTCGAGGCCATCGTCGGCTGCAATTGAATTCTCATGCGGAAACAAGCCTTCTTCTAGCCCGGTCATGAACACCGCATCGAACTCCAGACCCTTGGCCGAATGCACGGTCATCAACTGGATCGCGTCGGTGCCCTCGCCCGCCTGGTTATCACCGGACTCGAGCGAGGCGTGGGCCAGAAACGACGCGAGTGGAGAGTCTTGCAACACTACCCCGGGCGCATTGGCCTCAAGCACTTCGACAGGTTCGGACTCGAGGCCAGGCTCAGAAGCCGGTTCAAGGACAGACGCCGGCCCTATGCCAACACTATCAGCGAACATTGCTGCAACCGGCGCCGCAGCGGAGCTCACGCCGACACTGGCTGGTACAGCTTGCGCGACCCGCTCCTCGGACAGAAAGGCGACCGCCGCATTGACCAATTCGCGCAAATTCTCGATTCGATCCTGGCCCTCTTTCTCACTTTGATAATGCGTAATAAGGCCGCTGGCGTCGATGGTTTGCTCGACCATTTCAGCCAAGGAAAGTGTCTGCGTCTGGCTGCGCAGTTTTTCAATCAGGCGGGTAAACGACAACAGTTTGCCGGCAGCGCCGCCGCTGGTCTGCGCTGCCGCTTCGAACAGGCTGCATTTGAGTGTCCCGGCCAGATCCTGCAATTGCTCGAGCGAGCGTGCACCAATGCCCCGGGTGGGAAAGTTGACGACGCGCAGGAACGCACCGTCATCCTGGCCGTTTTCAATGAGGCGCAAATAGGCCAGCGCGTGCTTGATCTCGGCGCGCTCGAAAAACCGCAGGCCGCCGTAAACACGGTAGGGCAAGCCGGCCGAAAACAATGAGTGTTCGATGACCCGGGACTGCGCGTTCGAGCGATACAAAATGGCCAGATCGCTACGCATATGGCCCTCGGCAATCAGGCCGCGAATCTCCTCGATGAGCCACTGCGCCTCTTGCGTGTCGCTGATTGACTCATAGACCCGCACCGGCTCACCATCACCAGCATCGGTCCACAGGTTCTTGCCGAGTCGATGCGCGTTGTTTTTGATCAACGCGTTGGCGCACGACAGAATACGGCCGGCCGATCGGTAGTTTTGTTCCAGCTTGATCAGGTTGCGAACCTTGAATTCACGCTCGAAGGCGGCCATATTGGCCACATCGGCGCCGCGAAATCCGTAGATACTCTGGTCATCGTCACCAACCGCGAAAATCGCGCCTTCAGCGCGGCTATTGGTCTCGGCAACCGGCGCCCGACCGGCGCTCAAGGCGCGGCTGGCGAACGGCGTTGCGCTCATCCGACCAGCCAGTACTTGCAGCCAGCGATACTGCAAGCTGTTGGTGTCCTGAAACTCGTCGACCAGGATGTGCCGAAAGCGGCTCTGATAATGTTCTCGAATCGCCTGGTTATGGCAGAGCAATTCGTAGCAGCGCAGCAGCAGTTCGGAAAAATCAACCACGCCTTCACGCTGACATTGCTCGTCATAGGTGCGGTACAGCTCGACCAGACGACGGTTGTAATCGTCGGTCGCGTCCACCGCCGAGGCGCGAACCCCTTCTTCTTTGTTGCCGTTGATGAAGTACTGCACGTTGCGCGGTGGGAACTTTTCGTCGTCGATATTGGCGGCCTTCAACATCCGCTTGATGGCCGCGAGTTGGTCTTGCGAATCGAGGATTTGAAAACTCTGCGGCAAGCCGGCATCGCGAAAATGGGCCCGCAACATGCGATTGCACAGGCCGTGAAAGGTGCCCACCCACATGCCGCGCAGATTGATCGGCAACATGGTCGCCAGACGGGTCAGCATTTCCTTGGCCGCCTTGTTGGTGAAGGTGACAGCCAGAATGCCCAACGGTGAGATCTGGCCGGTTGAGATCAGCCAGGCAATGCGCGTGGTCAACACCCGAGTCTTGCCGCTGCCGGCGCCAGCCAGGATCAGCGCATGCTGAGCTGGCAAGGTAACCGCCGCGAGTTGTGGTTCGTTCAGGTTTGCGAGCAGATTCGCCATGGGGATTTATTCAGTACAGAAGGTTTGCTACTGCTGTAATTTTACACAGCACGGCCGTTCATTCTCAGGCATTGGGCTTAGCCAGTATGATTAGGTCGCCTATCGACGCGAAGAGAAAGTATGAGTCAGCCCCTAACTGCGCCCAATCCGTCAGTCAATCCCCTAGTCAATCCCCTGTTTGATCTGACCGGCAAGACCGCCCTCATCACCGGCTCAAGCCGAGGCATTGGCAAGGCCCTTGCCGAAGGCTTGGCGAGGGCCGGCGCCCGGATCATCTTGAATGGCCGCGATGCCACTGCGCTGGCCTTGACTCAATCCGGCTTCAACGCAGCCGGCTTCGAGGCTCACACCCGCGCCTTCGATGTGACCGACGAGGGTGCAGTCAACACTGCGATTGACGAGATTGAAGCCAACATCGGCGCCATCGATATCCTCGTCAATAACACCGGCATTCAAATTCGCGGGCCGCTCGAAAACTTCTCGAGCAGCGACTTCAATCGAATTGTGCAAACCAATCTGACCAGCGTCTTTTTAGTCAGTAAAGCGGTCGTACAGGGCATGATCCGGCGGCGCGCCGGCAAGGTTATCAACGTGCTTTCGGTCAATGCCATGGCGGCCCGCTATTCGATTGCGCCGTATTCGGCCACCAAAGGGGCGCTCAATATGCTGACCAAGGGCATGTGCGTTGATTGGGCCCGATACAACATACAAATCAATGGCTTGGCGCCCGGCTATTTTGAAACTGAATTGACCCGGCTGCTGGTTGCCGATGCCGAATTCACAACCTGGATCGAAAAGCGCGTGCCGACCGGGCGCTGGGGCCAGGTTGAGGAGTTGGCCGGTGCGGCGGTTTTTCTGGCGTCGCCCGCCGCCAACTTCGTCAATGGACATGTGCTCTATGTCGATGGCGGAATGACTGCCGGCCTGTAGTCATGACCCTGCCTGTAGAATTTCAGCTTTAGAAGACCGGGAAGCAGCCGAACATGGCCGAAAACAACCGAAATCTGATCGATCTGGGTCGTCCCATGTCCGAGGTGATCCGGCACCGGATCAAGGCCGCCAAACAGCGTTTTTATGCCAATGACAATATCGCTGAATTTGTCGAATCGGATGACGAACTCAAGGCATTGCAAGATGAAGTTGCCGTCAAGATGGAAGCGGTGCTGCGTGCGTTGGTCATCGATGTCGATAACGATCACAACACTCAGGACACTGCCAAACGGGTAGCCAAGCTCTATGTACGTGAAGTTTTTAGCGGCCGCTACACCAAAATCCCGGGGCTCACCGCGTTCCCGAATGTCGACCGGATCAACGAACTCATTGTGCTGGGTCCGATCACCGCCCGCTCGGCCTGCTCGCATCACCTGTGTCCGATCATGGGCAAGATCTGGGTAGGTGTTTTACCCAAGCCCGAGTCGAGTCTGATCGGACTTTCCAAATACGCCCGGCTGATCGATTGGGTTATGTCGCGCCCACAGATCCAGGAAGAGGCCGTCAAGACCTTGGCCGATGTGCTCGAGTCGCAAATTGCGCCCGCCGGTCTGGCGCTGGTCATGCGGGCTGAACATTTCTGCATGCACTGGCGCGGCGTCAAGGATCGGGCGTCGATGACTTCTTCGGTCATGCGCGGCGACTTCCTGAAATCAGATGTATTGCGCAAGGAATTCCTGACACTGGCGAAATTCGACTGATGAAGCCTGAGCATATTGGCATCGTCGCCTGTTCTGCCGAAGGTGCTGCGCTCTGTTATCGAACCCTTTGTATCGAAGGCGCGCAGGCGCTCGGTGGCCATGACCATCCTGAAATCTCGATGCATACTCAACCGCTGGCCGACTACATGGAGTGCATTTATCGTGCCGATTGGCAGGCGGTCGCTGAACTGATGCTTTCGTCGGCCGACAAGGTTGCCCGCATCGGCGCCAAGTTCCTGATTTGCCCGGACAACACGATTCATCAAGCGATGCCGTACGTGCTGCCGCGATCACCCCTGCCCTGGCTGCATATCGCCGAGGTCGTCGCGAGCGAGGCGGCGGCGCGCGGCCTGCGCCGACTCGGTCTGATTGGCACGCGTTGGCTGGTTGACAGCGATGTCTATCCTGAAAAGCTGATGGCGCGCGGTATGGAGTTTGTGCGCCCGCTGGCCCATGAGCGGGTCGAAATCAATCGCATCATCATGGACGAACTGGTTCATGGTGTCTTCAATGCGCAGGCCGTCGACTACTGCGCGCAGGTCATCGCGCGCATGAGAGAGCGCGGCTGTGATGCGGTGGTGTTGGGATGCACGGAACTGCCGCTGATCTTGAACGACTCGAACGTCGCGCTGGCGACGCTTGATTCGACTCGACTACTGGCCCGCGCGGCGCTGCGCCGAGCCCTGCGTTCAAATTGAGCGACAGGCTGCTCGTGTGACGGAATACTCAAGTCGGCAATTCTGGCACCTGTCAGATATGCCGACTTGTGCGGTTTGCCCTCCAGCAATGAGTCTGGCGAGACTAATCTTTCGCCATGAACTTTGCCGTGTCCCTGCTCAGCGATGGTCCGATCCCGGACCTGTGCAGAAGGCTTGCGCGTTTTTTGCCAAGCCTGTTGATTGCGCTGTCCTGCCTGACTCAGGGCGTCGGTCATGGTGCGGTTACGGCCGATGGCATGAGCCTCTTCACCGGACGGACCCCGATTGCCGCGCGTTTGGTGGGGCACGCCGAGACCCTTCCGGTGCAGGCTTCGCGATGCAGTAACTGTCACGCGATCAACCCACCCAGAGCACCGATAGCGGCCAGTTTTGCACCGGTTCTGGATGCGCCCTCGCTACTCAGTCCGATCTCGCGTCGTGGTGGCCCGCCCTCCAAATTTGATTCGGCGTCGTTGTGCAAGTTGCTGCGTGACGGTATCGACCCGGCGTGGATCGTCCTGCCGGCGACCATGCCGCGCTACACCGTCAGCGACGATCAGTGCTCGGCCCTGTGGTCGTTTTTAGTCAAGCAGAAATGAGCGCCCACCGGCTCAACGGGCGGCGTCATGCCCTGCGTAACCTGTCGGCTCTGGCTGCGCTCGCGCTCGGTTCGGCACGCAGTGAAGCGCACAACGATGCCGGCAAGGTCGTGCCGCCGCTGTCGGCACCGGCCATGCCGATCGCCTTGCATGACGGCAGCCGTACTGATCTGGCCAAGGCGCTCAGCGGTCGACCGACCGCCCTGCAATTGATGTTCACCGGTTGCAGCGCGACCTGCCCGATTCAAGGCGCGCTGTTTGGCGCAACCCTCAAGCACCTGCCGGCGGCAAGCGCCGTACGGCTGATGTCGGTCAGCATCGATCCATTAAACGATGATCCGGCAGCAATGCGCCGTTGGCTCAAAAAATTCGATGCCAATGATCTCTGGCAAGGCGCGACACCCGACTACCGCGATGTCAATCGGCTGTTCGACTTCTTGCGTGCCAGAACGAGCGGCATCGATCGGCACACCGCCCAGGTTTATTTTTTCACCAAGGACAGCACTCTGGTTTTGCGTTCGACCGATTTTCCGTCGTCGCAAGAAATCGCCAGGATGTTGCTGCGACTGACGGCACCGCTATGAAAAAAACCTCTTTGTTTCGGCTCGGCGCATTGGCGTTGTTGTCCGTTGGTCTGTTCGCTTGCGGCAGCGGTGACGAGTCTACGAGCGCTGAACCGAGCGGTTCGCACGCCACCCGAACCAAGGCCGTCGGCACGCTGGCCGAGCAAGCCGCCCGCGCACAATGGAGCGCGCTGACCCAGACCTCCATCGTGCCGATATCGGCCACCAATCTACCCGATGGCCGATTGCTCATGTGGTCGTCCGAGAGTCGCTTCAGCTTTTCATTCGGCGCCGACGGCGGCCGCACTTATTCCGTGCTGTATGACCCGGCCACCGGTCAACTGACCGAACGCCTGGTGACGGAAACCGGCCATGACATGTTCTGCCCGGGCACCACCAATTTGCCCGATGGCCGCTTGCTGGTTAACGGCGGCTTGTCGTCGGGCAAGACCAGTATCTTTGATCCTGCCAATGACTCCTGGAGCACGGCGGCGGCAATGAATATCCCGCGCGCCTACAACGCCAACACCTTATTGGCCGACGGTTCGGTATTGACCTTGGGTGGCTCCTGGGACGGCGGTGTTGGCAACAAGCACGGCGAACGCTGGAGCGCCGCCACCGGCTGGCAGCGACTGACCGGCGTACCGATTGACTCGATGTTATCGTTTGATCCGACCAGCAACTTCGGTCAGGACAGCCACCTCTGGCTACTGCCCACCGGCAACGGCCAGGTTCTGCACGCCGGCCCGGGGCGACAGATGAACTGGATCGATACCCGCGGCGCCGGCCGTGTGCGCCCGGCAGGCCCGCGCGGCGACGACGCCTTCAGCATCAGTGGCAATACGGTGATGTTCGATACCGGCAAGATCTTGAAGGTCGGCGGCGGACCGGGCTACAGCGGCGTGCAGGCCAATGCGAACAGTTACTTGATCGATGCCAGCAACGGCATTGCCAATGTGCGACGGATTGCGTCGATGGCTTATCCGCGTGCCTTCCAGAATGCGGTGGTCTTGCCCAATGGACAGGTCATCATTATTGGCGGTCAGACCTTTCCGGTGAATTTCAGCGACGACAACTCGGTGCTGTTACCGGAGTTGTTCGACCCTGCTAGCGAAAGCTTCACGCAACTGCCGGCGATCGCGGTCGGCCGCAACTACCATAGCATCGCATTGTTGTTGCCGGACGGACGAATCTGGTCGGGCGGCGGTGGTCTGTGCGGCGACGGTTGCGCGGCCAATCATGCCAACTTCCAGATAATGTCGCCACCGTATCTGTTCGATGCCAATGGTCAACTGGCCACGCGTCCGGTCATCACCAATGCACCACGAACCGCCGCCTACGGCACGACAGTGACCGTCAGCGCCGACTCGGCGATCGACTCCTTTGCGCTGGTTCGTCTGTCCTCGACGACCCATACCGTGAACAATGATCAGCGCCGGCTGTCGCTGAATTTTCGCGCGACCGGCGGCAATAACTACGCGCTCGAAATACCGAGCAATCCGGGCTGGGCGTTGCCCGGCGAGTACATGTTGTTTGCCATGAATGGCGACGGTACGCCATCGGTTTCCCGACCCCTGCGCATCGCCGCCAACAATGCTCTGTGGTTGACGCCGCCCGATGAATTGTTCGGTACGGTGGGCGCACCGCTTGAGTTGACTTTGCAGGCCAGCGCCAATGGCGGCGGCACCCTCAGTTATGGCGCGACCGGTCTTCCCGAAGGTTTGCTGATCAACCCGGGCAACGGTCGTATTTCAGGTACGCCAACTCGGGCAGGTGTTTTTGCGGTGAGCTTGATGGCCAGCAGTGGCGATCAAACCGTCAGTTGGCAGACCACCTGGAGTATTGGCGAACTCGGTAACGTGCGCCATGTCCGTTTCGAGGCGCTGAGCGAGATCAACGGCAACCCGTGGGCGTCGATGGCCGAGTTCGAGCTGCTCGATGAACAAGGCCGCGTTTTGCCACGCAACGGTTGGGGCGTCAGTGCCAGTAGTGCCGAGACGCAGGCCGAGAACGGCGCCGCCGCCAACGCCATCGACGGCGATCCGGCAACCTATTGGCATAGCCAGTTCCAGGGCTTTGCGCCGACCCACCCGCATCAGCTCAATATCAACTTGGGCGGCACCCAGCGCATTGGCGGCTTTCGCTACACACCGCGCGTGGCGGGCGCCAACGGCACCGTTGCAAACTATCGGCTGTACTTCAGCAACGACGGCGTTAACTGGGGCGCACCGGTTGCCGTCGGCGATCTGCGCACGCTAGGCGGTAACGCCGAACCCAAAACCATATACCTGGGTAATCTCGCGACCGGCAAACCGGCAACACAATCGAGTACCGCAGCCGGTGGTACTTATGCGGCCAGCAGAGCCGTCGACGGCAATACCAATGGCATTCTGGCCAATGGCTCAACCAGTCAAACCGAGAACGAAAATAACGCCTGGTGGGAAGTCGATCTGGGTTCGAACAACACGCTGCATGCGGTGCGCCTGTGGAATCGCAGCGACAGCTGCGGCGAGACCTTGAGCAATCTCTACGTGCTGGTGTCGCAAACGCCGATGATCGGACGCAGCTTGCCGGCCTTGTTGGCCGATCCGGCCGTTCGAAACGTGCCGATCACCGGCCCGGTCGGTCTGCTCAGCACGCTCGGCAATGCCGGCTCCGGACGGTATTTGCGGGTGCAGTTGGCCGGTAACGGCCCGCTGCCATTAGCCGAGGTTGAAGTATTTGGCAATCCCTCGGTCAATCGCGCGCCGGTGATCGCGCCGACCAATCCGCCCGTTACTAGGAGCGGTGCCAATACCAGCCTGCAATTGAGTGCGACCGATGCCGATGGCGATACGCTGGTCTGGGCTGCCAGTGGTCTGCCCACTGGCCTGGTACTCGACGGCGCGCGCGGACTGATTACCGGCCAACCCTTGGCGCAAGGCAATTTCACCGTGCAATTGTCGGTCTCGGACAGTCGCGGCGGCAATGACACGAGCAACTTCAACTGGAATGTGCTGGCTCAGGAGTTGACGGTTGCACCGGTAGCCGCACCGGTCGTCACCAGTGGCGCCAACACCGGTTATACGGTCAACGCAACCGGCGCTGGATTGCAATATCGCTGGAACTTTGGCGACGGTACCGCCGAAACGGCGTACAGCAACAATGCCACCATCAATCACCAGTACGGCCAATCGGGTATCTATACCGTTACCTTGAGCGTGCGTGACACCAGCGGCGCGGTCACCACCCGCAATTTCATGCAAGCGGTGGTTGGCTCGACGAGCACGGGGCGCGCCAGCGCGTCCGGCAATCTGGCGCTCGACGAGCGCAATGGCGCCAGTCGCATCTGGGTGGTGAATCCCGATAACGACAGCGTCAGCGTGTTCAACACTCTGAACAATACTCGCCTGGCCGAAGTTGCGGTCGGGCGCGGACCGCGCGCGCTGGCGGTCGCACCGAACGGACGAATCTGGGTGACCAATCGGGACGACGCCAGCCTGAGTCTGATCGACCCGACCAGCCTTGCAGTCGTACAGACCATTCTGTTGCCGAATGGCTCGGGCCCCTACGGCGTGGTCGTCGCACCCGACGGCGGTGCCCTGGTCGCCCTCGAGGCCAGCGGTCGCTTGTTGAAGGTGACCGCGAGCGGTAACTTCAGCGCCGACGTCAGCGCAGTCGGCGCACGCCACCTAGCCTTGTCGGCCGATGGCAGCCGGCTGTTGGTATCGCGTTACGTCAGCGCGGCACAACCGGGCGAAGGCAGCGCCAATGTACGCACCAGCCTGAACGGCAACGCGACCGGTGGCGAGATCACCGAATTTGATCCGATCACGTTGGCCCAATTGCGCCGATTTGTCTTGCGGCACAGCGACCGTATCGACTCGACGCTGAGCGCCCGAGGTGTACCTAATTACCTGGGCGCAGCGGCGATTTCGCCCGACGGTCGCGCAGCCTGGATCCCTTCGAAACAGGATAACGTTCAGCGCGGCCTTTTGCGTGACGGACAAAACCTCGACTTCCAGACGACGGTACGCGCCATCAGTTCGCGACTCGATCTGAATTCCGGCACTGAAGACTATGCTGGCCGGGTAGATCACGACAACGCCGGTGTCGCGAGTGCTGCGACCTATCATCCGAACGGCGCCTACGTGTTCGTCACGCTCGAGTCGAGCCGGCAAGTGGCGGTCATGGACGCACAAGGTCGACGCGAATTGTTCCGCTTCGACACCGGTCGCGCGCCACAAGGCCTCAAGGTCTCGGCCGATGGCCGACGGCTCTATGTTCACAATTTTATGGATCGCAATGTCGCCGTGTTCGATCTCGCACCGTTGGTTGACTACGGCAACCTGCAGGTCAACCTGGTTACCCAACTGGCGAGCGTCAGCGCCGATCGATTGCCGACCAACGTTCTGGTCGGCAAGCAACTGTTCTACGATGCCCGCGATGAACGCCTGGCACGTGATCACTATCTGAGCTGCGCTGCCTGTCATAACGATGGCGGCCACGACGGCCGGACCTGGGATCTGACCGGCTTCGGCGAAGGCTTGCGCAACACACCGTCGCTCAAGGGTCGTGGCGCCAGCGGTCATGGTTCACTGCACTGGAGCGCCAACTTCGATGAGGTGCAGGACTTCGAGGGACAGATCCGCAGCCTCGCCGCCGGTACCGGCTTGATGTCCGATGCACAGTTTTTCGCAGGCTCGCGCCGCAATCCGCTCGGCGACCGCAAGACCGGCGTCAGTAGTGACCTCGATGCTTTGGCGGCGTACGTCAACTCGTTGGTCAGCATGTCGCCAAGTCCGTATCGAAACGCCAACCGTAGCCTGACCAACGCGGCGCAAGCCGGACGGGACTTGTTCCAGAGTTTGAACTGCGCGTCTTGCCACGGCGGCGCGCAATATGCTGGAGCTGCCCAGGCTCATGAACTACGCAATATCGGTACACTCAAAGCCAGTAGCGGGCAACGCCTCGGCGGTCCGTTGACCGGGATCGACGTGCCGACCCTGCGCGATGTCTGGGACACCGCGCCTTATCTGCACGACGGCTCGGCCACTACGATTGACGACGCGATTCGCGCGCATAACGGCTTCGAGCTGCAAGCGGCCGATATCGCCAGCCTGAGCGCGTTCGTTCGCGAAATCGGCTCGGAGGAGGCAACTCCGATCAACACGGTCGCACCGGCCGGCACCGCTTGCGCGGCCCAAGGCGGTATCTGCAGCCTGCCCGCTGGCGCATCAGCGAGCGTCAGCTACCTCGCCACCGGCGGATTCATCCGGCGCGCAGGCGTCAGCGGTAATCTGGCTTGCAACAACGCGACTTTTGGTGACCCGATGGTCGGCGCTGTCAAATCCTGTTCATACGTCATTACCAGCGGCAGCGTGGCCAACGGTGGCGGCGGTAGTGGCGGCGGAGGAGCAGGCGGCGGATCAGGCAGCGGTAGTGGCGGCGGCGGAGCAGGCGGCGGATCAGGCAGCGGCAGCTCGCCAGGTAGCGGCAGCAGTAGCAATCAGGGCTCTGCAAGCGGTGCAGCGCAATTCAGCGTCGTCGGCAGCAACAACGAATTGTCGCTGGCCTCAGGCGCTGCGACGGAAGTCGACTTGAACCTGTCGTTTGTCAGCGCCACCGGCTTGCCGGTTCATTTTTCCTGCGTCGGCTTGCCCGCTTATGTGCGCTGTCTGTTCGACCCGGCCGTCGTGACACCATCGGCGACCCGAGTGGCCAGCACCAAGGTCACGATCAGCACTCAATCGGTTGGCACCGTCGCGCTATTGGGCACCGGCGCCGCCGGCACCGGCCTGGCGATGGCGCTGGTCGGCATGGGCGGTGCCAGCAGACGCCGACGCCGCGCTTATTCGATCGTACTGTTCGGTGTGATGATCGCCAGCACCAGTGCCCTGACAGGTTGTGGTGGAGGAGGTGGCGGTGGCGGTGGCGGTAGCGGTAGCGGTAGCGGTAGCGGTTCGGGCGCAGCCAGCGGCAGCACACCCGCAGGAACTTACCCGATCACGATTGTCGCCACCGACGGGCAGACCACCCAATCGC
Source organism: Burkholderiales bacterium (assembly GCA_031363055.1). Taxonomy (GTDB): domain Bacteria; phylum Pseudomonadota; class Gammaproteobacteria; order Burkholderiales; family Burkholderiaceae_E; genus JANLTP01. Next base: position 44,581 of record JANLTP010000077.1, on the reverse strand, counting down.
TACCGTATGTATTAACTGTACGATGAAACAGACGATTCGATAAAACAGACGGTGCGGTCAACCCACCAATTCGGCCGTACGCAATCGCTCGATGGTTTCTTCGATAGGTTGAACCTGCGCAGCGGTTGCGGGCAGATGCTGCAGATCGGGCCGGTCGGCATAAGTCAGACGATCAACATGATAGTGCGGCCGGCGCTTGGTTTCGAGAAAGATCTTGGCCACATATTCGCCGACCACGCCCAGACACAACAGTTGCACGCCGCCCAGGAAGAACGTCGGCACGACCGACGATGCCCAGCCTGGCACGGCGGTCTGGGTGAACAGCTTGATGTACATGGCCCAGGCGCTCAAGCTCAGGCTGATCAGCGCGATCGTGATGCCCGTCATGGTAATCAGGCGCAGCGGCACGGCCGAGAATGAGGTAATACCCTGCCAGGCCAGCGCCAACATTTTGCTCAGCGGATACTTTGACTCACCCGCAAACCGCTCCTCGCGATCGTAGAACACGTTGCTGGTCGAGAAACCGATCTGAGTGACCAGTCCTCGCAAGAACAAATTGACTTCGCGGTACTCGCGCAGCGCCTCGATGGCCTTGCGAGACATCAGTCGGTAGTCGGCGTGATTGAACACTACATCGACTCCGAAGGCGTCCAGCAACTTGTAGTAACCCTCGGCCGTAAACCGTTTGAAGAAGGTGTCCTTGTCGCGCCGGCGGCGCACGCCGAAGACAATTTCGTTACCTTGTGCAGCCAACCGAACCATCTCGAACATGACGTTCAAATCGTCTTGCAGATCGGCATCAACGCTGATCACGAGATCGCCATCGGCCGACATCAAGCCCGAGTAGAGCGCCCTTTGATGGCCGACGTTTCGGGCCAGTTTGAGGCCATGAAAATCGCGCGAATCGCGATTCGCCTCGGCAATCAGCGACCAGGTCGCATCGCGGCTGCCATCGTCGACGAACAACACATGCGAGGCTGATGAAATCAAGCCTTCCGCGCGCATCTGTCGAAGCAGCTCCGCAAGCCGGCGCCGAGTCTCCGGGAATACCGCCTCTTCGTTGTAACAGGGAACGACAATCGACAGTGTTTTCATATTTTTTCTCGCGACAAACTCGACGAACTACTGAAGGCCCAACTGCGTGACAACTGATAATTGAGCGCGAACACCACACCGGTCGTGATCAACTGCGCGAACAAGACCGGCATACCGGCCGACATCAAACCGGCCAGGCAGACCGAGTTCGTGGACAAGCCAAAGGCAACGACCACAGCGTAACGCCAGGCGCCCTGCCCTAACGAGCGCGTCGAATCGAAACTGAATCGATAGTTCAGCAAGTACGAGATCACGGCGCTGACGCCGTAACCGATTCCCGACGCGACGACCGCATTCCAGCCCGCCCAGCCGTGCAACAAAGCCAGCAGACCGTACTGGATCGCGGTGCAGATGAGGCCGATCATTGCAAATCGAATCATGCTGAGTTGGACATCGAAATTTGAATCGATCAAGGCTTGAGCCGCACGATCGCGGTCGAGCCCAGTAACTGGATTTCCAACTGATCAACCGATACACCGTCGAGCACCAGTTTGTGTTCGCTGATCACCGAGTCGAGCATGCCGGCGGCGCCGCCTCTCGAAATAAAGGGCAGCCACAGTGCGACCGGACATTGCGGCGTCGCGCGAATCGGCGTGTCGGGTCCGGCGGCACGCATCTGCAAGCCGGTTGGGGGCCCCAGATAACGTGCGACCCAGTCGCCGAGCTGAGCCTGGTAGACGGCGTAGCGCAACCGGTTATCGGTGGCATGCAACAGCGGCTGATCACAACGCACGTTCAGGGTCTTCACATAGTTCAGGCTCTCGGCGTAATAAAGGCCCTCGTTCCAGACCGTCTTTTCAGTGGCGACGTGATACACCGTGGCGGCTACCGAGTTGGCGATAGCCGCCGCCAGCACCAGCGCCTGAACCGGCGACGCCAGTCTCAGCAACACTCGAGCCGCGAGTACCGCCAGCACGGCAGCCAAGGGGCCGGTCATCACCGCAAAGTAGCGATCCACCATCAGCGGTGTTTTCAGATTCGCACACAACATCATGCCAACAAAGCCGCCCAGCGTCAGTAGCATGGACCACAACCAGAGCTGCTCGGCCTCGTGTGCCGTGCGCATCGCCGGATCGGACGTCGAAGGACCGGACGCCGAAGAGACGGACGCGGCCATGCGGCTGGGTTTCAAGAACGGCGTCCAGAAAATCAAACCGAGCGCGACCACGCCGGGAGCCATCTTGAAGACCCATTTGCCAATTCGAAGTATCGCCTGTGGCAAACTGACCGCGGCGATCCAGGATCCGCCGGCGGTCGTGCCCTGCTGAAAGTCTTCAATGAACAAATAGAAGCCGGCCAGACTCAGCAGCGCCATCGCAATGACGGTCCAATAGCCGCGCAGCCTCAGCAGCTTCGGCTGGGCGCCCTGCATGCCGAGCATCAGCACCAGCAGCAACACGATCAGACCTGCGTGCATCAGCACGAACGGCATCGCCAGTACATGCAGGCTCATCAGCATGAAGGCCGACGCCATCATGACCCCTTGATCGAGCGGCGGCATCGGCTGATTCGAGACCGTCGTCACAATGACCCGATACGAAGACAGGGCATAAACCGCACTGACCAGAATCAGCATGAAGTAGACGCGGAACTCGGCCGCGTAATGCACGAAGAGCATGCCACTGCAAAAAACCGGTGCGAACAGGGCAAGCACCGCACGCATGGCGGGCGCCCGATTCCAAAGCGAGGCCAGATAGGCCAATGCCGGTAACAGCACAAGCAAGTTCAACATGCGGGCGGCCGGAATTTCGTCGGCGACCAGCGATCGGAAGCAGCGTGCCAGCCACATGAACAATGGCGGGTGAATATCGTAGGCCCAACGATCGAAGATCAGTGATCCGATCGGAATTGACGGGTCCGACAAGAACATGGACCAGACTTCATCCATCCAGGTATCGCGGGTGGGCAGTTGCGAGAATCCGGCGACTAACGAAAGCAGGATGCAGGCGCTCAAGCCGAAGCGTGTAACGCGGTGCGAGAAAACGCTTTGCGCCGGGCTGTTAACCCCTGAAGTGACGCCGAATTCCGGCGCAATCGGACCTGAGCTGCTCATCATTATCCTCAGTAGCGTCGACGAGAAGCCGACACAATCGTGAATAATTGTTGTCCCTCAGACCCATTAATGAAACGCTTGCGGTAACAGAGGCGCTATTTAGTCCGACAAACGGCGCATTGCGCAACCACTCAGATGATCATTGACCAAGCCCATCGACTGCATGAACGCATACATCGTGGTGGCACCGACGAACTTGAAGCCGCGCGCCTTCAGTGCGTTCGATAGTGCCAGCGACTCCGGCGATTGAGTCAGGGTCATCGCAACTTCGGGCGTTATGCGCGCGGGTCGATTGGCTGGTTCGGGTTTGTATCGCCAGATGAACCCGGCCAGCGTGCCTTCCTTTTGAACCAGTTCACAAACACGTTGCGCGTTGTTGATCGCCGCTTCGATCTTGCCTCGATGCCGGACGATTCCGGCGTTAGCCAACAGGCGCGACACGTCCGCAGCTCCGAAGTTCGCTACCCGGTAAAAATCAAATCCGGCGAACGCTTCTCGAAACGCCTCGCGCTTGCGCAAAATCGTCAGCCAGCTCAGTCCCGACTGGAATCCTTCAAGCGTGATCTTTTCATACAGGCGGACATCGTCGTGTACCGCTCTACCCCACTCGTTGTCGTGGTACGCGATGTAGTCGGGCGCATCTCCGCACCACGAGCAGCGCTGCAGTCCATCGGCATGTTTGATCAGTGAGAGGCGCATGTTCAAGCCTTCAGCATGGCTTTGATTCCCCGTACCGCCTGGCGAATTCGAGCTTCGTTTTCGATCAGCGCGAAGCGGACGTGATCGTCGCCGTGATCGCCGAATCCGATACCGGGTGAAACCGACACCTTGGCCGATGCAAGCAGTAATTTGGCAAACTCCAGCGATCCCAGATGCCGGTACTGAGCCGGAATCTGTGCCCAGATATACATGGACGCTTTCGGAACGTTGACTGCCCAGCCAGACTCGTTGAGCCCTCTGGCCAGGACGTCGCGTCGACGCTGGTAATTCAGGGCAATCTCGCGCACACATTGCTGCGGTCCTTCGAGTGCCGCAATCGCAGCGACCTGCAGTGGCGTAAAAGTACCGTAGTCGTGATAACTCTTGATGCGCGCCAACGCTGTCACCAGTTCGCGGTTGCCCACCATGAAGCCGATCCGCCAGCCCGCCATGTTGTAGCTCTTTGACAGTGTGAAGAATTCGACCGCAATATCCTTGGCTCCGGGCACCTGCATGATCGACGGCGCGCGGTAATCGTCGAACACGATATCGGCATAGGCCAGATCATGTACGACAAAAATATCATGCTTGCGCGCCAGAGCGATGACCCGTTCGAAGAAATCGAGCTCAACACACTGCGCCGTCGGGTTCGACGGAAATCCGAGCACCATCATTTTCGGCTTCGGATAACTGCCGCGAATCGCTTTTTCGAGCTCGGCAAAAAAATCCACGCCCGGCACCAGCGGCACGGATCGGATATCGGCACCGGCAATGACGGCGCCGTAAATATGAATCGGATAACTGGGATCGGGCACGAGCACGGTGTCGCCGCGATCCAGCGTCGCGAGCATCAGATGCGCCAGCCCCTCCTTCGAGCCTATGGTCATGATTGCTTCGGTATCGGGATCGATATCGACCGCGTAGCGATCGCGATACCAGTGCGAAATAGCGCGCCTCAGCCTCGGAATACCCTTCGAGGCCGAGTATCCGTGGGTGTCAGGTCGCATGGCGACTTCGTTGAGCTTGGCGACAATATGCGGTGGCGTCGGGCCATCCGGATTACCCATGCTCATGTCGATAATGTCTTCGCCACGGCGCCGCGCCGCGAGCCTGAGTTCGGCAGTGATGTTAAAGACGTAGGGTGGCAGTCGATCAATGCGTGCGAAGCGACGCTTGCCGAGATCGGCAGAGGAGGTGCTGGTCATGACGGGTCTTTCACGTAAGCGCCCGGAACCGTCCGAGCGACGTTATCGAGTCAAGCGTCGAATGCAGTGGCGTCAATGGCGTCAGTTACATATCCGACGATTTGCATGACTCAATGCGATCAAGTATACGGTGTACGCTGACAGCCTTACTTCGGATGCCGACCGGCGGTCGCGAAATAGTGCGCGAGGTCATTCAATTGTTGATCGCTCATGCCCCGCAAGGTTGCCGTCATGTTCGTATCCCGGCCAGCCGCCGGGCCGTCGCGAAACTCCTTCAGACTGGCGCGCAGAAAATCCTCACGTTGCATGGCCAGCCGCGGCATCTGCTCTCGACCCGCGTAGTCAACTGAGTGACAGGAGGCACACAAGCTGGCCTTCGACAGTGCGGCGCCACGTTTGATTTTGTCCGGATCAATCTGGCCTGAATCGGGTTGACCGGGTGCGGGTTTGGCCGGCAACTCGGCATAAACTTTGGCCAACGCCACCAGATCTTCGTCACTGGTCCGCTCGAGCAGCCCTTTCATCGCCGGCACGTCGCGCAAGCCTTCGCGGATCAAGACCAGTTGATTCTCGATAAACACCCTCGGCTGGCCAGCCAGCGAAGGTGTGCCCGGAATCGCGGAATTACCATCGGCGCCGTGGCAGGCGCCACACACCGGCAACAGCGCCTGCACCGGTGTCCGAGTCGGTGTCTGAGTCGGTGTCTGAGTCGTCGTCGGGAGCGGCACAGGCGTCTGCGCGTTGCCGACGCCGATTGGTATGCCGACCAGAAACACGAGCCCGATGGAGCCGGACCAGTTGGGCATCAGACGGGCATTACCGCGCGTAACTGATGCGATAGATGGCGCCAAGCTGCTCATCGGAAAGCAGCAACGAGCCATCAGCCATTTGCATCATGTAGGCCGGGCGACCCCAGAACGCCTGGGTTGACGAATCGAGAAATCCGGAGATGAACGGCGTCACCTTGGCTGCGCTACCATCGGCATTGGCGCTAACCGCGACGACGTCGAAGCCACTTTTGGTATTGCGATTCCAGGAACCCTTGCGCGCCACCAGCGCGGCGTTCTTGTACTCGGCCGGGAACATGTTGCCGGTGTAGAACTGCACGCCCATCACTGCCGCATGGGGCCCCATCAGCGCGACCGGTTTGGTCACGCCATTGCAGGCATCGGCCTTCTTGATATCCGGATCGGCGATGGTACCGGCATGGCAGTACGGGAAACCGAAATTCAAACCGGTCGCCGACAGGCGATTTAACGTATCGTCTGGCGTGTCATCGCCCATCCAGTCGCGGCCATGGTTCGAGAACCAGAGCTCCTTGGTCACCGGATGAAAATCAAAGCCCACTGAATTACGGACCCCGCGCGCCAGCACCTCCATGCCCGAGCCGTCGGCGTTGTAGCGACGAATCTGGGCATATTCGGCTGGCTGCTCGCAGATATTGCAGGGCGCGCCGAACGGAACATAGAGCTTGCCGTCCGGGCCGAATCGAATGTACTTCCAGTTGTGATGCTGTTCCTTGGGCAATTGAAAGGCAGCGGTCATATCGACCGGCGCAACACCCGGATTGGCGGCGATACCATCGAATCGCAATACTTTATCGATGGCCATGACATACAGCGAACCATTGCGAAATTCGACACCGGCCGGCTGATTCAGCTTGTCGACGACGACGCGGGAAGTTCGAGCGCCGGCCGCGTCAGTCAGCTCGTAGACCCTGCCCAGGCCACGGGTACCGATGTAGATTTTGCCGTTATCGCCGAGCGCCATGGCGCGGGCGCCCGGCAAACCGCTGGCCCAGACTTCAGCCTTGAAGCCGGGCGGCAGTTTGAGTTTCGACAACGGAATGTCAGCCACAGCGGTACCGGTCAGTTTTCCGGCCAAGGGCGCCAGGCTCGAGTTAGCCATCGCGGCGCCCCGGCCCTGCTGCCACATAGGCGGGGGCTCGGCCTTGCTGGCGACGCCAGCCGCTCCCGAAACGGCAGCCAGCGGCGCCGTCGGCGTTTGCGCACAACCGGCCGTCAACGCCAACACCATGACGGTCATGGCCGCCGACGATACGGGCACAACAAAGTTCAGATCACGCATGAAAATCTCCTCGAAATAGTTATATCGCTATCAATGCACATTGAAACACGTATTGCCGTATTGCCGTCTCGTCCTATTTTGATCTCACCCTATCGTGCTCTCACCATACCAAATCCCGTAACCGCAGCTCCATCACGCGCTGATCAGCCAACCCGTAATAAGCTCCCGCGCGAATCGCTATTTCGCGGAAACCGGCGACTTCGTAGAACGCCAAGGCATTGGCATTGTTTGACTTCAGTTCGAGCTTGACGGTGGCTGCACCCGCGACCTCGGCACATCGCAGCAACCAGGCCAGCAGCGCTCGTCCGACACCGCTTCGCGCGAGCGTCGGATCGACCGCCAGCAATGACAAATGCGCACGATCATCCAGATACTGCATGATGCCAAAGCCGGCGATGGCGTTCGAGGAATGATTCAAAGAACGATTCGATGGACGATTCGAAAGGCGATTCGAATCGCTGATTGAATCACTACCTGAATCCGCTTCTGGCCAATCGGCGATGATCACATTGTGCGCGGCGTCGGCGATACAACGTAACACTCTGCCTTCCACCCAACGCCAGGGCAAGCCGGCTTCAATCGTGTCTCGCGACATCATTGAAATCGGCAGGGCATCGCAGGGTCTTGCAAGGCGAATGTTTGTCATGCTGAACATCCAGGCGCAGAATGTCGTAATGATAGTCCGTACTGGCCTGGTCTGTACCGGCGAAACTTTGAAAGGTGGGTCATGGAACTTCTCTGGTGGCACTGGGCAATCGCGGGCCTGGCGCTGATTCTGTGCGAACTCGCCATCCCGGCCTTCGTTCTGGTCTGGTTCGGATTGGGCGCGTTGGTGCTGGCGACTATTCTCGCCGCGATCCCGCAAATCGGTTTGACTGCCCAGTTGGCGACCTGGTTGATCATTTCGCTGTTGATGGTCGCCGTCTGGTTCAAATTCTTCAAACCCAGCGCTCGCAAGACCCAGGCCGGTACCTCCGGCGCCAATGCGATCGGCGAAATCGGCCTGCTGACCCGCGAAGTGGCACCGTTCCAGCGAGGTGAAGTTCGATTCCAGAAACCCATGCTGGGTTCGGACGTCTGGCCTTGTATTGCCGACGAGGCACTGGCGGTCGGTGTGCGCGTCAAAGTGCTCAGCGTAGAAGGCAGTTTTCTGAAAATCGGCAAGAACTGACGAAGGTCAGCCAGAAGGAGTAGCAAATCAATGGAGATCATTATGGGTACCGGCTTCACGTTCGTCGTCGCGCTGATTATTTTTGCGGTCATTACGCTCGTCAAGGGGGTCCGAATTGTGCCGCAAGGCATGGAGTGGATCGTCGAGCGGCTCGGCAAATACAGCAGCACCTTGCATCCTGGTTTGAACATCATCATTCCCTATCTCGACAAGGTTGCCTACAAATTGGTGACCAAGGACATCATTCTCGATGTTCAGGAGCAGGAGGTCATCACCAAGGATAACGCGGTCATTCTGATCAATGCGATTGCGTTCATCAAGATCACCGATCCGATCAAGGCGGTGTACGGAGTAACCGATTTTTCGGAAGCGATCCGCAACATGATCATGACCACACTGCGCTCGATTGCCGGTGATATGGATCTCGATCAGGCGCTGACCAGCCGCGACAAGATCAAGGCTCGATTGCGAGAAGCGATTGCCGACGAGGCGATCGACTGGGGACTGACCGTCAAGTCGGTCGAGATTCAGGATATCAAGCCGTCCGAGTCGATGGTGCGTGCGATGGAGGCACAAGCTTCGGCCGAGCGCGAGCGCAAAGCCATGGTGACCAAGGCTGAAGGGTCCAAACAATCGGCGATCCTGCAGGCCGAAGCTCGCCTGGAAGCGGCCAAGCGCGATGCCGAAGCACAAGTTACCCTGGCCGAAGCCAGCGCTGAGTCGATCCGGAGAATCGCATCGGCCATTGGCAACCAGGACGCGCCGATGCGTTACTTGCTGGGCGAGCGTTACCTCCACGCCATGGGCAAACTGGCCGAGTCAAGCAATGCCAAGACGATTGTTCTGCCGGCCGACATCCAGGAGTCGTTGCGAGGCATTCTGGGCCGAACAAAGGACTGATCGGGAGACTGTTTACTGCTTTTCACCCATCGAAAGGCCGTGATACAGGCGCACCACATGTTTGGCCTCGGCAAAGAACAGCCATCGTTCAACCAGCAATCCCAGCAATGAACTGATGCTGGCGATGGCGGCCAGACGTGGCGACAGCGCCAGCAAGATAAACGGCAATGCGAAGCCAAAGAAAAATAATGCGATCTTCAGCAGGCTGGCATTCTGGCGGGCCAGCTCGAAGCCGAATTCATGCGTCAGAAACGTTGCGTGTGAATGGCCGACGTCGAGCAAACGCACTTTCGCATTGGCCCGTCCGGTGGTTGTATCCTTGCCCAGATTCAACGCATCATTGACCGACGGTGTGTCGGGCGAAACGTCTGCGAAGCGAATAAAAAAGGCCAGCTTCAACGCAGCGCCGAGCAGCAGCAAGGCCACTGCCATACGCGCCGCCACCGGCGCAGCGGCTGGCGGCATGGTGGCCGTCAAGAGCAGCGCACCGCTCATCAATCCCAGCAACGGATAGGCAAGCCGAGTGTGCCAGGTGCGCCAGCGCGGGACGGTTTTCAGGCAGGCATAGATCATCGCGGTGCAGTAGAGAATCAGCAGACACAAGATCATGACAGCCACGCCGAGCGTCATTTCGAGCCACCGTAACTGCTGGTTCACCGTCCAGGCGTACAACATCGTCACCGGATACAACGCCACCGCAAACACGCCCTCGCGTGATAACCAGGAGGTCCTAAAGCGGCTGAACGCACGCCAGGCATTTTTACGGTTGGCCAGATGCAAGGTCGACGACAACAAGCCCAGCGTGATCAGCGTGGCGGCCAGCAGCAACGCCCACCACCAGTGAGTCGATGGCGGTGTCGCATGGAACAGTCGCGCCAGCGCCAGCAGAAAAAGCAAACCGAGTCCGGCACCGGAGCTGACCGTGAAAAATATGACTGACAACGCCGGCTTCATTTAATGAAGGTCATTTGTTCAAGCTCATTGCGTCACGCTCAAATGGCAACGATACGGTTAACCCATTTCGCCAGGCGCTCGCGCAGCGGTATCGCGCTGATGCGAGCGACAGCTAGTGCTGGTGCATCGCGCGGCGGCAGATATCGATTCACCGGTTTGTAACCCAGCGAATCCATGAGTCCCTGGCCGCCGCGCGCCAATGACAGGATTGAAACCTTCGAGTTTGGATCATCAAAATCGCCAAAATGGCGTGCATGGGTCGGGCAAGCCAGAACGCAGGCCGGCTGACGCTCCTCAACCGGTAGCGCCTGATCGTAAATCCGATCGACGCACAAGGTGCATTTGCGCATGACCCCTTCGTTTTCATCGAGTTCGCGGGCGCCGTACGGACAAGCCCAGGCGCAATAGTTGCAGCCCATGCATTTATCAGGATCGATCATGACGATGCCGTCTTCGGCACGCTTGTACGAGGCACCGGTCGGGCAGACGGTCACACAGTCGGCGTCCTCACAATGCATGCAGGACATCGGCACGTTGACGGTCTTCGAAGTCATCGATACATGCGACGAGCAGCCCTTGCGTGGGTTCGGCAGCGGCGGCGATAACAACTCATCGCTCAGGACTTCATAGTGCCGAATCCGGTTGAACCAGACGCCCGAGGGCGCGGCACCGTACGGATCGTAATCGGGCGCGCCACCGGCCATCAGCGACTGGCCGTTCCATTCCTTGCAGGCCACGGCACAGGCGTGGCAACCCACACAAGTATCGAGGTCAACCACCAGCCCCAGCTTCAATGTACCGTCCTCACGATGCCGTCCTCACGATGCCGTCCTCATGATGCAATCTTCACGATGCAGTCTTCAGGTCATTGTCACGACCGAACTCGAGCTTCGGCCAGACACCAGTTTCACCAGGACCGGCTTTCGAGATCTTGACCTTCAGATCGTACCAGGCGGCTTGACCGGTGATCGGATCCGAATTGGTCAGCGAGGCGTCCTCGCCCGCCGCTTTCGGCAGACTTTCGCTGATCAGGTGATTCAGCAAAAAACCGTGCGTTGCTTCCGAAGCGTTTTTATCCAGCCCCCAAGCGCCAGACATCTTGCCAATCGCATTCCAGGTCCAGACCGTATTGCGCTCGCAACCGTACATGGTCTTGAGCTGACAGCGGATGCGCCCATTATGGGACTCAACCCAGACCCAATCGAAGTCGCGCAAGCGAAGCTCGCTGGCCGTATCCGCGTTCATATACAAATAATTTTGCCCGATGATCTGGCGCAGCCAACTGTTTTGCGAATCCCAGGAGTGATACATCATCATCGGTCGTTGGGTAATCGCATGGAAGCGATACTCCGACGCGTCGATGCGTGCCGTCGCAAGCGGTGCATACCAGATCGGCAGTGGATCGAAGTAGTCGCGCAAGCGCTGCCGATCAATTTCCCGAACTGGTTGCGGTCCGGCATATTGACCGCGTCCGGCCAGACGAAACTTCTGCAGCGGTTCGCAGTAGATCTGCATGATGATCGGATCGGCCTTCGGCACAAAACCGGCACGTGCCGCCACTTCAAGATAGTCGCGGTTGATGACCCGATTGTATTTTTGATTATCGGGCCAGTGATGCGCAAAAAAACTCTGATTATCGATGTACGCCTGCCATTGATTCGGGTTTGGCGCGCCGACCAGCGACTGACTGCCATCGACGCCGCGCCAGCCAGCCAGAAAGCCGATCCCGGGCGCGCGCTCGAAGCGCACAATGAAGTCCTCATAGCCCTTGAACTTGCGGCTGCCGTCGGGCAAGGTGAAGGCCGGAAACTTCAGGCGGCTGGCCACCTCAACCAACACTTCCTGCCAGGGTTTGACATCGCGATCGAGCGCCACGATCGGATGCCGAATAGCGTCGCCCGCTGTATCCGGTTCGGAAATGGGGCGATCCAGGAGTGAGATCGTATCGAAGCGCTCGAGGTAGGTGGTGTCGGGTAACACCAGATCGGCGAAACGAACCATTTCCGAATCAAACGCATCACTGACCACCAGATACGGTATCTTGTAGCTGCCATCGGCATTTTTGGCGCGCAACATGGCCTGGGTCTGCTCGGTATTCATGGCCGAGTTCCAGGCCATATTGGCCATGAACATCATCAGCGTATCAATCGTGTAAGGATCACCTTGCACGGCATTGCGAATCACCATGTGCATGATGCCGTGCGCCGCAATCGGGCTTTCCCACGAGTAAGCCTTGTCGAGGCGCAGCGGATTGCCTTGCTCATCGATCGCCAGGTCTTCGGGGCGGGTCGGAAAACCCAACGGTGGCCGGGTCAAAGCGGTATCCGGCCGGTCGATCAGATCGGCGTTGTTTTCGGGTAATTGCGGCGGCGGAATCGGTCGCGGAAACGGCGCTCGCGAACGAAAATTTCCGGGCCCGTCGAGCGCGCCCAACAACATTTGAATCAGATGCAGAGAACGGCAGGTCTGAAAGCCGTTCGAGTGCGCCGAGATGCCGCGCATCGCATACATCGCGACCGGGCGACCGCGAACACTCGCATGCTGATTACCCCAAACGTCGGTCCAGGCAATCGGCAGCTCGATCACCTGCTCGAAGGCCACCGTAGCCATTTCGAGTGCAATGCGCTCGATCACCTCGGCTGCGACCCCGCATTGATCAGCAACCGCCGCGGGCGAGTACTGTGCATCGGTATAGCGCTCGACGAGCATCGACATGACGGTCTTGCAGGCGATACCGTCCACTTCATAATCGCCGAACAGGGCCGGCTGCACGCCGGCACCGGGAACCACTGGCAGACCGGATCGCTGATCGATGACCAACGCCTGGCCGTCATCGTTACGAACCAGCAAGCCATCATCAGCGGCACCCGGCTCCTGGATCACCAGACAGGGCGCATTGGTCTGGCGGATCAGGAACTCGGTATCGAACAACTCGCGTTGCAGCAGCACATGCACAATCGCCAGCGCCATCAAGCCATCGGTGCCCGGGCGGATCGCAATCCATTCGTCGGCAATCGCCGAGTAGCCCGTACGCACCGGATTGATCGATACAAACTTGGCGCCATTGCGCTTCAGTTTGTCGAGCCCGATCTTGATCGGATTACTCGAGTGATCTTCGGCAACCCCCCAGAGCAGAAAATAGCGCGCCCTTTCCCAATCCGGCGACCCGAACTCCCAGAATGAAAAACCGATCGAATAGAGGCCAGCGGCCGCCATATTGACCGAGCAAAAACCGCCATGCGCAGCCCAGTTCGGTGTGCCAAACTGCTGCGCCCAAAGGCCCGTCAAGGCCTGCATCTGATCGCGCCCGGTGAAAAACGCCAGCCGCTTCGGATCGGTCGCACGAATGCGGGCGAGCCGCTCGGTCAGCAGACTCAGCGCACGATCCCAGGAGATGATTTCAAACTCGCCGCTGCCGCGCTCGCTGCCTGGCTTGCGCAACATGGGTGCTTTCAGCTTGGCCGGCGAGTACTGCTTCATGATGCCGGCGCTGCCCTTGGCGCACAGCACGCCCTGATTCACCGGATGATCACGATTGCCCTGAATGAATCGTATCTTGCCCTCTTGCATCGTGACCTTGATGCCACATCGGCAGGCGCACATGTAGCAGGTCGTGTATTCGATTTTTTGCCGGCTCGCATCGTCCGTGCGAATTGAAGGCGAGTGGAAGGTCAGCGGAGTCTTGGCGGACATCGATTCAGCGGCCCTTGCCGGGCACCCGTTTTTAAATGAAACACTTGCATACTACAGTCGCGTCAACACGTCGCGCAGCGTGCCAACAATATAGTCGATGTGGCTGCGCTCGCTGATGAACGGCGGCGCAATAATCAACGAATCGCCGGTGCTCTTCAGATTCAGGCCGGCATCGAACAGTCGCTTTTGCGCTTCGTGGCCGCGCGCTCCAGGCGTCTTGTCAACGGCCAACTCAACAGCAGCCATCATGCCGATGCCGCGAATATCGACCACGTTACCGAGATCCTTGAGCGAGAACATACCGTCCAGAAAGTACGGACTCATGTCGCGCGCACGCTCGATCAATGCGTCCTTGCGAAAGATATCCATCATCGCCAAACCGGCCGCGCAGGCAGCCGGGTGAGCCGAGTAGGTATAGCCGTGGAAGAACTCGATACCGCGCTCCGGCCCGGCGTTGGTGATCGACTCGTAAATATCCTCGCGCGCGGCGACTGCGCCCATCGGCTGAGCGCCATTGGTCATAGCCTTGGCCATCGTCAGAAGATCGGGCGTGACACCGAACGCCTGTGCGCCAAAATTCGCGCCCATGCGGCCCCAGCCAGTGATGACTTCATCAAAAACCAGCAAGATTCCGTTGGCGTCACAGATTTCGCGCAAGCGATTCAGATATCCAACCGGCGGTGGTAGGCAGCCAAACGAGCCTGCGGTAGGTTCAACGAAGACAGCGGCAATATTCTCGGCGCCATACAACGTGCAAAAGCGCGTCAGATCGTCAGCGAGATCCGCACCGTGGGTCGGCTGCCCGACCGAAAATCGATTCTCCGGCAAGGCGGTGTGCCGCATGTGATAAACACCAGCCAGGCCGACGCCAAAGGCGCGCCGGTTATTGGCCATACCGGCCAACGCGACGCCGCCCAAATTGACACCGTGATAGGCACGCTCGCGCGAGATGAATATCTGGCGCTGCGGCTGGCCCTTGACGCGGTGATACATGAGCGCCATTTTCATGGCGGTATCGATCGATTCGGAACCGGAGTTCACGAAGAAAATTCGGTTCAAGCCGGCCGGGGTAAATTCGGCAATCCGGTTGGCCAACTCGAACGCTTTCGGTTGCGCCCGGGTAAACGGCATGGTGTAGTCGAGTTCGAGCAGTTGCTTGTAAACCGCTTCGGCGATTTCAGCTCGGCAATGGCCGGCGGCAACACAAAACAGTCCAGAGGAGGCATCCAGCAGTTTTTCGCCGTTCGGAGTCCAAAGGTACATGCCCTCGGCCTTGACGAACATGCGGGGTTCCTGTTTGAACTCCTTGTTCGGCGAAAACGGCATCCAGAACTGTTGCCGTGCCTGCGCTCCTACATGCTGATCCGAATGTCCCATGGGGTCTCCTCTAAAACTTCGGTTTTAGCACACGGCGCGCTTGCACGATAGCGCAGGGCTACATTTCGACGGTTTTTCGGAACGATTTGTCTCGAAGACATTCGGACGCAACTTTACGTGCCCGGACACATCCGGACACATCCGGACGCAGCCTAACGCTCGCTGACGATCACTAATGATCCTAAGCGGGCACGCCGGCTTCGCTGGTCATCCATCGGGCCACTCGTTGACGCTCATTGGCGCTTAGATGCAGACCCAATTTGGAGCGCCGGTACAAGACATCGTCAGCCGTCTGCGCCCATTCGGTTCGACGCAAGAAACTGAGCTCAGCCTCGAAAACACCGGCTGCCACTTGCTCGCCCAGATCGGCGATACCGGTGGCGCCAGCCAGCATCATGTTCATCCGGGTTCCATAGGCGCGAGCGTACCGATGAATCAGCTCAGTTGGCAACCAGTGGTAGGTCTGACGCATCCGGCCCAGGAAGGCTTCAAAATCGAGATCCGGTCGAACACTTCGCGCGATTGCCTTCGATAAATCGCCGCCCGGCAAGTAGGCCTTGCGAGTCCAGGCACTGGCCGACGCCGATGTCGGCTTGCCCAACAGCGGCCAAAGAAGATCGACGGCCTCTTCGGCAAGCTTGCGAAAAGTCGTGATCTTGCCGCCCCAAACGGTCAAGAGCGGCGCTGCATCAACATTCAACTCGAGTGAATAATCGCGGGTAATCGCTGATGGGTCGTCGCTGTCGTCCTCGAGCAACGGCCGCACGCCACAATAACTGGCCACCACATCGGTCGGACTGATTGATCGCTTGAAATACCGATTGATCAGATTGCACAGGTACGCCGTTTCGTCAGCCGAGATCTTCGCGGCACCGGGGTCGCCCTGGTGTTCAATGTCAGTCGTTCCGATCAGCGTGAATTTTTGCTCGTACGGAATCGCAAACACAATTCTCTTGTCCGGATTCTGAAAGAGGTAGGCGTGCGCATGATCAAACAGCTTGGGCACGATGATGTGGCTGCCCTTGATGAGCCGCAGATTTCGGGGGGTCTTTTGCTTGGCCTCACGCTCGAGAAAGTGGTGCGCCCAAGGGCCAGCCGCGTTAACCAGCAACCGCGCGCGAACCTGCTGTTCGCCCGCCGAGCCGCGAAGCGTGGCCAGCCAGTAGTCGCTTTGGCGATCAGCCGCAACACAGGCTGTGCGCGTCAAGATGGTGGCACCGCGCTGCGCGGCATCGATGGCGTTCAGCACCACCAGACGAGCATCGTCTACCCAACCGTCCGAATAGACAAAAGCGCGTGCGAAGTTGGCCTTGATCGGCTCGCCCGCCGGATGCCGGGCCAATCGCACCGTACGCGAGCCTGGCAACACCACGCGTCGCGCCAGATGGTCATACAGGAACAGACCGATGCGGATCATCCAGGCGGGCCGCATCGACGGATCATGCGGCATGACAAATCGCAGCGGCCACATGATATGCGGCGCGCTTCTGAGCAATACCTCGCGCTCCTTGAGGGACTTTCGAACCAGCCCGAATTCATAGTGCTCAAGGTAGCGCAGGCCACCATGAATCAGTTTGGTTGACGACGACGAGGTATGCGAGGCCAGATCATCGCGCTCGCACAGTAGCACCTTCAGCCCTCGACCGGCGGCGTCGCGCGCGATGCCGGCGCCATTGATGCCGCCACCGACCACCAGCAGATCGTAGAGCTCGCCAGCGTTAAAGTCGCAATGTTGGGCAGGGAACATTTCAAAAACCAGGCACTGAATGAGACCGAACGCGGAACGATACCGGGCACTGAACGATACTAGAGCTGGTTCCGGAATGCCGTGATTTCTGTCGCTCGAAGGGGAATTGTCGTGAAATATCTGCTGGCATTGGATCAAGGTACCTCAAGTTCGCGAAGCATCGTCTTCTCGGCCGACGGAAGTATCGTGGCCTCTGAACAAAGGGAGTTTCGGCAAATGTTTCCGAGCCCGGGTTGGGTCGAACATGATCCGATCGAAATCTGGCATTCACAATTGAGCACGGCGCAGACCGCGATCACGCGCGCCGGCCTGAAGCCCGGCGAGATCGCCGCAATCGGCATCACCAACCAGCGCGAAACCACGATCATCTGGGAGCGCAAAACCGGTCGCCCGATCGCCAACGCCATTGTCTGGCAAGACCGCCGCACCGAACCGCTGTGCGCCGAGTTGCGTGCGGCCGGCCTCGAGCTTGAGGTTCGCCAGCGCACCGGACTGGTCATCGACCCGTATTTTTCAGCCACCAAGATTCGCTGGCTGCTCGATCACGTCGCCGGCGCGCGGCAGGCAGCCGAGGCCGGTGAGCTCGCGTTTGGTACCGTCGATAGCTGGCTGCTCTGGAATTTGACGGCTGGACGGGTGCACGCCACCGATATCAGCAATGCCGCGCGAACCATGCTGTTCAACATCAGGACCCAGCAATGGGATAGCGTTTTACTCAAGGCATTGGACATCCCGGCAGCCTTGTTGCCCAGTGTTCATCCGTCAGCACACGACTTCGGAGCAACCGAAAGTCAATTACTCGGAGCCAGCCTGACGATCGGCGGAATCGCTGGCGATCAACAGGCCGCCCTGTTCGGTCAGGCCTGCTTCAGTGCCGGTCTGGCCAAGAATACTTACGGCACGGGTTGTTTCATGTTGATGAACACCGGCGCCGAAATGCGCGTCTCCGAACACGGCTTGATTGCCACTGCGGCCGCGCAGTCAACCGCGAGCCCGGTGTACGCCCTCGAAGGCAGCGTCTTCATCGGAGGTGCGGTGGTACAGTGGTTACGCGACGGCATCAACGCGATCGAGCGGGCCTCCGACATCGAAGCGCTGGCGGCCTCGGTACCGGATTGCGGCGGCGTGATCATGGTTCCGGCCTTCACCGGCCTCGGCGCGCCGTATTGGAAGCCGAATGCCACCGGCATCATCACCGGGCTGACGCGCGGCAGTACCATTGCACACATTGCGCGGGCCGCCCTCGAGTCGATCGCGTTTCAAAGTGCCGCGCTGCTGACCGCCATGTCGGCCGACAGCCCGGGGATCAAGGTCAGTGAGTTACGGGTCGACGGCGGCGCCAGTGCCAACAATCTGCTCATGCAGTTCCAAGCAGACCTGCTCGGTATTCCGGTGGTGCGCCCAAAGGTGGTCGAAACCACCGCCTTGGGTGCAGCCTACCTGGCCGGTCTGACCGCACAGGTGTACCGATCAACCGACGAGTTGTCCGACCTCTGGCAAGTGGATCGGCGTTTTTTTCCAACTGGCGATCGCGACCGCGCTGAACAACGCATGCTGGCCTGGAACCAAGCCGTCGCGCAGTGTACTTACCATTCGACCGTCTGAGCGAGTTCCAGTCGACGATTTGAGCGACTACCAGTCGATGGTTTGAGCGATGGCCTCGGCCGCTTCGCGCAGCGTCGGCAAGAACTCGATGGCCTGGTCGATCCGCATTCGCGACAGCGGCGCATGCACAGCGACGGTGGCGACCACGCGTGAATCGGAGTCGCGCACGGGTACCGCCAGGCAACAGATGCCTGGCAGATACTCTTCGTTATCGGTGGCATAACCGCGCTGACGAATTTCATCGAGTTCGCGCGACAGTTTGGCCGGATCGCTGAAGGTGTTCGGCGTGTGTCGAATCAAAGGCGTCAGGCGCAAAAACCGATCGCGACTGCGCCGCGCCATGTAGCTCAAGTAGAGCTTGCCGCTGGCTGACGCATACAACGGCACCTTCGAGCCCGCACCCAAGGCTACTCGCAACGGCCAGGACGCCTCGACGCGGTCGAGATACAGCACCGAATTGACGTTCGGAATGGTCAGATTACAACTTTCGCCGAGTTGCTCGACCAGCTCTTCAAGAATGGCGTGTCGTGCCGCCCGCTGTGGCGATCTGAGCAACACTTCGGCGGCGACGTTAGTGAATTTCTGGGCACAGGCATAGCGCTTGCTGCCCGGCTCACGGCCAACCCAACCGGCGTGCTCAAGCGTTGCCAGGATTCGGTACACCGTCGGCTTGGGCAGGTTGATGGCTCGACACAATTCGGCCAATTGCGGTGGCGAGTCGTATTGGGCAATCGCTTCCATGATACGTATGGCACGCAAAATAGCCGACCCAGCCGGCACACCCTCCTCCGTTTGAGCCGAGGACTCGTCGAGTTCGGCTTTATAATTTTGATCTAACATCACACTCCCCACCAACCCGTATGTTGCCAGAATCCGGCACAAAACGGAACACGTTGTTCTGAAAACGATTATGACGGTTTGACTGGGCGTATAGCGCGCGAAATCTGACGCCTGTCTTGACACCGCTGCAGGCGATTGTTGCGTGCTGAAGGACGCGCGGCGCGTTCGTCCGCTTCGACGGACACCCCACAGCTATAATTGTCGTGCCTTGGACTTCAGCCGAGCGCGATAACACCTCCGCATGCAAAAACAGTACAACCCGAGCGAGATCGAGGGCGCCGCCCAGGACCATTGGCGTGCCATTGACGCGTACCGCGCGATCGAGCACGATCCGCGTTTTCCGAAGGGCAAGTTCTACGCTTGTTCCATGTTGCCCTACCCGAGCGGCAAGTTACACATGGGGCATGTGCGCAACTACGCGATCAATGATGTCATGTACCGTTACTTGCGAATGAGCGGCTACAACGTGATGATGCCGATGGGTTGGGATGCATTTGGTCTGCCGGCAGAAAACGCCGCCATCGACAAGGGTGTGGCACCCTCAAAGTGGACTTACCAGAACATCGCCGACATGAAGGCGCAGATGCAGCCGCTGGGTCTCGCGTTTGACTGGAATCGCGAGTTGGCCGCCTGCGATCCCGCCTATTACAAATGGAACCAGTGGTTTTTCCTGAAGATGCTCGAGTGCGGTATCGCCTACCGGAAAACTCAGGTCGTGAATTGGGATCCGATCGATAACACCGTACTTGCCAATGAACAAGTCATCGACGGTCGCGGCTGGCGCACCAATGCGCTGGTCGAAAAGCGCGAGATTCCCGGCTATTACCTGGCGATTTCAAAATACGCCGATCAACTGCTGGAGTCGCTGAAGGATCTGGGTTGGCCCGAACGCGTCAAAATCATGCAGGAGAACTGGATCGGTCGCTCGGTCGGTGTGCGCTTCGCATTCACGCACCAGATTCACGACCTTAACGCAACCTCGGCTGACGCAACCTCGGCTGACGCATCGTTGGCTGACGCATCGTTGGCTGACGCAAGGTTGATTGATGACGGCCGCCTGTACGTATTCACCACCCGCGCCGATACCATCATGGGCGTGACCTTTGTCGCCGTTGCGCCCGAACATCCGCTGGCCACGGTCGCCGCACAGCAGAACTCGCAGCTCGCCGCCTTCATCGAACAATGCAAAAAGGGCGGAGTAGCGGAAGCTGATATCGCCACCCGTGAGAAGGAAGGCAGGCCGACCGGCTTGTCGGTCAGCCATCCGCTGACCGGCGAAGCCCTGCCGGTTTGGATCGGTAACTATGTGCTGATGAGCTACGGCGATGGCGCGGTCATGGGGGTGCCGGCGCATGACGAACGCGACTTCGCCTTTGCGCTCAAATATCAATTGCCGATCCGACCGGTAATCGATGTCAAGGGCCAGGTCTATTCAAATACCGATTGGCAAACCTGGTACGAAGACAAGTCGACCGGCACATGCATTCATTCCGGCAAATATGACGGCCTCGGTTACGAAGCGGCGGTTGACTCGATTGCTGCCGATCTGCAAGCGCTGGGCTTGGGCGAGAAGAAGATTCAATATCGGCTGCGCGATTGGGGTATCTCCCGGCAACGGTATTGGGGCACGCCGATCCCGATCATTCATTGCCCTGAACATGGCGCGACACCGGTGCCGTACGCGGACTTGCCGGTGCGACTGCCCGATGATCTGGTGCCTGACGGCAGCGGCAATCCGCTTAATCGTGATGAACGTTTCCTGAAGTGCCAATGTCCGATCTGCGGCAAGCCATCGCGACGCGAGACCGACACGATGGACACCTTCGTCGACTCGGCCTGGTACTACATGCGCTACTGCTCGCCGGGCAGCGACAATGCCATGGTTGACGCCCGTAACGATTACTGGATGCCGATGGACCAGTACATCGGCGGCATTGAACATGCGGTCCTGCACTTGTTGTATGCCCGGTTCTGGACCAAGGTCATGCGCGATCTCGGTCTGGTCAAGTTTGATGAACCGTTCAGCAATCTGTTCACGCAAGGCATGCTGCTCAACGATTCCTACTACCGTGAAGATGCCGACGGCAAGAAGCGCTGGTTCTATCCGACCGAGGTTGAAGTCAGGTATGACGACAAGGGTCGACCGAACGGCGCCGTCGTGCGTAGTGATGGTGAGCCGGTATCGCTGGGCGGCATCGAGAAGATGTCGAAGAGCAAAAACAATGTCGTCGAACCGGGCGCCATCATTGCGCAGTACGGCGCCGACACCGCTCGACTCTATTCGATGTTCGCGGGTCCGCCTGACCAAAGCGCCGCCTGGTCAGACTCCGGAGTCGAGGGTTGTTTTCGGTTCCTGCGCAGACTCTGGAATTACGCCCAGGCGCTGCCCGCACATCTGCGTGCCCCGTCTGCGCCTCTGGACGCTTCGAAACTCGATGAACCGGCCCGGGCCTTGCGCCGTGAAGTGCATTTGGTGCTCAAACAGGCCGAGTTCGACTACCAGCGTCTGCAGTACAACACGGTCGTTTCGGCGGGCATGAAAATCTTCAACGCTATTGAAGCGGGCGACTGGGAAGGGCCGCAGGGCCACAGCCTGTTGCGCGAGAGTTTCTCGATTTTGTTGTGCGTGCTTTATCCGGTGGTGCCGCATATTGGCCACGGCCTATGGACCGAGTTGGGCTTTGAGCGCGAACACGGCGATATCCTCGATGTACGATGGCCGCAGGTAGACGCCCAGGCGCTGGTTCAGTCCGAGCTTGAACTGGTGCTGCAGGTCAATGGCAAGCTGCGCGGCGCCGTCAAGGTCGCCGCTGACGCGACGCGCGAGGCCATTGAGCAAGCAGTGCTGGGTAGTGAGGTCTTTGCGAAATACAGCGACGGTCGAGCCGCCAAAAAAATCATTGTCGTGCCTGGCCGTCTCGTCAATTTGGTGTTCTGATGGAGTCCTCTAAAGCGAGCAGGCGGTTGAGTTTTGGGTTCGGCGCGCGTTTGGGGTTCGGAGCGAGTTTTGTGTTTCGTGCGAGTTTTGTGTTCGGCGTGCTGCTGCTGGCCGGTTGCGGCTTTCAGTTGCGCGGTGCCACGGACATGCCGTTCAAGGCGCTTTACACCAACTTTCCGGAGACCTCGCCGCTCGGCAGCGAATTCAAGCGCAGCTTTCGCCAGCACGGGGACGCTCGAATCGTCAGCAAGTTGACCGAAGCCGACGCCTGGCTCGATATTCAATCCGAGGCGCGTGACAAGGAAATCGTGGCCTTCTCAAGTACCGGTCGTCCGCGCGAGTATCAACTTCGTCTGCGACTGCTGTACCGGGTGCTCGATGCCAAATCGAATGAGTTGATTCCGACCAGCGAGTTGGTGCTGCGACGCGACATCATTACCACCGACAGTCAATTGGTCGCCAAACAGCAGGAAGAAATTCTGCTGTATCGGGAAATGCAATCGGATATGGTCCAGCAGTTGGTGCGGCGCCTGGCGACGGCCCGGCCAAAAGCACCTTGACATGCAAATCCGCCCGGAAGGACTGTCTGCACAACTGAAGCGTCGAAGTTTCGCGGTCGTCTGGGTGCATGGTGACGAACCCTTGCTGCAATTGGAATCCGCCGATCTGACTCGCCAGCATTACCGTGAAGCGGGTTTTATCGAGCGACAGGTATTCAGCATTGATCGAAGCTTCAAGACCGATGAGGTCGACGCCCACACGCGTGCGCTGTCGTTGTTCTCGGACCAATTGCTGATCGAGCTGCGCTGGCCCGGCAAACCGCTCAAGGAACAGGCGCAATGGCTGGCCGAGACGGCGGCAGAAGTACCCGAGTCGGTTCGCCTGCTGGTTACCTCGGCCCGACTGGACCGCAACGCGCTGGAGTCCGACTGGGCACAAGCGCTCGAGGCGCACTGCCTGTTTGTGCCGGTGTTTCCAGTCGAGCGAAACGCGCTCGGTGAGTGGATCAGCCAGCGGCTGTTGTCACAGGAGCAACAGGTCGATCCGGAGACCTTGGCTTTTATTTCTGAACGAGTTGAAGGTAATTTGCTGGCCGCCCAACAAGAAATCCGCAAGCTGGCGTTGCTGTTCGAGCCCGGCAAGCTGCCCGCCGACGAAGTTCGGGAGGCCGTCCTGAACGTCGCCCGTTACGACACGGCTGATCTCATCGAAGCCATGCTTGCCGGCGAGTTGACGCGAGCCTTGCGCAGCTTGCAGGGCCTGCGCGCCGAGAGCGCTGCCGAGCCGCTGGTCCTCTGGACACTGGCCGACGCGATCCGCAATCTGCTGCGTTGCGCGTTGGCGATGCGCTCGGGCACGCCGGTGGCCATCGCGCTGAAGCAGTCTCGATTGTTTGCGCCACGCGATCGACCTTATCTGTTGGCCTTGCGGCAACTGAATGCAGATCGCTGGGTGAGTCGTTGCCTGCGATCCTTGCGACTGGCCGCACAGGCTGATCGAATCATCAAGGGCGTCGAGTACGGCGACGCCTGGCAAGCGCTCGAATCGGTTATTTTGTCCGTTGCCACTGACAAGGTACCCTTGCCGGTTTCAGCTTAGACAACATGGACTCTGAAAAAATCGATATCGCCGCCTACATTGCCGCCCTGGGCCAGCGCGCGCGTGCCGCCAGCCGGGCCATGGCGCGGGCCGACAGCGCCACCAAGGATCGCGCATTACTCGCCATGGCGGCGGCCATTCGCCGCGATGCCAGCGCACTGATGACGGCCAACCAGATTGATCTGCAAGCGGCCAAGCAGCGGGCACTCGACGCGGCATTCATCGACCGGCTGCAATTGACCGAAGCCGGCATCGAAAGCATGGCGCAAGGGCTCGAACAAATCGTCGCGCTGCATGACCCGATCGGCGAGATGTCGAATTTCCGCTTTCGCCCCTCCGGCATCCAGGTCGGCCAGATGCGCGTCCCCCTCGGTGTTGTTGCCATCATCTACGAGTCGCGACCGAATGTGACGATTGACGCGGCGGGCCTGTGTATCAAATCAGGCAATGCGACCATACTGCGGGGCGGTTCCGAAGCGCTGCACAGCAATCAGGCGCTCGCCTTGCTGGTCCGTGAAGGGCTGACGGCGGCAGGACTGCCGGGCGACGCGGTCCAGGTCGTCGAGACCACCGATCGCGCAGCGGTCGGCGTGTTGATTCAATCGCCAAAGTTCATTGATGTCATCGTGCCGCGCGGCGGCAAGTCACTGATCGAGCGGGTGTCGCGTGATGCCAAGGTACCCGTCATCAAACATCTGGATGGCGTTTGTCATGTCTACATCGATGCCTCGGCCGATCCGGCGATGGCGATCAGAATCGCCGACAACGCCAAGACGCAGCGGTATGCGCCGTGCAACACCATGGAAACGCTGCTGGTCTGCGAGCAGATCGCAGCTCTGGTCTTGCCGCCCTTATGCCGCATTTACGAATCGAAGGGGGTGGAGTTGCGAGTCGACGATGCCGGGGCCCGGCTGTTGCGCACCGAGGGCATTGCCCACCGCCCTGCAACCGAGGATGACTGGCGCACTGAATATCTGGCGCCGATCCTGTCGATCCGGATCGTTGCCGATGTAACTGCGGCGATTGAACACATCAATCATTACGGATCGATGCACACCGACAGCATCGTCACCAATAATCACCAAAACGCCATGCGCTTTCTGCGTGAAGTCGATTCCGCCTCGGTCATGGTCAACGCGTCAACACGTTTTGCCGATGGCTTCGAGTTTGGACTCGGCGCCGAGATCGGCATATCGACCGACAAATTGCATGCGCGCGGACCGGTCGGACTCGAAGGGCTGACGTCGCTGAAGTATGTCGTCCTCGGCTCCGGCCAGATCAGGACCTGAACCATGAGTAGCGGCTTGCTTTGGGTGAAGGCCTTGCATATCGTGATGGTGACCAGTTGGTTCGCCGGACTTTTCTATTTGCCTCGCCTGTTCGTGAATCTGGCCATGCTCGATACCCAGAGCCCGGCTGCCGAACGCGCCCGACTGCTGCTGATGGCGCGCAAGCTCTATCGATTCATGGGTCCCCTCATGCTGTTGACCTTGCTGTTCGGCCTGTGGCTCTGGCTCGGTTTCGGGATCGGCAAGAGCGCCGGCTGGATGCACGCCAAGCTGCTGGCCGTGCTGGCCCTGATGGTCTATCACATCTTCTGCGGCACGCTGTTGCGTGACTTCGAAGAGAACCGCAATCAACGAGGTCACGTATGGTACCGTTGGTTCAACGAAGCACCGGTGTTGCTGCTATTCATCACCGTCGTGCTGGTCGTTGTGAAACCCTTCTGAATTAATTCTGAAATAATTCGGAATTCACTCTGAAACCTATTTGAAGCGGTCCGGATCATGAAAACCATCGAATATTTTATGGCACCGGCATCGCCCTATGTCTATCTGGGCCACCAACGCCTGATCGAAATAGCGCGGCGCCACAAGGCCCGGATCGAACTCAAACCGTTTGATCTGGGCGGCCAGGTGTTCCCGATTTCGGGCGGCCTGCCGCTCGGCCAGCGACCACCACAGCGCCAAGCCTATCGGTTGGTTGAACTCGCGCGTTGGCCCAAATATTTGAACCTTGCATTCAATATCAAGCCGAAGTTTTTCCCGGTGGCCGGTGACGCGGCGGCCCTGCTGATCATCGCAGCCGATCAGACCGTCAGTGCTGACGCCGGCTTGGCAATTGCCGCCGGCGTGCTGTCGGCGGTCTGGGCAGAAGAGCTAAACATTGCCGATGCTGCGACGTTGATTGACATCGCCAGTCGCGCCGGTTGCAACGGCAAGGAACTGCTCGAACGTTCGAAGAGCATGCAACCCATTTACGAAGGCTACACCCGGCAGGCGATCGAGCGACAAGTGTTCGGCGCACCTTGGTATGTCTACAACCACGAGCCCTTCTGGGGCCAGGATCGACTTGACTTCCTCGACCGCGCCCTCGCCCAAGCCTGAGCTGTCGTTCTTCGGCATTTGCCCGCGCGGTCTGGAGGCCGCACTGGTCGTTGAACTGGAAGCGCTGGGTGCGTCTTCGGTCAAGGCGGCCGCTGGCGGTGTAGCATTTCGCGGACATCAAGGCATAGGGTATGCAGCCAATCTGCACAGCCGGATTGCCAGTCGTGTGTTGCGACAAGTCAATCACGGACGTTATCGCAACGATGATGACATCTACAAGATTGCAATGCGAACGCCGTGGGAACAATGGCTGTCGCACGAACTGACGCTGCGCGTCGACTTGAATGCGACGCGCTCGCCGCTGCGCAGCCTGAACTTCGCAACCTTGCGCGTCAAGGACGGCATCTGCGATCGCCTGCGTGAGCAATCCGGTGAGCGCCCCTCGATCAATACCGAGACGCCTGACACGCGCGTGTTTGCCTATCTGGATGATCGATTCGTCACGTTCTACGTCGATTGGAGCGGTCCGTCTCTTTTCAAGCGCGGTTGGCGCGGTGAAGTTGATTCGAAGGGCGCTGCGCCACTGAAGGAAAATCTGGCGGCCGGCCTGTTGCAGTTGGCGGGCTGGAGTCCGAGCGCCGATTTGATCGACCCATTTTGTGGCTCCGGTACCATCGTGATTGAAGCGGCCCAAATGGCGGCCGGTATCGCACCCGGAATGCAGCGCAGCTTTGGTTTCGAGCGCCTGCGGGATTTCGATCAGGCAGTGTGGCAGGAACTGCGGCTCGCCGCCGCCCGCCATGCCGAATCAGTCCGTGCGTCGAATACGGCCATCCGAATTCTCGGCAGTGACATTGACGCGCAGGCGATCGAGCAAGCGCACGTTAATCTGCAGCGCGCCGGTCTGCCGAGCCAGGCGGTCCGGTTTGAAGTCAAGTCAGCTCAGCAGCAGCGGCCGGCCAACCAGCAGTTGGGCATGATTGTCACCAATCCGCCGTACGGTGAACGGATTGAATTCCAGAACGACAGCCGCAAGACCGGGCGATTGATTGCGGCCCGGCCGCGGGCCGGCGTGGGCTCGTTGGGCGGCCACTGGAAAGAGGCCTTCGTCGGATGGCGCATCAATGTGTTGAGCAACGATCGCGATCTGCCGCTGCAGTTGGGGCTGAAGGAGCGGCGCAAGACGCCGGTCTTCAACGGCAACCTTGAATGCCGACTATTTTCGTTTGAAGTGTTCGAGCCGAAGGTGAGCCCGGCGATCGTTTAAGGGGCGTGCCGGCACACTCTGGTGCAGTGTTTCACCCTAGACGATGCCCAGATGCTCGATACCTTTGTTGACTTCGCGGTCGGTACGCTTGCTGTTCAACTTGATGTTCAGCCGCAGATCATTGACCGAGTCGGCATTGCGCAGCGCATCTTCATAGTCGACCTTGCCAGCGTCGTAGAGATCAAAAATCGCCTGATCAAAGGTCTGCATGCCAATTTCGCGGCTTCGCTTCATCGTGTCCTTGATCAGCCCGACCTCACCCTTGAAGATTTGATCGGCAATCAAGGGCGAGTTCAACAGGATCTCGACGGCCGGCACCCGGCCCTTTGATTTGGCCAGCGGCAACAGGCGCTGCGAAAAGATTGCCTTGAGGTTCAGCGACAGATCCATCAACAACTGCGCACGACTTTCCTCGGGGAAGAAGTTGATGATGCGATCGAGCGCCTGGTTAGAACTATTGGCATGCAGAGTCGCCATCACCAGGTGACCGGTTTCGGCAAACACGACGGCGTGTTCCATGGTCTCGCGACCCCGAATCTCGCCCAGCATGATGACATCCGGCGCCTGTCGCAAGGTATTCTTGAGCGCCATTTCCCAGCTCTCGGTATCGACGCCGACTTCGCGGTGCGTGATGATGCAGTTTTTATGTGGATGAACAAATTCAACCGGATCTTCAATGGTGATGATGTGCCCATGCGAATGTTCATTACGATGGCCGATCATCGCCGCCAGCGTGTTCGACTTGCCCGAACCCGTGGCGCCAACCACCAGGATCAAGCCGCGCTTGGTCATCGCCAGGTCGTTCAGAATCGGCGGCAAGCCCAGTTGTTCAGCCGTTGGAATTTCGGCCTTGATGGTTCGCAACACAATGCCGACCCGGCCTTGCTGCATGAACGCGTTGCAACGAAATCGCCCGATACCGGTCGGGCTGATGGCAAAGTTGACTTCCTTGTGCGCTTCGAAGTCGGCGGCCTGACGATCATTCATCAGTGCGTGCGCGAGCTCGATGGTGTGCTGGCTGCTCAACGGCGAATTCGATATCGGATTCAGCTTGCCATCGACCTTGAAGGCTGGCGGGAAATCGGCGGTCAAAAACAGGTCGGAGCCATTGCGCGAGAGCATCAGTCGCAATAGATCTTGCAGAAATTTCGAAGCTTGTTCGCGTTCCATAGGACGTGTGCCTTTCAGTTCGGGGTGAGCCTGGCCGGATGTTCACAGGGCAAAAGTTTACCGGGCAAAATCATCCTGGAAAATTCTCTTTAACTGCTGCGGCATAGCGCGCATCCGCCATTGAAATCACGTTTCTTCGGACCAGATCGGTCAAGCATTGATCGAGCGTCTGCATGCCTACCGAAGCGCCGGTCTGGATCGCGGCATTCATCTGCGCAATCTTGGCCTCGCGAATCAGATTACGAATCGCAGGTGTGCCGATCATGATTTCATGTGCGGCCACTCGGCCGACGCCGTCCTTGGTCTTCAGCAAGGTCTGCGAGACCACCGCTCGCAGCGACTCGGAAAGCATCGCCCGGACCATCTCTTTTTCGGCGGCCGGGAACACGTCGATCACCCGGTCGATGGTCTTGGCGGCCGACGAGGTGTGTAGCGTACCGAATACCAGATGGCCGGTTTCGGCAGCGGTCAGCGCCAACCGGATGGTCTCGAGATCGCGCAACTCACCGACCAGGATCACGTCCGGGTCTTCGCGCAAGGCCGAGCGCAAGGCATTGGTGAATGACAGTGTTTGTGGGCCGACTTCACGCTGATTGATCAGACAGCGCTTGGATTCATGGACAAATTCGATCGGGTCTTCGACGGTCAAGATATGACCATAAACATTTTCATTGATGTGATTGACCATGGCCGCCAAGGTCGTCGACTTGCCCGAGCCGGTTGGCCCGGTTACCAGCACCATGCCGCGCGGTATCATCGACAGCTCGGCAAATATCTTCGGTGCGTTGAGTTCCTCGAGGGACAGAATTTTTGAAGGAATCGTTCGCATGACTGCGCCGGAACCGCGCTGGTGCATGAACGCATTGACCCGAAAGCGTGCCAGTCCAGGTACGGCAAACGAGAAGTCACATTCGAGATTCTCCTCATACTCCTTGCGCTGCGCGTCGTTCATGATGTCGTACACCATGCCGTGCACGTCCTTGTGCTCCATCGGCGGCAAGTTGATTCGGCGTACATCGCCATGCACTCGTATCATCGGAGGCAGACCAGCGGACAGATGCAGGTCGGACGCCTTGTTCTTGACGACGAAGGAGAGTAGTTCGGTGATGTCCATGCTTGCCCTTACCCTTGCCCTTGTGATTGCGACTACGTCTGCGACTGCGATTCAGCAAACATTGTTGGTTCAGCAAGGCAGGCTTGCAGCAAGCCTGCTGCCCGGACGTAGAATCCTGCGATGAACGGTCAATTCGAGTTGCGCGAACGCTACGCTGCGGTTTTGCGTCAGATTCACGATGCCTGCAGCCTTGCCAATCGAGATCGCAATGCAGTTCAGTTGCTCGCGGTCAGCAAGACCTTTGCTGCCGACGCCGTACTTGCGCTCGCCGACCTCGGGCAACGCGCATTTGGCGAGAACTATGTACAGGAGGCGCTTCAAAAAATTCGGTCTCTGGCTGACGAGCGGCCCGATCTGCCGCTCGAATGGCACTTCATCGGTCCCATACAGTCCAACAAGACCCGCCCGATCGCCGAATCATTTGCCTGGGTCCATTCGATCGAGCGCCTGAAGATTGCTGAACGCCTCAGCGCACAACGACCGGTTGGCATGCCGCCCTTGAATGTCTGCCTGCAGGTCAATGTCAGCGGCGAGGCCAGCAAAAGCGGTTGCTCGCCGGCTGAAGTGTCGACTCTGGCCTTCGCGTTGGCGGCATTACCCAACTTGCGCCTGCGTGGCCTGATGGCTATTCCCGAACCAATCGATGACCCGGGCTTGCAAAGGCGTCGGTTTACGCATCTGCGCGCGCTGTTCGAGCAGTTGCGCGCACAGGGATTGGTTGTCGATACCTTATCGATGGGCATGTCGGCCGATCTTGAAGCTGCCATCGCTGAAGGCTCGACGCTGGTGCGGGTTGGCAGCGCTATTTTTGGTAGTCGTACCCATTCTTAAGCCCGACACTCTCCCAGGAAACAACATGTCTGAAAACAAATCGCCCGCGACCATGCTTTGGGCCGATCGTATCGATCATCTGGTCCTGACGGTCAGCAATATCGAACACAGTACTCAGTTTTATGAACGCGCACTCGGGTTTGAGCGCGAGTTTTTTCTGGGACCCGAGGGTCAGCCGCGGCACGCGTTGCGCTTTGGCCAGCAGAAAATCAATCTCCAGGATGCCAGCACTCAAACGCCGACCAAGGCGCGGATTCCGACGATGGGTTCGGGTGATTTTTGTCTGATCAGCACTCAACCGATTGCGAAGGTCATCGCGCATCTGAAGGCCGAAGGGATTGCGATTGACACCGGACCCGTGCAAAGACGAGGGGCGCTCGGTGCGATGAGCTCAATTTATCTGCGCGACCCGGATGGTAATCTGGTCGAGATTGCCGAATATCCGGTGACCACTTCTGTCGATCCGTCCCGATAAAAACCCTGGATGATTGAGATTTCAACTGACGATCTGGCAGCGCTGGTGGCGCGTGCGCAAAACACAGATCGGCGCCGGCACAATTTGAATATTCATGCGAGCCCGAACGACCCCATCAACCGTCTGCTCAATGCCGTTGAACCGGGCTCCTATGTTCGCCCGCACCGGCATCCGGACAAGGTCGAAACCTTGGTTGCCGTAGCTGGCTGTTTCGAACTGTTATTTTTTGATTACAACGGCCGACTGTCGCGCCGCTCAGCGCTGGGCGGCAACGGCGCAGTGCTGATTGAATACTCGCCCAATACCTGGCACTCGCTGATCGCACTGCAAAGCGGCAGTGTCTTTTTCGAGGTCAAGGCTGGGCCGTACTTGCCGGTCAAATCAGATGACTACTTGCCGGGCTGGCCCCTGGAGCAGTCCTCCGGGGTGCCGCTTGCCTTGGACTGGCTGCATCGCGCAGCAGTGGGTGATGAGTTTGTACAGCCGCGTTTGTAACAGGAACTTTCAAGCCATCGATTTGACCGCGGCAGCCAGTCGGCTCTTGAAGCGCGAGGCAGTGTTCTTGTGGATGATTCGCTTGTCTGAAATACGATCGACGACACTCTGGCATGACTGCAATGACTTGCCAGCCGCAGCCTTGTCGCCGACGGCAATCGCCTTGCGAACCGACTTGATGGCGGTGCGCAAGGTCGAACGCAAACTCGAGTTGTGAGCGTTCAGTACAACTGACTGACGGGCGCGTTTGCGGGCTGAAGCAATATTTGCCATGCGAAAATCCTGTGAATGTAAATTCGCTGTGAATGTAAATCCGCTGTGAATAGGCGGTACGCGAATTTAAGAAAAGCCTTGGAGTATAGCGGTACGAGTGCGTATTTGGCAAACTTTGATTTGGCAATCCCGGTGGGGCCTGAGACAATTCGGACCCTGATCCCCCGCGCTGACCGATCGATGAAGCCATGAATCTATTGCGCGCCGCCATGACGGTCAGCGGCATTACGCTGCTTTCCCGAGTCACCGGCCTGATTCGCGAAAACGTCACCGCCGTCATGTTCGGCGCCTCGGCGCTGACCGATGCGTTTTTCGTCGCGTTCCGACTGCCGAACTTGTTGCGCCGCTTGTTCGCAGAGGGCGCATTCTCGCAGGCTTTTGTACCCCTGCTATCCGCAACTCACGCAAATTTCCCTGAAAAAACAAAGACCTTGGTCGATCAGGTGGCGACCGCCCTGTTCTGGACGGTTCTGGCCATCTCGATTTTTGGCGTCGCGGCAGCACCCGTCATGGTCTATCTGATGGCCTCCGGATTGGCGCGCGACCCGGCTGCCTTTGATGTTGCGGTGGTCATGACGCGCTGGATGTTCCCATACATCACGCTGATTTCCCTGGTCGCGCTGTCGGCCGGGATTTTGAACACCTGGAAGAAATTCTCGGCGCCGGCCTTCGCACCGGTGCTGCTGAACCTGTCCTTCATCGCGGCCGCCCTATTCCTGACGCCTTATTTCGATCCGCCGATTTATGCGCTGGCCGTTGGCGTGGTCGTAGGCGGGCTCGCGCAGTTGGCCTGGCAGATCCCGGCGCTGCTGAAGATCGGCATGCTGCCAAAGATTGGCTTGAATCTGATTCAGGCGTTTCGCGATCCGTACACTCGCCAGATCCTCAAGCGCATGGGGCCGGCAGTACTGGCGGTGTCAGTAGCGCAGATCAGCCTTGTGCTGAACACCCAGATCGCCTCGCGCCTGGCGGCGGGCAGCGTCTCCTGGGTATCCTACGGTGATCGGCTGATGGAGTTTCCAACCGCCCTGCTCGGCGTCGCGCTCGGCACGGTGCTGTTGCCTAGCCTGTCACGCGCCGGCGCTCAAAACAATCAGACCGAATACAACGCCTTGCTCGATTGGGGCTTGCGTCTGTGTATGCTGCTGGCAGTGCCTTGCATGGTGGGCCTCGGCTTCATGGCCGAGCCGCTGACCGCCTTACTCTTTCATTACGGCAAGTTCACGGCCAACGACGTCCTGATGACGCAGATGGCGGTACAGGGCTATTCGGTTGGCCTCCTTGGACTCATCGCAGTCAAGATACTGGCACCGGGCTTTTACGCCATGAATGATGTTCGAACCCCCATGAAAATTGCCATTTTCGTGCTGGTGGTGACGCAACTGTTGAACCTCTTGTTTGTGCCGATATTCGCACATGCTGGCCTGGCGCTGTCGATTTCGATCGCCGCCATGCTCAATGCGTCGATGTTGTTGATCGGACTGATCCGGCGAGGCAACTATCAACCCCGCGCCGGCTGGCTGATTTTTATCGGCAAGATCCTGTTGGCGGCGGTGCTGCTCGCGCTGTTGCTGTACTTCGCGGTGAGTCGTTACGACTGGCTCGCGCTGCAAAAGCAAGCGGTTTTCAGGGCCACTTTGATCTTCGGTGTGATCGCGGCTGGAGCTGCGCTTTATTTGGGTGTGCTCGCTATCCTGGGCATTCGGCCACGACAATTTCTTCACAAGGATTCATTATGAAATTGTGTTTTATCGGCGGCGGCAACATGGCCTGTGCACTGATTGGCGGCTTGATTGCAAAAGGACAGATTGCCTCGGATATCCACGTCATCGAACCCACTGAAGCACAGCGCCAGGCACTGATGCAGCGCTTCGACGTGACGGTATTCGAGCGCGCGACCGTACAGGCCGTTGCGCGTGACGTCATCATCATGGCCGTCAAGCCGCAGCACATGCGTGAAGCGGCGCGCGCATTGGCGCCGCTGCTGTCTGGCCAATTGATCATCAGCGTCGCCGCCGGCATTCGCGCAGTTGACCTCTCACAGTGGCTGGGCGGACACCAACGCATCGTCAGGACCATGCCGAACACGCCGGCACTGATTGGCGCAGGTATTACTGGTGCCGCCGGTATGCCGGGACTCGCCGAAGCCGATCGCGAACTGACGACCCAAATACTGGGCGCGGTGGGCGTTTGCGTCTGGGTCGACGCCGAGGACAACCTGGATGCAGTGACGGCAACCAGCGGCAGCGGCCCGGCCTATGTTTTCTACTTTATGGAAGCCATGCAAAACGCCGCCCGCCGTCTCGGTCTCAGCGACGAGCAGGCGCGACTGCTGACCCTGGCCACCTTCAGCGGCGCGGCGCAACTAGCCGCGCAAGCTTCCGAACCGGTCTCGGTGTTGCGCGAGCGCGTTACTTCAAAAGGCGGTACAACAGCGGCCGCCCTGAGCGTTTTTGCGACTCATGAAATTGATCGTCATATCGAAGCGGGAATGCAGGCAGCCCATCAACGATCAGTGGAGCTGGGCGCCGAGTTCGGGCGCAGTGACCGCTGAACTAACGCGGGTTGAGCGCTGACCAATCGCTGGCCGATATCATCGAATCACCACACTAGCATCCATGGTCAGCCAGCCTTCATGATCTTTCGCCCACAAATGAAAGGTCTTGCCATCCGGGCGATTGGCGTCACTCAACGGCGCGCCGCAAATCGAGAATCGGTTGATATCAAAGGTCGGCCGTATCGCCTTGAACTCGAAGTGCGTCACGATGGCGTCCGGGAACTGATGACGCAAACCATCGAGCAGCAGCGTGGCGATCAATGGGCCGTGCACAATCAAGCCGGGGTACCCTTCAACTGCGGTCACGTAACTGCGATCGTAGTGAATTCGATGACCATTGAAGGTCAGCGCTGAATATCGAAACAGCATGAGTTCGTCGCCGTGCACGCTGCGCTCCCAAAGGCCCGCTGGTGGCGCGGTGACTGGTGCGACCGGACGATCCTTCGGACTGGCTGCGGGGCGATAAACAATATCGTGCTGTTCATCGATCGCAGCCTCGGCCTCATCATTGCGGTAGATCTGATGACGCACCTTGACGAAAATCAGTGAGCCGGTGCGGCCGGATTTTTCATTGATACTGACAATGGTCGAATCGCGACGAATTCGATCACCGACGCGCAAGGGCTGCGAAAAAGTGATCTGACTGCCAGCCCACATGCGACGCGGCAGAGCGATCGGCGGCATGAACCCACCGCGCTGCGGATGACCATCCGGTCCGGCTTCGGACTGCTGGTAAAGCGGCAGGAAATACAGCCAGTGCCAGACGGCTGGAATGGGCGAGCCGGCTGCTGGCAAATCGGCTGGGCGATTCAGCGTTGCCGACAGTGCTGCCACTGGAAAGGCCGTGACCGCATCAGTGCGCGACTCACTGCGCCCCACCCAATCCTGAAGATTGATCGTTTCGTCGCTGACGTTGTTCCGGTCGCTCAGACTGTTCTGATGGGTCATGATATTCCAGCAATGGTTGTATTCGGATCGGTTGTACTCGGATCAGTCGTGCCGGTAATGGTTGCACTGGTAATTTTCGTTCGTACCATTTCGATATGCTGGCGCAGCGCATATAGTTCGTCTGCGCGCGACAGTGGCACGATGATGTCATTGACCCTGGCCTCGATCACATCAAGGCTCGACAATAGACCAGCCGCCCTTTGCTGGGTCATCGGCTCACCCGGATGTTGCGCGCGAATTTCCACTTCGCGCAATTGTGCATACCAGCGATAGACCCGCGAGCGCACTCGCCAGACGTAGAGCGGCGGCACAATGCGCGATAACGGAATCAGCAAAGCCGCCAGCGACACCACCACCACCCACATTCGATCGACCATATTGGCGAACCAGAACGGCAGATAGCGCTGCAAGAACGGCGCGCCTGATTTGAAAAAACGCTTGGCTTCATCAGCCAGCGGTAAATCATCGACCGCTCCGGACGGAAACTCATGCAATTTGCCAAACCAGTCGGCGCCTCCGTGAATCTGCGCCGATGCCTGCACCAGCAGTTGCACCAATGCCGGATGGATATTGCTGCGCGAGACCAGCGCCGAGGTCGGTGCCAGCAGGTGGACATCTTCAGCCGGACTATCGGCGGCCAGATCGACGACGCCTCGAGGCAAGACCACATGCGAGAGCGATGGCAAGCGGCGGCTATAGGCCTCTGCCAGTACAAAATTGAATAATTTGATGCCGGGCGTTCGCAGCAACATTTGCGTCAGCAATCCTGCCGACGAACTCGTGAAAAACAGACCATCGATCTTGCCTTCGAGCAGTGCAATGACCGCTTCCGTGTGGTCCAGGCGCTGCACGTTCAGATCAGCGAGCCTGAGCTGATTCTGCGCCAGCAAGTCATCAATGAGCCTTGAGGTACCCGCCCCGGCCGGACCAATATTAATATTGCGGCCGCGCAGATCGGCCAGTGACTTGATCGTGACGGTGTCACGGTGGAACAGCCACACCGGCTCATAAAACAAACTCGCGATTGCATTGATTGGCCGATCAGCCAGTTCCTCAGCGGTCCCCGTGCCTTCGCGAACAATGGCGACGTCGACATCGCCGTCGGGTTGCAGCAGCAGTTCAAGGTTTTCACGCGAGCCGGCAGATTGCCGCAGCTCGAGCCGAATATTATGTTTGGCCAGCAGCGCCTGATAACGAGCGCCGAACCGGTCATAGTCGCTGTTGGCCGGTCCGGTGGCCATGACGAGCGAGTGCGGTGGCTGTGGCTTGACCAGCCAATAAGCGACGCCAAGCAGCAGCAGCGTCAACAGCAAAAACGGGCCAGCGGTCGCAACCACATCACGTACCGATACGATGGTTCGACGAATTTTTTGAATCATCATTACTACTATGCGGTTATCCAGAAAAAAAACACGTGATCGAATCAGCGGGATCTGATTACCCAATCAATCGGGTTTGATGCCGGCACGCACGATGACAGGCTGCCATCGCGCTTGCTCGACCTTGATGAACTCGCCGAAGGACTCCGGGGTAGAGCCTACGCCGATCGCACTGTCGTTGGCGAAGCGCTCAGTGACGGCGGAGGATCGCAGTGCCTTTTGCGCTTCAGCCGCGAGTTGATTGACGATCGCAGGCGGCGTTCCGGCAGGCGCCATTATTCCATACCACTGCGAGGTCTCAAATCCCTTGTATCCCAATTCGGCTACCGTCGGCACATCGGGCAACGCGGGCACGCGCTGCACCGACCCGACCGCCAGCGCGCGCAACTTGCCCGAGCGGATATGCGTAAGCAATGGCGGTACGCCGACGCAACTGGCCTGCGTCTGACCGGCGAGCAGGTCGGTAATGAGCGGCCCGGTACCGCGGTAGGGAATATGCACCGCATGAATCCCGGTCACCATTTTCAGGTATTCAAAGGCCAGGTGTCCGGCACTACCGTTGCCGGCCGAGCCGTAATTGATGGCTGCGGGTTTTGACTGGGCGAGGGTCAGGAACTCCTTGAAGTCGCGGGCCGCAACGGCGGCATTGACGACATAGATATTCGGCACCCGCGCCAGCAGCGTTACCGGTATGAAGTCCCGGTTAGGGTCATAGGGCAAGCGCTCGAACATGTAGGGATTGACCGCAAGCGTGCCGACATGGCCGAGGACCAGGGTGTATCCGTCCGGGGCAGCACGGGCTACCTCCGACATGGCCACG
The DNA here is from genome assembly GCA_031363055.1 of Burkholderiales bacterium. Taxonomy (GTDB): domain Bacteria; phylum Pseudomonadota; class Gammaproteobacteria; order Burkholderiales; family Burkholderiaceae_E; genus JANLTP01. The sequence goes on along the minus strand of JANLTP010000077.1, from coordinate 6,961 downwards.
TTACCGGCGCCGCCTGGCTTGTTCTCGACCACAACCTGTTGCCTCAAGGACTTCGACATTTCGGCGGCTACCGAACGCGCCACAATCTCGCTCGATCCACCCGGCGCAAACGGCACGACCAGTCGGATCGGCCGACTCGGATAGACATCTGCCGCCCAAGCTGCCGACTGCGCTAAAACCAAGATGAGGGCCAACAACAAGAAGCCGCCCAATGGCCGAGAGTGCCCGCGGCGGCCGGTGGCATCCCGTTCGAGACAGGGCTGCGCATAGTTCATCATTCGCTCCATTGAATAAGCGGACTGGGTTGCGGTCAATCGGAGCGTCTGCATTGACGCTGCAAGCAGGCGCTTGCGGGAATTCGCGAGACAAGCCGATTCTACCGCCTGATCACATCAAGTATTCAGCCAATGAACGCCGACCTCGGTAATGCGAAGTTATCTCAAGTCAGACGCTGCGCGTTGAATCTGCAACTGCCAGGGACTTGAGCACAGCCTCGTTGCATTGCGCAACGGTAATGCCCGCCACAGCAAGCGCGCTAATAAGTTGACTCTCATCCCCATTATCGATCGCCTCGACGATTTGCAGCCAACACATCAACGGCCCGCTGCGCAGCGCCAGCGCGCTGTGGACATCCTTTGGAACCCGCAAGGAGGTGAGTAGCGATTCAAACGATTCACCAAACAACTTGTCGAGCAGTGAGAACACACCGAGCAGAAAAAAGTCATCGGTTTGTGTATGAGCACTCTGATAGCCTGCTAACTTCTCGAGCAAGACACCGCGTCGAAATGAAGTGAACATCATCGGGCGCGAGTTCAGGTCGCGTGAAGAGTTGGTCAGCAGCATCGCCAACCAGCGCTTCAAGCGCAGGTAACCCAGCATCATCACCACTTGGCGGAACGAGTCAACTTCGCTGCGCAAGCCAAAGGCCGCCGAATTGGCGAGTCGCAACAGTCGAAACGACAAAGCGGCATCGCGCCTGATGATCGCTTCCAGTTCCGAGACATCAGCGCCTCGGTCCAGTTGCATGATCAATTCGCTGATGGTTGAAAAGTCCGGTACCGCATTCGAGCGTACCGCTCTTGAGCGCAGGTCTTCATAGGGCCAGCCGACGCAAGCAATCGAGCCTCGGTTGTAATTGCGCTCGATATCCGAGATCTTCAATGCATGGGCCTGCCCGAACGGAATCCGCCGCAGTGACTTCCAACTGCGAGCGCCCGGCGCAGCACTGGCCGGCCGTACCATCGGTAACAAACCGTCGGCTTCCGGGTCTTGCAGCGACAACGAAAACGATGAGATGAAGTGGATCAGATGGGCGTCCAGTGGAGCACCGCGCAAGACCATCTTGAATCGTGCCCGCGATAATTTCTCCAGCAAGGCACGGCCGTCGTCGATCGCCAGCATGGCGGCGGGTATTTCCAGCCAGATGGCCGCCTTGGGCTTGTGCGCCAGGATGGAGGCGTCAATCTGACCCAACTCAAGTGACAACAAGACCGGCACGGCGTCGTCGGGCAAGACCTGCTCGAAATGCTCGAACACCTGACCCAGATTCAGCGCCGGGGCACCGGCCCGCGGCCGAACGGTGACGCGAACCGCCATGGCATAGCGTCTGGCGTTATAGATACCCTCCAGACTCAGGAAGCAATCGAGCGCAGCAGTTTCCTCGAAGGCCAGTGGTGGTAGCTGCTCAATGACTTCATTCATAGGCGCTTGAACAAACTGAGATCGGACAAGGTACGGTAGGTTTTGATGGACGCGTCCAACGTGGTTTCGTTGATCGACATATCCGAGATGGCCTTGGCCAGATCAACATCAATCAGATCGGACAAGTAGGCTCGATCGACCCCGTCTCGGGCTTGCAGCGAGGCTTCGTGCTCGTCAATCTGGCGCAGTTGTTCACCGACCCGAGTTCTTCTGAGCGACAGCGCACCCAGACTGTGATCAATCCCTTGTATGGCCGAGTTGACCTCGCTACTCAAGGTCGTGGCACTGATCGTAGGGTTCTCAAGCGTCCGGGCCACCGACAGCAAGCGATCAAAGATATTTTCAGGCGCCGCGTTGGCGCTGGCAATTTGCGTGAATGCGCTATTGCCATCGATCGAAACGGTGAACTCCAGCGACTGTCCAACCGAACGCTCGCCGAGTTGGGCCGCATAGGTGATCGCATCGGTGCCCTGGAAAGGCGCCGACGACGAGCCCTGACCACCGAACAGGTAGGAGCCCGCGCCATTGCTTCGATTCGCGACACTGATCAGTTGCTCACGCATGCCGCGCAATTGCTGGGCAATGCTGTCGCGCTCGCTGGCGCTATAAGTTCCATTGGCGGCGGTCAGCAATAGCTCACGAGCCGACTGCAGATTCTGACTCGCATCCGACAGCGCGCCGTCGGCCTGCCCGAGAAACTGTTGCGCGTAGCCGATCGAGCGCCGCTCCAATTCAATTCTTGACAGCGACGCGCGCATCCGTTCGGCGTTCGCGGCCGCTACCGGATCATCCTTGGGTTCAACCACCCGGCGACCCGATGAAATTTGCTCCTGAGTTCGCGAGATCGCACTTCGCCGATCGTTGATCGACTCGATACTCGTCAGATTGTCATAAGCAGTCGCAATTCTCATGGTTCTCTTTCAACGGACGGCGGTCGATTATCGGGTGGTCGCTGCCAGCAGCGCTTCGAACATGGTTTGTGCGGTGGCCATCAATTTGGCCGACGCTTGATAGGCCTGCTGATACTGCAGCAAGTGGGCGGCTTCCTCATCGAGATTGACACCAGAGTCAGCCGCACGCGCAGCACTGGCGTTATCGAGCAATCGCTTCGATTGGGTCTTCGCTGCATCAGCCGATTGAGCGCGTGTTCCGACATCGGCGATCAGGGAGGCATAGGCATCGGTCACCGATTGGCCATTGACCAGTCGGGACTGGCCAAGCTCAAGCATCGCTCTGACGTTACGATTGTCACTGCCCAAGGCGCTGGTCGGCGACACCGAGAAGCGATCGCCACTTTGCGGAACACCACTCAACTGCATCGACCAACCGTTATAACTGATATTCTGACCGGCAACATAAGATACTGCGGTCGGATTGCCGGTACCGGCGCCGGTGACGTTAAAGGTGGTCGGCGAGGTGAAGGTCAGCGTCACGGCCGCGTTCTGGTTGGCATTCGTGCCGAGTACCTCGAACTTCTGTACCCGGCCATCACCGGCATTCGTGCCGCCCGCTTGTGCAGCGACCGAAAACGCCGCCGCAAGGCCATTCGGCGAGGTTAAAGTTCGTCTGAAATCACCAGCCATCTGACTCGCAACCTTGAGCGTGAACACATCGCCCGTCGCTGGCGTTCCGGTCTGCGAGATCGCAAATCCGTCGATCGTTGCCGGCAAGCTGCCGAGGGTTCTGGCCGTACCATCACTGTTCCGAGTCAGCGTGTATTGGCTACCGTCAAAGCTCAGTGAGTAGTCGCTGGCCGAAAGCTGCGACGCATCGCTGACCGCGAGACTCAATTGCGCATTGCCGGTGTTTTTCGCTGACGACATTGCCACGGGCTGACCCAACGAGAACAGGGCGGCACCAGCCTGCCCGTTCAAATCGACACCGCGCGCTTGTTGCTGATTGAATCCGGCCGCAATACCGGCAGCCATCTGTCCGAGCGCAGCCCTGGCGGCAGTCAGATCGTTATCGCGTACTCGCAGCAGACCGGCCAATTCACCGCCACCCAGACCGAGCGAGTCCAGCACCGTCGTCGTCCCCTGCGCTTGCAGGACAACCTGCTGCTGGCTTGGATCAGCCGGATTGTTCTGGGTACCGAGTCGTTCGGCATTTCGGCCGATCACCAGCCCCTGGCCCGCCACGGTGAAAACGTTCGCCGTGTTGTCCTGATTGATGAAAGTCGTCACCCGCAATGACGAATTGATTTTCTCGACCAATTGATCGCGTTGATCGAGCAAGTCGTTAGGCGTTTGTCCCGACCCGTTGCTGCTACTGATTTGCTGATTGACCCGGGCCAATTGCCCGAACAGGCTGTTGACCGATTGGGTCGACTGCCGGATTCGCTCGTTCAAGGTGGTTTGCATCGCCACCACCTGTTGATCAACGCTGCGCAGTCGCAGCGCCAGTGTGTCGGCACGGACCATTACTGCGGCGCGCGCCGATCCGTCACCCGGCTGATTGGCGAGATCGGACAGGGCCAACTGCCAGTCGTCGTAGGCAGCACCAACGCCGGTTGGCGAGTCAGCAAACAGGGATTGCAAGCGATTCAGCTCGCGACTGCGGGCCGCGTCGGCGGCTTGAACCGAAGTTGAGAGAGCCAACTCCGAGCTCAAGAATTGGTCACTACGTCGCAGCACATCAGAAACGACGACGCCGCGACCGAGGTAGCCACCGCCGGTATAGGCCGAGCCGGCTGTAGCCAGCGACACTTCCTGGCGGCTATACCCGGGCGTATTGGCATTGGCGATGTTATGCCCGGTGGTCTGCAACTGCGCGTAATTGGCCAGCAGCGCGTTACTGGCAATACTGATGATGCCTGGCATAAATTACCCCGTGGATCCAGCTTTCCCTGGCATATCGGCTACTTTCACCGATCTCTTGAGCGTCAGGGTCTGATTGATCACCTTGCTGAGCTTGGCGGCGTAGTCGGGGTCGGTCGCATAACCGGCTTTTTGCAAGCCCTGCGTGAAACCGGCGACCGTCTGTCCGTCTCGAACGACCGCCGAGTAGCGCGGTGAGCGCACCATCAACTGGGCCCAATCGCGCAGCGAGTCGGCATAGTTGGCGTAGGTTCGAAAGCTCTCGGTGAACTTGGCGGCCTTGCCAGCGACGTACTCGGTAGTCACTGCAGCACTCGATTCGCCACGCCAGTTTGCGTTGGCCTTGATACCAAACAGGTTATGGCCCGCGCTGCCATCCGGTTTTCGAATTTCATGTTTACCCCAGCCGGTTTCGAGCGCGGCCTGACCGACGATAAACGCCGCAGGCACGCCCGTTTCCCGTTGCGCCGCTAACGCCGGCTGCCAAAGCTTCTCAACAAATTGTGTTTGCGATTCTGTTAATCCATTAGCGTTTTGTGAACCTGCCGAAGCGCCGGCAGACGGCAATGCATACGCAGACTGGGCTGACGGTGACCACGACGTTCGGCTCGATCCAGGCGACGTGACTGCACCCGGCACGACCGCGCCAGGTACGACCGCCGAACGGGAGCCGCCAGAGAGCTGGCGCGCGATCGATTCGGCCAGACCGCCGGGCCGCCCCGACATGGTCTGCGCCAATTGCTGGTCGTACATCGACACATAAATTTCCGACTGAGAGCCACCGTCAATGCCGCCCTTGGGCAAGGAGTCACGCATGCTTTTCACAACTGCCTGCATGAACAGCGCCTCAAACTGTTTGGCGGCCTCCTGAATGGCTGCTTTCGGGTCCTGCGTCGCGCGCTCCTTGAGTCGATCGAGCGAACGTGTATCGGTTACCAATGCCGAGGTCATCGTCATGATCCGAGTGTCCTGCCCTTCAAGGCGTTACAGCCATTCATCAGATGATCTCCAGTTCCGCCTTCAAGGCACCCGCCGCACGCATCGACTGCAGAATCGCAATCAGGTCCTGCGCGCTGGCGCCCAGCGTGTTGAGCGCCTTGACGACTTCGGCAAGTTTCGGCGCGCCCTCGAACATCATCAGCGCGCCGCTTTCCTGCTTGATTTGTATATCGGTTTTTTCCGCTACAACCGTGCCGCCGCGACTCAGCGCGCCGGGCTGACTGATGACCGGCGTCGAGGAAATGGTGACCGACAAATTGCCATGTGCAATCGCGCAGGGGCCAATCGATACCGATTGATTCATAACTACCGAGCCGGTCCGTGAATTGACAATCACCCGCGCCGTCGGTTGCGCCATCGTGATCTCGAGACTCTCCAGGTCCGCCAGAAACCCGACCTTGACCGTTTGATCGTCCGGCAAGTTGACCCGCACTGACCGAGCATCAATGGCGACGGCCGCCGGCCCCGCACTGACCGCTGGAAAACGGCGATTGATCGCTTCGGCGATACGCCGCGCGGTCGAGAAATCGGTCTGATTGAGCTCGAGCGTGATCAATTGCGAATCCAGCGACGCATTGGGCACCATCCGCTCCACGGTCGCACCTCCGGGCACACGACCAGCGTTCAGGTGATTGATCTGTACTTTGCTGCCGCCCCCGGATGCACCGGCGCCGACCACCACCAGATTGCCCTGTGACATCGCGTAGATCTGGCCATCGGCGCCGCGCAAGGGTGTCAGCAAAAGGGTACCGCCGCGCAGGCTCTTGGCGTTGCCCAGCGAGGAAACCGTGACGTCGATCACCTGGCCCACTTGCGAATAGGCGGGCAAGTGCGCAGTGACCATGACCGCTGCACTGTTCTTCAGTTGCGGTGTGACGCCTGGCGGCAATTGAATGCCGAGCTGCGACAACATGGAGTTGACGCTTTGAGCGGTGAATGGTGCCTGCGTGGTGGTGTCGCCGCTGCCGTCCAGCCCGACTACCAATCCATAGCCCAACAACTGATTTTGCCGGAGGCCGGAAAAGGTTGCCAGATCCTTGATCCGTTCAGCACTGGCCGGCGTCATCGAACAGAACACCAGAAACACGCCCAGCAATAAATATCGTGTGCTCAGACGCAGCCAGTCAACGCGATTACCAGAATCCAGATGTGAAATCATCAACCATTGCCTCAAATCGGTAACCAGGAAAGAAAAAATCGCGATAGCCAGCCGGTGGTCTGTGCCCGATCAATGTCGCCACGTCCGCGATACTCAAGACGCGCATCGGCCACTTGCGTCGAACTGACGAAATTACCCGGCTGAATGGTCGCCGGATTGATAACCCCGGAGAAGCGCAAAATGTCGACGTTCTGATTCACGCCGATCTGCTTCTCGCCGCTGACGACCAGATTGCCGTTGGCGCGAACTTCAAGCACCGTGACGGTAATGACGCCGGTGAAATCAT
>JANLTP010000099.1:0-32437 GCA_031363055.1 Burkholderiales bacterium | reverse complement strand
CGGCGCCGATTTTTTGCGTCGGGTGTCGCCCGAAGCGCAGATCTGGATCAGCGATCCGAGTTGGGAGAACCACCGCGCCCTGTTTGAAGGCGCGGGCTTTCAGGTCAATACCTACCCGTATTACAACTCGACGACGCACGGTATCGACGCGGCCCGAATGATTGAATGCCTGGCCAAACTACCGGCCGGCGCGATTGTCGTCCTGCACGGCTGTTGCCATAACCCGACCGGGGTCGACCTGAGCACCGATCAGTGGCGGGCTGTGCTCGAGGTCGTCAAGGCGCGTGATCTGACCCCGTTTATTGATATTGCTTATCAGGGATTCGGAGCCGACATCGAGGACGATGCAGCGGCACTACGCAGCTTCGCCGAGGCCGTACCCACCTTGCTGGTGGCGAGTTCATTCTCGAAATCATTCTCGCTATACGGCGAGCGGGTTGGCGCGCTCTCGATCATGACGCGCAACAAGGAAGAAACACTGCGGGTCGTCAGTCAGGTCAAGCGAGTGATTCGAACCAACTACTCCAATCCGCCGACCCATGGCGCAGCCATCGTTGCCGAGGTCTTGACCAATCCGGAACTGCGAAAAATCTGGGAGGCCGAATTGGCTCACATGCGTGATCGCATCAAACAGATGCGCAGCGCCTTCGTCGACGGACTGAAAGCACGCGGCGTCACCCAGGACTTCTCGTTTGTCACCCGTCAGAACGGCATGTTTTCGTATTCAGGCTTGAGCACCGCGCAAGTCGACCGACTGCGCGATGAATTTGGCGTGTACGCCATCGGCACCGGCCGGATTTGTCTGGCTGCGCTGAATCTTAACAACATCGACTATGTACTCGATTCAATGGTGAAGGTCTTGTGACGGCACCGGCCACCTGATCACATTCATAAGATTGCTATAATCGAAGGTTATTCCTCGATAGCTCAGTTGGTAGAGCGCCGGACTGTTAATCCGTAGGTCCCTGGTTCGAGCCCAGGTCGAGGAGCCACAAAATGTAGGGGGTTGCAAGTCACATTGCAACCCCTTTTTGTTGATATCTAACTGTCCGAACGAGTCTCGTTGGCGATTAGACTTCAAGCATTGCAACCTTCATTTGAAAGCTTCTTTGTGGCCATCTTCAGCCTCCCGGATCGAATCCCTCGCATCGATACCAGTGCCTATATAACGGACTCGGCCGAGGTAATCGGTTCGGTCCATCTGGCGGACCGGACCAGTGTCTGGTTCAACGCGGTTTTGCGCGGCGACAATGACGACATCATGATCGGGACCGGCACCAATATTCAGGAAAGCGCCGTACTGCATACCGATACGGGCCTGAAGGTGAACATCGGCGCGTGGGTCACGATTGGACATCAAGTGATGCTGCACGGCTGCCAGGTGGGTGACGAATGCCTGATTGGTATTCAATCGGTCATTCTGAATGGCGCCATCATTGGAAAAAACTGCCTGATCGGCGCCGGTACGATCGTGACCGAAGGCAAGGTCATTCCGGAGCGCAGCTTGGTGATTGGTTCGCCCGGCAAGGTGGTACGCACATTGACCGATGACGAAGTGGCGAGATTCCGGATCAGCGCTGAGCACTATGCGAAACGCGCCGAATACTATCGGCAGAATTTGAAACGACTGGCTTGACGGCAGTGACTACCAAGGGTCAGCAAGCGTGTCAATAGTCGACAAAGATGATCAGATCCAGCGTCTGTTGTTGGGCGAAGGCAGCGTGCGCGCTCAGATGGTCACTCTGACACGATCATGGCGCGAGATTCTAAAGCGACATGACTTGCCGGCAGTCCTGATCGCTGAGCTGGGTCGCTTAAGCGCCGCAGGTGTGTTGCTGGCCGCTGCGCTGAAGTTTGAGGGCAGCCTGGTTCTGCAGATACACGGCGATGGCCCGGTCAAACTGATGGTTGTCGAAAGCTCAGCCAATGGCGAATTTCGTGCCACCGCCAAACTGAGTGAGGGTGCGGTTTTGCAGGACGGTGACTCGCTGGACGTACTTGTCAACAGCGAAGGTAAAGGCCGATTTGTAGTCACCCTCGATCCGGGACCGACCGCTGAAAATCGCCAGACCTATCAAGGTATCGTCTCGCTCGACGCCGGTGCAGTTGCGTTGATGCTCGAATCCTATATGCAACGATCCGAGCAGATTCCAACCCGCATCTGGTTAAGCGCAAACCGGGAGCGCGCCTGTGGGCTGCTGTTGCAAAAGCTGCCCGGCGATGGCGGTATACATTCGGCATCGGACAACGACGCCTGGGATCGACTGGTGCTGCTGGCTGATACGGTCACCGAGCGAGAACTGTTGAGCCTGACGCCCGAGGCACTGCTGCATCGATTGTTCTGGCAGGAAAAGATTCAAACCAGCGAAACACGCTCATGCCGGTTTGCCTGCAGTTGCACGCGTGAAAAAGTCGCCTCGATGTTGCGCATGCTGGGGCGACGGGAAGTTGAAGAGATTCTGGCTGAGCGCGCGGACGTTGAAGTGCACTGCGACTTTTGCAATCAGCGTTATGCCTTTGATGCGATCGACAGCGCACAACTCTTTACCGATACCGCTCCGGCACCGGAATCGGACCTACGCCACTAGCAAGAGGCGGCACATCATTGCCCAAGCCTAACCCGTCGCGACGAACCGGTGGCACTGGCGCTTTGGGAATGGCATTGATTTGAATGAACAGCTCGTCGGAGCGCACCATACCGAGTTCATAACGGGCACGCTCTTCGATCGCCAGCAATCCCTGCTTCAGATCGCGCACTTCGCCTTCAAGCGCTTGGTTCTTCACTTCCATTCGAAAATTGGTCTGCCGGGCAATGCTCAACTGTCGGTCGAGCTCAAGCACCCTCAGCCAACCACCCTTGCCTAACCACAAGGGATATTGAATCAAGGCAAACAAAACCACCAGGATCAGGGACAACACGCGCATTTTAAAACGATAGCATCTCGAGCAGTCCCGACTCAAGTCCGCAGACCGGAATCAGGCCTTGTTACAACAGCTTTAACGCAAATTGAAGAATGCGCTGCGACCCGGGTAACTGGCGATGTCGCCGAGGTCTTCTTCAATGCGCAACAGTTGATTGTATTTTGCAACGCGATCGCTGCGACTCATCGAACCAGTCTTGATCTGCAACGCATTGGTGGCAACCGCAATATCGGCAATGGTTGTGTCTTCGGTCTCACCGGAACGATGCGAAACCACCGACGTATAGTTGTTGCGCTTGGCCAGTTCAATCGCAGCAAAGGTCTCGGTCAGGGTGCCGATCTGATTGATCTTGATCAGTATCGAATTGGCAATACCTTCATCGATGCCGCGTTGCAGAATTTTCGTATTCGTCACAAACAGATCATCGCCCACCAATTGCACACGATCGCCTAGGACATCAGTCAGCAGTTTCCAACCTTCCCAATCGTTCTCGGCCATGCCATCTTCGATGGAGATGATCGGATACTTGTCGCACCAGGTCGACAGTAGATGAGTGAAGCCCTCGGCATCGAGCTTCAGCCCCTCACCTTCGAGATGATAATGACCATCCTTGTAGAACTCGGATGCCGCACAGTCCAGACCGAGCGCAATCTGCTTGCCCGGCTCGTATCCGGCTTTGGCAATGGCCTCGAGAATCAGTTGGATAGCCGCTTCGTGGTTGGCCACGCTGGGCGCAAAACCGCCTTCATCCCCTACTGCCGTAGATATACCTTTATCGTTGAGCAATTTCTTGAGCGAGTGAAATACCTCGGCTCCATAACGAATCGCCTCACGAAAACTCGGTGCGCCAATTGGCAGGATCATGAACTCTTGCAGATCCAGGTTGTTATTGGCATGGGCGCCGCCATTGATGACGTTCATCATCGGCACCGGCAGCGCCATTGCGCCTGAACCCCCAAAGTAGCGATACAGCGGCAAACCGGATTCCTCGGCGGCCGCCTTCGCAACGGCCAGCGACACCGCGAGCATGGCGTTGGCGCCGAGCCGCGACTTGTTTTCGGTACCATCGAGATCGATCAGAATTCGGTCGACGTAGGCCTGTTCGGTGGCGTCAAGGCCCATCAACGATTCAGCAATTTCAGTATTGATATGCTCAACCGCCTTGAGCACGCCCCTACCGAGATAGCGCGACTTGTCACCATCACGCAATTCCACCGCCTCGCGTGAGCCGGTCGATGCACCCGAAGGCACGGCCGCTCGGCCCATGACCCCCGACTCGAGCAAGACATCACATTCAACGGTCGGATTACCGCGTGAATCAATGATCTCGCGACCCACAATATCAACGATCGAACTCATGCAATCCCCTCAACCACAACCATGTTGAAATAATCGGTAGCGCCGGCCCGCTGGGCACGCGCCTCGACATACAGCGCCGAATTGTAGAACGCCTTGGCCGCCGCTACAGTCTCAAACTGAAGTACGACCAGACGCTCGGGCACCCAGTCTCCTTCGAGTACCGTGTGCTGACCGCCTCTTACTACAAACTTGCCTCCTGCCGAAGCAATGGCATTCGGCGTCAGTGCCGTGTAGCCCTTGTACAACTCGGGATCCTTCACCTTGACGTTCGCTATGACATAGGCGGGCATGAACAGAAGTCTCCTTGTAATTATTCAGATCGGTCTAATCAGGTCTATTTGGATCAGTCCATTTGGATCAATCTATTTAAATCAGTCGAGCGAATGCTCGACAAAACCGCGCCGCTTCGTGACCGCATCGAGCTCGCACAACGACTCGAGTAATTCCTCCATACGGTGCATCGGCCAGGCATTCGGTCCATCCGAAAATGCGTTGGCCGGATCCGGGTGGGTCTCGGCAAACACCCCGGCGACACCGACGGCGATGGCGGCGCGTGCCAGGGGCGCAACAAATTGCCGCTGGCCGCCAGAAACATTGCCCTGGCCACCCGGCAACTGTACCGAATGGGTGGCGTCAAACACCACCGGGGCGCCGGTTGCGCGCATGACGACGAGCGAGCGCATATCGGACACCAGATTGTGATAACCGAATGAAGCGCCGCGTTCGCAGACCATGATGGTTTCTTGTTTGATCCCCGCTTGCAACGCCGCTTCGCGAGCCTTGGCAACGACGTGCGCCATGTCTTCAGGTGCCAGGAACTGTCCCTTCTTGATGTTCACCGGCTTGCCCGACGCGGCGACCGCTCGAATGAAATCGGTCTGCCGACACAGAAACGCGGGCGTTTGCAAGACATCGACCACCGCACAGACCGGGTTTATCTGATCAACCTCATGAATGTCCGTGAGCACGGGAATCTTCAGTGAGGCCTTTACATCAGCAAGAATTTTTAAGCCGGCGTCCATGCCGACGCCGCGTTTCGAGCTGCCAGAGCTACGATTGGCCTTATCGAACGACGACTTGTAAATGAACGGGATTCCGAGCCGCTGCGTCAATTCCTTCAGATAACCCGCGGTCTCGAACGCAAGTTCACGCGACTCGATCGCACACGGTCCAGCAATCAGAAAGAACCGGCGATCCAGACCGATCTCGAAGCCGCACAACTGCATCAGGCGGCCTCGCGTGCGGCTGCCAGCCCCATCGCCCGAGCGATCGCCGCCCGCGCGAATGAAATGAATAGCGGGTGTCCTTGTCGCGGCGTGGAGGTGAACTCCGGATGAAATTGCACGCCGACGAACCACGGGTGTGCATGACGACCCGTGCGTGCCAACTCAATAATCTCGGTCAGCCCTTCCGAGGGAGTACGAGCGGAAATTATGAGTCCGGCACTGACCAGCGCGTCGACATAACGATTGTTGACCTCGTAGCGATGCCGATGACGTTCATTAACCGATTCACCGTAAATTTCGCTGGCCAGAGTACCGGCATCAACCGGACAGCGTTGCGCACCGAGGCGCATCGTGCCGCCCAGATCGGACTGCTCATCACGTCGCTCGAGCTGACCGCCACGATCGGTCCACTCAGAAATCAACCCGACGACTTTATGAGGGGAGCCGGGATCAAATTCGCTGCTATTGGCGCCATCCAGTGCACAGACGTTTCGTGCAAATTCGATCACCGCCAACTGCATGCCCAAACAAATACCCAAGTAAGGAATACGGTTCTCGCGAGCGAATCGGATCGCACGGATCTTGCCTTCGACCCCGCGCCGACCGAATCCGCCGGGCACCAGAATCGCGTCAAATTCCGCCAATCCGGCCGGACCATCGCGCTCGATCATTTCAGAGTCCAGGTACTCGATCTTTACGCGGCTTTCAGTATGTATGCCGGCATGAATCAACGCTTCGGTCAGCGACTTGTAGGATTCGGTCAGGTCAACGTATTTGCCGACCATCGCAACGCGCACCGTGTGCACCGGGTGCTCACGCGCGTAAACCAGCCGGTCCCACATACTGAGGTCGGCAGGCTTCACATCGAGCCGCAAGATCTCACACAACAGGTCGTCGACACCTTGATCGTGCAACATGCGAGGAATTTTATAAATACTGTCGGCATCCCATACCGATATGACCGAATCAAGTTGAATGTTCGAGAACAGCGATATCTTTGCGCGTTCGTCATCGGGCACACGTCGGTCGGCGCGACACATGAGCATATCGGCCTGAATGCCGATCTCGCGTAATTTTTGAACCGAATGCTGGGTCGGCTTGGTCTTGAGTTCGCCTGCCGACGAAATGAAGGGCACCAGTGTCAGGTGCACAAAGCAGGAATTACCCCGGCCCAGTTTCAAGCTCATTTGACGAACGGCTTCGAGAAACGGCAGCGATTCGATATCACCGACCGTGCCGCCAATTTCAACAAACGCGACATCGGCGGCATCAACCGATCCAATGCCAGCGCCTCGTTCAATGAACGCCTGAATCTCGTTGGTAATATGGGGAATGACTTGGACGGTGCGCCCAAGATACTCGCCGCGGCGCTCTTTCTTGATCACCGAATCGTAGATCTGGCCGGTCGTGAAATTGTTACTGCGGCGCATGCGCGCGTTGGCAAACCGCTCGTAGTGTCCGAGGTCGAGATCGGTTTCGGCGCCATCTTCGGTAACAAAGACCTCGCCATGCTGAAACGGACTCATCGTACCCGGATCGACGTTGATGTACGGGTCGAGCTTCAGAAGGGTTACGCGGACACCGCGCGACTCAAGCAGCGCGGCCATCGAAGCGGCAGCGATGCCCTTACCCAACGAGGACACAACCCCACCTGTTACAAAGACGAATTTTGTCATGTCGGGCAACCGGGAAATCGAGATTATAGCCGCAGCAACCCGAATATAATGAGTGCGTTGCCGATTCGAAAGAAAACAGTATGAGCAAGGTGTTTCCGACTGCCGCCGCCGCGCTGCAGGGTCTGATAGCCGATGACAAGCTGATTGCGGTCGGCGGATTTGGACTTTGTGGCATCCCTGAAGCACTGATCGCCGCAGTTCGCGACTCCGGCGCTAAAAACCTGACCGCCATCTCCAACAATGCCGGTGTCGACGGCTTCGGTCTGGGCATCTTGCTGGCGACCCGGCAAATAAAGAAAATGATTGCCAGCTACGTCGGTGAAAACAAGGAGTTCGAGAGGCAGTTTCTGGCCGGCGAACTCGAGCTCGAGTTCACTCCGCAAGGCACCTTAGCCGAGAAGCTGCGCGCCGGCGGCGCCGGTATCCCGGCGTTCTTCACTCGCACTGGCTTCGGCACGATCGTTGCCGACGGCAAGGAAACCCGCGAGTTTGACGGCCACCACTATGTGATGGAGCGTTCGCTGGTGCCTGATATCTCGCTGGTCAAGGCCTGGAAGGCGGATCGCACCGGCAACTTGATCTTTCGACGTACTGCGCGCAACTTTAATCCGAATGTCGCGATGGCCGGCAAGGTAACCGTGGTCGAGGTCGAAGAGATTGTCGCGACTGGCAGTCTGGACCCTGACCAGATCCACTTGCCAGGCATCTATGTTCACCGCATTGTGATTAATGCGTCCCCGGAAAAGCGCATCGAACAGCGCACCACCCGACCCGCTTAAAGGAAACGCAATGGCTTGGACCCGAGAACAAATGGCAGCCCGTGCGGCCAAAGAACTGCGCGAGGGCTTTTACGTGAACCTCGGCATTGGCTTACCCACCCTGGTCGCCAACTACGTACCCAAGGATATGGAAGTCTGGCTGCAATCGGAAAATGGTCTGTTGGGTATCGGACCCTTCCCGACCGAAGCGGAGGTCGATCCCGATCTGATCAACGCCGGCAAACAGACGGTC
The DNA here is from genome assembly GCA_031363055.1 of Burkholderiales bacterium. Lineage (GTDB taxonomy): Bacteria > Pseudomonadota > Gammaproteobacteria > Burkholderiales > Burkholderiaceae_E > JANLTP01. The sequence continues at coordinate 24,243 of JANLTP010000099.1, read as the reverse complement.
ACGACACTGCCCGGCTCGTCGATTTTCTCGAGTGCCGATTCATTCGCGATGATTCGCGGCGGCAAGATCAATCTGGCTATTCTCGGCGCCATGCAAGTCAGCGCCAGCGGCGATCTGGCCAACTGGATGATCCCTGGCAAGATGATCAAAGGCATGGGCGGTGCGATGGACCTGGTGGCCGGCGTTGCCCGCGTTCTGGTCATCATGGAACACACTGCCCGCAAGAAAGACGGCAGCGAAGACCTCAAGATACTGTCGAAGTGCAACTTGCCGCTGACCGGTGTTGGTGTGGTCGATATGATCATCACCGACCTGGGCGTGCTGGATGTCACGCCCTCGGGGCTGAAGCTCAGCGAACTAGCGCCAGGCGTCAGCAAAGAGGAACTACTCAAACGCACCGGTTGTCCAGTTGATGTCTCGTTGATTGGCTGATGTATCGCTGACGGGTTAAACGGTTACTAACCGCAGCGTCAGCCGACCGGGCGGAATTTCAGGTTTTGATGGCCTCACCGGTCAATGCCTGAGTACTTTGCTCCGAGGGCAACAGCAGCGCAATCAGGAAGGTGCAAAACGCAATGGCGGCCATGGTCAGCAACAGCACCTGGAATCCCGCGACCTTGACGAACGGGCCGAGTAACCAGACCGCCAATGAACTGATTCCAAAGGAAACCGCTAACCGCATGCCCGAAACCCGCGAGCGCATGCTGTCATCGACGTACCGGACAATCATGGCATCGGTAAACGGGATAGCGCCAAAGATGACCGCCATGAAGGCAATCAGCAAAACGAACAGCGTCCAGCCCGACGCGTAAGCGGCCAGCAGAAACAGCGGTATCTGCATCATGATGATCACGACATAAATGCGTTTCAACGGATAACGATCAATCAGGCGACCGACGATGACCTGGGCGATTGATGCCACCGCATACACAATCGCCAACAGAACGCCGAGCCGCGCCGGATCATCAACGATGCCGACAAAACGCTCCCGCATCAGTTGCGCGTTGCCATTAGTTGAAAAATTGAACAACAGACTGCTGGTGATCGCAGCCAGGGTCATGACCAGAAAAACCCGGGCCAATACCGCCGGAGGCAGTTGCACCTTTGCCTTGCCGATGCGTTTGGCGGGTGCTTCGGTTTCAGCCGGCGTGGTGGCCGAAAAGATCAGGCCACAGACAATCGAGAAAATACCGGGCACGACGAACGCCATGCGCCAGCCAAAATACTTGACGATGAAGCCGGTCAGGAGCGCCGCAACGGCAATGCCCAGATTACCCACCAGGCCGTTGATACCGATGGTCTGCCCCGGTTTCGTCGAACGCTGAACCAGCATCGGAATACCGACCGGATGGTAAATGGATCCGAACAAACCCAACACGACCAGCGCCGCTGCCATCTGCCAGGCATTCTGGGTCAGCGCAACCAGCAACGCCGCAAGCCCCATGCCGTAGAAGAACACCTCCATCATGCGCTTGCGGCCCCAGAGATCGCCAAAGCGACCGGACGGCACCGACCCGACCCCGAACATGAAGAACGCGCCGACGCTGTAGGGCATCAGATCTTCCCAGCGCGCGAATCCGAACTCGAGCGCAATGGTGCCGACTGCAGTTGCGAAAATCAACAGAAACATATGATCGATGGCATGTGCAACGTTTAGTAGTACAGCCGTGATCGGTTTCACTCGAAGCTCCCTTCTAAAGCGCCAGACCGTCGTCGGCAGTAATGATGGCGCCGTTGATGAATCCGGAGTTTTCGCTGGCCAGCAACAGCAACAGGCCGTCGAGATCGCTGGCTTCGCCCAGGCGCTTGCGTGGCAACATTTGCACCAATTTTTGTCCCGCCGGCGTCTGGAAATGTTCGGCGTTCAATTCGGTCTCGATGTAACCTGGACAAATGGCATTGACATTGATGCCGAATCGCCCCCACTCCATGGCCATCGCCTTGGTCATTTGCACGACGGCGGCCTTGCTCATGCAATAGGTGCCGATCAGCGGCAAAACCTTCAGACCGGCGACCGAGGCAACATTGATGATCCGGGCAGCAGGCGGCTTTGCGCCCGCTTCCTTGGCACGCGCAATCATGCGTTTGCCCACTTCCTGGGCCACAAAAAACGCACCCTTGGTATTGGTGTTGAATACAAAGTCGTAGTCTTCGACGCTGACATCAACCAGCTTGAAGGTGGTGCTGACGCCGGAATTGTTGACCAGAATATCGATGGCGCCGCAATCAGCTTCCGCCTGGCCGACCGCAACGCGGATACTGTTCAGATCGGTCACATCCATCGCAACCACATGCGCACTGCCGCCGGCCGCCTCGATTTCGGCGCGGACCTCTTTCAGCCTATCCGTACGGCGCGATGCCAAAACCACCTGCGCGCCCTGCTGGGCTAGTACCATGGCAAAACGTTTACCCAAGCCGCTGGATGCGCCGGTCACCAAGGCGGTTTTGCCGCCCAGATCAATGTTCATCGCCAAGACATACCCCTACAATTTTGGACAACCTCTGATGATCTCATAGATTCTCTGCTGGCGCGATGCCGCAGAATCCAGACAGTTTTCAAAGACGAAATGTCGACATCATCGGACGTCTTGCCTGTGAAATTGACACTAATGGTTTGCGTGCTCTAACCGATTACCGGAAAATTCTAAAGAACCCTTGCAGATCAACTAATAACTAACGAATAACTAACGAATAACCAACGGAAAAACTATGGCAATCGAACGTGATTCGATGGAATTTGATGTCTTGGTCGTCGGCGGCGGACCAGCCGGCCTCGGCGCCGCCATCCGTCTAAAGCAGCTCGCCGCCGAGCGCGGCCAGGAGCTCGGGGTATGTGTCATTGAGAAAGGCTCCGAGATCGGCGCTCATATTCTGTCGGGTGCCGTCATGGACCCGCGCGCGATCAACGAATTATTTCCAAACTGGAAAGCCGATGGCGCACCGTTGAACACGGCCGTGGTCGAAGATCGCTTTCTGTATCTTTCGGAGAACGGCGCTCGGCAAGTGCCGGAATGGATGCTTCCCGATTGTTTCAAGAATCATGGCAACTTTGTCGTCAGTCTCGGCAATGTTGTTCGCTGGTTGGGACAGCAAGCCGAAAAGATCGGGGTCGAAATTTATCCCGGTTTTGCTGCCTGCGAAATTCTTTATCACGAAGACGGCTCAGTCAAAGGGGTGGCCACCGGCAACATGGGTGTCGGCAAGGATGGCCAGCATACCGGCAACTTCCAGCCCGGCATCGAACTGCATGCGAAATACACGTTCTTCGCCGAAGGCGCACGCGGTCATCTGGGCAAACAACTGATCGAGCGATTCAAGCTGGATGCCGGCAAGGATCCGCAGAGTTATGCGATTGGCCTGAAAGAGCTTTGGGACATCAAGCCGGAAAATCATAAGCCGGGTCTGGTGGTTCACACTGCCGGCTGGCCGTTGAACTCGGACACCTATGGCGGCTCTTTTCTGTATCACCTGGAGAACAATCAGGTCGCCGTCGGTTACGTCGTTGGCCTAGCTTACGATAATCCCTATCTGTCTCCGTTTGACGAATTTCAGCGTTACAAGACCCATCCGACCATCCGCCAATTTTTCGAAGGCGGCAAGCGGGTCGCATATGGCGCCCGCGCGATCACGGCTGGCGGCCTTAACGCGTTGCCCAAGCTGACCTTTCCGGGCGGTTGCCTGATCGGCTGTGAGGCGGGTTTTCTGAACGCCGCACGCATCAAGGGCAGTCACGCGGCGATCAAGACCGGCATGCTGGCCGCCGAGGCCGCCTTTGCCGCCTTGGCTGAGAATCGCAGCAAGGACGAACTCAGTGCCTATCCGCAGGCGTTTGAATCGTCCTGGCTACACGAGGAGTTGCATAAGGCGCGCAATTTCAAGGCGGCCATGAGCAAAGGCCTGTGGCTGGGTACCCTGCTGGTCGGCATTGACCAAGTGGTGCTGCGCGGCAAAGCGCCATGGACGATGCATGTAAAACATGCTGATCACGAGTGCTTGCGGCCGGCTTCGGAATTCTCGCCGATTCAGTATCCCAAGCCTGACGGCAAGTTGAGCTTTGACAAAAACTCGTCGGTATTCATTTCGAACACCAATCACGTAGAGAATCAACCGATTCACCTGACCTTGAAAAATGCGTCGGTACCGGTGAATACCAATCTGGCCCGTTACGCGGGGCCCGAACAGCGTTATTGTCCGGCCGGTGTTTACGAGTTCGTGAAGAGCGATGATGGCGGCGACCGTCTGCAAATCAATGCGCAAAACTGCGTGCACTGCAAGACTTGCGACATCAAGGATCCGACCCAGAACATCGTTTGGGTGGTCCCGGAAGGCGGTGGGGGGCCCAACTATCCGAATATGTAAGATCGCACTAGCTGGGTAATCTCAGCCGTGTAATGACGGCGGCGTCATCGTCAGCGCGCCAGCCGGCGTCGCAGGTCTTTTGCATTTCCGCTCTGGCCACTTCACCGAGCAGCAGATCGAGTCCAAGTTCGCGCGCAGCCGCATTAACCAAGGTCAGGTCCTTGGTGATGACATGAGCCGCAGCACGCGGTTGCAAATCACCTTGCAAGGCCCTCGGCACCCGATCCTCGAGCATCCAGCTTTGTCCCGAGCTCGCGCAGATGAGTTCGAACATTTGCTGCTCGTCCAATTCGAAGCGTTTGGCCAGGGCGAATGCCTCGGCAGCGGCGACCAGATGAATGCCCGCCAGCAGGTTATTGACCAGTTTTGCCTTGCTGGCATCGCCCGGTTTACTTGAAATCATGAAGCGCTTGCCGCTGATCTTTGCGAGGATTGGCGTGAGTTCCGTCAACACCGGTTCAGGCGCCGCCAACATCATGCTCATGCTGCCGTTTTCGGCTCGTGCCGGACCGCCCGAAATCGGCGCATCGACAAACCTTGAGCCCGTGCCCGCCACCACGCCCGCAAAATGCACCATGTCGCCGGCGGCAATGGTGCTGCAGATCAGCACCGTATGATGGCGCGTCAGCACATTGAGCAATCCTGTCTGCTGATGTCCGGTCTGCGGATCGAGAATCTGCCGTATCTGCTCGGCATTGACGACCACGATGAAGATCACGTCGCATACCTGAGCCAGTTCACCGGACGACTCGGCAATATCTAATTGCTTGTGTCGCGCCAAGGTGCTGCGGCTTGGATCGGTATCGTGAATCATCACCCGGTGGCCCGCGCGTTGCAGACTCAAGGCAATGCCCATTCCCATGGCGCCGACGCCAATCACGCCGATGGTTGAACTCATCGCGGGTCACTCATGATTTTCATGGCCTCAAAGCACAAAACTCGTTTGTCAGTACGATCTCGAGACACCGGGACCAGACCAACAACCGAGTTTACTGGAGGAATACCAACGGGAGCACAAACGGAAATGCGAGCGGGGACACGAACAAGAGCACGGACAGGAATACAAACAGCGCACTCCGGATAGCGGAGTGTGCGAAGGTCATCAACCCTGGCGTGGACGACCGTAGCCACCTCCGTCACTGCGTCCACCACCATACCCGCCACCGCCATCGCGGCTGCCGCCGCCTCCGCCGCCGTCACGGCCACCACCACCGCCGTAACCGCCACCACCACCACCTCCTCCGCCATATCCTCCTCCACCGCCACCGCGGCCGCCACCCCCTGCGCCGCCGCCGGGTCCGCCGGGTCCACCGCCACCGGGTCCACCACCACCCGGCCCCCGACGAAAGCCTCCGCCGCCACCGCCTTGCTGCTCACGGGCTTCGTTAACGACCAAAGCGCGGCCTTCAATTGAATAGCCGTTCAATGCAGTAATGGCTTTGGCTGCGGCATCGGCATTGGACATGGTCACGAAGCCGAAGCCGCGTGATCGGCCGGTTTCGCGATCGGTCACGATACGAGCGTCCGACACTTCACCGTGCGCGCCGAACAGTTGGGAGAGTTGCGCGTCGGTAGCGCGCCAAGGGAGATTTCCTACGTAGATCTTGGTCATCCAGTGATCCTCGAAACAACAAACAAGAATGCATTTCGAGGCGCCAGGAGTCGCATAACCAGAAATGCAAGCCAACACACAAAGTGGCCCGGAACGCAACCTTTGTGTGTCGCAATCATGAGCGGTGTTTGTGTAAGCAACACTGTGCCACAAAAATTGCAAGTATGCATCCAGGATTCTGATGAGTTTTTCCGAGCCCGGAAGATTTCCTTTTGTTCTTTACCTGATGAATACCTGAATCGGCTGAAAGATGCGCTCGCCCAGGCACGCGTAATGCACTCGTGTGGAAGCGAGACTCGCTGCAAGTGCAGCCTGAACGAACCGGGCTTGGGCCTTGCTTGGAGGGCCCGCAAAGATTCCTGCAAATCGGAAAAACTGATCCACCGAATAGGGTCTTTTGGGGACCAATAGTCTTCATGAGACGGTCTGATGTCGGCAAGCAAAAGCAGCAAAATTATTGATTTGCCAAAACCACTTGATAAATGTACAGTTCCTGTATATAAATACAGTTAGCGACAGAAAACGATTTCAGAACCTCCAGCTTACTAATGAAGATTACTAACGAAAAAGCGGCTAGCCAACCATGCGCGATCTGACAGCCCGTCAACAAGAAATTCTGGAACTCATCCAGAAACATATCTCTGCCACCGGTTTCCCGCCCACGCGGGCCGAAATTGCACAGACCCTGGGCTTTCGCTCACCGAACGCGGCCGAAGAACATTTAAAGGCTCTGGCACGCAAAGGCGCGATCGAGCTGACCTCAGGCGCCTCGCGCGGCATTCGCCTGAAACTCATGTCGATGCCCTATAACGAAGATGACACGGGTCTGCCCAGTGCCGTGCAACTGGCACTGACCCTGCCCCTCATCGGCCGAGTCGCAGCGGGCAGCCCCATTCTCGCTCAGGAACATGTCGAAGCCAGCTACGCGCTTGACCCGAGCCTCTTTAGCGAGAAGCCGGACTATCTGCTGAAGGTTCGCGGCATGAGCATGCGCGACGCCGGCATTCACGACGGCGATCTGCTGGCCGTCAAACGTACCCAGGAGGCCCGCAGCGGTCAAATTGTGGTTGCCCGAGTGGGTAACGACGTGACCGTGAAGCGACTGAGAAAAAGAGGCAACAGCATCGAGTTATTGCCCGAGAACCCTGACTTCAAACCCATTTTGATCGATCACCGCGACGAAACTTTTAGCCTCGAAGGCATCGGCGTCGGTTTGGTGCGCGGCGGCAAGTCGCTGTGAAGCGAAAGTCTTATGCAACAAGCCACTCTTTCCCAAAATCCGTCACTGTCCTGCGAGCCTGAGCAGGCGCTCAAAGACGCTTCCAATCCAGACGCGTCCAGTTCGTCCCTGGCCAGACAAGCGACCAAACAAGCAACCAAACAAGCGGCCGACCAACCCACCAAGCCATTCATCAACCCGCTGGGCCAATCCTTGCTGGGCAACGCTGTCTGGCGTGCCAGTCAAGTCGCGCATCGGGATCAAGCGGCCGTCTCCAGCGGGTTTCCAAGACTCAACGCCGAACTGCCAGGTGCTGGCTGGCCGTTGGGCATGCTCACCGAACTGATTGGTCGCGAATCCGGTATCGGCGAATTACGTTTGCTCGTACCGGTGCTGCGACAATTAACCCGCGAACGCAAAGTCGTCATTCTGTTGGCCCCGCCCCATATTCCTTATGCCCCTGCCCTGGCCAGTCACGGCATTGATCTGAACAGCCTCATCATCATTCAAGCGCCCAATGCGGCCGATCGACTCTGGGCGGTTGAACAAACTCTGAAGAGTGCGAGCTTCGGCGCCCTGCTCGCCTGGCTGCCGCAAGACCGTACCAAACCGGAACATCTGCGGCGGCTGCAAATGGCCGCGTTATCCGCCCGTGGCCCGGTCTTTCTTTTTCGACAACTGACGGCTCAATTCGAGTCATCGCCCGCCCCCCTGCGTCTGCTGCTGCTGCCGAGGCCTGATCAGAAACTATCAGTCCAGTTGCTCAAGCGACGGGGGCCCGTCCTGGCCATGCCCCTGCTGCTCGATCTGCCGCAACCGGTCACCGCCATTCGCCTGAAACCGAGCGCAGCCCGGGACGAGCAGACGGGTCCGGCTGCTTCAATGCTGACCGTGCACGCGCGTCATACCGAACCCGCCCAAAGTGAGCCCTTGGCACAAGCCGCCTTGCGTCAGCATTAACCGCATACAGGCCAAGCCTGCCGAGTCTTGCCCTGTCCGCCTGTCGATTACAAACCTATGATCCTGAAAGCCCGTACCGCCGCTGAATGTCAGCGGCTGGAGCAGTTACCCAATGTCGGCCCGGCGATCGCTGCGGACTTGCGTTTGCTGGGCATCGTCACACCGGCAGCACTCAGCAAACGCGACCCCTATGCCATGTATCGCAAGCTCTGCCTGAGTACCGGTCAACGCCATGATCCCTGCGTTATCGACGTCTTTTTATCGGCGGTCCGTTTTATGCAAGGCGAGCCCTCCCGCCCTTGGTGGCATTACACCGAAGAGCGCAAATATCATCTGGCGGGCATCAAACAGTGAGCACAGCCCCTGTCAATGAGCACCTCACATGTTATGGCTGAGTATTCATCTTCCTCAACTGGCGCTCGAGGTTTTTGAACGCACCGCTGCGTCAACGTCGAGCCTGTTGCAACTCGCCGTCTGCGATCGGCTGCATGTTCTCTTGACCAACCAGGGCGCACAAGCGCTGGGCGTTCATAGCGGCATCAAGCGGGCGACCGCCTTGGCGTTAGCCCCCGATTTACTCCTGATCGAACGCGATCCGACCCGCGAACAACAGGCGCTCGAACAGATTGCCTGTTGGTTGCTGCAATTCACCCCTTCGATCTCGCTGCTCTCACCCGCCCCGAATAACGGCAAGGCTCAGCGCCATCAGACCGAGCGCCATCAATCACGCACAAGCCTGCCGAACTGCGGCCTGTTGCTCGAAATCGAACCGAGCTTGCGTTTGTTTGGCGGGCTGGACGCTCTATTGGGCCGAGTCAGGTCAGGCCTGCATGCCCTGGGCTTTAGCGCGCAACTCGCCTGCGCCCCTACCGCTCGCGGCGCCTGGCTATTGAGCCTGCAAAGCGATGGGGTGATTGCTCAGGATCAGGCACAACTGAACGCCAGGCTGGCGGCCTTGCCGCTGGCCCTGCTCGATTCGGCGGCCCCCCATCGCGATACCTTTGAGTCGATCGGCACGCGAACAATCAAGGAATTGCAACTGTTGCCACGCGCCGGATTAGCGCGGCGTTTTGGTCATGAGTTACTCAATGAACTCGATCAGGCGCTGGGCAAGAAAGCCGATCCGCGCGCCTGGTTCGAAGCACCGCCCAGCTACAGCGCTCGCCTCGAACTACTGGCCGACATTGAGAACGCCGAAGCCTTGTTGTTCGCCGCGCACCGGCTGCTCATCCAGATGACCGGCTGGCTCACTGCCCTGCATGTCGCCGTACGCAGCTTCGAATTGCAAGGCCTTCACGATGATCTGCCCGCCACCAGGATGCCAATCCGCATGATCGAAGCCAGCCGCGATCTCGCTCGCATGCATGGTTTGCTGCGCGAGCGCCTGGCGGTCACCCAATTACCGGCACCGGTACACACGCTGCTGCTCGTCTGCGGCGAAGTGGTACCCCTGAGCCTGCCGAATCAGGAACTATTTCCGACCTTGCGCTCGACTCAGGAGAGTCTGGGCAGATTGATCGAGCGACTGCAAACCCGGCTGGGCCGGCAACAAATCCAGCGCTTGTGTGTGATGCAGGACCATCGACCCGAGGCCGCCTACCGCTTCGAAGAAATCGATCAAGCCTTCGAGCTCGGTAGTCCGCCGACCACACCGATGCGCAGCAATACGTTCACAGGCAGCGATCCCATAGCGCTGTCATCTCACAGCAGTTTGCCACGCCCGCTCTGGTTGCTGCGCACGCCGGTGCCCATCGGTGAGCGTAATAATCGCCCTTACTGGGGCAGCACTTTAAATTTGCTGGCAGGCCCGGAGCGGATCGAAAGTGGCTGGTGGGATGGTGCTCTGGTGCAACGCGACTACTTTATCGCCGAGGACGACGCCAATGTACTGTACTGGATCTATCGTGATCGCCTGGGTAGCGCCGATCCCGGCAAAGGCTGGTTCATGCAGGGACGATTTGGCTGACCTCTGCCCGGCCAAACGCACTCAGGGGCGGATCACATCCACCGCATCGGTAATCAGACAATCAAGCCCCCTGTCGAGTAACTGACGGGCCCGATCGGGATCATTCACCGTATAAGTCATCACCCGCAGACCGGCGGCATGTGCCTCGGCAATCACCGCCGCCGTCAATCCCCGGTGATTGACATCAACCGCCACGCAGCCCAACGACTGACAGCGATTCAGCCAATCCGCCGGTATTTCATCAAGCAACAGCGCGCGCGGCAAGTGTGGCACGGCTCGGCGCGCCGCCGCCAGCGCGTCTTCGGAGAACGACGACAGGATCGGCGCCGCCTGCGCCTCTCGCCACAGAATATCAGCCTCGATAGCAACCGCTGCGCCGGTCTCGACTTCACGGCCCGGACAAGGTTTGATTTCGATATTGGCAAACAATTGATTCGCAAGCAGCCAGCTTCCGACCCGCCAGAGGGTTGGAATACCCTCGCCCGCATACTGCGCCGAATGCCAGCTACCGGCGTCGAGTTTCATGAGGTCACCTAGATTGCGTGCCGACACCCGCGCCCGACCCGACGTGGTTCGATCCAGGGTGGCGTCATGCATCAGAATCAAGGTGCCGTCGCCACTGAGTTTGACGTCGAACTCGAACATGCGGTAGCCGAACCCAAAACCAACGCGAAAGGCCGCCAGCGTATTCTCCGGCGCAAGCTTGCCCGCGCCGCGATGGGCAACCAACGACGGATAGGGCCAGTGCAGAAAGTCGACGGCCGGCCAGGCCGGCGCGCCGGCAGATAAAGGTTCACTCATGGAAAATCATTTGTCCGATTCAACCAGTCCCTTGACGAACCAACTTTGCATGAACACCACCACGATCACCGGCGGAATCATCGCGAGCATCGCCGTCGCCATGACCAGATTCCATTCGGCCGCAGCATCGCCACCCGGAATCATCCGCTTGATGCCAATCACTACCGGGTACATGGACTCGCTGGTGGTGATCAGAAGCGGCCACAGATACTGGTTCCAGCCATAGACGAACAGAATCACAAACAAGGCCGCGATATTGGTGCGTGAGAGCGGCAGCAGAATATTCCAGAAAAATCGCATCGGCCCGGCGCCGTCGATCCGGGCGGCTTCGGTCAATTCGTCGGGTACGGTCATGAAGAATTGCCGGAACAAAAACGTCGCGGTCGCCGACGCCACTAATGGCAAGGTCAAACCGGTGTACGAATCCAGAAGATTCAAGGAGGCCATGACGTTATAGGTCGGCATGATGCGAACCTCGACCGGCAGCATCAGTGTCACGAAGATCATCCAGAACACCAAACCCTTGAACGGAAATCTGAAATAGATGAGTGCGAACGCCGACAGCAGCGAAATCACGATCTTGCCGACCGCGATGACCAGCGCGATGATGAGACTGTTCAGCATCATTCGCCCCACCGGCGCCGACGACGCGACACCGCCGCCTGAAAACAGGACTGCCTTGTAATTTTCGATAAAGTGGCTACCGGGCAACAGCGACATCGGTGCACTGAGCACTTGTTCACTGGTCTGGGTGGACGCCACGAACGTCACATAGACCGGCAGCGCAACGACCAGTACGCCCACCACGAGCACCAGATAAGTGATGAAGTCCAGCAGTGGATTACGATCGATCATCTGCAATCATTCATACGTACTTGACCCGGCGTTCGACAAAACGGAACTGGATGAACGTCAACCCGATGACGATAGCCATCAGCACCACCGACTGAGCGGCCGAGCTGCCGATATCGAGGCCCTTGAAGCCTCGGTGATAAACCATGTAGACGAGAATCTCGGTCGCATTGGCCGGCCCACCCGAGGTGGCGGCATCAACGATGGCAAAGGTTTCAAAGAACGAGTAAACAATATTGACCACCAACAGAAAAAACGCGGTCGGTGAAAGTAGCGGCAGGGTAATGGCACGAAACGTACGCCAGGCGCCGGCACCGTCCAGTGCCGAGGCTTCAATCAACGATTTCGGAATCGATTGCAGACCGGCCAGAAAGAAAATAAAGTTGTAGCTGATTTGCTTCCAGACGGCGGCGATGATGATCAGGATCATTGCCTGGTCGCCATTCAAGATGTGGTCCCACTCAATGCCCAACGCCTTGAGCCAGTGCGCCACGACACCCAAGGTCGGGTTGAATAGAAACAGCCAAAGCACACCAGCAATTGCCGGCGCCACCGCATACGGCCAGATCAACAGGGTACGAAAGGCCAATGCGCCGCGCACCGCGCGATCGGCAAAATAAGCCAGCGCAAGACTCAAGCTTAATCCGATGACGGTGACCGCCACCGAGAAAACCGCCGTGATCTTGAATGAATTCAGATACAACGGATCGGCAAACAACTTCGAGAAGTTCTCCAACCCGACGAACTCTGTGGTGGTCGCGAACGCATCTTGAATAAACACCGACTGATAAAGCGCCTGAACTGCTGGCCAATAAAAGAAAATCAGAATGATCAGCAGTTGCGGCGCCAAAAGCGCGAATGGCAACCAACGATTGCCGAAGGTAACGCGCTTTTCCACGGTCTACTCTTTGGCCGTACGCTCGAAACGCTCCAGAATTTCATTGCCCCGTTGCGTCATTTTCTCGAGTGCGGTTTTGGCATCCTGCTTGTTGGCCCAGACACCCTCGAGTTCTTCGTCGATGACGTCGCGAATCTGCACAAAATTACCCAGTCGAATGCCCCGCGATTTGTCGGTGGTTTTCACGATCATCTGCTGCACCGAGACATCGGTACCTGGGTTCTTCTCGTAAAAGCCCGCCTTGCGGGTAGCTTCGTAGGCGGCCATCGTGAGCGGCAAATAACCCGTTTCCTGATGCCACTGAGCTTGTACCGCGCTCGACGACAAGAAACTGAAGAACTTGGCAACGCCCTTGTACTCTTCCTTTTTCTTGCCGGACATCACCCACAGACTTGCACCTCCGATAATGGTGTTCTGCGGTGCCCCTGCTACATCGGAGTAATAGGGCAACTTGCCAATCCCGAAGTCAAACTTCGCATTCTTCTTGATATTTGCATAGGCGGCAGAGCTCGAAGTTAACATCGCGCATTCACCAGAAAAAAACTTCGCCTCTGGCTCGTTCCGGCGACCCGCATAAGTGAAATAGCCCTTCTTTTGCCAGTCAGCCATATTGCTGATGTGCTTCAGATGCAGGGGCGAGTTGACCAAGAGGCGTGCCGAATTGGAGTCGAAGCCGTTATTGGCCGTTGCAAATGCGGTGTTGTGCCAGGCTGCGAAGCTTTCCATGTGGACCCAACTCTGCCAACCCGTGGTGTAGCCACAGGGCGCGACGCCACCGGCCTTGATCTTCGCCGACGCTGCCATGACCTCTGGCCAGGTCTCTGGGGTCTTGCTGACACCGGCCTTGGCGAGTGCCTCCTTGTTAAAGTAAAAGACCGTAGTCGAGCTATTAAAAGGGAACGACAACATTTCGCCGGTCCGCGAGGTGTAAAACCCAGCCACTGCGGGTACATAGGACTTGCGATCAAAGGGCTCGCCGGCCTCTTTCATCACGCGCTCCACGGGAACGATGGCACCTTTGGCACCCATCATCGTCGCGGTTCCGGCATCAAACACCTGCAGAATGTGCGGCGCGTTGCCGGCCCGGTAAGCAGCAACGGCGGCGCTCATCGATTCAGCGTAGCTACCCTTGTAAACCGGCACAATTTTGTACTCAGTCTGACTCTTGTTGAATGAATCAGCCAGACCTGCCAGACGATCGCCAAGCGCACCCGTCATGGCATGCCACCACTGAACTTCGATCGCTGCCATTGCCGGCGCCGAAACAGCGAGCAGGGCCAGCGAAAAACCGGCAACGATTGCACGGCGACATTGAAAACGAATCGATTTCATTAGGTCTCCTTTGAGTTCTGATTATTTCGCGCTGATGTTACAACAGGGTGAAGCAAAACCGGCATTTTCGAAGTGCGGTCGTTCTGCCGCCGGGTATCCTCCGGTTTTCTGATCGCCACGCCATTGTCCGACCAAAAAACTGTTCCGCCGCGCGTTGCCTTGCTCCAGATCGCCCTGTGCGCCGTTTGGGGTCTGGGTCAGATCACAACCAAAATCGGCCTGGAGGGTATCTCGCCCTTGTTTCAGGCCGGACTGCGATCGGTCGGCGCCACGCTCTTACTTTTGGTGTGGATCCGGCTGCGCAAACTGCCGTTGAGGGGGCGGGATGGCAGCGGCTGGTTAGGCGTGGCAATCGGAATATTCTTCGCGCTCGAATTCATCTGTCTTTACCTGGGCCTGGTCTACACCGGCGCCGCCCGGGCGACCATCCTACTGTACACAGCGCCGTTCTTCGTCGCCTTCGGCGCCCATTGGCTGGTACCGAACGATAAATTGACAACGCTTAAATTCATTGGACTGCTGCTGGCATTTGCAGGCGTCCTGTTGGCATTTTCCGATCGACTCGGCGCGCCAGACCACAAGGCCTTGCTGGGCGACGCCTTGTGTCTAGCCGCCGGCTTCTTCTGGGCGACCACCACCATCATGGTCAAGGCAACGCGGCTGCGTTCGGTTACGCCCGAAAAAAATCTGCTCTATCAACTGGCGGTATCAAGTGTCGTTCTACTACTGGGCGCGATCTTGCTGGGCGAACCCGGCATCTTTCAAAGCACGCCGCGAGTCTGGCTCGCATTTGCCTACCAGACGCTGATTATCGCGTCAGCGAGTTATTTGACCTGGTTCTTTTTGATACAGCGTTTTCGCGCGAGCGCACTGGCCAGCTTCACCTTCCTGACGCCCGTGTTCGGCGTCGTGTTTGCTTGGTTGTTATTGGGTGAACCGATCACTCTGTCGATTCTGGCCGCCCTGTTGCTGATCGCCGCCGGCATCGTTCTGGTTAATCGAGCTTGATGATCGGGCTTGGTTAAAGAGACAGTGAATGCAAGTCGTTAAGCGTTGTGCGACGCGCTATCTGCGGCAATCCTCGCTCGGTTAACATAAACGCGGCCTAAAAATCATCAGTGTGGTTCGAAAATCATCATTGTGGTCCGCAAATTGCTTCCAAAGTTGCCTACAAAACTGCGCTTAAATTTCACCCAATAAATCAAACCCCTGGAGATCGATTCATGAAAACTGTTTACCGCACCCAGCGCAGGCTCGGCATTGGGCTGGCCATGGCGGCCATTCTGTGTACCTCAAGCGCCTTTGCACAGTCGGCACTGGACGATGTCATCAAGGCGAAGGTTATCAAGGTCGGGGTACAGACGGACTCGGCGCCGTATGGCTATGTAGGGACCGATCTGAAGCCCATCGGCCTGGACATTGATCTGGCCAACTATATTGGCAAGTCCCTCGGTGTCACGGTCGAACTCGTTCAGGTCGTCAGCGCCAGTCGCATCCCGGCGCTGCAGACCAAGAAGGCCGATGTCGTGATTGCGACCTTGGGCAAAAATCCGGACCGCGAAAAAGTCATCGACTTTACTTCGGCTTATGCGCCCTTCTTCATGGCCGTGTTTGGCCCCAAGAATCTGGTCGCGAAAAGTTTCGCCGACTTGAGCGGCAAGACCGTCGGTGTCACCCGCGGCGCACTCGAAGATCAGGAATTGAGCAAAGTCGCACCGAGCGGTACCGACATCAAGCGCTTTGAAGACTTCAACGCATCAACCGCTGCGTTTGTCTCCGGACAGATTCAGTTCGTCGCCATGGGTGCCTCAGTCGCCGGCAACATGATGGCCAAAAATCCAAACCTGTCGGCCGAATACAAACTGCTTTTGAAGGATAGCCCTTGCTACATAGGCGTCGCCAAAGGCGAGGACAAGCTTAAGCAAAAGATCAACGAAATTCTCGCCGAGGCGAAGAAATCCGGAGTCCTCGAAGATCTTTCGAAGAAGTGGTTGGGCCGAGGCGCGGGTGATCTGCCTCTTTGAAAGTTAATCTTGACTTCATGGCCGTTCTGGCGGAATGGCCACTGCTACTGACCGGCGTCGCCTGGACACTGGCGTTGACGGTAGCGGCCATGTTGGCCGGCACATTGCTGGGTATTGCCTGCTCCTGGGTCCGGGCTCGCGACTTTGGCGACCGGCTCGCACCCGTTTGGCTTAAGATCGGCGTCGGCGCCTATGTTGAACTGATTCGAAACACCCCTTTCATCGTTCAATTGTTCTTCATCTTCTTTGGCCTGCCGGCGCTTGGCGTCAGACTTTCAGCCGAAACGTCGTCGTTTATCGCCATGGTGATCAACCTGGGTGCCTACGCGACCGAGATCCTGCGGGCCGGATTGGAAGCAACCCCGAAGGGACAGGTCGAGGCGGCCGCAAGTCTGGCGCTGAGTCGGCTGCAAACCTTTGTATTTGTCGTCTTGCGTCCCGCGCTCAAAAAGGTCTGGCCAAGCCTGGTCAGCCAGATCATTATCGTGATGCTGGGCTCGTCGGTCTGCGGCCAGATTTCGACACCCGAGCTGAGTTCGGCTGCCGATCTGATTCACAGCCGCAACTTCCGCTCGTTCGAAGCGTTCATAGTCGTGGGAGCGATTTACCTTGGACTTTGCGTTTTGCTGCGGCAATCCCTGAATTGGCTGGGCAGCCGATTTTTGTTCGGAGCCCGATAACGTGGTCGACTTCACGCTTTGGGATATTGCACGCAACTTGCTGCTGGCGGCTCGCTGGACGGTTGCCCTATCGCTAATTGCATTCATTGGCGGTGGCTTGGTGGCTCTGTTGTTGTTGATGTTGCGCCTGACCAAGTCAGCGCCGATGGAGTGGCTGGTGTCGGCCTACGTGCAGATCTTCCAGGGCATACCGCTACTGGTGCAGTTATTCCTGGCGTACTACGGACTCGGCCTGTTCGGCATCAACACCTCGCCGTGGGTGGCTGCCAGTGCCGGTTTGACGCTCTACACCAGCGCTTTCCTGACCGAGATCTGGCGCGGTTGCGTCGCTGCCGTGCCACGAGGCCAATGGGAAGCCTCGCAGAGCCTGGCGCTGAGCTTTGGCGAACAATTGCGCCACGTCATCTTGCCGCAGGCCACCAAGATCGCCATCGCGCCCACGGTGGGGTTTCTGGTGCAAGTCATCAAGGGCACCGCGCTGGCCTCGGTGATTGGCTTTATGGAGCTCACCAAAGTCGGCAAATCGATAGCCAATGCCACCTTCAATCCACTACTGATCTTCAGTTGTGTTGCGGTCATGTATTTTCTGCTCTGTTACCCCATCAGTCTGTATGCCAAATCGCTTGAGAGGAAACTGAATGCCAACCGCTGATTCGGGCACTGGGATCAGTGCCGGCACAAGCGCTGAAGCCCGCACCGACACGGGCGCTTCTGCACCGGACACGATCATCCGTATTTCGGGCTTGCGCAAGAGCTTCGGTACGAACGAAGTGCTCAAGGGCATTGATCTTTCCGTTTCGCCCGGCGAGGTGATTGCGATTATTGGAAAATCCGGTTCCGGCAAAAGTACGCTGCTTCGTTGCATTAATGGACTGGAGGAATTTCAGGCAGGTTCGCTGACCGTTGGCGGCCAGGCGCTTAATCACAAGGATGCCCGTTCGATGCGCGCGCTCAGGCAACGCGTCGGCATGATTTTCCAAAGCTTCAACCTGTTTCCGCACCTGAGCGTTGGCCGCAACATCATGCTCGCACCGCGCCTCGTTAAACAGACCGTTGCCGCCGACGGTGCCGCCCAAGCGCGAAAGCTGCTGGATCGAGTCGGTCTGGCCGAGAAGTTCGATGCCTTTCCCGACCAGCTCTCCGGCGGCCAGCAACAACGGGTTGCCATCGCCCGCGCGTTGGCGATGGAGCCGAAAGTGCTGTTGTGCGACGAGATCACAAGCGCGCTGGACCCGGAGCTGGTCGGCGAAGTTTTGCGGGTCGTTGAGAGTTTGGCGGCCGAGGGCATGACCTTATTGATGGTCACGCACGAGATGTCTTTCGCACGAAAAGTAGCAAGCCGCATCATTTTCATGCATTTGGGCCGCGTGCACGAGATCGGTAACCCAGCGGAATTATTCCGGAATCCGAAAACACCTGAACTCAGGCAGTTCCTGTCGTCGCTGGTGGAATAGCGTTCGAGATAAGGTTCGGAATAAGGTTCGGAATAAGGTTCGGAATAAGGTTCGGAATAGCGCTTGGATTAGCATCAAGATTGGTGCTCAGAAGAACGCTCGGAAGAACGGTCGAAATTGGGTTCAGATTAACCGTTGGAATCGCGGTCCGGCCGGGTACTTTCGACCGCGTCAGCGAAAAAAGAAAGTTGAGAACTCATGGCACGCGTACGATGTATCACTGAAATGGGTATGGGCGTAGACGTACATGGTCGCGATGCCACCAAAGCGGCGCGCCGTGCCGTCTCGGATGCCATTCGCCACAGCAGCATTGGATTCTTTCGGATGCTCGATAAAACCGCCAACGACATGTTCGTGGATGTCACGATCGGCGTGCCTGATCCCGATACGGTGGATATTGCAGCGGTGGCCTCGGAATTACCGTATGGCACGATCACTGTCAGGGCAATCAAAGGCGGTCTGGAGATCCCTTCGGACCGAGGCGCCGATGCGATTATCATTGCCAACGCGGCAGTTATCGTGAGCCTCGAAGACGGCAAACCTGCCGCTTGAAAAAGAGTACGCATGTCGGCGATCCCCTATGACGCTTGACCTGAGCTAACGGCCTGCGGCTCGAACCGCTCATGGCTTGCGGAAATCGCTCGACTAAAAAGATTTGTGAAATATTACCCAACGCCTTCAGGTGCGCCTTACGTATCGCTTTATTTGGCGCAGCGGCTCAGAAATTGGTTGGGTAATTGGGACGTCAGACCGCTTACATCCCAACAACTGTCGCACAGCGTGATGTCGCCTTGGGTACTTCGAGATGCCCAGAAGCGACTTCTCTTTTCGCGATGGTCTAGGCCAAAATATTCGCATCGGAATGCTTGACCCGCGCCGACTTCGCGGCAAGAATTAATGGCTGTCCGAGCGTGATAAACAGAGTTTAGTCCTCAGCGCCGAGCAGGCGTTTTGCCGAGCCGCCGCAAAAATGCTGCCTTCGGCATTGCTCAACGCCATCCTGGATCGAATTGATAGCGAGGGCGACTCCGCTGTGCATCAGCGCATCAACCTTCGTTGTGCATTGTTAAATGTATCCCGAGACAAAAAGCCAAGTGCCAAAGTTTAGGCTGCCATTCAGAACGCGCTCGATATCTCGGTAAAGACTTTGATAGAAGTGGAAACTTCTCTGGATTGCGAATCGACCCGACCGACAAATCGATATCGAGTTCCGGCCAATATAGGTGGTCCGCCGTCGGCCTGCCGCTGCGCTCCTTGCTCGCGTTGCTCGGCAGCTTCACCCCGTCGATGGCGAACCACTCGCACCCGATCAGTCCCAGCCGATCGCACGCCATCAGCACCTGCGTGAACAGCGGCTGAATCTGCTCGCCCAACTCGCGCACGAACTTGGCATGTGCCCGTAACTCGGCGCCAAGTCCCCGCCCATCGCCATGAGCTGAACATTGCGCTCTCAGGGCTGTTCGATCGAGCGGCTGCTGATCAGCCCTCGCGAATACGCCAACAGCACGATCTTGAGCATCACGCGCGGATCGTAGGCCGAGGCTCCGACCTTATCGTTCTTGAACTTCTTATGGAGTGGCGAAAGGTCCAGCTCGTGATCGATCAGATGAACCAGGGTGAATTCGAACGTGCCCGGATGTAGCTGATCAGACCACACCACCGGGATGAACGTCAGGACTACTACGAAGAACGATATCGGCAACGGGTCTTCCATCATCTGAACCTGCGCGCCGCTAAACTCGGTATGAAAATCGTCGCCGCCGAACCAAACACTTGAAAATACAACCTTATAAATCAATCACTTCGTTGGTGTTTCTTGAGAGTTTTGTTCACCATCGGGACTAACCTCGGACCGTTCAGCCTTCGACTCGTGTCGCCGTTCCAACGACCAACTCCGGAAGCATTTCGATCACTCGCAGAACCAGCGGAAAAAGCGTGTTGCGCATATTGTTCAGCGCGACCAAAATAACTACGGCAATTGGAATTTGCGCCAGATTGTTCTGAAAGTCGATACTTTGGTCCACCGTAACGAAGACATCGAATTGCTTTGCTGCCACTCGAAGTAGCCTTCCGTTCTTTAGTTCAGACTAACCCATTTGGCGTGCAGTACGAACATCGATTTCGCCAAAGCTTCTAGCCAGGCGCCAATCGATACATTCGTCGATAAATACCTTCACCGCGCCAACTCAACCGCTTTCTCTGAAACCAGTTGCAAGAAAGCTATCACCTGGGCACGGCTGACCGACGGAAAACCTTCAAGAAACTCTTCGAGCGACTCGCCGCCTTCGAGGTAGTCGATAAAGACTCGAACGGGTACACGCGTACCACTAAAAACGGCCGCTCCGCTCATAATTTCTGGATCGATGCTGACAGGCGATTTGGACATACTTTCGATCTTAGCACTCGATGCCGAAAACTTAAATCACGGTCACAATCGGCACTCCTGCGCCATTTGGTATCGATCCTGCACCTAAAAAAAACGTCCAAATTAACCGGCTGTTTTTTCGGGCCGGCGCCAATGTGCGACAGCACAACCCACATGCGCTGGCCCGAAAAAATTGTCCGTGTTCAATGCCAGGTTAGCGTAGTAATCGGCCCTGTGCCGAAAATCGCGCCTCAGAAACACGAAGTGCCTTCGTTGTGGCAAGGTGGAATGCGGTGCCGCAGAAGACCGATAAAGCATTGGTGCGAATTGCCCGCAGGTTAGCGTGGTCCTGGGTGACGTCATCGACATTGGTGAATCGAACCGGCGGTATGCAGCCACTGGTTCGATATCCCGTTTGAGAGAGTGAGCTAGACGACGTACCCGACGCGGCGCCACATTCCACAACGAATGATGGAGCAAGCCATGGTCAAACGTAATTCCAACCTCACCCCCAAACCCGTCAAGGTACGAGCGGCCCCTCTGACGATCACCCACCCCAACGCGGCCGGTATCGATATCGGTTCGGGTTCTCACTTTGTAGCCGTGCCGCCCGATCGCGACGATCAACCGGTTCGTGAGTTTCCCAGCTTCACCGTCGATCTGAACGCCCTGGCCGATTGGCTCACGCGCTGTGGCGTCGACACCGTCGCTATGGAGTCCACCGGCGTCTACTGGATCGCCTTGTTCGAATTGCTCGAAGCCCGTGGCTTCACAGTGCTGCTAGTCAACGCTCGACATGTCAAGAACGTCTCCGGACGCAAGTCCGATGTGCTCGACTGCCAATGGCTTCAGCAACTGATGACCTACGGCCTGCTGCGCGGTGCGTTCCGCCCGGCCGACCAAGTCTGCGTGCTGCGCTCGCTGTGGCGCCAGCGCAGCATGCTGCTGCGCAGCCAAGGCCGGTTCGTGCAGCACATGCAAAAGGCGCTCTCCCAGATGAACATCCAACTCACCAACGTGCTCTCCGACATCGCGGGCGAGACCGGCCAGAAGATCCTGCGCGCCATCGTCGCCGGTGAGCGCGATGGCCATGTGCTGGGTGCGATCAAGAATTCGCGCGTCCGCGCCAGCGTCGAGGACATCGCCAAGAGCCTGCACGGCAATTGGCGCACCGAACACCTGTTTGCCCTGAAGCAGGCGCTCGACGCCTTCGACTTCGTGGGCTCCCAACTGCTCGAATGCGACCGGCACCTCGAAGCCCAATTGCATAGCCTGCAGGCTCACGAAGGCTCCCCCGCCAAGGGTAAACAACGGGGCCGCGCCCGCAATGCCCCCAAGTTCGATCTGCGCACCCAACTGTTCCAGATGTGCGGCGTCGATCTCACCCGCATCGACGGTATCGATGTCACCACCGCACTGGCCGTCATCAGCGAAACCGGTGCCGATATGTCGCGCTTCCCCAGTGCCGGACACTTCGCCAGTTGGTTGAGCCTGTGTCCTGGCACCAAGATTACCGGCGGCAAGACCATCAGTGGACGCACTCAACGCAGCGCCAACCGCGCCGCCCAGGCCCTGCGCCTGGCTGCCTCGGGGCTGCGCACCAGCCAATCCGCACTCGGCGCGTACGTCCGACGAATGTGCTCACGTATGGATAAACCCAAAGCCGTCACCGCCGCCGCTCACAAACTGGCTCGACTCATCTACGCCATGCTTACCAAAGGTCAGGAGTACACCGACCAGGGACAGGACTACTACGAAGAACGGTATCGACAACGCGTCTTGCATCATCTGAATCCGCGCGCCGCTAAACTCGGTATGAAACTCGTTGCCGCTGAACTCAATACTTGAAAATACACCTTTAGAAATCAATCACTTCGTTGGTGTTTCTTGAGAGAGAGAACGGGCGCATTCGAACCTGTCAAAGCGATGCAACACGGTGAATGTAGGAAAGCTTTTCTTCGGCGAGACCTTTGAGTTCGCGAGCTTCGATTCGTTTCTCCCGTAGCAATTTTCCAAACACCAGATTCAGCTGCGAATAGCGATAGTCGCATTTCGCGTCGATGTAGCGCCGAGTCTGCGCAAGATACTCTTCCACCGCCCACATATCGTCAGGCTGCTTTGCGTTCGCAGCCGTTGACTTGAACTCAGCCATTACCTCGGCTAATTCGCGATGCAGTGCAGCTTCGAACACGCGGCGAGCGATTTTCTTCTCGGCGTCGGTCCAAATCTCGCTGGGCATCTGGCACTCCTTGCTTTTGAACCTAACGTCCAAGCTAATCGGCGATTTTCACAGGCTCGCGCACCGGCGCGACAGCGCAGACACTACGCGCGGGCCTGTGAAATTTGTCCGTGTTCAGCGTCAAGTTAGGTCGCCTTCCGTGAACGACGTGAAGAATTCTTTGCAACGTATTCTCTCAGTACACCGTCCATTCTCGATTGCCATCCGTCCCCAGTGCTGCGAAAAAATTCGATCACTTCGGCGCTGTAACGCACGGACACCAACTGCTTCGGTTTCTCAAGCCTAGGACGGCCACGAACACTTCTCAGCGGAACCATTGCTTTCAGTTGCTTTGCGGTCAACGGTTGTGCATCTGGGTCTGCTTTCGCAGCCTTCAGTATTGCCCTCTGTTCCGCTGTGCTCGGCATTACGAGCACGCGTTTAGCTAAAGTTTTCGACATAATATTTCACCTCTTTGGGCTCGGCGTATCGAAGGCTGATTACCCTCCGATCAATGTCCGGTTCATCGCCTCGATCCGAGAAACCCACGTAAAACAACCTATCGCCTTGCGGCACGAGTGCGACCATTCGCAACTCGTCATAGTCGAACCGTTCGTCAACCCACACAAAAGCTTCCTCCCAAACCAGTTGACGCGCGAGACTGAGCGACAAACCATGCTTGGCCAGGTTCTGTTTTGACTTCATCGGGTCGAACGAAATTTGCACTAATATAGTGTAGCTACATTTATTAACCAACGCAAGCCTCGGCGCTGCCTAACAGGCTCAGTGCTGCCTCAGAGACCTAACGTCCAAATTGACCGGCTGTTTTTTCGGGCCGGCGCCAAGGTGCGACAGCACAGATTACAGCGCCGGCCCGAAAAAATTGTCCGCGTCCAATGTCAAGTTAGACCAGCTACTTATGAGCACAGACGGTACCTACGCAATCTGCGCCAACGGAAACAGGATTTCGACCGACTCGAACGGTACCGAAACTGAGCCGTCTTCCGACTTCTCAATTAGCCCAAGCTCCTCCATTCGAGTCACGTCGGTGTGAATATTTGAGTAATTCCGCTCGGCTACCTTCGCCAATGCGTAGACACTACACGGTCCGACTCGGCGCAACGTATCCAGTAAGTCGAGCCTCGCCGGCGTAAGTTCAGAAAACAGCGTCCTCGCCGATTCGAAGCTCAGGTGAAAGTTCGGCTTCGCGCCCTCGCGCGATCCAGCCACTTGCTTCGCAGCAGTCCTAAAGATGGCGCCTTTGCGGGCTACTTCAATAATTGCTTTCATCGCTTAACTCCACTTCTCTACATCGTATCGAAAATCCGCCAGCAGCGCTTCAATCGTAAGCGATCCATGAACCTTTCAATTACCCACATTTTCCGCGGCCATCAAGAATCCGATTTCGATATCGGTGAGCCGCGACATCCCTCGCCAGATGACAGTGTTGCCCGGCGGAGGGTCGCTGGCGCGATTTAGGTAGCCACCGAGTCGCGCCAGTTG
>JANLTP010000098.1:0-39183 GCA_031363055.1 Burkholderiales bacterium | reverse complement strand
GCGCCGGCGCTGGCCGCCGCCTGGCGAATTCGGTTTTCATGCACGAAGCGCTGCACCACCGTCAGGCCCTGACCTTCGCCGTACAGAATGGCGCCGTCGGGAACCACCACGTCCTTTAGCTCGACTTCGGCGTGGTCGCTGGGCATGTTAAAGGTCCAGTGGTTGTAGAGAATCTTCAAGCCTGGCGAAGCGGTCGGTACGATGAACGCGGTAATGCCGAGCGCATCACCGGGTTTTCCCGAGGTGCGTGCAAAAACCAGGTCGGCGTGCGCGCGCTGAATTTGACTATTGAATCGCTTGGTGCCGTTGATGACCCAGTCGTTACCTGACCTTACTGCGGTGGTTTCCAACCATGTCGCATCGCTGCCGTGGTTGGGTTCGGTCAGGCCAAAGCACAGATGCCGGTCACGGTTGATGATGCCTTCAATGTAGCGCTTTTGTTCAGGTGTGCCGTAGGCATTGAGAATGGGAATCAGCGGGTAGTTGCCGACAATCGACGATTCGTCTTGCAGGTCGTTGTGCAGACCCAGGCCGCGGGCGGCCAGATGCTCACGAACGGCAGCAATCATCAAGTTCGAGGCCGCCTGACCACCACACTCCCGCGGCAGGCCCAGACGCAAATGGCCGGCTTTGTCGGCCAACTGCTCCATCTGGCCGAGCAGCGCGTGCCACTCATCACGCGGAAAACCATCGTTGTCCCAATTCGTTCGCGCGTTCTCGCGCCGATGGTCGAAAAACTGCCGGTTCTCGCGCTCGAGCGGTTCAATCGTCGAGTCGATAAACGCGTCGAGTTCCGCAAGCTTGGCGCTGATGTCGGCGGGTAGTTGGAAATCCACTTGTACTCCCTGGCTCTTGAATGCACAGCTTCAAAACAAGTATACACATGCTTATGGTGCGCCAGCGCACGATCAGATAGTATGCCGCTCGGAGATGTACAAAAATAGCCAGCGAGGAGAACACCAGTGAGAGCGGCCGTACTTGAGAATCGCGGACCGGGTGGATTTCAACTGCGTGATTTTCCACGGCCGATACGGCAGCCGGGCGAATCGATTCTGCGCGTGCGCGCCGCATCGCTGAACCGGGTCGACCTGTATATGCGCGACGTTGGCGTCGGCATCACCCACACCCTGCCGCAGGTGCTCGGCGTCGAAGCGGCCGGCGAGATCGTCGAGGCCGACCCCGATAGCGGCTTGGTGGTGGGCGGTCTGGCAGTTTTGTACACGGTCGGTTTTTGCGGCGTATGCCGATACTGCGTCGCTGGCGATCAGCCGTTGTGCATACGAGCGCAGATCATAGGTGAACATCGACATGGCAGCTTCGCCGAATATGTGGCGATGCCATCCAAGTGTTTCATACCCTTGCCTCCAGGAACCAATTTGGTCGAAGCGTCGACCTTGATGAGCACCTACAACACCGCTTGGCGCATGTTGTTCGGAAAGCGCGCGCTGCGCCCCGGAGAATGCGTGTTGATCCCCGGCATCGGCGGTGGGGTTGCAGTGGCTGGCTTGCTGTTGGCACTTTACGCCGGTGCCAGGGTCATCGTGACTTCGTCGAGCGATGAAAAGTTGGCCCGTGCCGCTGCGCTCGGCGCGTTCGCCGGAATCAACTATCGAACCGAGCCGGTAGCCAAGCGAGTGTTGGAGTTGACCGACGGTGACGGCGTTGACATGGTGCTTGAAACCGTGGGCGGCGACAGTTGGGGTGAGTCCTTGCGGTCATTGCGACGCGGCGGTCGTATCGTGACCTGCGGCGCCACGGCTGGCTCAAATCCATCGGCTGACATTCAACGCTTGTTTATTCGGCAACTTGAAATCTATGGCTCGACTGGCGGCAGTCTGGAGGAGTTTCGCGAGCTGATCGGTGTTTACCAGCGTGGCGGCTTCAAGCCCATTATCGATCGCACTTATCCGCTGATCGAGATACACGCCGCGTTCGATCGGCTGGCTCGCAGTGACCAATTCGGCAAAGTGGTGATTACCGTTGATTGATGAATCTAACATTGCCAAGCGCGAGGCAGCCTTTCGCGCTGCCGGCTTTTGGGCCGACCAAACCATTGATCCGTTCTTGCACGACGCCATTGTACGGACCCCCGAGAAGACCGCGATCGTGGCCCACCGCGCCGATCGCGACGGCTTGACCCGCATCAGTTACCGCGAACTGGGCTCGATGGTCGATCACGCAGCGGGATCACTGCGCGCGATCGGTATTGGCCGCGCCGACATTGTGTCGGCGCAGTTGCCCAATTGGTGGGAGTTCGTCGTGATTTCGCTGGCCTGCATGCGTTTGGGCGCCGTGGTCAACCCGTTGATGCCGATTTTTCGTGAGCGCGAAATTGGCTACATGGTGGGCTTTTGCGAGGCCAAACTGTTGATCGTGCCGAGCGTGTTTCGTGGTTTCGACTATGTCGCGATGGCTTGCAACCTGCGCTCGTCATTGCCCAATTTAGCACGCGTGATGGTCGTCGGTGGTGACGGCCCCGACAGTTTCGAGCAATGCCTGCTCGGCGGCAGCGCGGTAGTCCCGTTCGAGTCGGATCGCAGCAAGGCGGCCCAACAACCCGACGACCTCGCGGTGCTGATGTTCACCTCAGGCACCACCGGGTCTCCGAAGGGCGTGATGCACAGCTCGAACACCTTGATCGCCTGCCTGAACGGATTGGCGGGGCGGTTCGGTTTGCGTGACGATGACGTTCTCTTGGGGGCAACACCGCTCGGTCATATGACCGGCTACGCTGCAATCATGATGCAGTCGATCCGACTGGGTAGCACCATGATTCTGCAAGACGTTTGGGACTCGAAGCGTGGTGTCGAGTTGATGGCCCATGAAGGTGTGACCTACTTGGCTGCGTCGACGCCTTTTCTGCTCGACATTTGCGAGGCGGTCGCCGCCGGTATGCCACGGCCATCGAAGCTGCGGCTGTTTCTATGCGGTGGCGCGCCAATTCCGCCGGTGCTGATTGAGCGCGCGCGCAAAGAGCTGGCGCTGACGGTCTGTTCGTTGTGGGGCATGACCGAATCGCTGTCAAGCACCTTGACCGAACCAACCCGCGCCGCCGACAAATCGGCCAGTTCCGATGGCCGTCCACTGGATGGCGTTGATGTTCGGGTGGTTGACCAGGATGGCCAGCCGCTTGCTGCGGGCGAGGCTGGCCGGCTGTTGGTTCGCGGTGCGCAGATGTTTCGCGGCTACTTCAAACGCGCCGACCTGCCCGCCTTTGACAATGAAGGCTGGTTTGATACCGGCGATCTGGCGCGCATGGACTACGAAGGCTATATCCGAATCACTGGCCGCACCAAGGACGTGATCATTCGTGGCGGCGAGAATATTCCGGTGGCCGAGATCGAGAATCTGCTTTACAAACATCCTGCCGTCATGGCCGCGGCGATGGTCGGTTACCCCGACGAGCGGCTCGGTGAGCGCGGCTGCGCCTTTCTTGCCTTGCGGCCTGGGCAGACGCTCGATCTGCTCGCGCTGCAGGCCTATATGGCGCAGTGCAAAGTCGCCAAACAGTATTGGCCCGAGCGCGTCGAGATCGTTGACGACTTGCCGCGTACCGCCAGTGGCAAGGTGCAAAAGTTCAAGCTGCAAGAGCTGCTTGGGCAGGCCAAGGTGTGACCGCGATCAGTGAACCCTGGAGGTAATAAACCATGCATCGATTGAGCGGCAAGCGCGCCGTCGTCACCGGCGCAGGTAGTGGCATCGGCCGGGCCAGCGCGCAGCGCCTGGCGGCCGAGGGTGCCCAAGTGCTGGCGGTCGGACGATCGCAGGACAACATCGACGAGACGGTGGCGCTGATTCGCGCCGACGGCGGCACAGCCATCAGCCTGATGTCGGATGTAACCGTCGAGACCAACGTAGCGTCAATCGTCGAGCGTTGCGTCGCCGAGTTTGGCGGACTCGAGGTATTTTTCGCGAACGCCGGTGTACCTGGCTACAACACGCCCTTGTTCGAACAGACCATCGCCGAATGGGAAGAGGTTATGCGCGCCAACGTCATCGCGCCGATGTTGGCAATCAAGTACGCCGGCCGGTACATGAGTGTCCATGGTGGTGGCTCGATTCTGGTGACCTCATCAATCGCTTCACTGCGGGCTAACGCCGGCGCGATTTCCTATAGTGCCAGCAAAGCGGCGCTGAACAACCTGGTGCAGTGCGCCGCCAACGCGCTGTCCGGCACCGGTGTGCGGGTCAACGCCATTCTGCCGGGGCTGATCGAAACCAAGATGACGCGGTTCATGTTTGACCAGGCAAGGGCGCGCGGCGTCGAAGGCAAAATCGGCCAGGTCAATCCGCTCAAGCGCGCGGGTCAGGCGCATGAAATCGCGGCAGCGGTGGCCTTCCTTGCGAGCGACGATGGCTCGTATGTGAACGGCCAGGCGCTCGCGGTCGACGGCGGCGTCAGCAGTACGCATCCGTTCGGACGGATCGCTTTGGCGCGATAAATTAATCAGCCGCTGAATGTCGCCGGCAAATCGGCCCAGGTTCGCCCACGGCTGCGCTGCAAATCGCGGAACGATAAATTTTCCATGACGATGCCGTGCCCGACCTGGCCGTTCATGGTCCAGCGCATCATCGAATTCCAGCAAACCGAACCGCCATAGGCCATCCACGGCGCGCCGACATCGGCTGAGCCCTGTAGCGAGAACGTTCTGCCGCTGATATCGGTGACCTCAAGCAGCATGCCCGTGACGATGCTGCCGGCGCGGGTGGTAAGCAGTTTCATACCGGTCAAGGGAAATAGCTTGCCATGGTCCAACACGTAACCATGCGCGAATTTTTGCGCGGTCGCGGTCGGCGCATTGACGTCGAGCTTAGCCAGCAGGCGCAGCGCGAAGTGCTCGCCAATCGTGATCGAAATCGAGTTCATGCTGGGCACCGACATCTCGTTGCGCTCGCCCCAACTGTGGTCCATCCGATCGATCGCATCGACCGCATAGTGCTTGCCGCGCAGCGTCAAGGTGCCGGTAATCCGGCCGTGCATATCGAAGTGGCCACGATAACCCGAACCCATGGAGGTGTTCGCCAGCCGCTCGGCGTCGGTCGCGTAAGTCTGCGGACTGTGGCTAGCGTCGTGCATATCCCACGGCTCCATGATGCCCTTCCAATCGACGTGCAGTTCGGTGTCGTCGTAGCCGACATAGTCGATCCGATAGTCCTTCGGCGGGTTGACAGCCTTGATCTTCAGGCCGCTCGGCGAATCGATATCGGAGAAGCGTTTGGGCGCTGGCAGATGCTGATAGATATCGAGATAGGACATCTCGAAGCGGTTGTCGGCGAGTGCGCTGTAGACCACGATGTCATTGGTCATGACGCCGACCGTCGGCCGAACCACGACATAGACCTGTACAAACAAGTGCTCGTGCGGCAGCGGAATCGGCAGAAAATAAGTTTCGGCCCATTCATGATTGGCATTCGCCGGCGTATGGTATTCGAGATCGCTAGCGCTGATCATCGCGGCTTCCAATCAGGGATTCGTTGATACTTTCGATTTTCATTCGAGGCGCCGCCCGAGGAGTCTGTGGCGCAGCGAGGTCTGATTGCGCAATGCGCGGTGCGCGGTCGGGCGGCGCGTCAGGCAGATCTAGAGGCGGATCAACGCTGAGCAATCGGCTCACCGAGCAATGCCCGGTTGAAAACAGCGAAAAACCATTGTCGTTAAGACCCAGGACCGCGCAGATCATCGTCTTGATCGTCATGCCATGACTGAAAACAGCGACCCGACTGCCGCGCGGGTCGTGCACGATATCGCACAGGGTCGCCACCACGGCGTCGCGATAGACCATCGGATCGAGGCCCATGAATTTAGCCGGCGACGCCACAAACTCGGCCCAGCGATCCGGACCTTCGGCACGGATGGTCTCGGCCGAACGATAGCGGCCGGTCAAGCGATCAATTTCAGCCAGACCGTCATAGACTTCAAGCGGCAAACCGGTCAGCGCCACCAGCGGCGCAGCAGTGTCCTTGGCACGCTGCTGCGGGCTGCAGACGATGCGATCAATGCGCTCGCCAACCAGCACCTTGGCCAGGCGTTCGGCTTGTCGATGACCGTCTTGATGCAGCGGCGGATCGTTCGGGCGAGTCGGATACCCTTCGTGAGGCAGGCCGTGTCGAATCAGTAAAAGCTGCTTCATGAGGGGTTTGGCCCGGTGGACGGATAAGTGATACGCTAGCATACAATCGACAGCGGATTCAATTATTGCCCGGGAAAGATGTTGAACAAATACACGCCCATTCACGCCGATGCTGGTGACGGTGCCGGTGCCGGTGCCGGTGCCCTTACCGATACCGATGCGCTTACCTGTGCCGAAGCGCGCGCCCATGCATTGGCCCCGTTTGACATTGGCGAAGCGCAGCGCAATCAACCCGATCCCGCCTTTATCGAGCAAATGCGGACGCGTTTTCCAACCGAACGCGAAATCGATGCGATGCTGACCCGCAAGATGCAGCGACGCAGTGGTCCGCCGTTTCAAACACTGACCCTGACTCAAATCAGCACCTGCCTGACCGAATTCCTGCGTGCTCATCTGGATCGTCCGTTTGAAATTACCGATCAGCGTTGGCTGGCCGGTGGCGCTTCGAAAATTCAAATGGGCTTTACCTTGCATTGCCACGGATCGCCCCATGGCGCCACCTTGGGCGGCGACGTTGGCGGCGCGCGCAGTCAAAGCGCGGCATCGTCCGTCGCGCCATCTGCGCTCCGCCCAGAGACCCGCTCTGCAACCCGCCTGGTGATTCGAATGGAGCCGTCGGAATCCATGAACTCGACGAGCCGATTGCGCGAATTCCAAATGCTCAAGGCGTTTGCAGGTACGCTGCCGGTACCCGAGGTCTTTTGGATCGATGAGCACGGCCGCTGGTTTCCCGAACCTGCTCTTATCTACGCGTTCGCGGCCGGGGTCACCAAGCCAAGGGCACTGCAAGGTGGTCAGATCTCCGGTACCGGCACAAACTTCGGACCCGAGCTGCGCCGCCGCCTCGCGCCACAGTTCGTTGACACCCTGGCGGGTATTCACCGCTTCGATTATTCCGGCGCCAATCTGTCGGCTTTTAATCAGCCTTCGGTGGGATCAAGTGACACAAATTTGTGGCAATTGAACCGGGCGCGGCGAGTGTGGGAGGAGGATCGCGGCGAAGACATTCCACTGGTCGAGGTTGCCGCCAATTGGCTCGAGCGCAATCTGCCCATTCTTGATGACGTCAGTGTGGTGCACGGTGATTACCGTAGCGGCAATTTTCTGTTCAACGAGACCGATGGGCAGATCACCGCGGTATTGGACTGGGAGCGCGCCAGTCTTGGCGATCGGCATCGTGATTTGGCCTGGGCCGCAGCCTATCCATTCGGGCACTTCGCCGAGGACGGCAAGACGTTCCTGGTTTGCGGGCTGTTGCCAAGCGAAGAATTTTTCGAGCGCTACGAGAAGGCGTCCGGCTTTACCTTGGATCCGAAGCGTCTAAAGTATTTCGAGATCTTTAACTGCTATCAACTGGTGGTCTCAACCATCGCCACCGGTTACCGCGTGGTGCGAATGGGTAAATCGCATCAGGACATTGTGCTGGCATGGGCAGGCGCGGCGGGCTACAGCTTTGCCGAACCTCTGCGCCGCGCTTTGGAAGAAGCGCTTTAATCTGACAGGGTGAACAATGGCAGACCACACCGATAACGGCTTACTCGCAGCGATCAAGGCGCTCGACGAAGTGGTTGCGCCAGCGGTTGACTCCAGCAACCCACTGGCTGTCGAACAGCTTCGTTTGGTGTCGCGCTACCTGCAATTTTTGCGCGAACGCTTGCAGTATCAAGCCGATAGTGATCGCTACGAGCTGTGGCACTACACCGAGCTCGCGAAAAGTCTGCTCGCGCAAATGCAACCGCTACCGGTGCAAGTGCAGGTGCACGCACAGCTACATCTAGCGACACAGGTAGAGGTACAGGTACAGGTACAGGTACAGGCAGAGGTACAGCAACGGCTGGCTCACGCCGTCGTTGCGGCGGCGCCCATGTGCGAAGACGCAAGCGTACCGCTCGAGGCGATTCGCGCCGCGATCGGGCCGTTGACTTCGGCCATCAGCGCCTTGGTGCGCTGTGTAGCCACTGTTCAGCCTGACCAGCGCATGCCGATCGAGCGCGTGGTACTTGAAGCCTCAAAGCGGTTGCTAGGCGTGCAGCGTGCTTTTTATCTGCCGATTGGATTTGAGCCTGATCCCAAATTAGTGCCTACTATCGACTCAGCACTGGCGGCTCGCTTTGGGCGGCCCTAGAAGTCATCAACAAGTGATCAACGATCCGCAAAAGCAACGCCGCGTTTAACTAGGTCGTCAGCGCGGCATCAGCTCCGAACAACTCCAGCACTGCTCAAAGCCACCCTCGATCTGTTCACCGCAGCGGCAGCGCCACCTAAGTTGCGGAATATGCTGCAGGTCATGCAGCAGTTCCCGCGCCAGGGCCTCTTGGGCCGGGTGTCGAATCCATACTTCCGGCAAACATTGATCCGGCGGAATTTCACCGGCAACGCCCGACAAAAACTGTCGCTGAACGGAGCATTCAATTCCCCGGCGCTCGAGTTCGTCTACCCACATCGTCGCTATCGCGAGGTTCGGTGCCTGAATCCGGATGTTCATCGCAGCAAAGAGGGCAAGAAGTCTAGCGCCAAGTACAGCGAACTCACCTAAGAAATTGTCGCAGGCTCGACTGCTTCATGAAACCTTTTGCCCGCCGTTTCCTGGCGTAACAGCACAAGCTCTGCAGCCAGAACCTCGCGCCCGGCTTGAGCGCGCGCATCGGACGGGTAGTAGGCGAGTTCTGATGCCGGATCGCCTGCGATGCGGGTCGCGATCAATACTCGGGGTTTTGAGTAGTCGTACGGCATTGCCCGATGCAGCAGCGCTCGATTGTCCCAAAGGATCGTCTCACCGGCCTGCCATTGATGGCTGTATACCCGCGACTCGTCGGAGACCGCGAAATCGATCAGGCTCTTGATGAGCGCGCGGCTCTCCATTCGCCCGAGTCCTGGAATCCCGAAGGCGTGGCGCGCTACGAAGAGGTTCTTGATGCCGGTCTCGGGATGCGTTTTGACCACCGGCCGCAGGTACGCTTCCCCATGATAGTTGGTCGCCGCGTCTTGCGGCGGAAAATCGCCCAGGTCATTGGCCTGCGAGAACTGAATTGAATGATAGGCACTCATTCCTTCGATTCGGGCCTTCATGCTGTCTTCAAGCGCTGCATAGGCTGCGCGCATGTCAGCGAACTCTGTCTGTCCACCCTCGTCGGGCACAACGATCGCCGAAAGCGTGGCGCATTTGCTGCTGCACGACTTGTAGGTAGAGTCGGTGTGCCAGCCCTCATTGCCGATGTGCGAGCGCATCCGCTTGGAGTTGACCTCGAAGATTTTGCCCAAGGAGCCGTCCTTGTGCCGCTCCTGATTGGCCAGCGGTGTCGCGCCGAATTCGAGATCACCAAACCGTTTGCCGAACGCGATGTTTTCCTCGTCGGTCAAAAATTGACCCGGAAAAACCAGGAATCCGAATTTCAGAAAGGCCGTCTTGAGGGTGGCGAAATTGGCGTCATCAATGTCGCGTAGCGCAACGCCTGTGGCAACGGCGCCAAACACTTTATTGCGAATCGGTGTGAATATGATTGCGCTCAACGTGCACCACCTTGGGCTTTTTCTGGAGAACCTAATCATAACGACCTGCAGCGTGGCCGGTCAAGCCAGTGTCTAGCCAGTGTCCCGCCGTGTAAAAGTCAGGTTTGAATCGATCGTCGTGGCGATTTCATGTCGTTTGCTAGACTCGGCCAAATAGCATGCCAACGGCGCGATCTTGCTGTTTAAGTCCTGGGTATTTCTGTTCGCTTTTCTGCCGGTTGCACTGGCGGGATACTTCCTTATTGGCCGGCACAGTCCGCCTGCGGCCGGCGTTTGGCTTGGGCTGACTTCGCTGTTCTTTTACGGCTGGTGGAGCATTACAGCGTTACCGCTGCTGTTCGGCTCGATTTGCCTGAACTATTGGGTCGGTATGCGATTGAGTGTTCAGGCCGAGCATTCCCGGCTTGGCCGCACTGCGACGCCGCGGGTCGCATTAACCTGGGCAGTGCTGCTAAATCTGGCCCTGCTGGGGTTCTTCAAATACGTCAATTTCTTTATCGATAACGCCAACGCTGCTTTAGGCGCATTGGGTGTTCAACCATGGACGGCGCTATCGGTGATTCTGCCGATTGGAATTTCCTTTTATACCTTTACACAGATCGCCTTCCTGGTTGACTGTTGGCAGGGCAAGGTGCGCGAACGCAGCTTTGCTCACTACCTGTTGTTTGTAACGTATTTTCCGCATCTGATCGCCGGGCCAGTATTGCATCATGCCCAGATGATGCCGCAGTTTCGATCGCTCAAGACTTATCGACCGGACTTTGATCAGATTGCATTGGGCATCGCTATCTTTGTGATGGGCCTGTGCAAGAAGCTGCTGATCGCTGATCCGCTCGGTACGTATGCGGACGCATTCTTTGCGGGTGTACTAACCGGCCAGCCAGCCAATTTTGCGATCGCCCGGGTTGGTGCGCTCGCTTACACCCTGCAAATATATTTCGATTTTTCGGGATACTCGGATATGGCAATCGGCCTTTCCCTGCTGTTCGGAATTTCACTCCCGGTCAATTTCCGTTCGCCGTATCAGGCCACCAGCATGATTGAATTCTGGCGACGTTGGCACATTTCGTTGTCGAATTTCTTGCGCAACTACTTGTACATTCCCATCGGTGGCAATCGTCATGGGCCGTGGCGCCGGCATCTGAACCTTCTGGTCACCATGCTGCTCGGCGGGCTATGGCACGGCGCGAGCTGGACTTTTGTGCTGTGGGGCGCGGCGCACGGCATTTTGCTGATCGTCAATCACCTTTGGCGATGCGCGATACGCAGCAGCGCGTCTCAAAGCAGTGTGTTCATGCGGTCGGTTTCGAACTCCGCCTTGGCGAGCCGATCCTGTTCCCTGCTGGGCTGGGCGCTGACCTTCATTTGTATTGTCTTTACCTGGGTGTTGTTTCGTGCCGAAAACCTGTCAACCGCCGGAACTATTTTTCAGGCAATGCTCGGCCTCAACGGTTTTGATGGCGACAAATGGGCTTGGATCAGTCTGCCAATCTCGGCCAGTGAATTCTGGCGCACGTTGTTGTTGGCGATGTTGATTGCGTTTCTGGCGCGACCCTTACGCCAATACTTCGAGCGGCGCCTGGTTAAGCGAAGCTCGGATGTACCGGCAACTTTTCACGGCTCGGCCGCAACGATGCCCGAGCATTTGATGCGGCCGATGTTCGCCGGCAAGCTTATGCCGATGCAGCTTGTGGTAGTGGTTGGCCTGTTTATCTGGTGCCTGAGCCGTCTGGGTCAATACAGTCCGTTCCTGTATTTTCAGTTTTAAGTATTCGGGGCTCCTCGCTGTTCATCGTGCACCCATGACGCCTAACCCAGTCGCATCGCGCCGCTTTGTGTTCGGCTTTCTACTGGTCTACGCAGCAATACTGCTGGCCTTGTTGCCAAGTCTGCACGTCAACGTGTTCTACGGCGACTTGACCCGCATTGGACAGTTGCCGGAATCGAGGTTTGGCTGGCTGGCCCAGCAACCGCCAATCGATGCCGCCAGCCTGCAATCAACTGCCCTGACGCAGGCCGATGTTCTGGTGATCGGTGACTCGTTTTCGGATCAGCGGCGATGGCAGTCGATACTGGTTCGGCTCGGCTGGAAAGTACATACCGTCAGTTGGGGTGAGGTGGGCGACGCCCTGTGCGTTGATCGAGTTCAATGGTTGATGAAACAAGGTTTGCGGCAAGACAGCCTCATCATTGCCGCGTCAGTGCAGCGCGATCTGATGGTACGTGTAGCCGGCTCGCTGGACTGCCTTGAGAGTCCGATTCAGCCCTTGCGGCCAGAGCGCAATCGTCCAGTTTCGGTGCCATAGAATTCGCCGCCCGTTGAATGGCTTAACCCGAATGGTGACCTGTTTGTCGGCTTGAACACCATCGCAAACGCTGTTCGATTGAATTGCTGTCGGGATTGTGTGTTTCGACCTTGGCGGGCAAGTAACGGGGTTCGGGTCGCAGCAGTGCCAGACGGTTGCGCTTTATTTAGTCACCGGTCCTGCAACCAAGCTTTGTTTTTGCAAGACGATCGACTGAGACTTCCACTGGATCTGGCGCTGGTTGAGGAAATCGCGGCCGTGACTCGACGGATTGAGCGGGTACGTGTGCTCTGGCTGGTCGTGCCGGATAAGACCAGCATTTATCTTGATGGCGACGCAGCGTTCTGGTCAGCGCTCGAACGCCAGCAGCTTGGACCCGATTTGTTCACGCCGCTGCGAGCAGCACGAAATGCAAGTCGTGATCTTTACCCGGGCAATGAGTCACATTTGTCCAATGAAGGATTTTTGATGCTGGGTCGTTTGACTGCGGAATTCATTAGTCGAATACGAACGGATTGGCCGACTCGCTAAAACCGATTGTCGGTCACGCACGTATCCATGGGGCATTTTCGAGGGAGCCTGCTACAGTATCGACCAGTCCGACCGCCGCATGTTTTTCGGCTGCACCCACATAAGCTTCATTGAGAGACATTCCATGGCAAAAGCATCCGCTGAAAATAACGTCCACCAAGCGAACGAACGCAAAACAAAGGACGGCAAAGCGAACTACGCCAAAACCGCCCCCCGAAGGAAAATAAGCGCTGCCAAGCTGCGCTCGAAAGCCTGGTTCGATAACCCGGCCAACGCCGACATGACTGCACTTTACCTCGAGCGCACGATGAACTACGGTTTGTCGTTCGACGAATTGCAATCCGGCCGACCGATCATTGGCATCGCTCAATCAGGCTCGGATATTTCGCCGTGTAACCGGCATCACATCGTGCTGGCCGAACGGATTCGCGAGGGCGTGCGCGACGCCGGCGGCATCGTGCTGGAGTTTCCGATTCACCCGATCCAGGAAACCTGCAAACGCCCGACCGCCGCACTTGATCGCAACCTGCAATACCTGTCGCTGGTTGAAATGCTCTATGGTTATCCGATTGATGGGGTGGTGCTGACCACCGGCTGCGACAAGACCACGCCTGCGCAAATCATGGCGGCGGCGACGGTCGATATTCCCGCCATTGCGCTGAACTCCGGACCGATGCTCAACGGCTGGTTCAAGGGCGAGCGCACCGGCTCGGGCACCATCGTCTGGAAAGCGCGCCAACTGATGGCGGCCGGCGAAATCGACTATCCGCAGTTCCTCAAGTTGGTCGCCTCGTCGGCACCGTCGACAGGCCACTGCAACACCATGGGCACCGCCTCAACCATGAACTCACTCGCCGAGGCCATGGGCATGACCCTGCCGGGCAGTGCAGCGATTCCGGCACCGTATCGCGACCGTCAGGAGATGGCGTATCTGACCGGCAAACGAATCGTTGCAATGGTCTGGGAAGATCTGAAGCCTTCGGACATTTTGACGCGCAACGCATTCGAGAATGCCATCGCGGTGAACTCCGCGATTGGCGGCTCGACCAACGCGCCAGTACACGTGAACGCGATCGCGCGCCACATTGGTGTCAAACTCGATAACGACGACTGGGAGAAGCACGGCTATAACTTGCCGTTGATCGTCAACCTGCAGCCCGCCGGTGAATATCTGGGCGAAGATTTTTATCGGGCTGGCGGCGTGCCCGCCGTCATTGCCGAACTGGTGGCCCAGGGCAAGATCAAACCGGCAATCACCGCCAATGGCAAAACCTTGGCCGAAAATTGCGAAGGTAAATTCAGTGACAATCGCAAGGTGATTCTGCCGTTTAAAAAGCCGATGCAAAAGCAGGCCGGCTTTCTGAACATCAAGGGAAATCTGTTCGACTCGGCAATCATGAAAACCAGTGTGATCACGGCCGAGTTTCGCCAACGCTACCTGGAGAATCCAGCCGACCCGATGGCCTTCGAAGGCACGGCGATTGTGTTCGATGGCCCCGAGGATTATCACCATCGAATCGATGATCCAAAAATGAACATCGACGCTCAGACCGTCTTATTTATTCGCGGCGTTGGCCCGGTCGGCTATCCCGGCGCGGCCGAGGTCGTCAACATGCGCCCGCCCGCGTATCTGATCAAAAAAGGCATCACCGCTTTGCCCTGCATTGGGGATGGTCGGCAATCCGGCACCTCCGGTTCGCCGTCCATTCTGAATGCGTCGCCCGAAGCGGCCACTGGTGGCGGCTTGGCCATTCTGAAGACCGGCGATCGGGTTCGAATCGATCTGAAAAAGCGCACGGCGAATATCTTGATCACGGACGTTGAGTTGGCACAGCGACATGCCGAACTTAAGGCCAGGGGCGGTTACAGTTATCCGAAGAGCCAGACACCCTGGCAGGAGATTCAGCGCGGCATGGTTGATGAGTTATCGAACGGCATGGTGTTAAAGCCGGCGGTCAAGTATCAGAAAATTCACGCCACGTTCGGCGTGCCGCGCGATAACCACTAGGCGCGGGGTCAGATCAGCCCGCCAAGCCAGGCTGCCGCAGGTTCGATCGTAAGCGCTTTATGATGGACCGATTGTCGTCCGTGGCGAACCAGTTGAATCGCCTTTGCATCGGGTTGCTCGTTGGAGAATCGAGCCAGCGCCGGATGGACGTTGCTGCCACTCAACTTGCATTCAATCAGGTGCGTGGATTTTCCGGCGTCCACCAAGGTGAAGTCCACCTCCGCATCATCGCGCGTTCGCAAATAATGTAACTCGATCTCCCGGCCACGAACATCGCGCTCAAAGTGAACCCATTTCAGCAGATGATTGGCGACCAGATTCTCGAAGCGGCGACCTTCGTCGCCACGCACCAGACCGGCATCGTAGAAATACACTTTAGGGGTCTTTAACAGAGACCTCGCGATATTTTTGTGCCAGGGCTTGACGGTGAAAATGACGAACAGCGCCTCCAGTATCTGCAGGTAACGAGTGATCGTTGTTGTCGACGCACTCAGGTCTCGCGCTAACGACGCCACCGACAAAGGCGAACCCACTCGTTCGCGCAGCAGATCAACCAGAACTCGCATCGTGTTGACTTCGTGCAGGCGCGAGAACTCGAGAATGTCTTCTCGGATCAGGCCATCCAGATACTGGAGTCGCCATCGATCACTGTCCATGCCGTTCGGCGCCAGCGCCGCTTCGGGGAAACCACCGCGCTCCAACAGATGCGTCAGCGCCTGCGCACTCGAAACACCTTGCGCACTACACCACTCGGCCACCGATATCGGATGCAAGCGCACACCAAAATAGCGGCCGGCCAGGGAGTCGCCGCCCCGCTTCAAGAAATCGAGCCGTGCGCTGCCGGTCACCAAAATTTTCTGTTGCTCTGGTCTGCCGTCGTAGACCCCTTTGAGCCAGCTCTTCCATCGCGGCATCTTGTGAAGTTCATCGAAAACCAGTAGTCCGGCTGCGGGATTCCATGCCTGGGCGCTAATCGCGGCGCGATCCGAGGCGACGTCGAAGTTGAAATACTGACTGCCGGCGGTGCGATCCAACATCTGGCGCGCAAGGGTTGTCTTACCGACCTGGCGAGGCCCGGTGAGAAAGACCATTTTTTGCATGAGATCGCGAGATACGACCTCTTCCAGATAGCGCTTCATTCGGCAATATTATCGCACTTGGTTAAATTGCCGCGACTATTTAACCAAGTGCGCTTGAATAATCACCCTCCGACACGGCCTCCGCCCACTGGGTCTTGCCGAGCGTGGTGGCGGTGTGAATCATGTAAGTCCCGACATCCGCGCCATGCCAGTGCCGCTCGTTCGGAGCGATCCAGACGATATCGCCGGTGATGATCCGTTGCGGCTTCTCGCCGCCCTTGCAGATCCAGCCGGAACCTGCGATGACCGTCAACACTTGCCCGCGTTCATGCGAATGCCAGTGCGTGCGGCCGCCGGGCGAGAAGAACACGTTTCCAATCATGACGTCGTCGGTGACCGGCATGATCGGATCAGCCCAGACGGTGCCGGTGAACGTTTCAGAACGCAACTCGGAGGGCTTGCCTTCGCTTCGGGCGTGAAATACTTTCATGATTGATCCTTTATTGATTGTTGAATTGAGAAGAATTTTAATGACACACTCAAGTTCTGATGTCGAGGGTGGTGTCGCGCTGTAACAGCGCCACCAGCGCGCCCAACACCAACGCCGCGACCGAGGCGGTCAGGCCCGGCCGCAACGATGAAAACTGATCGGCCAGCCAGCCGGCCGCTACCGGGCCAACCGTCTGACCGGCTGCGAACACGACGGTGAACGTTGCCATCACCGAACCCCAGGCTGGCTTCGGCAAGGAGCGTTTGATCAGACTGCTGATCGACGTCGGTACCGAAAACATGGCGACACCGAACAGCGCCGCCGAACACATCATGAGGCTATAACCGGTTCCCAGCAACGGCAACAGCGCACCCACGGCCAGCACCGCCATGATAAGCGCCATCGGCCGCCCGCCCGACCATTTCGCCAACGGTATGCGCCAGACCGCCGGCGCCACAAGGGTGGCCAGCCCGAGCGCGATCCACACCGGTACGACCATCGCGACAGGCGCGCCGGATTCGCGCATCCAGGCCACGACAAAGGTCATGTAACCGATGTAGCCGAGTCCGAACATCAAATAGCCGAACAGTTCCGGGAGGAAGGGCGCGATCGACGTTCTGGCGCCGCCGATTGCGGCCTTGGCGTTGCCGACCACAGCACCCGGCTCGATGATTCGATAGGCTGCCCAAACCGTCGCCATGGCCATCAGCAAGCTGATGATGCCCAACCAGATCCAGGCCAACGGCCAAGCGCTATTGCCGCCGCGCTCGAGCAGCACGGGCACCAGGACGCCACCAATGACCAGACCGATGCCGCCACCGGCGAAATAGACTGCAATCGTGGTCGTGCCCAGCTCCGGTCGGTCGGCGAACACATTGCCGGACAAGGCGCCACCGCAAATGAACACCGACGCGCCGCCCAGTCCGGCAATGATGCGCGCGAATGCCAGCCACTGCAGATCGTCAGTGAAACCGGTCGCCAGGATGCCGATCGCGGTGACGAACATACCGACCGAGAACAGCAGGCGGTTACCCCATTGCTGGAGCAAAAGGCGGGTCAGCACGGCACCCAGCAGATAGCCCAGCGCATTGGCGGTGTTCAACCAGCCCGCCTGCGAATAATTCAGTCCGAGTTCGCTGCGCATCGCGGGTAACACCAGCGCATAGGCAAACCGGGCGAATGAATTCGACACTGCGGGCCCGAAGGACAAAACAAATGCGATCGCAAAGCCACGTATCATCGTAAATTCAGTTTAGTGCAGTGATCGATTCGAACAATTGGCAAGGCGCTGAGCCAGGCCTGATCTGAGCCGCTTATCTGAGTAAAGGCTGCCTGCGGTTGGCGACGACGTTGACCAAAGCCATCAGCGACATGATGCTGAAACCGTACCTTCGAACTCGCCAGCGGCATCCAGACAACCTCACGAGGAGTCCATCAAGCAGCTAGTGTCCTGCCCCGCAAATACCGGGCATTAAGACGAGGTGAAGTCCGCGTGAACGCGAAAAGCGTCAGTGTGGATGCCTGAGGAGCAAGACGAGTAGCTCATCCGGTTGGGCTCGCGAGTACCGTTGCGCGTCCAGTTACCGACCCTCGAGGCGGCCGAATCAAACACGCAATCGCCACCGCCGCCACTCCAATGCCGCACGACGCCATATACAGCCAGACATAGCCGCCGAATCGATCAAACAACCAGCCGCCCACTACCGGGCCCAGCGCCATTCCAAAGGTTGCCGCCATTGACACTGCGCCAAACAGGGTACCCATGATTCGGCTCGAAAAGAACTCGCGAACCAGCAGTGCATACAAGGGCATGACGCCGCCATAGGCCATGCCGAACAACACCGCCAGCAGATAGAGACTTGCGGCATCGCGCGCCAACGGGTAGAGGCTGATCATCGCGGCCTGCACGATGAGGCCGGCCACCAACACTTTCTGTGCGCCGAAACGGTCAGCCGCGACACCGAGCAGCAGCCGCCCGCCGACGCCGGCAAGACCGGCAGTGCCGAACACCGAGACCGCCGTCATGCTGGAGAGGCCGCACAGCGATGCGTACGACACCATGTGAAAAATCGGCCCCGAATGGGCCATGCAGCAGGCGCAATTGGCGAGTGCCAACGCCGCAAACTGCGGCGTGCGAAACGCCTGGCGTGCCGTCATCGTGGAGGTCTCGCTGGTGTCGGCTGCGGCAACCGGGTCGGCGGCGGTCGCGGCCGGCGCCGGCCTCAGCAGGAAAGCGCCGGGTAGCATCACACCAAAGGCCAGAAACGACAGCGAGAACATCGCGACCCGCCAGTCGTAGTGGTTCATGATCGCCTGCGACAAGGGCCCGATCAAGGTTGAACCCAGCCCCATGCCGGCCGAGACCAGCGCGACCGCGATACTGCGGTTGCGGGTGAACCAGGACGCCGCGGCTGTGGTGACCGGAACATAGACACTGCCGCAGGCAAATCCGACGCTGATGCCGAACACGAATTGGAACGCCAGCACCGAGGTCATCTGGCTGGCCAGCATCAGCCCGGCTCCGAGCAGCAGTGCGCCGCCCTGCACGACGATCCGGGTGCCGAACTTGTCCGAGAGTGCGCCGAAGGCGATCGAACCCAGCGCCATGCAAACAAAACCAATGGTCGCGGCGCTGGAGATGCCGGCACGCGTCCAGCCGGTGGACGTCGCCATTGGCACCAGAAAGACGCCGAGCGACATCAGGCATCCAAGACTGATGCAGGTCGCCAATGCGCCGTAGCCGACAATGACCCAACCGTATTTGCTTGGCATGCAGGTTTTCCTTGGTGCCCTCAGTTTAGCGCCAACGCTTACCATTGGATCATCCGTTCTTCAATCAGAAAGTTCGTGAACCCATGACACTGACCAACGCCGAACTCGACTTGCTCGCCTCGGCCGAAAAACTGAATCGTGAGATTGTCATTCCGAATGCGGCGCGCTGGGAACGGGAGCGACGCGTCGGCCACGAGGGCGTGCTGGCGGCTGCCGCCATCGGGCTCACCCGGGTTCAAGTGCCGGTCAGCCAAGGCGGGCTCGGCATGTCGTTTGCCTGCAAGGCGCGGCTGACCGAAGTTCTTGCGGCCGGTGATTTCGGCTTTGCGATGTCGCTGGTGAACACCCAGAATGTCGCGGCCAAACTCGCCCGCGATGCGCCAGCACACATCGCGGCGCGTTACCTGCCAGACATCATCGCAGGCATTCGTTTCGGTTGCACCGCGTTGACCGAGCCTGGCGCCGGTTCTGACTTCGCGGCGATCACCACGCAGGCGACGCGATGCGACGGCGGCTGGAAGCTCCATGGCGCCAAAGCCTGGATCACCAACGCTGCGCAGGCCGATGTGGTGATTCTGTACGCACAAACCGAGCCGGGGTCGGGCGGTCGCGGCATCGCCTGCTTTGTCGTCGACGGCACCCGCGCCGGCTTTGTGCGGCAACCCGCGTTCCAGTTGGGCGGCCAGCACACGATCGGAACCGGCGGCTTCAATCTCGTCGACTACTTTGCGCGTGCCGACGAAATGCTGCACCCACCGGGGCAAGCCTTCAAGGCGGCGCTGGGCTCGATCAACGGCGCGCGCACCTACATCGCTGCGATGAGTTGCGGCATGGTCGGCGAAGCGCTGCGCGTGGTCAGTGAATATGGAGAACAGCGCAACAGCTTCGGTAAGGCCCTGGCCGATCATCAGGGCTGGCGCTGGCGTTTGGCCGAGGCCGCCAGCGAACTGGCGGCTTGCCGGCTGATGGTCGAGCATGCCGCCTCGTTAATCGACACCAATGCCGATGCGCAGCTTGCTGCGGCGCAGACCAAACTTTTGGCGACCCGCATGGCCGATCGCCAATTGCCGATCCTGGCCCAGGCCATGGGCGCAGAAGGTCTGCTTGAGCATTACCCGTTTGCCCGGCATCTGATGGGCGCGCGGGTGGCAGGCTTTGTCGACGGTTCGACTGAGATGTTGCTGGAGCGCATTTGTGCGGTGATGCGGTCAAGCCAGATAAAAGGTGACAAAGCGTAGCAAAGGACACAAGATCATGAGACGAGAGGTTTTTATCCGACCTATTTCTGCCACCAGACTCAGCGACCATTGCAGCATTCTCGGTAACAGTCCATCAGGTGCGCTGCCGACACGGATTGGGATTTGTGCAGCTCGACGAGCCGCTTTTTCTATCAGTAACCGGAGTTCAAGGGCGAGCGCAAATCCGTTCCTCTTTGCGGGTGACACAAAATCGGCCTGTGCGCCGGGCAATGCCAGCGCTACCAACGCGAACACGGCCCGCCCGCCCCCGTTGATCGACGTACCCATCACCGGCGTATCTTGATGCCGGCGATGCATCAGGAGCACGGCGTCGACCGCCAAGGGTGACAATGCGTATACCGTCAGCCATAACCAGCAGGTGAACTTGCCGTGCGAGAAACGTTCCCAATGCAGCAGGGTAGAGACAAGCATCGTGA
This sequence comes from Burkholderiales bacterium, assembly GCA_031363055.1. GTDB lineage: Bacteria > Pseudomonadota > Gammaproteobacteria > Burkholderiales > Burkholderiaceae_E > JANLTP01. The sequence continues at coordinate 18,681 of JANLTP010000098.1, read as the reverse complement.
TGGTGAAGGTCAGAACACCGCCCAGAACAGAGAACACGGTAAACCAATGTTTTGCGCTGCCCAGTCGATAAAAATACCAGGTTGCGGCCAGATACCCCGCGCCCATCACGATCGGCGTCATCGTCGGTGCGATCGGCCAGGCGCGCAACTCAGACCGCGTCGTCAGGTCCGACCACGGTGGCTGCAACCCGAGGCCAGGTATTGGCCAGATGGGCATGCATGGCACGCGCGAGGCGCTCGCCATCGCGCACCCGAAGGGCGGCAATCATTTCTTCATGCTCGGCCATGGCGGCGGTCCAGTTCTCGGGACTGTTGTTGCCGACATAACGGATCCGCCGCATGCGAGCGCGCACGACGCCGTGCAACATCGATAGCGTCGCATTGTGTGCGGCCTCGACAACCGCGTTGTGAATCTGCTGGTTAAGCGCGAAATATTCCGGACGTTCGCGTCGCTCGAAATGCCCACGCATGCGCTCGTGAAGTGCGATGATCGCGTCGATCTCGGCATCGTCAGCCGAGCAGGCTGCGCGACCGGCATGCTGTTCCAGCAGCGCAATCATGGCCAGCATGTCGCGCGCATCCTTGGGCGTGAACCCCTTGACCACAGCGCCGCGAAGCTGGAGTAGCTCGACCAGACCCTCGGATGCCAGTACCTTCAGCGCCTCGCGAACCGGGGTACGCGATACCCCGAGTGTCTTGGCGACTTCGAGTTCAGCGATTCGCTCCCCCGGCTTGAGCCGCCCCTCTACGATCAAATCGCGCAGGCGAGCAGTCACTTCGCCATGCAGCGAGGTCCGCGCAATCGGCAAATCCATGGACAGATCGTTCATGTCGTACCTGTTGGAGGCTTCGTTGCTGACATGCCAGTTGCAGACCTGTCCTTGACCTTGGTTCAAAGTCTGCTTATGATAATTCGTAATTACGCATTATGCATTACAAGAAGTCAAATCATTGCGAGACACTGCTTGAGTCTGGACTTTCCGTTAGTCGATGCCCATCAGCATTTTTGGGATCCGCTGGTCAACTATCACCCGTGGCTGCGCGACGATCCGCCGATCGCCTTTCGCTATGGTGATTACTCGACGCTGCGGCGCGTCTATTCTCCGGCTGACTATCTCGCCGAAGCCGCACCGCTGCACATTGAGCAGACGGTCTATATCGAGACCGAATGGGACCCTCGAGATCCGGCCGGCGAGATGATCTATGTTGACCAACTGCGTCGGACCACCGGTTTGCCGAGCGTCGCGATTGCCCAGGCCTGGCTCGACGCGGAGCATTGCACCACTGTGCTGCATCAAGCTGCGGCTTGGCCGTTCGTGCGCGGGGTACGGCACAAGCCGCGCGCAAATCCGGGGCCGAACGACGGTGCTCCGGGCGGCATGCTGGATTCAAACTGGCGCCGAGGCTATGGCTGCCTGAGCTCGCTCGATCTTCACTTCGAATTGCAAACGCCGTGGTGGCATCTGCATGAAGCGGCCAGGCTGGCGCGTGACTTCGCTGATACCCGGATCATCATCAATCACACCGGCATGCCGGCTGACCGAAGTCCTGCGGGCATCGCTGGCTGGAAGCAGGCCATGCGTTTGGTCGCCGATTGCCCGAACATTGCCATCAAGATTTCCGGCATCGGACAGGCAGGTCTGCCGTGGACCGTGGCTTCGAATCGCGACATCGTCATGACGACCCTGGATCTATTTGGCATTGAGCGCGCGATGTTCGCCAGCAATTTTCCGGTGGATCGTTTGACGGCTTCATTCGGTACCATTTTTGAAGGATTCGACCTTATCACTCGCGAATTTTCCGATGCCGAACGAGGTGCGTTGTTTCGCATCAACGCGCAGCGCCTTTACCGGCTCAACTGAGCGATGACCCAGCCAAAAATCGCCTATGTCGGCGTTGGTTTGATGGGGCTTCCCATGGTCCGTCGGCTGGCTTTGCTGGGCTACCCGCTGACAGTATTCGATATTGTGCCGGCGCGGATCGACAGCGCCCGTCTGGCCGGCGCAATCGGTGCGGCATCTGCCGAGGCAGCGGTACGCGACGCCGACTTGGTGCTGATCAACCTGCCGACACCGGAAGCCGTCGAAGTCGCCGTGTTCGGCGTCAAAGGCGTCGCGCATGGACTCAAGCCGCCGAAGTTGTTGATTGACTTCTCGACGATCAAGGTCGAGCAAGGGCGCGAATTTGCGGCGCGCCTGCTGTCGCAGACCGGCTGCGCGTGGATTGATGCGCCGGTGTCGGGCGGCCCTCCTGCCAGCGCTTCCGGCAGCCTGACCGTGATGGCCGGTGGCGCCGTTGCTGACATCGAAAGAGTCCGACCGTTGATGGCGGACATCGCCGCGCGATTCACCCACATGGGCGCAGTGGGCAGCGGTCTGGCGGCCAAGATGCTCAACCAGCTAATAGTCGGCTGCGTTCACGTTGTGATGGCCGAAGCGGCCGCTATGGCTGAAGCCGCCGGCATAGATGCGGCGCGCCTGCCCGAATGCCTGGCCGGTGGGCATGCTGACGGCAGCCTGTTGCAACGGCTGTACCCGCGAATGGTGGCACGCGACTTCGCACCTCAAGGCTATGCAAGGCAGTTGCGAAAGGATCTTGAGATGGTTGCTACGTATGCGCAACGGCTCGGCACGCCGACGCCGATGCTTGGCACTGCGTTGTCGATGTATCGCAAGCTCATTGAACAGGGCCATGCCGAATTGGATACTGCCGCAGTGTTCAAGCTTTACGAAGAACGAATCATCCCGCAGCAAAAAGTCCTCTAGCGATAACTAAAACTGTCTTGCCCGCAAACCCAAAGGAGAACTCCATGATCCTGTTTCCAATCAAGCCGCTGACCGCATTGATCGTCACTGCGGGCCTCATTGCCGCTTCGTTCGCCGGTGCTGCCAGCGCCCAAATCAAGCTGCGATACGCCCACGTCGGCGTCGCCAATGCGCCGCAAACCCAGTATGCCGACGAAGTCGCCAAGCTGGTTAAGGAGCGGACCGCCGGGCGTGTCGAGATACAGGTGTTCGCCAATTCGCAGTTGGGCGGTGTCGGCGAGATGGTCGATGGAGTGAAATCCGGTGCCATTGCGATGGGTCATCACGACTTTGGCTCGCTCGGCAAGATTCTGCCGAACACGGCCGTGTTCAACACCCCGTTCGTCTACCGCGACGCGGCGCACAGCATGCGCGCAACCGACGCTCGTTTGTCGCCGGCCTTGCAGGAGATCAACAAGCAACTGATCGAGCGGGGCGGCATGCGCATCATTGGTAGCCTGTTTCAAGGCACTCGCGAACTGACTTCGAAGGAAAAGGTTCTGAGCCCCAAGGACATGGCGGGCAAGAAGTATCGCGGCGTCCCGATCAAGCTCTGGTCCTCGATGCTGACCGGCATGGGTGCCGTTGCGACGCCGGTCGAAGTGTCGGAGTTGGCAACCGCGCTGGCGACCGGTCTTGTGGTCGGCCAGGAAAACCCACTGCCCAATATCTTCAATCTGAAGCTGTATGAAGTGCAGAAGTTCGTGATGATGACCGATCACATGCAGTCGGTACTGTCGGTCTTCGTCAACGAACGGATCTGGCAGGGCATTCCGGCAGCCGACCGGAAGATCATCGAGGATACGATGGCCGAGGTCGGCCTGAAAACGCTGGATTGGGATCGCGACACCTCGGCCAAATACCGCAAGGATCTGGAAGCCAAGGGCATGACCTTCGTGGAAGCGAAGGATGGGCTTGATATCGAGGCGTTTCGGCGCGCGGTGCTGGCGCAGGTCAACAAGGATTTTCCGGAGTGGGGCAGTCTGATCGAGCAGATTCGCGCCGTCAAATGAGCCGGTTCATGAACCTTGCGCGCGCGGCGGTCCGCTGGGCCAGCCTCGCCTTGCTGTTCATGTTGATCGCAACACCACTGGCGCAGATCGTCATGCGTTCGATCTTCAACGTGCCGATGTCGGGCGCCGAGGAGCTGGCACGCTACTTTCTGATTTGCCTGACTTTCATCGCGGCTTCGCATGTGAGTGCCAGCGGCGGTCAGATTCGCATGGAAGAGTTCCAGGCCCTGATTCCGGCGACTCCGCGCTGGCTGTTGCAATTGCTGATCGAGATCTGCGGTGTCGCACTGTTCGGTACGCTGTTCGTGGCTGCCTGCGTGACGATTCGCAATAACCTGTCGAATCAGACCGCAACGCTGGAAATGCCGTTCTGGTTGTTCATGGCTCCGCTGGCGTTGGGTGCGCTGCTGCTGTCGCTTGAAACGCTATCGAGTCTGGTTCGAACCTGGGCGCGCCAACGGCCTGACGACAAGCACACCACACTTACCTAGAACTTGAATAATAAAAACTGGCAACCCATCCCATGAACGGTCTCCTGGTGATTGCGGCGTTCCTTGGCCTGTTCGTGCTGGGCTTCCCGGTGGTGCTGGCGATCGGGCTACCGTGCGTAGTTTATTTGCTGGCCAATGGCCTGCCGATTGATCTGATCGCGCAGCGCACCTTGTATGCGATGGATTCATTTCCGCTGGTGGCAGTGCCGGTGTTTCTGTTCGTCGGCAGCGTGATGAATTCAGCCGGAATCTCCAAACACATTTACAAATTTGCCGATACCGCCGTCGGCCGCTTACCGGGCGGATTGGCACAAGTAAATATCTTTGGCAGCTTGATCTTTGCGGGCATGTCCGGCTCGGCGCTGGCCGATATTGGCGGACTGGGTAGGATCGAGATTGATGCGATGCGGTCGCGCGGTTTTAACGACGCCTTCGCCAGCGCGGTCACCTGTTCATCAGCTATCGTCGGACCGATCTTTCCACCGAGCATTCCACTGATTATCTACGGAACGGTGACCGGCGTTTCGGTCATTCAGTTGTTGCTGGGCGGCATATTGCCCGGGCTGCTGTGCGTCGCGATGCTGATGTTGATGACCGGCTGGCTGGCGATTCGGCGCAAGTATCCGCGCTCGGAGCATTGGCCGAGCGCAGCCGATTTGTGGCGCGACTTCAAACCAGCGCTGCCTGCAATCATGGCGCCGGTGATTCTGATTGCCGGCATGCTGGCCGGCTTCTTCACGCCGACCGAGATCGCCTCGGTCACCGTTGCCTATGCGCTACTGATCAGCGCATTGTTTTATCGAGAACTCACCTGGCGGGGAATCCGCGAGGCCGCGCTGGAGACCATCGGTGCATCGGCGGGAATTCTGCTCATCGTCGCGGTTGCCGCGCTGTTCGGTTGGATCCTGTCCGTCGAGGCCGTACCGCAGCGCATCACCGAGACTTTGCTGACGATTTCGAAGAACCCGTATGTGCTGCTGCTGATCGTCAACATCCTGCTGCTGGTGGTGGGTATGTTCCTGGATAGCACCACGGCAATCCTGGTGATCGCACCGATCATCGCCAAGCCCCTGGTCGCCGCTGGTGTTGATCCGGTTCATCTGGGCATGGTGGTGGTGTTCAATCTGATGATCGGACTGCTGACTCCGCCGATGGGACTGGCGCTCTTTTTGGTGGCCGATATCGCCAAGGTTTCCATGAAAGATGTGCTGCGCGAGATGGGCCCCTATTACGTCCCACTGATCGGCACCCTGTTGCTGATCACCTATTTCCCTGCCATCACGACCTGGATTCCGCGCCTGGCCATGGGCGGTCCGTAACTCAAGATTGATGCCCAATGAACTCATCCCTGAAACCGGTCATTGCCTTGTTCACCGGCGACCCCGCCGGCATTGGCCCTGAACTTACTGCAAAGCTGTTGGCCGATCCGCAAACCTTCGCTTGCGCCGAGATTGTGCTGATCGGTAATCGGGCGACCTTTGCCGAGGGTATCGCCGCGGCCGGTGCCAGCATTGACCTGCTCAAGAACGTAAAAACCCATCCATGGTCGGGGCTGGAGGCACCGGCATTTGCGCCGGGCACGGTCAGCGAAAAAAATGGTCGCTTCATGCTGGATGCGCTTACCGAGGGTGCGCATCTGGTGCAGGCCGGTCAGGCCGACGCGCTGTGCTTTGCGCCATTGAACAAGGGCGCGCTACGCGCCGGTGGCATGCATCATGAAGACGAAATGCGCTGGTTCGCCGAGCTGCTGGCCTTTGACGGCATCTGCGGCGAACTCAACGTGCTGGAGAAGCTCTGGACCTCGCGGGTGACCTCGCATGTGCCGCTGCGCGAGGTCAGCAGCTTGCTCAGCGTCGAGAAAGTGGCCGATGCGATCCGCATGATCACCGAAGCCCTGCGGGCGGCCGGCAATGCCAACCCGAAGATTGCGGTGTGCGGTCTGAACCCGCATAACGGCGACAATGGCAACTATGGTGATGAGGAAGCTCGCATCATCGGACCCGGCGTGCAACTGGCGGCCTCACGCGGATTCGTTGCTGACGGCCCGTTCTCGGCCGACACCGTATTCGTACGCGCCATTCGAACCGACGGTACAGGCTACGACGGAGTGGTGACGATGTACCATGACCAAGGCCAGATCGCGATGAAGCTGATGGGCTTCGAGCGAGGAGTCACCGTTCAAGGCGGTCTGCCGATCCCGATCACTACGCCGGCGCACGGCACCGCCTACGATATCGTCGGCAAGGGTGTCGCCAACCCGCAGGCGATGAAAAACGCGTTTGACATTGCCTGCAGGATGGGGCGCAGCCGCAGGCGCAGTGGGAATCGCAGTCTTTCTGAGCAGCTTATCTAAAGCAGCGGATCTAAGTACGGGCTGCTTGCCGATCTGCGTCCAGAACGTTCGTACGACGCGCCAGCACATCCGCCCGATCGGTGCAATGGCCCAGTGCAGACGAGCGACAAACTGCAGGTTGGCGACGACGTTGACCAGAGCCAGCAGCGTCATGATCCGACTGTCATAATCCGCGTGTACAGCAAGGAAACGGGGCGGCGAGCTTGGTCGAGCACGCCGTGCGCCCTCATCGATGCAGACCGAGCCCTGAAGTTGAAAAGGATCGCAAACGGCCCCATATGCCGTAGTGAAATCCGACTGACGTTGCTAGGAGCCTTGGAGTCCCGCCATGAAGACTGACTCAGCCGCACCCAGCCTGACCCGGCATCATCCGGCCTCGGGCGTTTCCGACCGAGTAGCGCTCGCAATCACGATGTTCTTGCGCTTTCTGGCCGACACGTTCTTCGCCAAGCGATACGGAAACCGTGCCATCGTTCTCGAGACGGTCGCCGCCGTCCCCGGCATGGTCGGTGGCATGCTCGTGCACCTGCGCAGCCTGCGCCGGCTGGTCGACGATGCCGGCTGGATTCGCACCCTGCTCGACGAGGCCGAGAACGAACGAATGCACCTCATGACCTTCGTCCAGATCGCCAAGCCCAACTGGTTCGAACGCACGGTGGTCCTGCTCGCACAGGCCGTGTTCTTCGGTTTCTTCTTCATTCTGTATCTGGTGTCGTCGCGCACCGCACACCGGCTGGTCGGATACTTCGAGGAACAGGCCGTGATCAGCTACACGCTGTACCTGACCGAGATCGATGCGGGCCGAGTGGAGAACATCGCCGCGCCGTCCATTGCCATCACCTACTGGAAATTGGCGCCCGATGCGCGCTTACGCGACGTGGTCCTCGCGGTCCGCGACGATGAGGCCGGCCACCGCGACGTCAACCACCGCTTTGCCGATTCTCTGGCTCAGCCCGGGGCCGCGCTGGCAGGCTGAGCCGCAGGCAGCACGAAGTCAGCGAGCGGTTTCGGCTCAGGTTGGTTCAGGGTACAAGGCCCAGACTGATTATCAGTCGCCAGTGACGGTCGCGCGCCGCTGAGGCCAATCGGTTCGTCCGCCCGGCGAGAAGAAGACATTGTTGATCTGGACATTTTGGATAAAGGGCATCACCGGGTCAGCCCAGAGTTGCGCCAAGCGAATGGTCGAGCTTGCCGATGCGGTGCTAAGGTCAATGACGATTTGGCCGGCGCGCAGATGCGGAGGATAGGAATTCCAAACGTTGTTCTTGCACTTGAGGCACTCGGCGAGGCCACCGAAGTGAGAGGGACTCCTGCCACCACGCTGTCAGTAGCACTCGCGCAGCATAGGGGCACTTTTACGAAGGAGTTTGCAATGCCAATTCAAACCATGAATCCGTCGAGCCTTTTTAAACCGACAATGTATTCGCAGGTCGCCGTCGCGGCCGGCTCGCGGATTGTCTTCGTCGCCGGCCAGGTGCCCTTGGACCCAAACGGCCAACTGATCGGCGACGGCGATCTTGCAGCGCAGACCGAACAGGTTTTTCGCAATATCGCCAGTGCGCTGGCTGCCGCGCAAGCGACGTTCAACGACGTGGGCCGCCTGATTATTTACCTTGTCGGCTATGGCGAATCGACAATGGCGCAGTTGGGCGTTGGATTCGCGCAAGCAAGCGACGCCATTGGTCCGGGTCTCGCCGCGCAGCCGCCGGTTACCTTGCTCTTCGTCAGCGCGCTGGCAGTGCCGGGGCAGTTGATCGAGATCGAGTGCACCGCCGTGCTGGCCTGAGCGCCTGCGCGGCAGTCCTTGTGGCTATCCGCGCGCCGGTGTGGTGATTCAACACGGGCGCACCTTGAGCGGCTGAGGCTCGCTACCGATGCTCGCCGTAAGGTGTCGCTTGGTTACCTGGATTTGGCGAACGTGTCGAGCGAACGTATCGTATGGCCGCTGGCTTGCCTGTACTGGGGCGACGTGTGGACACTGGCCGCCTGGTGCGAGCAGCGTTCAGCATTTCGCAACTTCCGCGTTGATCGAATCGCTGCGCTCGACGTGCTCGAAGAGCGTTATCGCGACGAGGCAGGCAAGACGCTGGCCGATATGATCCGACTCGAAGATCGACGGGCAGCAGCGCAATGACAATCGATAAATGCGGCCTGAGCAACGCCAACCCCCGGTGATGCACCGCGCCCGGCGTCAAGCAGGCATGGCGCAGCGCGGCAAACGCACTGCTGTTTACACCGCTGTACTTGCGGTTCCGAAGGCCGCTTGGCGCAGCGTTCACGATCCCGGCATACGCATCAAAACAATCAACTGCGGGATGCAGAACCAGAGAATGAAGGTGAGTGCCAAGACGATGCTGCCATCGATACGCTCGGGCATTTCAGCGGACGTGAACCGGCGCAGACGGTACAGCAGCCAGACGGCGTGGGCAGCGCCGCCGAGGGCGCTCCAGCCCATCAACGGGGCCACATCCGGTCGCACCAGCCAAAGCAGCAGCGCGAAGATGGGCGCTGCAAAGGTCGCCGCCATCGCCAAGCGCACGGCGCCAGGTTTACCGAGAATGACCACCAGGGTGCGCTTGGCGGCAGCCTGATCGGCGTCGCGGTCGGGGCAGCCGGCGAGCAGAATCGAGGGTAATAACGATATCCCCAGAGGCAAAGCCAGCAGCCACGGCAGGCTGTCGGTCCAGCCACCCCCCTGCACCACGTAGTCGGCGACGATCGCGCCGACGCTATGGGTGAGTCCCACGTCGAGTTCGCCGAATCCGCGATGGCAGAGCTTTAGGGGCGGTACGGTGTAGGCCAGCGCCAGCGCGGCGAACACGGCGTACACCGCGGCGATGGTGCCGACCGACGCGGCTGGCGCGGCAGCCAGCACGGCCACCAGCGCCGCCGCTGCGGCCAGCAGCGACAGGCCGATGCCCTTGCGCATCGCCGCCCGGTCAAGCCGTTCGTCCACCAGCACGCGCGAGCCGCCAGTGAAGGGGCCGGCGTTGCGGTTGTGCCGGTCGCTGTCGAAGTCGAACCAATCGTTGAGGAAGACGGTGGCCGCTTCGATCAGAAACAGGGTCAGGTAGCCGAGCAGGTAGGCGGTGATGGACAGCGCCTGTCCAGCACCGACGGCGAGTGCGCCGACGCTGTAAGCGACACAGGTCATCGGGTAAAACTGCAGGCGCAGCGCGACCAGCCAGGCGAAGAGCCGCTGCGCGCGGCGCTGCGCTGGAGAGAGGGCACCCTGAACCAGGCGCGCACCGCTGGCCTGGGCACGGTCCAGCCAGAGGCTTCGTTGCGCGCTGCTGGACGCGATGACTGGACCGAAGGCCTCGACGCGCGCGGTGCGAACGCCGCAATAGCCGAGCGTGGCGCGTGCCAACGCCTGGCGTCCGGGTGCGCGATAAATGATTCGGTAAATGAGCGGCGGCGTATCCATTGTGGTGAGCAGGTCGGCGGTTCGGCCGGTCAGCAGTTTGTCCCACAGATCCGCTGAGACATGGCGGAAGGCAAAGCCAGGCGTCATTACGCGGTCGAGGAAGCCTTTGAGCAGCGCCGGAAAGGTGCCCCACCAGGTCGGGTAGACGAAAACCAGGTGCTCGGCCCAAGCGATGTCGCGCTGGGCCCGGACCAGGTCCGGCTCAAGCGGCTGCTGCTCGGGCGAGTGCGTGTGGACATTCGAATCGAAACTCGCCTCGCTCAGAATCAACACCCGGCACTCCACGCCGGCTTGCAGCGCACCCGCGCTGTAAGCGTCAAAGAGTGCGCCGCGAAGGTTGGGGAAACAAAGGCAGGCAACGCTTTCGAGCCGGTTCCCGCCCGCGTTTGGATGCAGAACGCCAGCGCTGCGTTTAGCATGATGTTTTCGCCGAGAGGGTCGCCGCGCAAAGAAAGGTTGCTCTGTTTTTTGTCGCGTCTGGCGCACAACTGAGTACGACCAAAGCTCCTTCTATGTGGTGCCACCAATGAAGCTCGACTTCGGCCAGCGCCGTACGATGCTCGTACGGCACGGGGAGAAAGCCCGGTGCGATACTACGGCGACGATGCTGGCGCGGTCTGTGATCGCTATGGCTGATAAGGCCGTCGGCGCGCAAGGTGGGGGCGTCGGCAAACTTTTCTGGACGGGTGAATCAAGGACTAGTCGATGACTACTGAGTTTGAACTTGCCCCGCCTTTGCAAATCAGCACCTGGCTAAACACGCCAGCGCCGATTAGCTTGCAAGACTTACGCGGCCGCGTGGTGTTGCTGCACGCCTTCCAAATGCTCTGCCCAGGCTGCGTTATGTATAGTGTGCCGCAGATCAGTCAAGTTCGACGACTGTTTCCGGATGAGGCGCTAACGGTGATCGGCATTCACACTGTGTTCGAGCACCACGCGGTGATGAATGTCGATGCGTTGCGTGTATTTACGCACGAATATCGTTTGACCTATCCGATTGGCGTTGACCAGCCATCGAAGCACGATGACATCCCGCTGACGATGCAAGCGTACCGATTGCGAGGCACACCGAGCCTGATGCTTATCGATCGAGGCGGTAGCTTGCGTGTCAGCCACTTTGGACGGCTGGAAGATATGCAACTGGGTGCCTCGATCGGACAGTTGCTGGCTGAAGCAAAGCCGGAGCATTAGGTGCCGAGTGCCACAAAACAGCGCTGGTTGCGGACGTTTTCGGCTCAGTGCGGCTCAAGGTGAAAGAGGTATGCCGAGCTGACCGGGTAGCAGAAGATTTTTCGGCGATACGATCGGGCGCGATACATCACCAGCTCGCGATGACAATAAATAACCATCAGGATATTGGAGGAGGACTCATGTTTTGTTCTCTCAAGGCAGCGCTGGCTGTAGTCGCGAGCACATTCGCAATCGGCTGGAGCGATGCGTTGCTGGCACTGAAAAGCGCAACCGACCCGAACATGCCGTTCATCATGCAGTGCAGCGGCTAGAACATTGCCGCCGCTCTGATCGAGCGGGTCGAGAAACACAACGATCGCGACCCGGACATCCGGATCATCCATTTGAACTGTGGCGCGCTTGCGACCGAGTTGACCAACGAGAAGTGCAGCGCTGACGGTGGCGAAGGCCCAACCTAGACCCAATACATCGCACCAATGCGCAGCGGGACAAAATAGATTTTCGATGCGCGACGCGTCTTTCGTTTGCAACGCCGCCGCGAAGGCATCAAGCCACTTAACGATGATCTTCGTTGGATCAATCGTTTGGGCGGGTTCGGTCATGTCCAAGGAGGGGCCCCTGAAGTGTGCCCGTATTTAGATGATTCTGCACAATAATGAAAATCCGACTCACGGCATTGCTTGCCCCACCGCTTGCCGAACCGGAATTCCCGCTGCATCGAAACCTTCGAGGCAGAACACGTTGATTCCCAGATTATCGGGCGTGACCCGTTTCCGATGAAACGGGTAAATTCCACAAACTTTGCAAAAGAAGTGCCGCGCCGTTCCAGTGTGAAATTGATACTCGGTGAGCGACTCGGCGCCTGCGAGCAGCTTGAATTTGCTCTCGTGCACCTTAACCATCAGCGCATTCTTTTTCTTGCAGATCGAACAGTCGCAAACAGTCACCTCCGGAAAATCGGTTTCGATCTCAAAGCAGACCGCGCCGCAGTGACAACTGCCGCGATAGCTTTGAAGCGGTCGATTCGCCATACTTGCTACCCGTTGATTTTCAGGTGAATCGAATAGAGCGAAGTGGTCCCGCAGATGAACAAGCGGTTGCTCCGTAAACCGCCGAAGGTCAAGTTCGAAACCATTTCCGGCACGTGAATCTTGCCGATCAGTTCGCCGTCTCGTCGGAAACAGTGAACCCCTTCGGCGCAGCTCGCCCAAAGGCGATTATCGCGATCGATCCGAAAGCCGTCAAACACCCCGGCCGAGCAATTGACAAAAACTTCGGAGGCGCCCAGTGCAGTGCCATCGACGGTGACTGTAAGCCGGCGAATATGACGCGGTCCGCTAGCCTCTTCCGGGCCGCCGCGGTCGGCGATGATGCCGTAGTCCGGATCGGTGAACCAGATTGATCCATCCGATTTAACGACAGCGTCGTTCCGGGAATTCAAACGCTTGCCGACGTATTGATCGGCCAACACGGTGACTTGCCCATCAAATTCGGTTCCGGTGACCCGCCGGTAAAGGTGCTCGCAAGTGATCAGACGGCCCTGCAGATCAACGGCATTGCCATTGGCGAAGCCAGCTGGTGCGCGAAACACCGACGCCGAGCCGTCGATTTCGCCATAGAACACGTCTGTCTCCCCGCGCTGCTAGCTAGTTGATCGTCGGCGAGGTTCGCCACCGCCGAATTTTGAATCCAGATGCGCAACAATCGCTTTGCCGAATGCCTTCAAATCTTTCAAATCGGTTCGCATCGCTTGCATAACCAGGTTCCAATCGATTTCTGCGTATTCATGAGCCAAAATATTCCGAAAGCCAGTGGCGCGCTTCAACGACGCGGTTAGCGGCGGATTGATGACGCCCAAACTCTCAAGGCCGTCGAACGCTTCTCCGGCAGACTCAGGAACGATTTGATGCACAGCGCAGATATGGGCCGCGATGTCGATACATGACTGAATCGCGAGTTCTAGGTTGCGCGCCAAAATGTCCTGAAGATCTTCGTCGGCCTTTAGTTGTTTGATCGACGCGGGCCGCTTCTCGGCTAAGCGCTCCAGACGATGAGCGAGCTCTCGCAGGCGCGCATCAATGACTTCGCGATCGATATTGCGAGTCATGCAAATAGCCTGGGGCGGACAACGGCAGAAGCAAGCATTGCAACCCGGCGGTCATCCTGGGCCCGAATCAGCTTGGAGACCAGGCGTTGCCGGGTGGAAATGCGATCGCAGACGATCTCGACACCTTTCATCGCCCTGGTGTAGATCAGTCCACCACTCGATTCCAGGTCAATAAGATCCACCGCGCGCCCGGAGGCCTCAGCAATCTCGGCCTGCAACTTGCGTCGCAACGCCGGTCGTAGCGCACAGCCAGTACTGATCGCCACGTCGATGTCACTACCGAACTTTGCTTGGCCCATTGCCACCGACCCGAACACGGTGGCGTACACCACGCCCAAGCTGCGCAGGCGGTTTGCGAGTGATTCAAACGGGTTCAAGGAAACGGTCTTAAAGTCCTTGGGCGACAGCAGGTAAGCGACCACACGGCCGTGGCGCTCGACCGCGACCGGCGCGTCGGCGCACGACTCCAGCAGAACGCCGAACTGATTCTTCGCGTCGGTGGCTCGAAAGATTCTCATGTAAGGATTTTAGCTAATTTAGCTAAACCAGGTTGCAACACTTCACTCCAAAGCCGAGTACACCGCGCTGCGCATCACCGATCGGTAGTAACGGCTGCGTCCCGGCCCCTGAATCATCCACACCGCGACCAGCTTCGCGCGCCGTCGAGCGTGCCGCCGTTGGCCAGCATCAGCGCGAAGCGCGCGTAGTCATCGGCGCTCGCGATCAATCCCGCGCCACCGGCCAACAACTTCGGCGCCTTGCGCACCTCGAGCAGCGGCACCGGCTGCTTGGTGTCTGGATCGGTCGCGAAGGCCTCGGCGATGCGGCCCTGCTTCTCGGGCGGCACCCAGAACGCTGTGTCGTTCATTTTCAAGGGCCCAAGGATGCGCTGTCGCAGCAACACGTCGAGCGTCTGACCGGAGACCTTTTCGACCAGTGCGCCCAGAATGTCGGTGGAGATGCTGTAGTCCCAGGTGCTGCCCGGCTGAAACGCCAGCGGCAGCTTGGCCACGCGGCGCACCACCTCGGCATTGTCGTATTCGATACCGTCGCTGCCAGGCCGGACATCGGCCTGGATGTACTCGCTCTTGACCAGCGAGGTGCCGAACGTGCCGTAAGTCAGCCCCGACATGTGCCGCATCAAGTCGTGCACCGTCATGTCACGCCGCGAGGCCGTAAGCTCAAGCGTCGGTTTGCCGTCGGCGCCGGGCCTTTCAACGCCGACCTTCAGACCTTTGAGTTCAGGCAGATACTGCGAGACCGGATCGGCCGGCCAGCCCCATCTTGCCCTCTTCGATCAGCATCAGCGCGGCGACCGAAACGATCGGCTTGGTCATCGAGTAGATGCGAAACAGCGAATCGACCGCCATCGGCTTTTCGGCCTTTGGGTCCTGCTTGCCGACCGCCTTGCGATAGAGCACCTGACCGTCGCGTGCGACTAGCAAAACGGCGCCCGGAATCGTGCCGGCTTTCACGTCTTGCTCGACGCGCTGCATGAAGGCGTCGAGGGGGGCGGGGTTGATGGCGAATTTGCCAGAGCCTGATCCTGGGAATTGGGCGCAGGCGGACAGCAGCAGTGCAGTGGTGGTGACGAATGCGCCGGTGAGCCAGGTTCGCCTTGCGGACTGTTTGAGCGATGCTGCGGCAATCGAAGTTGGACTCATCTCGGATCGAGAAGGCAGCGCGGATAGGCGAATCATTTGCGTCTCCGGATTGGTGTTCATGGGGGGTCTCTGACGGCCATACGATAGCATGCAGCGCACTTTAAGCAACTTCAAGCGGGGCGAGAACTCGTGCCCTACGCGGCAGCGGCCGGCGCTTGCTGTGGCCCACGCACCAGACGCCCTGGCAACTCACCCGTTGGCTTGCCATCGCGATAGACCACCGCGCCACTGACCACCGTCGCCAGATACCCGTCCGCCCGCTGCACCAAGCGCCGGCCACCGCCCGGAAGATCATAGGTCACCTGCGGCGGATGCAAGCAAAGACGATCAAAATCAATCACGTTCAGATCAGCCTTGTAGCCCGCGGCAATCAGCCCCCTATCCATCAGTCCCACCGTGCGCGCCGTATCGTAACTGAGCGCACGCACAATCCAGGGCAACGGCAGGCGCTCGCCGCGGCTGCGATTGCGGCCCCAATGCGTCAGCATGAACGTGGGTGCGCTGCCATCGCAAATAGTGCCGCAGTGCGCGCCGCCATCGCCCAACCCCAGCACCGACGCCGGGTGCCGCATCATCGCCAAACAAGCATCCAGCGAGCCGTGCGCATAGTTGGTGATTGCGTAGTACAGCAGGTTGCGGCCGTCGCGCTCGAGCATCAGATCGTAGGCCAGTTCCTGCGGGCTGACGCCGCGCCGGGCCGCCTGTGCCGCGATGCTTTGCTCGGGCGAGGGTTCGTAGTTGGGCGGGTCTCCGAGCAGAAACATGCTGTTGAAGTCACGCACCATCGTGCCCAGCACGTTCGCTGGGTTCGTATCGATCGGTTCGGCCAGGATGCGCGCACGCAATTGCGGCAAGCGCAACTGCACGATCCGCGCATCGAACGGCAACTCGGACAGCGCGCGGTAGCTGTGGGCGCTATAGAACGGGTTCAGCGTCAGTTCATGGCCAAACATCAGTCCCACGGCGCGACCCAAGACCTGGCCTTTGATCGGCAGGCCTTGTTCGATGGCGGCGGCGCACCAGTCAAGGATGTTGGCCCAAGGGATCTCGGGAATGCCAAGTACGCCTTCGATCATCGTGAACGACAGCGGTCGACCTGAACGTTCAACGAGTGCTCGCATGCTGGCAAACGCGGCCTGCGGCTGGTCGAAGTCGACGATCATCTGCATAACGCCTTTGCCGCAGTCCTTTAGCGCCAGTGCCAGCGCAGTCAGTTCCTCGTCGGCTACTTGAAAGGTCGGCGTGGAACTGCCGTCACTGGATCGATGCAAAAATGTGCGCGAGCTGGAGAAACCCATCGCGCCGGCCGCCATTGCTTCACGAACCAGCGTGGCCATCTGCGCCAGATCGGCCGGTGTTGCCGGCTCTCGATTGGCGCCGCGCTCGCCCATTACAAAGACGCGCAACGCCGCGTGTGGCAGATAGCCACAGACGTCCATGTCGTAGCGCCGCCCGGCCAGGAAATTCAGGTACTGCGGATAACTTTCCCACAGCCAGGGCACGCCGTCGGTAAGCACCGGATTTGGAATGTCCTCAACGCCCTCCATCAAGCGTATCAAGAGATCGCGCTGATCGGCGCGGCACGGCGCGAAGCCCACGCCACAATTGCCGATGACGGCGCTGGTCACGCCATGTGAAGACGAGGGCGCCATACGGCTGTCCCAGGTGACTTGCCCGTCGTAGTGGGTGTGAATGTCAACGAAGCCCGGTGTCACCAGGCAGCCCTTGGCGTCGATCTCCTGAATACCTTTAGTAATACCTTTGGCAATGCCTTTGGTGGCGACTTTGCCGACGGCGGTAATGCGGCCGTTGCTGACTGCAATGTCGGCTTCGAAGGGCGCGCCGCCACTGCCGTCGATGACAGTGCCGTTTCGAATGACGAGGTCTGGTTGGTTTGGCATCGGCTGTACTTTGAATGTTGGTTGACGCGTACTCGATATGATGCGGTTGCAGTTGCTGTTGCGGCTACGTTTGCAGTTGCGGTTACGGCGGCTTCGGCCGCTACCGAGATGATACTGCGCGGTGCGCAATGAGCGACGATTGCCAAGCCCCCTACTTTAGGAGTACAACGTTCCATCGATAGCGCTGCTAGAGTGTCGTGGCGCTAACGTCACCCGCCGAGGCCGAAATGCCGCTGCCGCTATTCTTCGCGATTATCGCCGTCCTCTTGACTGTGCCGGCCACAGCCGGCGCACAATCGAGCCAGTCGAGCGTCGATCCGAGCAGCAACAGCGCCTGCGTGCCGGTCACCGCGGAGCAAGCGGCCCAATTAGCGCAATCACAAACGCAATTGGAAGCACGCATTGAGCGGTTACGGGCGGGCGGCATCGCGGATTCAGACGCAAGCTTGCGCGCGGCTCAAAGCGAACTCATGACCACGCTGGTCGGGCTGGATTGCTTGCGACTGCAAGCGCAAGTGATCCGAACGCGCGCGCTGACGTTGGCCAAGCGTCACTTGCTGATCGCGACGGTCTATTACGCGACCAATCGGCGCTGGAAAAGCGTGGCCGCGCCCGCCGATCAGTACGGTGCGGAAGCATCAGACAACGTTGAACTGGGCACAACCACCGTTTCACTGCCAACCGACCGGAATCCGGGCGAGCAGGCGCTGGCGCATCGATGGGCCTATAAGTCGTCGCCCGACCGCCCAGGGCGGGCCCGTCTTGAACAAGTGACCCGCATCGGTGACGTTGAGCGGGCCCGCGGCATGCTGGAGCGCGAGCTAAAGGACGCATCGTCCAAATCGCTGCTGTTGTTTGTGCACGGCTTTTGGACCACGTTTGAAGACGCGGCCGTGCGTGCCGCCCAGACGGCCCACGACATTGGTTTTCCGGGGCTGGTGATGGCCTATAGCTGGCCGTCTCAGGGCAGTTTGACCGGCTACTGGCGCGATGAAGAGATGGTGCAATTATCGGCGTCGGCGTTTGATGAAACGCTGCAGCTGATCGCCAAACTGGGCGTGACCGATGTCTACCTGATTGCCAACAGCATGGGCGCCCGTCTGGTCGGTCAGGTCTTGGCGGATCGCGTAGCGGCGGGCAAGTCCAGCGGGCCGCTTCGGGAGTTGTTGTTTGCCGCCGCCGATGTCAACGCCGAGCTGTTTCGCCGGCAGATCGCACCGAAAGTGCTGCAGATGAAGGGCACCCGCGTCACTATCTATTCGTCGTCCAAGGACATCGCGCTGCAAACGTCCAAGGTCATTCATAAGTCACCGCGCGTTGGTGAGACCGACGCCGGTATCTTCACGCATGCCGGCATGGAAACGATTGATGCGTCCGGCACCGTGTCGGTCTGGCGCGCATTTGGTCATTCGTACGTTTCCGATAGCCCGCGTGTGCTGCGCGACTTTGCCGAGTTGTTTGATAAACGCGTTGGCGCCGCGCAACGCGGCTTGCCGGAGCGCGGAAGAGAACCGCATCAGTATTGGTGGCTTGACTAGGGTTCGTTGATATTTGGGTTTCGGATGTTAGGCCGTAAGCGGTAACGTTGACTTTCAATTACCCACATTTTCCGCGGCCATCAAGAATCCGATTTCGATATCGGTGAGCCGCGACATCCCTCGCCAGATGACAGTGTTGCCCGGCGGAGGGTCGCTGGCGCGATTTAGGTAGCCACCGAGTCGCGCCAGTTG
>JANLTP010000073.1:0-29935 GCA_031363055.1 Burkholderiales bacterium | reverse complement strand
CGCTGACTTCTATGCCAGCATGTTGTACACCGCAGACCGGTTCACATCGATGGAAACAGTCGGCGACACCACGGTTAACGGCGACAAAGCCTACATCGTCAAGATGGTCAAGAAGTCGACCGGCATGGAATCACGCTCCGTGTTTTCCGCGAAGACGGGGCTCATCGTGGGCTCCTCTTCCACGATAGTTGCCCAGGGCGGTACCATACAGGTCAGCCAGGCCGTTTCAGACTACAAGAGGTTCGGCGGTGTCCTGATCGCGACGAAGATGACCCAGACCATGGGACCGCAGACCATGATCATGTCGATCCAAGACGTGGTCATCAACGGCGCGCCTGAGTCGGCGTTTGCCGTGCCCGAGCAGGTCAAGCCGCTGATCAAGCCGTAGTCGCGGCACCCGCGTCGCCCACAGCCCTCCCGGTCGAGTGACCGGGAGGGCTGTGTCATTTTGGGGTTTGTGACGCGGCCGACGGCCTCCTGCAACGGGAGCCCTGCTGTATCGTCTCCTTTTCGGTATCCTTCGGTTTGTTGACTTCCCCCTCGCCGGACCGAGATTGTGATGTTGTGCCCCTGCCGACCTGCCATCCCCTGCGTCGCGGCGTGACGCTCCTCGAGCTGCTGATTGTCCTCACGCTGATGGGGGTGGCCGCGGCTTTGGTCGCACCGGCGCTCGTGCGGCCAACCGCCGAACCGGTTTCGGCCGGTCGCGAGATCGTGAACCGCGCCCGTCTGCAGGCGGTACGTCGCGGTGAACCACTGCGTGTCGCCATGTGGGCGAATGGCGCTTGGGTGTTGTCTACACAACGGGATGGCGCCGTGGTGGACTCTGGCCACGTCCGCGATGCACTGCCACGTGCAGACATTTTGATGGATGCCCTCGGGAGCTGCGTTCCCGCTGAGGCGCGCGAGGCACGCGCCTTCGACCTGTTGAGCTGCAGTACTGCCGACGGGAGTGGGAATCCATGACCTTGCTCGAAGCGATTATCGCGTTCGTGCTGCTGTCGGTCGTGGGCGTGGTGTGCCTGGACCAGACCCGCGGCGCAACGCAGTTGCAGGTGCGCAGCGCCGAATGGACCGACGCCGTTGCGCGCGCCGAGTCGGCGCTCGCAGAAGCCACAGCGAGCGCACTGCCCGCGATGCCAACGGGAAATGGTGAGGGCGTCGCGGATGCAGATGCGGCGGGCAGCCGGAGCACTAACCGGGCCAACGTGTCGCGCACACCCTGGCGCCGCGGACTGGATCGCATCGTGGTGCGCGTTCCCCTCGCGTCGGGCGGCGCATTCGTGCTGGAACGACTTGTCCCCGTGGCTCCAGTGGGGAGGCGCTGATGCGAACGCGCACACGCATCGGCTTTACCCTGCTGGAGTTGCTCTTGGCCATGCTACTCACCGCCGTTGCCGTCACCCTCGCCGCGAGCACCTTGCGCACCGCGTCGATTGCCAAAGAACGGGTCACCGTGCATCGCACCACCCTGGAGCGCGAATCGCGATTGCGTGCAGTGCTGACGGACATGTTACGGCACGCGCCAGCGGCCGAGCTGGTTGAGGAGCCGCTGATGCGGCTGGACACACCGGCGCCAAACGATTCGCGGCTCGTGTTTTTGTCGAAGGGTGTGCGTGCGCCGTTTGGCACGGGCCCCACGTGGCGCGTGTCATTGAGCGCAACCGATGTCATCAACGTGACTGCCTTCGCGCAACAGATCGGCAGCGACGAACCGGCCTTCGGCTTCGTGCGATGTGCCAGTCAGAACGGCACCTGTCGTTTGCCCACCGGCGTCGCCGCGACCGTCTACTACGGCGCCAACGGCAAGTTCAACAGCAAACCGGCGATGACGGGTAGTGTGGCGTGTAACAACAGCCAGTTTGGAAACCCGCTGCCGAACATTACCAAGGCGTGTTACTACACTCGATAAGGACGGCGTAACGTTGTTCAGACATTGAACACATATTAGTGTGTTACACTTAATAGTGTGTTAATAATTGAGCTAACAAAATCCAATGGGCAATACCGTAAACTTCACGGGTTCCATCGACCCGGACCTACTCAAACGAGCGAAAGTGATCGCGGCGAAGACCGAAACCTCCGTCAATGCCCTATTTCGACAGCAACTCACCCAATTGGTCGAAACCTTCGAAACCGCCGAGCAAAGTGGCAATCAGAACTTCAGGGTTTTGCTCGATTTCTCACTGGGCAGAACTGACAGTCAGGCGGCCATGGATTCGTTAGGAATCGATAGCGATGAAGACCTGTTTCTACTCATGGCGCGGGCGCGACTCCCGATGCCTCGACTTTCCCAATCGGTGACTTCGAACATGGTCGTACAACTGAAGGATTTGGCTGCCGACAAGCGATGAGCGAGCGTCTGCGATGCCGACACTGCTGATTCCAGACGCCAGCCCGCTCATAACTTTGGCCTATGCTGAGGCCCTGGATTTACTATGTGCGCCCGGTTGGCCAGTTTGGATTGTCGACATGGTACGACACGAACTCACGCGCAGTCAGACTCCAACCAGCGCACGTATCGGTCACTGGATTCAGCACAACGCTAAACAGATTGTCCGCACGGAAACTTTTTTGCACCACCAGTCGAACCACTTGCAGCAGGGCTTCGTTCGACACAAAGCGAATCTCGGAGAGCTCGCGGCGCAAGAAGCGATGATCAGCCTTGCGCGCATGCAACCCGGCGATCGAATAGTTTTTCTGTTCGAGGACCATCGCATCGCTCGAGCCGGCTTTGTCGTTCCGCAGAACTGCATGAAGATCAGTACGCGCGCTTACTTGCAGTTCCTCGAACAGAGCGGAAAAATCGTTTCGGCAAACGCCGTCGAGCGCGCCGCCGTGGAAAACGGCCGCGCTTTCTCGAAATTGCATTATCCGCCGCCCGAAGTATAGAAATTTCAATCGCGGCATTGCATTTGAATCAGGATGGGCATGTCCGGAATCTGTGCGAGCCGTTGCTGCAGACGCAGCGGCGGCCTAATCGAGCTTGATATTCGCAGCCTTGATGACCTTGGCCCAGCGACTCATCTCCGGCGCAATCCGCGCCTGCGCCGCTTCACTGCTGCCACCCGATGCAACAATGCCCAGGCCCAACAGACGATCGCGTAACTCGGGCGTTTGCAGCACCGCATTGAGCTCGCGGTTGATCTGGCTGACGATTTCCCTCGGCGTAGCGGCCGGTGCGAATAACGTGTAGTTGGTGGCCGACTCGAAGCCCGGCAGGCCGGCTTCAGCCATGGTCGGCACATCGGGCAAAAGCGGCGAACGCTCGCGAGTGGTGACGGCCAGCACGCGCAGTTTGCCGTTCTTGATATGCGGCAAATGGGCGGGAATGCTGTCGATGGTCATCGGAATACGCCCGGCCATAAGGTCAGGCAGCAATTGTGTCGTGCCCTTGTACGGCACATGAACGATGTCGACGCCGGCCATCTGTTTGAACATTTCACCGTTCAGGTGAATCAGGCCGCCCTGCCCCGATGACGCAAAACTCAACTCACCGGGCTTGGCTTTCGCCAGCGCGATCAACTCCTTGAGCGAAGTCACCGGCAGCTCCGGCGTGACCACCACGGCGACCGTACCCGCGCCAATTTCACCGATCGCGACAAAATCTCGGCTCATGTCAAAGCTCAAGTTGCGATGAAAGTGCGGTGACAGTGAATAGTCGACCATGCTGCCGACCATCAAGGTGTAGCCATCGGCCGCACTCTTGACCAGCGTATCGGCACCAATGGTGGCGCCAGCGCCAGGGCGATTTTCAACCAGCAGCGGCTGGCCGAGGCGGATCGCCAGCTTCTCGCCGATGATGCGCGAGACCGTGTCGATGCCGCCACCGGCCGGATACGGCGCAATCAAGCGAATCGGTTTGGTCGGGAAACTCTGTGCGTATGCAGCACTCATGACTGGCAGCCCGCCCAGCGATGCCAAACTCAGCGTGGTCAATGCACTCAGTGCGGCTAAAGGTGCGCGGCGACGAATCGGATTCATGGTTACTCAACTGTTTCGAAGTCAACTAGTTTGAAGTCAATTATTTTTAGGTCGGCAATTTTTTAGTCAACGATGTTCAAGGTTTGAACGCGCAAGGATGCGTGGCCCTCGCTTGCCCATTGTCGCATCAGATCACATCGGCCCGCGACGGCACAGGCAATGGCGACAGCAATGGCCCTATTAGCACGGCCAGCGCTTTTTTCCGCCACTGACGATTGCTGTATGCTCAATAGCCATGCTTACCTCGCACAGGAATTGACCATGATCGTCGTTCATCACCTCAATGACTCACGCTCGCAGCGCATCTTGTGGCTGCTCGAAGAGCTCGGTGCCAGCTATGAAATCAAACATTATCAGCGCAATGCGCAGACCCGTCTGGCACCACCCGAGTTGCAAGCGATTCACCCCTTGGGCAAATCGCCGGTCATCACCGATAACGATCGCGTCGTGTTCGAGTCCGGCGCGATTGTTGACTATTTGATTCGTCGCCACGGCGGCCGACTGCAGCCAGAGATCTCTTCGTCGGACTATGAAAGTTATTTGCAGTGGCTGCATTATGCCGAGGGTTCCGCCATGCTGCCGTTGCTGCTCAAGCTCTATGTGTCGCGCCTGGGCGAAGCCGGTGCGCCGCTGTCACCGCGCATTGAAAGTGAGTTGGCGAATCACCTTGGGTTCATTGATCGGTCCCTGCAGAGCAAGGAATGGTTGGTCGGCGACAAACTCAGTGGTGCTGACATTCAAATGAGCTTTGTCGGTGAGGCGGCAAGTGCGCGTACCGATCGCACGCTCTATCCGAACCTGAGTGCTTGGGTCAAGCGCTTTCAGGCGAGGCCGGCCTACCAGAAAGCCCTCGAGCGCGGTGGGCCGTATGTGTTCGCCAGCTAGGCGCACCTTGAGCCAATTTGCCGCTTGATTTTTGCGTTAGATCAGCTTTTCCTTCGGCGAGCTGATCTTTTTCAAGGGCTTGTTGCGCTTGCCAACGGTCATCAACGGTACTTCGGTCTGACCACCATTCCAGGTCGGGTCTTCGATGCTGTCGAACACTTGCCGCAGGCGCGCGCCCCAGCTTTCGCGCACCATCTTGAAATACGGATTCGATTCATCAATCGCGACAATCTTGTCGGTCTCGAAGCGGTCCGCTTCATAGATGACCATGTCCAGCGGCAGGCCGACCGACAGATTTGATTTCAAGGTCGAGTCCATTGATACCAGCGCACATTTGGCCGCCTCGTCGAGCGGTGTTTCAGGCGTGATGACGCGATCGAGTACCGGTTTGCCGTACTTCGATTCGCCGATCTGAAAATACGGTGTCTCGACCGTCGCCTCGATAAAGTTGCCGGCCGAATAAACCTGAAACAAGCGCAAACCCTCACCCTTGATCTGACCGCCGAAGATCAGATTCACATTGAAGTCGACACCGGAGTCATTGAGCGCCTTGGCGTCGCGCTGATGCACATGTCGCACGGCCGCACCGAGCACACGCACGGCATCAAACATGCTGGTGGCGTTCCAGATCGTGATCGGGTCGCCACCGTCTTCATCTTTCAGTCGTTCGACTTGCAATATCTCGCGAACCGACTGGGCTACCGACAAGTTGCCTGACGAGAGCAGCACCATAAATCGATCGCCCGGCTTTTCGTACACGATCATTTTTCGAAAGGTACTGATCTGATCGAGTCCGGCATTGGTGCGCGAGTCGGATAAAAAAATGAGACCTGCGTTCAGCTTCAGAGCAACACAATAGGTCATGCCATGCCTCCATTGATTGAGATGACCTGCCCGGTGATGTAGGCAGCGTCGCTAGAGGCGAGAAAGCCGATCAGCGCCGCCACTTCCTCGGGTGTCCCGGCGCGCTTGGCGGGCACCAACTGCGCGATCATATCCTTCGGAAACGACTGCGCACTCATCGGCGATTCGATAATGCCGGGCGCAACCACGTTAACGGTGATGCCGCGGCTGGCAAGCTCCAGCGACAACGAACGGCTGGCGCCATGCACGCCCGCCTTGGCCGCCGCATAATTCGCCTGACCGCGATTGCCCATGACCGCTGCCACCGACGACACGCTGATGACCCGCCCCCAGCGCGTTCGAATCATCGGCATGAGCAAGGGCTGGGTCACGTTGAAAAATCCGTGCAAGCTGACATCGATCACGCGATGCCATTGCTGTGCAGTCATGCCGGGCAGCACCGCGTCGTCATGAATACCGGCATTGTTCACAACGACCTGAATCGCGCCGGCTTCGAGTATCGGACTCAACTGATCGAGACAGGCCTGCGCCTGACTGACGTCGAAGGCCACCGCCTGCGCCGATCCACCGCTGGCCTTGATGCTGGCAACCAGCGACTCGGCGGCCTCGAGGTTCTGATTGCTGTGAGCAATGACATGCAGGCCGTCGGCGGCCAATCGAGCAGCGACCGCGCGCCCGATCGCACCGCTGGCCCCCGTCACCAAAGCTCGTTTCATCTCTTAGTCTCCAATCCGGGTTGGAACCCTTAATCATTGTTGCGCGTCACTATCGCTACGCATCTCTATCGTTACGCATCTTCATCGTGGCGCATCAAACAGCACCGAGGCACGGCCTTGCACAAGGGTCAACGCACCAATGGCGATCGAGAACTCGTAAATGGCGGTGCTCGGGTCGCCCGATAGTAATACTGCCCGCACCGTGAGCGCGCCGGCATACACGTCAAGTCGCGCCACGTGCAGTTGTACCGCCCGGACGCTGGCCAACACGCCGTGTGGCGGCTGCTCAGGTGGCTGCTCAGCCGGCTGTTCAGGCGACTGTTCAGGCGACTGGCCCGTTGGCATCGATGCTGGCGGAGACGATGGTATCGATGCTGACGGCGACGCCAATCGTGATGACTTCTGCGGCGTCGCACCGCTGACCAGCGCAGCATGAAGCGCCATCGCCTGGGCCGCATACTCAATGCCGTTGGCGCTCGCAAGGCCAGATGCAGCGCGCAGCGGATTGTTCGGCACGCAATGACTGAGGCTCGAACAGCTTATCGAATTCATGTCCCAGGCGAGCACCGACTCGAGCAGGCACATCGCCCCGGCGTGCGGCAGCAAACTTCTGATTTCGTTCTGAGTCAGTGACCCCGGCGATGAAGCTGCAAGACCCGAATCATTCAAACCTGACCTCGATCGGCAAGATCTGATCGCGATTGCCAGCCAGCTTCAGTATGCCGGCGTTACGGCGCGCTAACGCAACCAGCAGCGGCAAACCCCTGGCGGCCGGTATGCCTTGCCGCAGCGATTCAAGCAGCGGATCATCGAGCGCAGTCGCATCGCCGGTCTCGTAGCCCATCAGCTCGATGCTGGCCAAAGGCGCCAGCAATTTGCCCGGTGCGGCCAACAGCAACGCGATCCCTGCTGGGGCCGGGATATGACGCTTGCTGTTCAGGGGTTCGGGATAAGACACGTCGTAGGCAATCAAGGCAACCGGTTCCGGCTCGTATTGAGCATATACCGCCGCTTCGATGAGGCCGGCCGCGAAACTCGCGTCATAGGCACACAGGCTCGACGACGGCGGCCTCGACTGTGCCGCAATACCCCAATAGCCGGCCGGCGCATTGTGAACCGAGTTGGTGAATCGAGTCGGTGACAGCGATGGCTGCGCTTGCGCCAGGGCCTCGCACAGTATGTGGCAATTCTCGCCATCACCGCCCGACGAGGTAAAGATGGTCGCTACCTCGGACGCTGCGATGCTGCTGTTCGCAAAGAGCTGTTCGGCCAACGCCAAAGCGAGCTTCACAGACAGTCCAACGCGCCGACGTTCGGTTGCCGGTAACCGGGACGAGATCGGCACCACCACCGGTCGTAATTCGATGCGGGCCTGACCGAGCAGTACTGGTTGCGCCTGCGCCCAATTCTCGACACCCGGCAGGATCACGCTGACCGCATGAATCGATACCTTCATGCCGGCCCGACTCCAAAGACGAGCGAGCAATTGGCGCCGCCAAATCCGAACGAATTGCTCATGACATGACGCAGCCTGGCTGGCTTGTTTTGCGTCAGATACGGACTTCTGAGGCGCGCATCGAGTCGATTGACATTCAAGCCGGCCGGCATGAACTGCGCTTGCAAGGCGATCAGGG
Organism: Burkholderiales bacterium; assembly: GCA_031363055.1. GTDB lineage: Bacteria > Pseudomonadota > Gammaproteobacteria > Burkholderiales > Burkholderiaceae_E > JANLTP01. The sequence goes on along the minus strand of JANLTP010000073.1, from coordinate 21,852 downwards.
CCACCGCCGCTTCGAGCGCGCCAGCCGCACCCAGCGTGTGACCATGGGCGCCCTTGGTCGAGCTGACCGGCACCTGGCCTTCAAAGACCGAGAACACCGCCGCGTCCTCGGCGTTATCGTTACTCGGCGTAGCGGTGCCATGCAAGTTGATGTAGTCAATATCGCCGCTACCCAAGTGCGCTTCTCGCAACGCACGTTTCATCGCTTGCTGCGCACCCAGTCCCTCGGGATGCGGCGAGGACATATGATAAGCATCACTCGACTCGCCGAAACCCTCCAGGTACAGGGTTGGCTGCGCTTGCACACCTGCGCCCGGCGGCTGGCGCTCGAGCAAGGCAAAGCCGGCGGCCTCGGCGATCGATATACCGCTGCGCGCTTCGTCAAACGGTCGACAGACTTCCGGTGACAATAGTTCGAGCGAACCGAACCCGTATAGTGTAGTCAGACAGAGGGTATCGACACCACCGACCAGCGCGGCGTCGATCAGTCCCACTTCAATGGCACGAGCTGCCGTTGCAAAAACCTTGGCGCTCGAGGCACAGGCCACCGAAACCAGGCTGGAGGGGCCGGTCATGCCCAGCCAATCCTTGACGAAACTGGCCAGCGAATACATGTTGTGCGTTTCAGCGTAATGAAAGCTCGACGGTAGCGCGCCGGTGGCCGCATCGCGCTGCCGATAGGCGAGCTCGGTGCTCAGCAGCCCGGACGTGCTGGAGCCCAGAAACAGGCCGACTCGCGAGCCGCCGTATTGATCAATCGCGCGGCGAACTTGGGCGTCGATGCCGTCTTGCTCGAGACCGATTCGAGCCAAGCGGTTGTTGCGGCACTCGTAGGCCGCAAAATCCTCGGGCAAGGGGCGCTCGTCAATTGCTGACACCTCACCGATCCAGCTCGACAGATTCAGATCCATGAACGTGCACGGCTTGAGTCCGCCGCGCATCTCCAACAGCGCGCGGCGCTGAGCGTCCAGCCCCAGGCCCAGGCAACTGGTCGCGGTATAGGCGGTAATAGCTAACGGCTTCACAAATCGGTCATCACAAATCGAGCTTCACAGGTCGGACTAAAAAAATCGAGCTTCACAAATCAGCAATCAAAAGTACATTCGAAAAAAGCGTGCCCTGACTCATCGGCCGAACCTTGACGTCAAAGCCCGAGTCGCGCAACAAGCGAATCCATTCGGTCAGCGGTCGGCAATACAGTCGGCCGAGCCGGTGACCACGACAACGCGTGACCACCCGATCGACCCAATTGCTGAACCGAAAACCGAAACCGCCGTCGGCGTCGCCAATGCGCAGCAACAATCGGCCGTGCGGCTGCAAGGCGAGCCGCAAGCGATGCAATACATCGTTCTGCTCTTCAAAAGGCAGGTAGTGCAGAACGTCGAGAATCACCACCACGTCCGACGGCGGAAACGGTGTCCTGGCAATATCACCCAAGACGAATTCGGCTTCCGATCCCAGCGCTGCCCGGGCGCGGTCAACATCGGCCGGCATCAACTCAATACCTACCAGTTGCGGCGCCAGCGGTGGTCGTGCCCAATCGGCAGGCCAGCGCTTCGCCTGGTACTGTACGTTGGTGGCCAGCAGCAACGCCGCCAACAAGCCTTGACCGCAACCCAGGTCGAGCACGCGTGCGCCACTGCCGATCAAGCCTTGCTCCAGCGAATGCCGAAACGCCGGATCGCCGAACAGCTTGCCGCGCGCGAAATGATAGGCGAAGCGCCCCGAAAACAGGCCGGTCGGTTTGTAGCGTGCGCTGGCCAGATCGACCAGGGCCTTGAACTCTGCCCGGCTCATGAGGCGAACGCCTGTGGCAAGCTGACCGGACGCAAGCCGAGCTCGGCAATGCGCGCCAACAAGCGCGGCAGCACCTCCAGGATGACCGGCGCGCCGCGACGGCTGAGCGCTGCATGACCATCGTGCAGCAGCAAGATGTCACCGGCCGCCAGATTTTTTTCGAGCCGTTGATAGACAAGCTCGGCATCGCCCGCCACCGTATCGAAGCCGCGCCGCGTCCAACTCGTCAACTGCAGGCCGAGTTCGGCCAACACCGGCTGCAACAGCGGATTGCGCAGGCCGGCCGGCGCTCGAAAAAATTTCGGCGCCACACCGCTGAGCTTGGCCACCGTCGACTGGGCCGCCGCTATTTCACGTCGAAAGCCAGCACGCCCCAGAAAGGAAAACTGATGGCTGTGATGCTGCGTATGGTTCTCGAGACTATGACCCGCCTTCACGATTTGTTCAGCAATTTGCGGATGCGCTCGCAAGGCCGTACCGATACAGAAAAAACTGGCCTGGGCACGGGCCTGCGCCAACAGGGCCAGCACCTGCGGGGTGACGACCGGATCGGGACCGTCATCGAAGGTCAATGCAATCATGCGCTGCGAGCGCGCCGACTCGGGCAGGCGGGTGAGATTGGGTCCCAGCATCTTCGATCGCGGTGTCAGACCAGCCGCCGTCAGCGCCGCATGATCGAGCACCAACCCACTCAACCAAACCGGCCAATGCGCGGGCGCCACAACGTAGCCGAGCGCCATGGCGCCATGCCAGGGAACTGACCAACGCATCAGCTTCGACCAGTTTTTCATCCGACCAGATCGCCGGCCAGCAAGTCCAGCGAACGCAGCCACAAGGACTTCCAGGTGTCCCAGTCGTGACCGCCGTCCTGCGTCAGCACGCGCATCGGGTCGAGTACCTTGGCAATCTCGCTCAAGGAGTCGGCGAAGCGATCCTGTCGACCAAATCCGAGCACCAGTCGCGGCGAGCCTGCGGCGGCGGCATCATATTTGCTCAACCAGCTCAACAATCGTTTTTCCCAACCGTTGGCGACCGTCGACGAGTCAGCCTGCCAACGCCGCAGACCGCCGGCCAGACGAACCTCGGCGATCGCTTGCGGTGACGCTATGAACGGTGCCAGAGCGACAATGCCGGACACCCCCGGATAGCGCTCGGCCGTCAACAGCGATCCCAGGCCACCGAGCGAAATGCCGACCAGCCAGATGCGCTCATAACCCTTGGCGCGGGCCGGCGCGATGACATCATCGCGCATGCGTTCGGCGATCGAATAATCCTTGAAGTATCCATAGTGCGAGTCGATGGCGATTGCATCGGCGGCCAGGTTGCGGCTGCGCAAAGCTTCGATGAATCCGAATCGCACGAAGTCCTGCGGTTCGTCATAGGCACCCGGCAAAAACACCACCAGTAGCCGCTGCCCGGGACGAGCGGCGGCACCGGGCAGGAGATCGGTAATCTGCTCCATCGGGATCACAGCCGGGCGCAATACCGCGCAGCCGGACAAGGCAATGAGCGACGCGCCCAGAAGGCTTCGCCGAAGCTTGAAATTACGAGTGTACGATTGAAGAAACATCCTTGCCGCCGGGACCGATCCACAGGCCAGATAGTACAAGGGCAAGCGCGCAACCCGCCCCAACCGTAGTGCCGAGTGCGGATAAGAGCGGAACTTTTGAGACGGCCAGCACACTGAAGCCGGCCATCGTGGTCAGATTGGCCAGTACCAGCGACGCCAGCGTTCCAGAGGACGGTGCACTGGCCAATTCACCCTCGCGCAGGCTGTACAGGAACAACGCATAGTTCGAACCAATCGCGACCACCAGCAGCAATCCGATCAGATGCAATAGATTCATGGGCTTGCCGAGACCCGCGAACCCGGCGATGACCAGTATTACCGCGCCAAACAGCGGCGCACACACCACGGCGACGCTGCGAACCGACCGCAGCACCAGTACCAGCAACGCAACAATGGCCAGCGCGCCGCCCAGCGACAGCCAGGCCGCTTCGCTCAGGTAGCCGCCGTAGAGCTTGTCGGTTTCTGCCTTCAGGGCCAGCAAACTGACTTGCGCATCGGGCAGCTTGGGCAAGCTTCGCGCCAGCAAGGCGGCATCGATCGTCTGAGCGGCGACCGGCCGCAAGGTGATGATGGCCGCCATCTGCCCGGGGTGACCCGCCAATTGTGATTCGACGCGCACACCGAGTTGCGTATTGGCCAGATCGGCGCGCGTCAGCGGTGCGGCCGTTTTGGCCTTTTGAACATCATTCACAAACTCTTGCAATCGATCCAGCTTGATCGGCAAGCCCTGTGCGGCCTCCTTGAGCCGCCCCTGCAACTGTTCGGCACTGGGCAAGCTCGCCATCCGCTGTACTTGCACCGAGGCTGGCGGCAACAGCTTGCTCGGCGACTCATACGAGCCCAGTTGTTGGTTGCGAACCAGAGGATCGAGCGCCGCACTGACCGTTTCGGCGCCCGCCAGAACCTGCTGCTCGGTGGCAGCGCTGATGACGACCATGAGATCGGCTGCCGGCGCCCCCAACTCGTTTTGCAATTGCTCGAACAGCGCCTGTGCTGCACTGGAGATCGGATTCAGCGACGCGATGTCGGTGTCCCAGAACGACTGCTTGCGGGTGCCGGCAGCCAGCAAGGTCAACGCCGCCAACAGTAACAGCGCCAAGGTCACCAGTCGCCGCCAGCCATGCCAGCGTCGAAGCACCTGAGCAATCTGATGGTCGAGCCAGCCCAGGTCGCGCGGCTTGAAGTGCGCCGGCGTCAGACTCGGCAAGACGGTCTGGGTCACCAGTGCCGCCACAATGATGCCGGCGATTGAAAAAACCGCCAATTGCGCCAGACCCGGAAAGCCGGTGAACAGCAAGGCGCCGAAGCCCACGACCGACGTCATGACGCCCAGGCGAATGGTTCGCCAGAACGCCTGCGGCGGCGCCGGGTTGCTGCTCGCCGTCCGCACCAGGTGATAGAGCGCGTAGTCGACCGATTCACCGATCAGCGTCGTGCCAAATCCGATGGTCAAGCCGTGGATTGAACCGAACACCAGCGCCACGCTGGCGGCCCCGGCGATCACCGCGGAGGCGATCGGCACCAATGCGAGTGCAATCGCCCATGGTGAGCGAAACGCCAGCCATAACAATCCGAACACCAGCGCGGTGCCGATCAGACTCAGGCGCGTGACGTCTTCCTGAATCACTCGCCGCGATTCGACCGCAAAACGGCCTGGCCCCGACACTTGCATTTGCGCCGAGCTCAGACCGGCCGCGCTCAGCCGGCCGTCACCTTGCACTTGCGCGAACGCCTGCTCGATGCTGGCCAGGGCGGCCTGTTGCGCATCGAGATCACCGCCCGAGGCTGCTGTGTAAATCAACATCATGATTCGCCTGCCGTCGGCCGACACCCAGATGCCGTCATGCAGTCGCGGCGTTTGCCCCGCCGAGAACGCCTCGACGATGCGCAGGGTCTCACCGGTTGGGTCGCGCAAGGCCAACTGCCCCGCAAACGCACCGGCTGATGACGACAGCAGATCAATCGTGTCCTCGAGTGCCTGGCGCAGTTGCGGCACTTCAAACTGCGCGGCCGAGATCGCCGGCGATAGTTGATAGCGATGTTCGAACAACAAGGCTTGATCGGCCTTCAGGCCGTCCAGCGCACCGTTGTTGACGGTACGAAATTGCGGGTTGCTACGCAGCACGCCGGCCAGCGCGTTGGACACTTCCGCCTGACGCTCGGCAGCGACGCCGTCAACGCCGATCAACAGCAAACGTGAGGCTACGCCCTCGGTCAAACTCTGCGATAAAAGTCGCTGTTCGGGCGTCGGGCGCTGCGGCAGGAACACCGACATGTCGGTCCGGAACGGCGCACGCACGATGACCACCAGCGCGATGGCCAAGGCCAGCACCCACAGGCCAACCGACAACGGGGCTCGATGGCTCAGCGTAAAACCTTCATCACGGAGCGGTCGCCATTGGTTTGTTCGAGCTCGATCAGATTCAGCTCGCCCTGCTCACCACTGATACGAACGTCCTTGAGCATACGCGCGCCGACGGCGGATTTCGGCGTCAACATCAGACTCCATCGTGCGGCCGAACCATCGAGCGCGACGTTGAACACGCCCTCGAGTGTGGCGCGATCGCCGGCCAAGGTGGCGCGCAGACTCTCCACCATGGCGACCGCCTCAGGAAGCTGCTTCAGTGAGAAGGTGCGGCGCGTACCGTTGCGATCAACGATCATGTCATCGCCATCGAGAATCAGCGTTTCCGGGCGTGGCTTGAGCGTGCGCTTTTCAAGTCGTGCCGGCTTGACGAAGACCAACTCTCCCGTAGTGTCAACCGGCGTGTCGAGCGCCGCCACGAACTTGCGTTCGGCAAATCGGGCAACGCCGCCGTTACTTTTGGCGATGTCGGCCAACAGCGGACCCAGCCCCCATTCGGCGGCCGTCGCGGGTCTGATGCCAAGCGTCGTCGCCGTCAAAGCGAAAGCCGCTGTCAACGTTAGCACAAATTTGATCGCCAACCTCCTAACTCTTGGACTCTTTGACGGGCGGCGCCCAGAAGTCGTAAAAGTTGAACCAATTGTACGGAGCGAGGCGACAATGCGCTTCGATCCGGGCCGCAAACTCCTTAACGCCTTGCTCGACCATCAGACTACGTCCAGCGCGCTCGATATTCGTAAAATCAATGACCCGGTCAAATCGAACATCGTAACGATTGCCGCCGCGATACAAACCGGTCATGAAAATCACCGGCTGCTTGAGCAGGCAAGCCATGCGAAACACACCGGTGGGGAATTGCGCAGGATCCCCCAGGAAATCGAGGGTCAGGTTGGCGTCGTGCCCAAACGAGCGATCGGCCAGAAAACCGACCATATCACCGCGCTCCAGACGCTCCTGAATCCGGATCATCGAATCCATGTGCCCGAGCGGCACGACATCATCGAGCAAAGTCGGGTCAATGGCCGTCAAAAGTCGCCGGATCTTCTGTGCATTCTCCTCGAACATCGCCATGCCGACACGTAGATGCGGCCGTTGTCGAACCAGCATGCGCAAGGCCTCGAAGCTACCCAAGTGAGCGCCGACCAGAAAAGCACCACGGCCCTGCGCCAGCGCCTCGAGGACCGCTTCCTCGCCGTGGAAATCAATCTCGAACTCGTCGGCTCGTCCGCTCAGAAAATAGAACCGATCGAGGATGGTGACCGAGAAGGTCAGATAGTGCCGATAGCTCTCCCGCCAATTCGGCGGCCGGCCGAGCACACGTGTCAGATAACTTTTCGAGTCACGGCGAGCGGCGCCGGTGGTGATCCAAAAGTAGGCTGCGATCGGATACAGAAAGACGCCGGCTGCTCGACGCCCAATCAGCATGGCAATTCGATACATGAGCTTGAGCAGCCATTCGCTGCCGCGCTCGGGCCGGTTGGCCCACTCCGGCGTAGTCATCGTTCAGGGGTCGACCGATTTCGCAGCACACCACTGGCGACTTTTCCGCTGCCCTGCGTACACTCAAATCGGCAGGCGCCATCGGCGGACAGCGTCCAGCTCAACACGACCTGACTACCGGGCGCGATGGTGGCCAGAAACTTTGCGGCCGCCACTTCAATCGGCGCGTCCGTCAAGACGCCCTGCAACTGCAAACGCTCGATGACCAGATCGATCAGTTTTGCACCGGGCAAGATCGGATGCCCGGGAAAGTGACCCTCGAATAGCGCCGGGTCATGGCCGATCTCAATGATCGAGGTCAGGGGGCCGGAACTCATCGTAGCGCAGACCATGATGTTGCTGCCCATCGTGCGTTATTCACTGCGGGCCGCAGTCAATTCACGCGCGAGCGCTTCGAGCCGCTGGCGCGGCAGTTTGCCGTTGCCATCACGCGGCAAGGCGTCCACGATCAGCAAAGGTCGCGGCAAGAATACCGCCTCGATCCGTCCTCGAAGCGCGGCCGTGATTCGCTCCGCTGTCAGTCCTGGCGCGACCACGAACGCCATGACGCGGCCGGCAACCCGGGATTGATCGTCAGAAACCAAGAAGGCGCCGTCCTTTACGCCTTCAATCTCCAGCAATTGATGCTCTAGAAAGCTGATCGAACTGCGCTTGCCGCCAATATTGACCATATCCACCGAGCGACCGAGCAACACAAAGCGCCCGCCGGCACGCAATCCGATCCGGTCGGACAAATTCATGCGACCGGTGACGTAGGCGCCCTCGGCAAAAGCTTGCCCGTCCTGCAATCCAATCGTGACCCCATCGAACGGTAGCCACTCGTCGCCGTCCAAGGTGCGCCGCGATGCAACCTGGCCCGATTCGGTACTGCCATAAATTTCATAGACCGGCGCACTGAAGAGCGCCTCAACCGCTTGTGCCAGCTCAGGCGGCAAGGTAGCCGTCGCCGATAACACCGCATCGGCCGCTACCGGCGTCTGGTCATTGGTCTTGTCAATGGTTTGGTCAATGCCCACCATTGCACGCAGATGTACCGGGGTCGTGACCAACAGGCGCGGCCTGGGCAGGCGCGCCAGACAGCCCAGAATATCAGCCGGGAAAAATGGCCGTTCGGCGGCAAATGACCAGCCTGCCTGCAGGGCCAGATGGACGGTGGACTCAAAGCCATAGGAATGTTGCGCAGGTACGGTACCCAGAATTGCGGGTCGACCCGGCATGACCGCGCCCAGGCGTTGAGCCTCGAGCCGGGCACTGAGAACAATCTGACCCCAGGTACGAAAATGCGCCGTCGGCATACCCGTCGAACCCGAGGTAAAGAGGCAGGCCGCGACCTGGTCAGCCGCAATCAGCGACGCTTCAAATTCACGCAAAGATTCGATGGCTTCATCATCGGGTTGCGGCGTCGACGCGAAGGATGACGGCTGGATCGGGTAGCGCACCCGAATCAGCTCTGGATAAACGTCCTCGGAATCGGTCAGGCAATAAATGCCTTTGAACTCGGACGCCAGGTGTGACAAGGTCGAGGCAACATGGTTGTGCGGCAGGACGCTGACCTGTCCACGCACCAGGGCGGCACTCATCGCAACGGCGAATCGATAGCGATCCGCGCAGCCATTCAGCATGTAGCGCGCATCGGGCAAGATGCGCGCCAAGGCATGGACCTCGGTCAGAAACTCATGCGCGAGAACCGGTTCCTGAGCCCGCCAGGCCAGCACATCGTTGCTGCGACGGTGGCCAATCAGTGCATACGTTGTATCGTGCTTCATGCTGCCAATTATCGTGCGGAATCGTTCTGGTTCAAGCGGGAGTACGCACGAATGCCTTCCAGAATGCTCTTGTGCTCGAAATCCGGCAGATGGACACGACGCACGAGGTACTCCACAACGAACATCAGCAAGGTCAACGGCAAGCTCAGAAAATTAACGAACACCGACCACCAAAGCGGATCGCCAAACGCGAACAGCCCCAGGGAAATCAGGGCCATGAGCAAAAAGAACAGGGTCCAGGCGCCCGTGACCGATCGTGTGTAACGCTCAACCTGATCCGGCAACAAACCGCCGCCGTGCACGACCCGAGCCATTCGGGTGACCAGCGAACCCTTGGCTGATCGCAAGCTCAGCCCGAACAGCAGCGCCAAGCCGACATTGGTGCCGGCGTGCTGCAACAGATAAACCCAGCGAGGATCCCAAAAGAGGCTGGCCCGACCCCACCAGCCTAGCAACACCGCCAGCGAAGCCAGCACAATAATCAGGCGACGCCGACGCGAACCGAGCGCAAGGAAAATAGCGACCAGATAGAGCGACGACAACGCGAACACGTACGATAACTCTGAACGGTCGTCGGTCGCGCTCAGATGATGTGCAAACAAGCTGTAGAGAATCGTTGCCGTAACAATCGCCAACGCCAAGGCGACGCTGACGACTGTTCGCATCAGGTGGTGCGGCGAGTTTGAATGTGCTGCGCCAGATTACGCAGGGACGAAAAAATGCGTTTGTTGTCTTCGTCGTCGGAGCGCAACTGCAAGCCATAACGCTTCGAGACCACCAGCGCAATCTCGAGAATATCGATCGAGTCGAGGCCGAGTCCGTCTTCATAAAGCGGGCCGGTCGGATCAATCTCGGCCGCCGCCACCTCCAGGTTCAGCGACGACACAAACAATTCGGCGAGCTCACGCTCGAAGGCCGGATCGACGGCGGCTTCAGTGGCCGAAGGGATAGACGAGATATCGGTCATACCAGTACCTAACTCATTGAATTTTCCGGGGATTGTAACGACTATTTGTCCGGGCGCCGTTCAATCACCTGTTTTACGTCCGGACCACTGGCCGGACCACTGGTCGGACCATTGGTCGGATCAACTCGGTGATTCGACCAGTGGTCTGACGCCTAAGGTCGCGGCTGCACACCGCGCTTCTATAATTGCAGGGCTGCCGACCACGCGTGCTGCCGGCGACATGTTGGACGTCAGACGTCAGACGTTGGACGTCAGACGTCGGACATCGGACATCGAAGCAGATCGGACCTCGCAGGACTTCAGGATGACCCATGATTCGTAATAACGAACAATTCGAAGGCATACAAGCGTTACGCTTTATCGCGGCATTGATGGTGGTCGTTACGCACTCGACGTTTTACGTCTCGGAGCGGCTGATCAAGGACTTCCCGGTCTGGAGCAATGGCGCGTCGGGCGTAGACGTCTTTTTTGTGATCAGCGGTTTTGTCATGGTGGTCTCATCGCAATCGCTGATGTCGCGCGACGACGGCTGGAAACAATTCATGCTGCGCCGCCTGCTGCGCATTGTGCCGCTGTACTGGGTCGTACTGACCATCAAGCTGATCGCCATGCTGGCAGTACCGGCGGCGGTGCTGCATGCAAAGCTCGATCTCTGGCCAGTGGTTTCATCTTACCTGTTCTTGCCCAGCTTCAACGCCGAAGGCAATATCGAGCCTCTGCTGGGCGTCGGCTGGACGCTTAATTTCGAAATGTTTTTCTATACGCTGTTTGCCATCGCGATGGCGCTGCGCGTCGACGTTTTCAAAATGGTCACGGGCGTATTCGTGGTTTGTTGCATCGCCGCTTTCTTTCGTACCGAATCTTGGCCGGCCGCCACTTTTTACTTCAATACGATCGTGCTGGAATTTGCGTTCGGCATGCTGTTGGCGCGGGCCGTGATTCGCGGATTTTCTCTGCCGGTCCGTTTGAGCGTGTTCCTGTTGATCGTTGGATTCATAGGCCTGCTGATTCCGTGGGGCGATGTTTCAGGTTTGTGGCGGCCACTTAAATGGGGCGTGCCGGCGGTCATGATCGTGGCTGCAGTCATTGCACTGAACCCGCTGATCGGCAAGCGCATTCCGAAGCCTGTCCTCGAGCTGGGCGACGCGTCCTACGCGCTTTACCTTTTTCATCCGTTGATTGCACCGATCGCACCCACCATTCTCGCGAAACTGGGTCTGCCGATTGCGCCGCTGTCGATCGCTTTGAGCATCCTCTGCTCGGTCATCGCGACCTGGGTCATCTTCAGGGTGGCCGAGAAGCCCACCACCGAGTTCCTCAAGCGCCGTCTGGCCGCCCCGCGTTTGCCAGCCGCAGCGGTATAAGCCTGGCCGTTCAGGTTGCCGCTCATATTGCAGTTTCGGCCGTTCGCACCGCTATTTCATCCAAAAACCGACAGATTCGGTAAGGTGCGGAACTAGTTCACGGCGCGGCATCTCAAAGGTTCTGCGCCGTCGCGTTTGCCGCCCGTGCAAGCAACATTGCAACCCAGACGAGAAGCCGATACCTCATGATGCTCCGCACGACCTCATTCAAGCGCACCCTGTTTTGTACCCTTTTCACCGCCAGCCTGGCCGCCTGTGGCTCGGGCGATAACGCCGTCAGTGCGGCACCCGCCACCGCCTCCGAAGAGGCTGCCGTCGCCAACGGTACCGATACATCGAACAAAGCCGCCGCCAATGCGGTCTCAAGCCCCAGCCCCAGCACCAGCACCGGTACCGGTACGTCGGCAGGCACGGGAACCAGCACGTCGCGCGCGGCCGTAACAGTTGCGCCAACGGTATCGGTCGCATCATTGACCAAGAACGGCGGCACGACCCGCACCGCGAGCACGTCCTCGGCGTCACGGACGACGACGACTTCTGGCACCACTACACCCACGACGACACCGGCAACCAACTCGAGTCAGCCGACCACCTCGAGCAGCACCACCGGCACGAGCTCGACGGCGACCAATCCGCCGGCGAATACGACCACCAACACACCGACCGCAACGCCAACCGCCACGACCGCCAGCAGCAACCCCTTGCGCACGCGGCGGATTCGACTGCTGTGTTTGGGCGATTCGATGACCTCGGGTTCGGAAAATACGCCGGGATCGTTCCGCTCGTATCGGGGTCGTTTGTATCAACTATTGACCAACGCCGGCATCGATGTCGATTTCATCGGCACCAGTTACATGATGCCGGCCATCGGCGGTGACCCCGATCACGACGGCTATGGCGGCGCCTACATTGGCCCGGGCGGCAGTAGCAATAACCTCTGGGATCGTCTGCCCGTGGTCATTGGCAGCAGCGTCGACCCGGACATCATTGTCATGGCGTTCGGCTGGAACAGTGTCTATAACGAGCCGGGCGAAGCCGCGACCAAGTACCAGGGCATTGTCAATCAGGTATCGGCCGTCAAACCGTCGGCGAAACTGATGTTGGCCACATTGAGTCCGCAGCGCGGCGAATCACAAGCGCAGAGCAACGGATCGGTGCCGTCCTTCCAGGCGTTGAACGATACCGCCCGCGCGATGGCCAACGCTTCAGGCAATGACAATCTGTTTGTGGCGGACTTTGCTGCGTCCGGTTTTGCCTACTCTGATTATTGGGATGTCATTCATTGGTCGCAATCCGGCGCCGACCGGGCAGCGCAGATCATTTTTGATGCACTGATGGCCGGACCGCTCAAACCCTGATCGTGGTGGCCGCCAGCCGTACCCGGGTAATCGCCATACCGGCTGCCGCCTGGGTCGGCTCGACCACGGGCACACCGAGCGCGTCCTCGAGCGGCTTTCGGTATTGCGCCATACCGGCGCAGCCCATGACGATGACCTGCGCGCCATGTTCATCGACGAGCTTGCGGCCGGTATCGATCATGCGCTGACGAGTGCGTTGCGCATCTGCCAGCTCGGTAACTTGCAGTCCCACTGGCAGCTCGGCAGCCAGGCGGTCCGCCAAACCCATGGCGCCGATATAGCGCAGGTGACGCGGAATCGAGGTCGCCAGAATGGCGATGACGCCAAAACGATGACCCAGCGTCAGCGCCGTCAACAGGCCACATTCTGAAATGCCGAGCACCGGTTTTCGGGTCACTTCGCGAGCACTGAACAAGCCGGGATCGCTGTAGCAGGCAATGACAAAGGCGTCGCAGTCATGATCCCGTTGGGCGATCATCTGCGTGATCGGGCCGATCACGCCATCGACATCGCGCTGGCTCTGAATGCCCGGCGGGCCTCCACGCAAAGTGATGCATTCGAATTGCGGTCCATCACTCATGCGCAAGGGATCCAGCGCGCGATCGATGCCCTCGGTCACCGCTTCGGTTGAATTCGGATTGATGACGAGTATTCTTGCCTGCGGCATGGTTGCCTCCTTCTGTAAAACCTGGTGTATTGATCACGTCCTTACCGAATCGCGACCGCCTGCTTTTCATAGCGCGACAGCAAACGCACCAGCGGCCAAAGCAGGATCAAGTAGAGCAAACCGGCAGCGATCACGGGCGTCGCGTTGTACGTCACTGACTGAACCTGTCGCGCGGTATAGAGCAACTCCGGCAGGGCCACCACACTGGCGATCGAGGTAATCTTGACGACCTCCAGCGTGTTGCTGATGAGATCCGGCGTCATGTTCCGGATGGCTTGCGGAATCACAACGTAACGCAGGGTCTGGCCGCTGGAGAGTCCGGTCGAGCGCGCGGCCTCGGTCTGGCCATGCGCAATTGACTCGATGCCCGCGCGCAAAATCTCGCCGTAGTAGCTCGATGTGTTCAACAGAAAGGCAATCGAAACAGCGATGATGGCGGGCATTTGCAGGCCCAGAAACGGTAAACCGAAGGCCACGAATAGCAGCAACACCAAGGGCGGAAAGGCGCGAAACAGATCGGTGTAAGCGATGGCGCTCCAGCGTATCCAGCGACTGCGCGAAGTTGAGGCCAGCGCGAGCATCAGACCGCCGGCCATACCCAGCGGAATGGCAATGGCGCACAAGAGTACCGTCATCGCCAATCCGCGCGCCAGAAACGGCGCCGCCTCCGCCAGAATTTTCAGATTGAAGAAGCTGTCGATCAGCGCATCCATCGGAGCATCCTGACTCAGCGCACGCCAGCGCGCTGGCTCGCCAGCCGGGTATCGAAGCGCGACTCGACCCAACGGCCGAACCAGACCAGCGGAATAAACAAAACGAGATAGGCGATCGCACCCAAGGTCAGGGGCGAGGGGTTGTACGAAAAAGAATAACCCGCCTGCGCCTGATAGAGAATCTCGGCAACCGCGACGACCGAGGCGAGCGCGGTGTTCTTGGTGATCACGATGGCTCGATTGGTCAGCGGTGCAATCGTCATGCGTACCGCCTGGGGTAACACGACCCAACGCAAGGCTTGCGAGAAGCGCAATCCGCTGGCGCGTGCCGCTTCCCATTGCCCGCGCGGCACCGACAGAATTCCGGCCCATACAATTTCCTCGGCAAAGGCAGCCAGCACCAGCGACAGACCGATCCAGGCTGACACAAATCCGGAGAATCGAACGCCGATCGTCGGTAAGGCGAAATAGATAATGATCAGAATCACCAACGGCGGGACGGCGCGAAACACATCGGCAAACAGGACGATCAAGACATTCAGAAAGCCGACGCGCAGACTGCGCAACACCGCCAATACAAAACCAATCAGCAAGCCGCTGAGCACCACCACGACAGCCAACTCGATCGTCACCAGCATGCCCTCGAGTACCTTCGGCAGGTACTGACGCATGATGGCGATATTGAAGAAGGTATCAACGATCGCGGCCATGGGCTTAATGATGCTCGATGCTGGCGACAAAGTCTCGAACCCGCAGAGGAGCCTCGGGCCCGAAAATATGCGCCGGTTCGCCTTGCGCGATGATCGAACCGGCGTCCATGAAAATGACGCGATCAGCGGCACTGCGGGCGAACGCCATTTCGTGGCTGACCACCATCATGGTCATCCCGGCGGTGCGCAGCTCACGGAGCACCGCCAGTACGCTACCGACCAGTTCCGGATCGAGCGCCGAAGTCGGTTCATCGAACAGCACAATGGCAGGCTCGAGCGCCAGTGCGCGCGCAATGGCCACCCGTTGTTGCTGGCCGCCCGACAATTGCGATGGCAAGGACGCAGATTTATCAGCCAACCCGACTCGCCGCAACGCCTCGAGCGCGACCTGGTGCGCCTCGTCGCGAGATTTTTTTAGCACATGAACGAGCGCCAGCGCGACATTGTCACGAGCGTTCAGATGCGGATACAAATTGAACGATTGAAACACCATGCCGATTCGACGGCGCACCGCGTTCAGATCGGTATCGGCGGCGAGAATGTCTTTACCTTCAAACCAGATCTGACCGGCGCTCGGCTCCTCCAGGCGATTACAGCAGCGTAGCAAGGTCGATTTGCCGGAGCCTGACGGGCCAATGATAAATACCAACTCGCGCGCCGCGATTGCAAGATCGATGCCACGCAGTACTTCAGTCGCGCCGAAGGACTTTCGAAGGTCGCGCAGCGTCAGCAGGGCAGCACTTAGCTGCACTTGGCTTCGCGCACCGTTGCGTCATAGCCAGGCAGACCCGGGACACCGGCCCCGGGAAAGACTGTGACGGCGGCCGAACCTGCATCCGGCTTCGCGCCGAACCATTTCTCGGCGAGCTTGGCGATGGTGCCGTCTTTCTTCAAGCATTCGATCGCTTCGTCAACCGCATTGCGCAACTTCGGATCGTCCTTGCGAAACACGGCCGCCCAGACCAGGCCCTGGTCGATCTTGAGGCTCGATAATTGCAACTTGCCCGGATTACGGGTGACCGCAAACGCCGATACGGTATTGCCCCCGAGGGTTGTATCGGCGCGACCCGAAAGTACCGCCTGCACGGCGTCGGTATTGGTTGGATAGGCCTCGTGCTTGAAGCCATATTGAGCCGCGTTGTCGGCCGCCCATTTGTCATACGCCGAGCCCTTGTTGACCGAGACGGTCTTGCCCTTCAGATCGTCCAACACCTTCAAGTCCGGCTTGCCGGCCGGCACAATGAATTGGTAGTAAGTATTCAGGTAGCCTTCGCTGAACAGCAGGTTCTGCGCGCGCTCCGGCGTGACCGTGGTCGGTGCACCGACAAAGTCAATACGACCGGCATTCATGGCCGGAATGAGTCCGGAAAATTCGGCCGCGAAGATCTCGACCTTGCGGCCCATTTTTTTGCCGATTTCATTGATGAGGTCGACATTGAAGCCTTCGATTCCACCTCCGACCTTGGGCATGGCATGCGGCGCAAAGGTGCCGTCGACGCCGGCTATCAAAGGCTTGTCCTGCGCGAACGAGAGCGGCGCCAAACCGGGCGGTGCCCAAACCACCAGCGCCACCAACAAGCCCACTGCTGCAACGGTCGCAGAGAGCGTCTCGGCAAGATTCACGGCGGCAAACCGCAGGCGGGTCTTCAGGTACAACGGTCTTGCAGATCGCTTCATGGCAGGCAGTCCTTGCGGTGGGAGTTCGAAGGGTTAGGGTGGATCGTCCGCAGTAGCCGCGGATTGTTCGGAGTTATGGCGGATTATTCGTGGTTATGGCGGATTGCCCGGGGTTGATTCGTTAAAGGGTGTCACTTCGGCCCCAACCCGGTCAATCAGTATCTGATAGTGCTCGGGACGACGATGCGCCGCATAGTTGAACATGGTGCGCTTCACTGCCTGCGCCGCATCCAGGTCGGCATCGAAGCTGATGAGCTCGTCCTCCTCGGTCAGCGTTTTGGCCACAATCTCGCCCGATGGCGCAACAATCATCGAGTGGCCAAACATCCGAAAGCCATCTTCAAACCCGCACTTGGCGCACTCGACCAGCCAGGTCGCGTTCATGAATGCCATCGCCTGCGCCATGATCATATGATGATGCACCCTCAAGGCCGGCGGTTCCGGATAGTGCAGATTTTCGCTCGGTGTATTAAAACCCAAGGTCACCAGTTCGGCGCCTCGCAAGGTCAAGGCACGAAATGCCTCGGGCCAGCGCCGATCGTTGCAAATCAACATACCCATCATGGCGTCTTGCGCCGCCTGCATTCGAAACGTGCGAAAACCGAGATCACCGACCTCGAAATATTTCTTCTCAAGATGCTGAAACGCCGCCTCCGGCTTGAAGTCCGCATGCCCAGGCAGATGAACCTTGCGGTACTTGCCAATGATCTCGCCGCTGGGCGCGACCAGAATCGCGGCATTAAAACGCCGCACGCGACCGGCCTCGATTGTGTGCTCGGCGTAGCCCAGATAAAAACCGATACCGAACTTGCGCGCCTCGTCAAACAGCGGTGCCGTCACAGGCGACGGTATGCTGGTTTCGAAAAAACGCCGATCGACTTCGACTTGATCATCGAACCAATAGCGCGGGAAAAATGTAGTCAGTGCCAGTTCAGGGAACACCACAAAACGAACCTGTCGGGCGTGCGCTTGCCGCAACAACGCGAGCAATCGTTGCACCACCGACTCGCGGCTGTCCGCCAGGTGAATCGGCCCGAGCTGCGCTGCGGCCAGATGGAGCTTTCGGGTCATCGTCAATCTTCTCAAATCGCAAGCGGTGTGTTCCAGGCATCGAGCTGGGTCATTTCCGGAATTTTCAGCCCGGACGAAAGTAGCGCGTCGGATCGCTCCCGCGCCAGAAAACGGCCTCGCCCCCGTCGCTGCGCAAGCGCTGCCGGATCGCACCCCGGTTCAACAAGGACTTCGCCGCGCGAGATGACCGTGGTCGGCCAGCCCGTGAGCTCACGACCCTCATACGGGGTGTAGCCGGTATTGTCGTGCAACATCTGTGCCATCACCGTTACCCGCAGTTCAGGATCCCACACCGCCAGATCGGCGTCGCTGCCCACCGCGATGATCCCTTTACGCGGCGCCAGCCCGTAGATCTGCGCATGCCGCGTCGAAGTCAGTTGCACAAATTCCTGCAAGCTGATGCGCCCGGTGCCCACCCCGAACGTGTAGAGCAGCGGCAAGCGTAGCTCAAGTCCCGGTACGCCGTTGGCCATTTCCTTGAACGTGGTCTTCTCCCCGTTGGGTAATTTGCCGCTGGCATCATAACGATACGGTGCGTGATCAGAGGAATACAACGCCAGCGCCCCACTCTTGAGTCCTTGCCAGCAGGCCTCCTGGGCCGCAACATCACGAGGCGGCGGCGAACAACAAAACATAGCGCCCTCGAGGCCACGATCAATGTCGGCGGCGGTCAGAAACAGGTATTGCGGACAGGTTTCACCATAGACCTTGACGCCGCGCGACTGTGCGTCGCGAATCGCCTGCACGCCTTCAATCGTACTGACATGCACAATCAGAATCGGCGTGTCGATCAGCGCAGCCAGCGCAATGACGCGATTAATCGCCTCGGCCTCTGATGAGCGGGTGTGACTGATGGCGTGGTAGCGCGGCGCTACATTGCCCTGTTTGACCAGACGGCCGGATAGCCAGGAAATAATGCCGTGGTTCTCGGCGTGAACCATCGTCAGCGCGCCGTGACGACGGGCTACGGCCAGCACGTCGAGGATCTGCTCGTCCTGCAAACGCATGCGATCGTAGGTCATGAAGATTTTGAAGGATCGGATACCGGTGTCGATCGCCGCTGGCAAATCGGTCGTCAGCGTCTGCTCATCCGGATTCGCAATGATCAGATGAAAGCCGTAATCGATGATCGCCTTCTGCGCGGCCCGCTCGTGATAGTCGGCCAGCACCACCGGAATCTGATCGCCTCGATGTTGGGCACAGAACGGCACAATTGTGGTGGTGCCGCCATAAGCTGCTGAGACCGTAGCGGAGTAAAAATCGTCGGCGCACATAATCCCGAACGATGACACCTGCTCGACATGGCAATGACTGTCAACCCCGCCCGGCATGACGAGCTTGCCGCGCGCGTCGATCTCCCGGTGACCGGTTGGCAGGCCGGCCGCCACGGCAACGATGTGCTCGCCGAAGACGCCTACGTCAGCGAGTTGACAGCGGTCAGCATTGACCACCGTACCACCACGGATCACCAGGTCAAGGTTCAAGGACTGCTCGGACTCGGTTCATCTCGGACTCGGTTCATTTCGCGCTCAGTTCAACTCGGGCTCGGTTCAATTACCGCTCCGACTCGGCCTTCAGCGTCGCAAGCCCCTTCTCGAAGTCGCCGCCAACCATGCGGTCCATCGAAAAGAATACGCTCATCAGCTTGGCGACATACAGGTTCGGACCGAACATCGCCCAATTCACAACGGTGGAATCGCCGACGGGTTTCAAGGTGAACTCAGCCGTGTTGTGCGCCTCGAAGGGCTTCTGAAAGTCGAGTTTGATCACGAGCCTGGACGCCGGCGTGGATTCGATGATTTCCATGCGCCCCTTGCCGGCTTTGCCATTGCCCTCCCACTCATAGATACTGCCCTTGCCCGCAGCGGGCCCGCTCATCGTCCGTTTCAGCTCGGGATCAAGTTTCTCCCAAGGTGACCACGCGCTCCACTTCGGGAAGTTGTTCAGGTAGGCGAACACCTTGTCCGGTGGCGCCTTGATGCTCGCCGTACGTTCGATGCGGAACGTATCCGGTCGGGTGGTAGCGTAGGCCAGCAGGGCAGCGACCAGAACAGCGACGGTTACGGCTAGAGTCTTGAACATGGCGATCCTCCGTTACGACAAGTCACTGAACTCGTTGAAGTCATTGATCTCATTGAGACAGTGCCAGTGTACACAGATCCATTTCGATCCAGGCCGGGTCGGTTTCCTGGCCCACGAGTTCGCCCTAGTGCCAAGAAAAGGACGGATTCTCCAAGGCGAACTCCTATTGATCGATTCGACACAAAAAGGTCGACTCCGCACCGTGTTACCAGAAAATACAGTGAATTTGCCGAGCAAGCTTTCGGGCGCGAGGGCAAATCGCTCTAACCAGGCCGCCGGCTCATTCGGACGATACGACTGAACCCGAAGCAATATCACAGCAGGCGGAGGAATGTGCTTCTTGGCAAATATCAATTCGCCGTAATCGCGGTCAAACGTGACGAGCCAGCGACCGCCTTCGCGGGCGAGCGCAAGTACCTCCGTATCGTCAATGCCAGCATACGATTCAGAAATCGACACTACGTCATGTCCTGACGCTCGCATCAACGTAACAGACGGCGCAGGAAAATTCTCGTTCAACATCCAACGAACCATCACGTAGTAACTTTCCCTACAGCGACGAAGGTTTCCCCCTTGAATAACTCTGATGCAAAGCTTAAGGCGGCCAAAACATCTTCGCGCTTTAGACGCGGATATGCGGAAAGAATATCTTCCATCGTCCAACCGTCCGCCATTCGATCAAGAATTAATTCGACGGAAATTTGCGTGCCTTTGATGATCGGTTTGCCGACCAGCACATTCGGATTCACTTCGATGCGGTCTTTCCAGTCCATGTTGGCTCTTGCTATGCAATCTGAATATCAATCCATGAGTATCCGCTGAAATCCACCGAACCTACAATAGGCCCAGTAGTGTGTCACGGTTCAGCAATGTTGACTCGTCCGAAGCACTCCCCTATTATCGATGAATGAGTCGGTTATTCATCATCATTTTGATTGCATTGCTGCCGCTGCGCGGCTGGTGCGCCGATCGTATGGCCATCCAGATGGCGAGCACCGAATTGGCAATGAATAGCGAAAGTGCCGGAGCGGCTTCCGGGCACCGAAACTGCCCGATGATAAGCGGAACTGACGCATCGCCGACCGAACCGGCGCTGGCCGGCGACTTGCCAACCGACTCGAGCAGCGAAGAAACCCAGCTTGATCAAAGCTGCCAGGCTTGCCAGTTGTGCATGGCCTTGGCGCCGTACGAAATTCCGGTGGCCAAAACTTCCGCCTCGCAATCCAGTGCCGTCGAAATCGCCTGCGCTGATCGCTTCGACAGTGCCGATCGCGCACGCACCGTAAAGCCGCCAATCTCGTGACCTGACAGCCAAGCCTCGTCCGCATATTGTCGATGCGAACGACTCTCCACGAGCTCCTCGGGGTTCTGTTGTCGGATGAAGTCATGAAATATTTGCTAGGGTTACTGGCCTCGCTGGTCGTCGCGCCGGCGTTGTGTGCACCCATGGGATTCAAGGACAGTTGGATGGCGATGGGCGACTTTGGCCCGAACTGGCGGGAGGCCTTCGTCAACTACGCGCTGACGCCACGCGATGCGGTCGGTGTCTCCGCCACCTACATGCGATCAGACGACAAGGCTCGTTCGCGAGACCTGTATGAGGCCACTTACACGCGTCTGATTCGGCGCTGGAACATGCCCGAAGCACAGGCCAATATCTGGTTCATTGGCGGTCTGGGCAGCGCCGCCGGCAACAATTTCTCGGGCTCGAAGCTCATGGTCTCGCCCGGTGTACAGCTCGACTACGAAACGACCCGGTTCTACGTCTCGGCGCTTGGCAGACTGTATCGGGCCAACCAACTGAACCATGACTACGCCGCCGCGCGCGTGGGTTTCTCGTTCTACGAAGTCGATTACGAGGAAACACAGCCGTGGCTGGTCCTGGAAGTGCGGCGCATGCGCGGCCTGTCCGACAAGCTTGAAGTCACGCCCATGCTGCGCTTGATCAACCGACAATATTTTATCGAGTTGGGGGTGAACAATTCATCCCAGATTCGCGCCAATTTCATGTATATCTTTTGAATCGGAATCCGCCATGAATTCATCAATCATCAGACTCGTCGCTACAGCCGTGCTCGCGTTCGGACTCGCCGCCCACACCCTGCCGTCACACGCCGCCACCAGCGTCAGGGCTACCGTCAACGGCATGGTGTGTGCCTTCTGCGCGCAAGGCATCGAACGGCGACTCCTGAAAATGAGCGCCACCAAAGAGGTGTTTGTGGATCTGAAAAAACGCACCGTCGCGG
>JANLTP010000063.1:0-11387 GCA_031363055.1 Burkholderiales bacterium | reverse complement strand
CGGTTTCCTCGAGCGTCTCGCGCTCTACCGCCTGCTGTGGCGTTTCACCCGGGTCTATGTGACCGGCGGGTTGATTCAGACGAAGCCCATCGCGAGTCTGTTCCTCGATCATCAAAAATCGGCCATCGCGCTCGATCACAGCCGCGACGGTAGCGTTCGGTTTCCAATAGTCCATAGGCTAATAAGGTGAGGCAGGATGGCGCAAGACTCCAAAATTGTACTGGACGCCTTTTTCGCCGGACTACTTGAAATTGGTGAAATTTACCGCCGATTGCGCGTCGTGCAGCCTCGCAGATCCTGGCGGTTCCTGGCGCTGGCAAGCGTTCTACCGGTACTCTCGCTCGATCTGAGATAATACGAGATCAGCCCCGCCAAAATACAGGCAATTAGAATTCGGCGGCTTTCCTCAGTGCCAGGCTCAGTGCTAAGCTTGTCGCTCAGTGTTGGCCATTCGCGAGAACAATGATGAGAATTGGCATTCCCAAAGAGACCCGAGGCGGTGAAACCCGGGTGGCGGCCACTGCAGAGACCGTCAAAAAACTGGTCGCCTCGGGCCACCAGGTCATTATTCAAAGCGGCGCCGGCCGCGAAGCCAGTCAGACCGATGAAGCCTTTGCGGCCGTCGGCGCGACCATCGGTTCGGCCGCCGAGGCGCTCGCCGCCGAACTTGTGCTCAAGGTCCGAGCGCCGCAATCAGCCGAACTGGCGCAGATGAGCCGTGGCGCGACCGTGGTCGGCATGCTCAATCCGTTCGACGCCGACGGCCTGAATGAAATGAACGCCGCCGGCCTGACCGCGTTCGCACTCGAAGCCGCACCGCGCACGACTCGCGCGCAGGCCATGGACGTCTTGTCCTCGCAGGCCAATGTCGCCGGCTACAAGGCGGTTTTATTGGCCGCCAATGTCTACGGCCGCTTCATGCCGATGTTGATGACCGCCGCTGGTACAGTCAAGGCGGCCAGGGTCGTCATTCTCGGAGTCGGCGTGGCAGGCCTGCAGGCGATTGCGACGGCTAAACGCCTGGGTGCCGTCATCGAGGCCTCGGACGTGCGCCCGCCCGTCAAGGAACAGGTCGAATCACTCGGCGCCAAGTTCATCGACGTGCCGTTCGAGACCGATGAAGAACGGGAAAATGCCAAGGGCAGCGGAGGTTATGCCAAACCGATGCCGGCTGCCTGGCTCAAACGCCAGGCGATGGCGGTGGCCGAGCGCATCAAACAGGCCGATATCGTCATCACGACGGCGCTGATTCCGGGCCGCAAGGCGCCGATCCTGGTCACCGAGGACATGGTCAAGTCGATGAAACCGGGCTCGGTCATTATCGATATGGCGGTCGAGCAAGGCGGCAATTGCGAAATCTCCGAGATCAACAAGATCGTCGAAAAACACGGCGTACAAATCGTCGGCGCGACCAATCTCGCCTCGATGGTGGCAGCCGACTCGTCGGCGCTGTATGCGCGCAACGTCATCGACTTCCTGAAGCTCGTCATCGACAAAGACGGCAAGCTGATCGTGAATCTGGAAGATGACATCGTCAAGGCCTGCCTGATGTGCCGCGACGGCCAACTTTTGCGTACCTGAGCGCCTGAACTATAACCGTCTGACCTAATCGTCTGACCTGAAACCACCCGGAGACCTCGATGGAAGTCGTCAGCCCCACCGTCATTAACCTGATCATTTTTGTACTCGCCATCTATGTCGGCTATCACGTCGTCTGGAACGTCACGCCGGCGCTGCATACGCCGCTGATGGCGGTCACCAACGCCATTTCCGCCATCATCATTGTCGGCGCCATGTTGGCCGCCTCCCTGACCGAAACCACGCTGGGCAAGTTCATGGGCGTCGCGGCCGTCGCCTTGGCGGCCGTCAACGTATTCGGCGGATTCCTGGTCACGCGCCGAATGCTTGAGATGTTCAAGAAGAAAGAACCCAGAAAATCGTGAGCGCCCGCGGCTTTGCCTTTCTGTTGGTCGTGACGGTTCTGGCCGTCATGTTGACCGCGACGATCGCCGAACAGATGACCGAACCGGGCCTGCTGCGAACGCTGGTCGTAGCAGCAGGTACCGCCTTGATCATTTTCCCGGCCGCACGCTGGGCCGAACATCGCGGCTGGATCAAAGGCAAAGTGCAATTAGGCCGTATCAAAGATGAGCTGATTCGCAAGTCGTCCAGCACTGGCGATACCCAGCCGAAGTAACAACAGAAGAACTCGAAGAGAAAGTCAGACATGGAATTGAGCATCAACGTCGTCGTGCTGTTGTACCTGGTAGCGTCGATCTGCTTTATTCAGGCACTGAAGGGCTTGTCGCATCCGACCAGCTCGCAGATGGGCAATGCCTTCGGCATGGCCGGCATGGCGATTGCCGTATTGACCACGATCGCGCTGATCTTCAAGCTGCATGAAAGCAGCGCCGGCGCCATCGCCGGGATGGGCTGGGTGGTGCTGGGCGTACTGGTCGGTGGCACAGCCGGCGCAATCATGGCGAAACGCGTCGAGATGACCAAGATGCCCGAGCTGGTCGCCTTCATGCACTCGATGATCGGCCTGGCCGCCGTTTTCATCGCCATTGCAGCCGTGGTTGAGCCCTGGGCCTTTGGCATTACCGGTAAGGATCAGCCGATTCCGATCGGCAATCGGATCGAGCTCTTCATCGGCGCCTTTGTCGGTGCGATCACGTTTTCCGGTTCGGTCATTGCGTTCGGCAAGTTGTCCGGCAAATACAAGTTCCGTCTGTTCCAGGGCGCGCCGGTATCCTTCAAGGGTCAGCACCTGCTGAATCTGCTACTGGCCCTTGTCATGTTGGCGATGGGTCTGTATTTCTTTGTGACCGAGAGCTGGCTGGCGTTCTGGATCATGCTCGCGATCGCCTTTGTGCTCGGCGTGCTGATCATCATCCCGATCGGCGGCGCTGACATGCCGGTGGTGGTGTCGATGCTGAACAGCTACTCCGGCTGGGCCGCAGCCGGTATCGGCTTCTCGCTGAACAACAGCATGTTGATCATCGCCGGTTCACTGGTCGGCTCCTCCGGCGCGATCCTGTCGTATATCATGTGCAAGGCGATGAACCGTTCGTTCATCAACGTCATCATGGGCGGCTTCGGCGGCGAAGCGGTGGCTGCCACCGGCTCGACCCTGCAGCGCCCGGTCAAGAGTGGTTCGGCCGATGACGCAGCATTCCTGCTGAACAATGCCGATACCGTCATCATCGTCCCCGGCTACGGGCTGGCGGTCGCCCGTGCCCAACATGCGCTGAAGGAGCTTTCGCAAAAGCTCAGCGCCAAGGGCGTGACCGTCAAGTATGCGATTCACCCGGTCGCCGGCCGCATGCCGGGCCACATGAACGTCTTGCTGGCCGAGGCCGAGGTGCCGTACGATCAGGTGTTCGAGATGGAAGACGTCAATGGCGAATTCCAGCAGGCCGACGTGGCACTGATTCTGGGTGCCAACGACGTCGTCAACCCGGCCGCCAAGGATCCGAAATCGGCGATCGCCGGCATGCCGATTTTGGAAGCCTACAAAGCCAAGACGGTCATCGTCAACAAGCGCTCGATGGCCTCGGGCTACGCCGGGCTGGACAATGAGCTGTTCTACATGGACAAGACCATGATGGTGTTCGGCGACGCCAAGAAGGTCATCGAAGATCTGGTCAAGGCCGTCGAGTAGCTCGGCTCGAGCCGAGCCTAGGTACCCAATCCGTTTCACGGCGGCGATTGGGTGCGTACACGCGTCGGCAATAACCGCTCGCTGTCGTCGGTGGTGCTGAAGGCGGGCCAGTCTGAAGCCATTCTCGCCGACATCCAGAATTTTCTGTCCTCGCAGCCGCGTTATGTCGAGTTGGGCATTCCGTGGCGCCGTGGTTATCTGCTGCACGGACCGCCCGGCACCGGCAAGACTTCACTGGTCACTGCGCTGGCTTCCGAACTGCACCTCAACGTCTGCGCGCTGAGCCTGGCGTCACCGGTCGTCTCCGACGAGAAGATTTACGCGCTGCTGGCCGGCATTCCGGTCCGCTCGTTATTGCTGATCGAGGATGTCGACGCCTTTTTTGACCAGCGCTGTCAGGCCCGTGAACAGGTCAAACTGTCGTTCTCGGGATTTCTGAATGCGCTCGACGGCGTCGCCAGCCAGGAAGGCACCGTCCTGTTCATGACCTCCAACCATCCGGAACGGCTCGACCCGGCCTTGGTGCGGGCCGGCCGAATCGATCAGAAGTTCGAACTCGGCAACTGCGACGAGGACCAGCTCAAGCGCCTGTTCCTGAAGTTCTTCAAGGGCGACGCCGCTGCCAGCGCGTTGAATAAATTTGACAGCGAACCGGCCACGGCGTTGAATAAGTGACAACCGAACCCATCTATTGAACGTTTCAACCTAACGGTACTGCAAAGGACCTCGAAGATGGACATTATTGAAGCCTCGCCGGCCCGCATGGACTCGCTGCGCAAAGTCACGCTGCTCGATTACGCGCTGCACATCGCCGGCCCGCTGATCTCAATGGGCTCCTTGTCAGTCATTGCGCTGATCATCAACTACATCAAACGTGACAATGCGCGCGGCACCCTGTTCGAGAGCCACATGAACTGGATGATCCGCACCTTCTGGTGGACTCTATTCTGGGTCATCATCTCGTTCATACCGGTGCTGATTCTGAGTGCCATCACGTTCGGCCTGTTGTCCTGGTTATTCATGGTGCCGGTCATCTGGTACCTGTATCGAATGATCAAGGGTGTGCTCTGGCTGCAGGACGACAAGCCGATGCCAGCCTGAGTTTACCGACTGAGTTTACCAACTGAATTTACTGATTGACTGTACAACGAAGGGGGATACCCCATGTTGAGTAACGACAAGCCAATGACCCGCCGTGAGGCGCTCGCAGTTTTAAGTTTGCCTGCACTCGCGGCAGGCTTGGGCGGCTGCGCCAGCGCCTCCCCAGTGACACTCGCCAACGTGCCGGCCGCGCCCGTTCCACGGGTTCGAGTTCGAGACCGCTGGCGTTATGTGGGCACCAATCTTTATAACCATCTACCGATTGGCGAATTAGCCACCGAGGTCGTTGAGTCCGGTCCGCTGCTCAAGATCAAGAACCGATACACCGACGAGCGTCCCACTCAGGATGATCTCTACACGAACGCCTGGAACGTCGTACAGGAAACCCATTACGATGTGACCGAACGGTTCTCCGATCCGGTCCCGCTGCTGCCCAGCCGGCTCGAAGCCGGCGCTTCCGAGCGTGTCCGAACCACCTACCGTGCACTGATCAGTGAGCGACAGCTTTTCTGGTCGCTCTACCTGGATGCCCGAAACTGGGAAAAAATCCGGGTACCGGCCGGTGAATTCACCTGTTTGCGCATCGACCGGCGCATGTGGTTCAGTCATTACGATGTCTTTCGATACGGCTCCGAGCGCTACGAAACCCTTTGGTATGCACCCGACGTCAATTGCTGGGTGCAGCGCGAGTGGACCGGTTATTACGTGGTGCCCGGCGGGCGCCGGGGCGCACGATTCCGCGAAGATTGGGTGCGCTGGCAACTGCTCGACCATATTCCGGCACCGGTGGCGACCTAGGCTTTAACCGACCGTTCGTCGGTTAAAGCCGACCGTGCAGTAGTTCACAGCATCGCTGGCATGTTTTCTCAACAATGGCAGTCAGTCGCATTTTTTGCGCTGACTCTATTGTCTGGAAAACCATGTTTGCCACGCCCAAGCATTCACGTGCCGCCTCCAAGCCAACGTTCAAGCACGCCACCAAGCACGCTTTGAAAAACGCCTCCGAGCAGACCCCCAAGCACGTTCCGAATTCGCGATTCGGCGTGCTGGCCCTGGAACCGCGTCTGCTATTTGATGGCGCCGGCGCGCTGGCCACGGCCGAACTGATCGCAGCCGGTGAACTCGCGCAGAATCACGATCCTATCGCGGCCGCCGACTGCCGGGTGTTGCAGATTGATGAAGCCATTGTGAACGGCGCCGCCATCACCGGCAATGCCTGGGGCGACTATGCCGATACGGATCCAGACGGCGACGTGCTGCATGTCGATGGCTCTTATACCTACACCCCGGATTCGAATTTGTCCCTGGCACCCGGCGCGAGCCTGACGGAGGTATTCACCTATTCGCTGTGCGACAACCAGGGCGGCGCTGCTCGCACCACACTGACCCTGACCCTCGTCGGTGCGCCAGCCGAACACACGCCAGGCGGCAACACGTCGGTCAACCATGCGCCGATCGGCGAGATTGATTATCGGGCGCTCGAAATCGGACAAACCGCCATCGGTCAGGCCGTGCTCGGAAGCCCGTTGGGTGACAACGCCGACAGCGATCCGGATGGTGATTCCGTGACGGTCGTTGGTGTTGTTTCAGGACGCTTCGAGAATACCTCACAGGGCAATGTCGGACAAATGATTGACGGCGCTTATGGTCAGTTGCGAATCGAGGCCGATGGCTCCTATCGCTATCAGCCGTTTGCCAATTTGATTATCGCCAGCGGCCAAAGCGTGCAAGATGCCTTCACCTATACGATCAGCGACGGCCATGGCGGCGAGGACAGCACCTGGCTCAAGTTCAACGTGTCGGCAGCGCCGAAACCGATCGAAGAAGTTCCGATCGATCTGAGCCTTCGCGACGACAAACCGAACGTGACTGCGACGAGCAGCGATCCAGGCCGCCAGATCAGTTCGGTGCTTGAACTGTCGCCGTTGCGGCAATTCAATCCTGACTCAGCGCTTGCGGGTACGGACATCGGTACGGGTCCAGGTACAGGTACGGATACGCGTACCGGTACGAATAACGCCACCTTGTCGCAGTACATCGCCCCGCTGGCTCAAACGATTCTGGTGCCGTTGTCTGAAACGCGCCCGGCGACTTTGGAGGTGACGCGCGTCGAGTTGCCGCGCGACGCCTTCGCACCGTTCTCACCTGAGCGAATTCTGGGAGTGATCCAGGGATATACCGAACCCTTGAAGGCTGCCGCCGGCAATTCATCACCGATCGAGAAAGCCGCGACGGACACCGCCGCCGCCAATGAAGACTGCGTCACGGTCAACAAGCCCGCCGCAGATCGTAACCAGGTTCAGACGATCAAGCCCAAGGCCGTTCGACCCAGTGTGTTCGCCAAGGACGATCCGGGCGTGGGCCGCAATTTCTCGGAACAAGTCAACCAGGTCAAGCGCGGCTTCAAGGCGCCGGCCAAGGTACGCACGGCGACGCCGATCAAGGATTGCTGATCAAACCGTCGAGCCATTCGATCCAATGACGCACCGGTTTGTCGGTCCCCGACTGGAGATGGGTCAGACACCCAATGTTGGCGGACAAGATCATATCCGGCGTGTCGGCTTGAAGGTTAGCCAGTTTCCGGTCGCGCAGTTGTTTGCTCAGTTCAGGCTGAGTGACGGAATAAGTACCGGCGGAGCCGCAACACAAATGCGAATCCTGTACCGTCGCCATGCGCGCGCCCAGCAGGCTCAGCATTTTCTCGACTTCGCCGCGCACTTGTTGGCCGTGCTGCAACGTACAGGGCGGATGAAACGCGATCATGTCTCGCGCGCCCTCCTTGCGTCGCAGTAGCCGTTGTGTTTCGACCATCACCTTGAGCTTGGGTCCGAACTCGGGTAACCATTCGGACAGATCACGCGTCATCGCACTGACCTTGGCGGCGCGCTCGGCGTAGGCCACGTCATCGCGCAAGATATGGCCGTACTCTTTGAGCATCGCGCCACATCCGGAGGCGTTGATGACTATGGCCTCGACACCGGCGCTCAGATGCGGCCACCAGGCATCGATATTGCGCCGCGCATCATCGAGTCCGCCGGGCTGATCATTCAAGTGGTAACGAATTGCTCCGCAACAGCCGGAGCGATTTGCAACTATGCATTGCACACCGAGCCGGTCCAGAACCCGCGCAGTCGCCGCATCGATCGACGGCATCATCGCCGGTTGCACACAACCATTCAACAATAAAACTTTACGCGCATGAGTTGCGACTGGCCAGACACCCGCGGGCGCCGACTGCGGCACTTTGTTGCGCAATGACGGCGGCAATAACGGCCGCACCGTCTTGCCGATCTTCATCGCCGGGTCAAACAACCAACGCCGCGTCAATCCCTCACGCAGCGCGCCGCGCAACAAGCGCTGACCGAGCGGTCGCCGCACCTTGGACTCGACAATCTTGCGACCCACATCAACCAGCCGTCCGTAATCGACACCGGACGGACAGGTAGTCTCACAATTACGGCAGGTCAGGCAACGATCGAGATGACTCATCGTCGCCGCCGTCGGCAACTTGCCTTCCACTACTTGCTTGATCAAATAAATCCGGCCGCGCGGGCCATCGAGTTCATCGCCCAGCAACTGATAGGTCGGACAGGTCGCCGTGCAAAAGCCGCAATGAACACACTTGCGCAAAATGGATTCGGCCTCAATACCGTCGGCAGTGCCCTTCAACCAATCAGCCAGGTGTGTTTCCATCTCAGGCGCGCTCCGGACTCGGGGCATCAGTGATCACATCGTCAGCGCCCATTCGCGGCGGGTACATCCGGCCAGGATTAAAAATTCCCAAGGGATCAAACTCCTGTTTCAAACGATGATTGATACGGGCATTGATCGCCGCCAACCGATGGAAAACGCCGACCGACTTGTCGCCACCCCGGAACAGGCAAGCCGTGCCGCCAAGCGCTGCGACATACGCGCGCAGTTCGCTCGCCGAGCCCGAATACCGCAGCCAACGCAAGGCACCACCCCATTCGATCAGTACGTCCGCGCTGTCGCTCGAAGTAGTAACGGTGGGCCCAGCAAGCGCCAACGGCGCGACCGTCGACGGCAACGATACCCGCCAGAGGGGTGCATCGCCTTGAAAAAACGCCAACTGCTGTTCACGCAAGCGCTGCCAAAAGGAGTGCGCTTCATCGGCCGGCAAGGTCACCGCCTTGTAGCGTTGCTCAAACAGTTTGACCGCCGCCGCGACCGCCGCCTGCGCACCGCAAAACCGCACGCCGAGATCGTCGCCGTGCCAAGCAGTGGCGGCCACCGGCAGGGGTTGACCGCCCCATTCGTTCATCAATGCCAACGCTGGCGCTTGTTTCAAACGCCAGCCGACGGTGACATCGGCTGGCGGCACCGGCAACACCTTGAGCGACACTTCGGTGATCAGGCCTAACGTACCCATCGAACCACAGAGCAATCGTGACACGTCATAGCCCGCGACGTTCTTCATGACCTGACCACCGAAATATAAAACTTCGGCGCGCGAATTCATCAGCGCCGCACCCAGCACATAGTCTCGTACGGCACCCACCGATTGACGCCTGGGCCCGGACAAACCACTGGCCACTACACCGCCGATGGTGGCATTCGTACCAAAGGCCGGTGGATCAAACGGCAGCGCCTGACCACACTCCTTGAGCGCGGCGTCAATTTCACCCAGTGGCGTTCCGCAGCGTGCGGTCAAAACCAACTCAGTCGGCTCGTAACTGACAATACCGCTGTACTCTGCGGTCTCAAGCAGCTCACCTTCGAGTGACTGACCATAGAAGTCCTTGCTGCCGCCACCGCGAATTCGCAATACACGGCGCCCGGCGGCCGCCGTGAGAATCTGATCACGAATTGTTTCTAGCGCTGACATCGATGAGAGGACTGGAGACTTAGAAGCGCGGCAGGTCGGCAAACGGCAAACGGCCACCGTGTACATGCATCTTGCCGTATTCAGCACAGCGCACCAAGGTTGGAATGACCTTGCCCGGATTCAACAGCCCGGCCGGATCAAACGCCCGCTTGACCGCAAAAAAAGCCTCGCGCTCCGCTTCAGAAAACTGCACGCACATCGAATTGATTTTCTCGATCCCGACGCCATGTTCACCGGTGACGGTACCACCCAGCTCGACACAGAGCTCGAGAATATCGGCACCGAACAACTCAGCGCGCTGCCACTCGGCGGCATCGTTCGAATCAAACAAGATCAGCGGATGCAGATTGCCATCGCCAGCATGAAACACGTTCATACAGCGCAGCTCGTACTTCAGTTCCATCTCGTTGATCGCCTTGAGCATGCGCCCGAGGTTCTTGCGCGGAATGGTGCCGTCCATACAGTAATAGTCGGGCGAGAGCCGGCCCGCTGCCGGAAACGCATTCTTGCGGCCTGACCAAAACAGCAATCGCTCCTTCTCCGAGCCAGATACGCGGACATCGGTCGCGCCGGCGGCGCGCAAGACCTGCTCCATGCGCGCGACTTCTTCCGCGACCTCTTCGGGTGTGCCATCCGACTCGGCCAACAGAATCGCTTCGGCCTCGAGGTCATAGCCGGCATGCACAAATTGTTCGACCGCAATGCTGGCTTTCTTGTCCATCATTTCGAGACCGGCGGGAATGATACCGGCCGCAATGATGTCGGCGACCGCATCGCCTGCCTTCGCAACATCGTCGAACGACGCCATCAAGACTCGCGCCAGTGGCGGCTTCGGAATCAGTTTTACCGTCACCTCGGTGGTCAGCGCCAACATGCCTTCGGAACCGACGATCAGAGACATCAAATCAAGGCCCGGCGAATCGAGCGCTTCGCTACCGAACTCGACCGTCTCACCGTCCATCGTCAGGCCACGAATCTTCAGCACGTTGTGAACGGTCAAGCCGTATTTCAAACAGTGCACACCGCCGGAGTTCTCGGCGACATTACCGCCGATGCTGCAAGCAATTTGCGAGGATGGATCCGGTGCGTAATAAAGACCATGCGGCGCCGCCGCCTCCGATATCGCCAGATTGCGAACGCCGGGCTGCACGCGGGCCACGCGCGCTTTTGGGTCGACCGACAGAATCCGGTTGAATTTCGCCAGCGACAGGACAATTCCATTGGCATGCGGCATCGAACCCCCGGACAAGCTGGTACCCGCGCCGCGCGCCACCACCGGAACATCCAACTGCACACACAGCTTCAACACGGCTGCAACCTGCTCTTCGGTGCTGGGCAACACCACCACCATTGGCAACTGCCGAAAGGCGGACAGGGCGTCACATTCGTAGGGCCGGGTGTCTTCTTCGCGAAATAGAATCGATCCAACCGGCAAAATCTGCTTGAGCGCCAGAACCAGTTGATCGGCGCGCCCGGCGGCGGGCGCTTGAGCGGTGTCCTGATGTCGCGCGACTGGGGCAATTTGCGCGGCGGTTTGCGGCGCAGACTGCGGGGCGGACAGCGGCTGGCCCTGCGCCGCGACACTGAGCAAAGGATCGATAATTGCGTTCATGTCAGCAAGGATATCGCATTTGCGCCGACTCGCTACAATTCCGGGCATGGGTTCATCGCGCGCGCTGGGTTATGCCTTGTTGTTCTCCGGAATGGCCCTGGTAGGCACTTATGTGGCGCTCTCGAAGCCCTTGGTTGCGGCAATTCCGGTGTATCTGCTGGCCA
>JANLTP010000049.1:0-27546 GCA_031363055.1 Burkholderiales bacterium | reverse complement strand
CTCACCGGTCACGATCATCGAAACGTTCGGTCACGATACCGAAACGCCGGTACACGATCCGCCGAAATGCGCGGTCACCATCCTCCGAAACGCGCGGTCACGATGCCGAAACGGCCGGTCACGATGCTCCGAAATACGCAGCTCGGTATTTTGGCCGGTGATTGAGGCACTGATGGCCTTGCACGGCATGAACCTGCTCATGGCCACCTGCTTCGTGGCCGAGATCGGCGATTTGACGCGCTTTGCGAGTGCGCCGCAACTCATGGCCTATCTGGGTCTGGTGCCCAGT
This sequence comes from Burkholderiales bacterium, assembly GCA_031363055.1. Classification (GTDB taxonomy): domain Bacteria; phylum Pseudomonadota; class Gammaproteobacteria; order Burkholderiales; family Burkholderiaceae_E; genus JANLTP01. The sequence goes on along the minus strand of JANLTP010000049.1, from coordinate 27,257 downwards.
GAACAGTCGAGCGGCTCCAAACAAGCACGAGGCGGCATCACCAAGACCGGCAATGGCCACGTCCCGAGGCGCGCGGCAATCGCGGCGGCACGGGACTCTGATTGACCATCGTCGACCGTCTGGCGCGCCGTTACGGCGGCGATTGCCGCCTGGTCAACGCCGACGGTGGGGGCCTGGCCGTGACGGTGCGCTTGCACGACACCGTCACACCGGCTACGTCACGTTCGGTCGAGCCGTCATAGGTAGAGATCACGCAAGGTCGTAGCGATCAAGGTTCATCACCTTGTTCCAGGCCGCCACAAAGTCACGCACGAACGCCTCCTGCGAGTCGCTGCACGCATAGACTTCCGCAAGGGCTCGGAGCTGGGAGTTCGAACCGAACACCAGATCAACGACGGTGCCTGTCCACACGAGCTCGCCCGCCGCCCGACCGTGCCCCTCGAACGTTCCTTCAGATGTGGTGGACTTCTGCCACTTCGTGTTCATGTCGAGCAGGTTCACGAAGAAATCATTGGTCAAAGTCTCGGGCCGTTTGGTGAAAACACCGTGTTGGGACTTCCCGGAGTTTGCGTTCAGAGCGCGCATGCCACCGACCAAAACCGTCATCTCGGGCGCGGTCAACGTCAGCAGGTTCGACCGATCCAACAGCAGCTCAGCCGCCGATCCCTCGAGTCCATTGCGCAGGTAGTTGCGGAACCCATCTGCGGCCGGCTCCAGTACGGCGAATGAGTCCACATCGGTCTGCTCTTGTGAAGCATCGGTGCGCCCCGGCGAGAACGGAACCTTGACGTCGTGCCCGGCCTTCTTTGCAGCGGCCTCAACGGCGGCGCAACCGCCCAGAACGATCAAGTCAGCAAGCGAGACCTTCTTGCCGCCCGACTGCGCGCTGTTGAAGGCCTTCTGGATCGCTTCCAAGGTCTGCAGCACCTTCGCCAATTCGACCGGTTGATTCACTTCCCAATTCTTCTGCGGCGCAAGGCGAATGCGCGCCCCGTTCGCCCCGCCGCGCTTGTCGCTGCCGCGAAACGTCACCGCCGACGCCCAGGCCGTCGTGACGAGCTGGGAGATAGACAGTCCGGATGCGAGGACCTTGGCCTTCAGGGCAGCAATGTCCTGCTCCCCGACCAATTCATGATCGACCGAGGGGAGAGGGTCTTGCCACAGCAGTTGTCCCTTCGGAACGAGCGGGCCGAGATAGCGCGCGATCGGCCCCATGTCGCGGTGGGTCAGCTTGTACCAGGCCTTGGCGAACGCATCCGCGAATTCTTGTGGATTCTTGTGGAAGCGCCTGGATATCTTCTCATAGGCAGGGTCCATCCTCAGGGAGAGGTCGGTCGTGGCCATCATCGGCGCATGCCGCTTCGACGGATCGTGCGCATCCGGCACAGTACCCGCTCCGGCGCCGCCCTTTGGCTTCCACTGGTGCGCGCCGGCGGGGCTCTTCGTCAGCTCCCACTCATAGCCGAACAGTGTGTCGAAGTAGCTGTTGTCCCAGGTCACCGGGGTGGGGGTCCATGCGCCTTCCAACCCGCTGGAAATCGTATCGACGCCTTTGCCGCTGCCAAAGGTGTTCTTCCAGCCGAGACCTTGCAGTTCGATGTCGGCACCCTCGGGGTCGGGGCCGACATACTGGCCCGGATCGGCAATGCCGTGGGTCTTGCCGAACGTGTGCCCGCCGGCGCAGAGCGCAACGGTTTCCTCGTCATTCATCGCCATGCGAGCGAACGTCTCGCGGATATCTCGTGCCGCAGCGACCGGATCGGGATTGCCATTGGGCCCTTGCGGATTCACGTAAATAAGGCCCATCTGAACGGCGCCGAGAGGGTTCTCGAGTTGACGGTCGCCGCTATAGCGCTTGTCGCCCAGCCACTCGGCCTCAGGACCCCAGTAGATGTCTTCCTGCGGCTCCCAAACGTCTGCGCGCCCACCGGCGAAGCCGAGGGTCTTGAACCCCATTGACTCCAGGGCGACGTTACCCGTGAGAACCATCAGGTCGGCCCAGGAAATTTTCCGGCCGTACTTCTGCTTGATCGGCCAGAGCAAGCGGCGCGCCTTGTCGAGGCTCACGTTGTCCGGCCAGCTATTGAGCGGCGCAAATCGCTGTGTTCCAAAGCCTGCGCCACCGCGACCATCGCCGATGCGGTACGTGCCCGCGCTGTGCCATGCCATACGAATGAAGAACGGCCCATAGTGTCCGTAGTCTGCGGGCCACCAGTCCTGCGACGCGGTCATCAAAGCATGGAGGTCCTGGACCACGGCATCCAGGTCCAGGCTCTTGAACTCCTCAGCGTAGTTGAACTCCTTGCCCATAGGATCGCACAGTGGAGAGTTCTGATGAAGAATCTTGAGGTTCAGCTGATTCGGCCACCAGTCCGCATTCGACGTACCCCCAGCCACTGTGTGTTTGCGAGCGCCGCTCGGGAATGGGCATTTTGCTTCGGTTGACATAGCTCTCTCCATTGTTAGTCTGCAATTCATTACTGAGAGCTAGTGTAGAGTTTGGGCGCTGATCCATCAACGCAATATTTCTAATCGGATCAATAGTAGGGTATGGAAAACTTACCAGCCTACCTCTGGGCCTACGCTGACGGGCGGTGACGCTCAACCGACTATTCAATGACGGGCGCATGCCCGCTGCTTGAAATGAATCGAGTGTTGCTACGAGCCTGCGGGCCCGAGCAACACCACGGCGTGGGCGACAATGCCTTCCTGCCTTCCTTCGAAGCCGAGCCGCTCGTTGGTCTTGGCTTTGACGTTGACGGCATCCAGCGGCATCAAGGCAGCGGCCGACAAACTCGCCCGGATCGCTTCGATGTGCGGCGCGAGTCGAGGTCCCTGTGCGATCACCGTTGAGTCGATGTTGATCACCGTGTAACCGGCATCCCAGACGGCGGCCAGCGCATGTTGGAGCAGTTTCAAGCTGTTGGCGCCCTTGAATCGCGGATCGGTGTCTGGGAAATGACTGCCGATATCGCCCAACCCCGCTGCGCAGAACAACGCGTCGATGATCGCGTGGGTCAAAACATCCGCATCCGAATGTCCGAGCAGGCCCAGTTCACTCGGCACGGTGACGTCACCGAGAACGAGGGGCCGCCCAGGCACGAGCGCGTGCAGGTCATATCCCTGACCGACGCGCAAGGACAGTTCGCGGGTCGCACGTCTTCGTTCGGTGGTACGTCGTTCGGAAGTCGGCACAGTGTCCTCCAGTCAGGCGTTCGAGCCGGAGCCGGCGCAGTCCACCAGCAGACGACGCATGAGCGCCAGATCCTCAGGCGCGGTGATCTTGAAATTCTCGCGTGCGCCCGGCACCAAGAGTGGTTGCAGACCCATCGCTTCGATCGCCGAGGCTTCGTCGGTGGCTTCGTCGGTGGCTTCGGGGCAGGCTTCGAGTGCGCGTCGCAGCAGGTCGTTGCGGAACACCTGCGGCGTCTGCGCGAGCCACAGGCCGTTGCGTTCGATGGTTTGTCTGTTTGTCGAACGCGCGATGAAGCGTCACTATCGATCGAACGCTTCACGGTATCGGCAACCAGCAGAGCCAACAAACCGCCGACAGGAGGATAGATTCTTTCTCCGTGACTTCTTTGTTTTTAGCGAAGATGATCAGTGCATCACGCCAGAGTAGACATTGGGGAAGTGCTGTTCGCGCAGGTAGAGCGAAGTGCCCATGACATTGCGGCCGTAGTGAGTGACTCGCCATCGACGCGTTCGTGGAATCTTGGCGATCAGGCGGTCGGCGCGCAGGCAGTGCTCGCCTGCCATCAAGCGCTTGAACAGTGTGGCGTCTTCTTTCGCCAGTGGATTGAACGCAGGGCTTGAGCGGCCCGTGGCATCCTTCTTCGCAGTGGTCGGGCGCTGCAGCGCCTGCTTGCCCTGCGTGGGATCGTATCCACTACAGCCAGGGCATCAAGTCAACGGTAACAGACGGGCGTTGGCCTGTAACGAGACCTCACGGTAGCGAAACAGATACGCCACGCCCTTTCGCAACTGCACCCACTCGGCGCGCTGCTTGCCGTCTGTTGTCACCGTCACGCAAGACTTGCTTCGCGCACGCGGAATTCGGTGGAGTTGTTGATCACCGTCTCGAGGCGCAACACCAGTCCCGCCTTGTCGTACATCTTCAGCCAGTTCTGCTTGACCCGGTGCTTGATCCTCGAGCCGCCGACGCGGCGGCTCACCTGGCTGGACAGATCGCAGACCACTTCGCCCCTGAATTGGCCGCATAACTTGCGACCGAGGAAGTTCATGACCTCCTTGGCACCGAAACACAGCGTGCTGTGGCTGAGCAAACGCGGGTACAAGTCCCGAAGGCCGGCGGTGCTCTTGAACATCACGTCGGTGGAGTATTCGGCTTGCGCGGCGCACCAGTAGTACTGACAGCCGTGCAGCACGTCGCCCAACTGCGGCACGACTCGATTGGCGTAGCGGTTCAGAATCTTTGCCCAGTCGAGTTCGGAGAATCGATTAGCCAGGCGCTGCGCCTTCGGCAGGTCCTCGATCCAGGCGAAGACGTTATCGATCTTGGTGCAGCCAATCTCGCGCGCCGCCAACTTGCGGGCGAGCCACTCGTAGCCGTTCAGGTAGATCTGGATCTGCAGGAGAAACCCGGTCTGCACTCGCACGTGGATCAGACCCAGGTCGCGATCCATGAAGTAGTAGTAGTACAAATGCAAGCACTTGCGCTTGGCCGACTCGACGTAGGCCTGAGCGGGTTTGAACCGCAAGGAGAAGGTGCGGCAGGGCTCAAGCACGGAGAAGATGCACACGAGCCCCTCCTCGATGCCGTCGCGCTCGGCGAGCTGGCGCGCGGCGTCCTCCTTGCGCAGGCTCGTGCTCAAATACTGGTACGGTCGCTCATGCTTCTGAGCCATCCGCCTGCGCATGCGTCTTGACTCGTTCGGCGTTGGCCAGCAGAAACGTCTTCAGCTCATCACTGCCAATCTCTTGAGCCTTAAGGAACTGGGCCATCGACCAGCCCGACATGATCGGCAGGTAGCCGCGAAACAGCATCCGGTCGAAGCACGACAGCACACCGTGGATTCGATCTTCGTACTTTTGGATGAACGCCTTCATTGTGTTCTCCCGGTCAGGTACAGCGGCGCACCTTACTTATACCAGCTCGCCGCCGCAGTTCGGGCAGTGCGCAAGGTCGAGATCAAAACGCTAGTTTCGGCGAAGACTAACTTGCTTGCAAGTTATGTCGCAGCTAAAGACGCGTTTGAGCAGGCGCACCCAACTGGACCGGGCCGGCACGCACCATTGGCCTCGCCCGCAGCCGGTTGCGCTGCCGAGGCCGACATGGGTGGCTCTGTTGTGGCACAACCTGCGCACGCAGCTTCGCCGACGTTGTGTAAAAGACGGTGCCAGCACTGCATGAAACCGGATCAAATGCAAAATGCAGTCGCGGTCTAGGCACCAACGCGGCCAGGCGATGCGCAGCGCACGGCCGCGTGCAGGCTAAAGCCTTCCAGATTGGCGCACAGGGGTTGCTTGAAGTCCATCGCTTTGGGCTTTGCGCCCCGCAAGGTCAGCACTTTCTGGCCGGCGCGCGGACCGAATGCGATTCGATAACTGCATGCTGCGCCCTGCAAACGCCTGAGCGCGCGGGCCTCGTCCGAATCGTTGTCGTTCTCGGCCCAGTACGATTCACCCTGCTGGCGCTCACTTGCGCCCGGGCGGTCGAACCCGCCTTGAATTCGTCGCGATGCAGCCGGATATCAAGACGGTCCATGATGGGCAGCGCAATGCCCTGCGCCTCGCCGGATCGCGTAACACAATGGTCGGGCGACGGCATGGCGGGTGCCGCCAGGGTCAGACCGGATTGGTCGGTGGCGGAAAGTTCACCGAACGCCGCCATCAGCTCCAGACAGGTTTTGTCCTGCTGCACCAGCTTGGCACGGCCAGTACTCAGGGTGGCACCGGTGCGCAAAACCTCATGTTCAACTTGGCAGGGTTGCGCCGAAAGCCCCGGCCGCAAGTAGTGCACGGTCACACTGACGGGATCGGTATGTTGCGGTACTTGCGCGCGCAAGGCCGCGACCGCCAGTGCCATCAGATAGCCACCGTTTGGGTTGGTACCAATGTTCCAGCTTGCGTACACCTGGCCGGTAGATTGACCTGTGGCCAGGGAATGCAGTTGGGTTTCGTCGTCGAATTGGCACATGGGTCCTGTCTGGATGGCGGGATGCACACCTACATGCCGGCGGCTGGACTCAAATCATACCGAAACCGGGATTAACGCCGGATTGGTCAGAGGCGCGCAGATACTGAAGACCGCTCGCCCACCCATTTCCTTGCGGATCGGCGCGAGGTTCTTTAAGCAAGGCGTTGCCGGGGCTAATGCCGAAGTTGATAATCTTGACCCTGGCCAGCCTGATCCATTTGACACGGCTGCCTCGACGCCGTCCTCGCATTGCTGCATGACAACGATATTCGGATGTGGGATAAGCGCCAACGTGGCTACCGAACTATGGGGTATCGTATCGAAAAGCCGCTTGAACTGTTTAAGGGAGCATAAAGCTAAATCATGAATCCTGAACAACTTAATCAACTGGTTGCCAGTCTGCCGCAGGCGCAAACGCTCAATCTTTACCGCCTCGGCTATGCCATTCGAATGCACTACAACGAGCCGCGCCGAGTCTTGGCGATTCGGCAGCAGTTGCATCACGGCATGATGGTGCGATTCTTTGATGTCAACGACGGCAGCGATCAAGCCTTCGCCCAAGCCCTCGGTTCGAGGCGACTTTAAAGTCGGCGACCTTGTCAGTTTTCCTGATCGTGATTTGCGTACGGTGATCGGCACTATCAAACGTATGAACGAGAAGACCGCGACCGTGGAGCCGGATACGGCACCTTGGGGGTGTGTGATTTGGACATCTTGGACTCCTTGTTAGTGAACAATAAGGTGTCCGCGAAATGGGGTCAACTCCAACTCCAGACCCACTCACCCGAGGTACAGGGAGGAAAGCTCACCGGAGCGACCTTCACTGACCATCTTCTTCGCGTCTCCCGTGTAGACCGTCGTGCCCTGGCGCAGCACATGCACATCGGTTGCAACTTTCAACGCAATTGCCGCAATCTGCTCGGTCAGTACCACGCAGACTTCGGCAGATCTGGAAAACTCGCCGATGAACCGATATATCTGAGTCGTGATGAGCGGTGCCAGACCCAGTGACGGCTCGTCGAGCAAGAGTACCCGGGGGGCACGAATCGTGGCGCTGGAAAGAATCATCATCTGCTGCTGACCACCACTCAACAGACCCGCGTGAATTTTCGACTTCTCGCCAAGAATCGGAAAGCGGTTGAATACATCTTCAAGCGCGTGTGCCAACGTGGTCTTGCGGGTGCCAAAGCTCCAAGCCAGACGAAGGTTTTCACCAACGGTCAAATGCCGAAACAAACGTCGACCTTCCATCGCATGCGCGATACCGATCTTCGCCCGCTCAGAGGCCGCGAGCCTGGTGATGTCTCGGCCATCGAGCTTGATCGACCCCCCCGTGGTGGGACTCAGACCCGAGATGGCTCGCAACAATGAAGATTTTCCCGCTCCATTTGCGCCAAGAATGCCGGTGTTGTGACCATTCGTGGCAACGCCAGAGAATCCTTTGACCGCCTGAATGGCACCAAAGCTGACCGATAGATCTGAAATCTCAAGCATGCTCCACTCCCTCGACACCCAAATACGCTGCAATGACACCTGCATCCTTGCGCATTTCAAGCATGGAACCCCGGAATAGAATTGAGCCGCTGTCCAGTACCACCACCTCATCGACCAGATCGGTCAAAAAGTCCATGTGGTGCTCGATCAGCAAGATCGTGATGCCAAACGATTTCAGATTTTTCAGAACTTCGGCCAGGCGCGACATTTCCACATCCGAGAGTCCAGCTGCTGGCTCATCGAGCAAGATGACTTTGGGCCCGGCCATCAGGGCGCGGCCGATCTCGGTCATTCGCCGATAGCCGTAGGGCAGGCTCTGGACCGCCTGATCCGCAACGTCGGCAATCTCCAGCAACTCGAGGATGCTGTCACATTTCTGGAGCGCCAGTCGCTCCTGCCGATTGGCGCGAGGCAAGCCGAGACCGGCCTCGAACCAGCCATACGTCATCTTGGCATGAGCACCGAGAAGAATGTTCTCTCGCACCGTGAAATGCGGTACCAGGCGTGGATCCTGAAAGGTCCGGATGATCCCCAACTTGGCCATTGCGACATCAGATCGTCCGGTGACGTCGGCATCGTTAAGAAACACCCGCCCGGCAGTCGGTGGAAAGACGCCTGAAATCAGGTTAACCAAAGTGCTCTTGCCAGAACCATTGGGACCGACCAAAGCTGTGATTCGGTGCGCAGGTATGTCGATCGATACATTGTCGACTGCGACCAGGCCACCAAACTTCATGGTGATGTCCTTGACTGAAATCTGGGTCGAATTGGCATTGTTGCGCAAGAACTCCGAAGACATTTTCTGGCGCTCCGACAGCGCCTGCAGATGGCTCCGAATGAATCGCGGCGGGGCAAATAGTAAGCCACCAATGCCTTGACGCAACAGGATCAGTGTGAACGTTAGAATCAGGCCATAGACGATGAACTGATACTGCGTAAAGATCTGCAACTGTTCGGGTAACAGGGTGAAGAAGATGGCACTGATGATCTGACCGCCAATCGACCATAAGCCGCCAACGATGGCAATCACCAGCACCTCTATCGATCTGGTAATGGTGAAGCTATCAGGACCAAGATAGCCCACCAAATGGGCGTAGAAGGCGCCAGCAAAACCCGCAAACAGTCCGCTCAGGGCATAGGCGAGCTGTTTGGTCCGACCGCGGTCAATGCCAACGCTGCCAGCGGCAAGCTCACTACTGTGGACAATGAACAAGGAGCGGCCAATCCGACTTTGCGAAAAATTTCGGACAAAGAATACCGCGAAGACAGTGATCAAAAGCAAGCTGCGGAAGTAATCTACCGTTGTCAGTTTGGCACCCAGGATCAGCAACGTGCCGAGGCTTGCCGAAGGTACCCCACTCAGGCCCATGACCCCACCGGTGAGGCTGGTCCACTCCCGCGCAACCTCAAGAAATATCTGACCAAAACCAAGCGTCATCATCGCGAGGTAAACCTCTTTGACGCGGCCGGCTGGATAGGAAAGGATAAAGGCAACCAGGCTGGCCAGCATACCCGCTATTGGGATTGAAACCAGCAGGCTCAGCCCAAGGGTCTTCGTCAAGATGGCTGTGCCATAGGCCCCCACCCCAAAAAAAGCGGCATGGCCCAGCGAGATCTGTCCGGTCATCCCCGTCAGTATGTAAATGCTCTGGGTAAACAGAATCGAGACCAGCGCAAAGCTCAAGATCTGGACTGTGCCACCCCGCATATAACTTGCGCCAAACAGCAGACCAACAACCAGACAGCCTTGGGCGTACTTGTTGTTGAAGAGCCAGGTGAGGCGCTCACGCATTTCATTCATGCTTTGTTGACCTCCGCGCGACCGAAGAACCCTTGCGGCCGAATTGCCAGCATCAGGACCAGCAGGCCAAATGCAATACCATGTTCAGCGGCGGTGGATATATAGCCACCCACGAGTTTGCTGGTGATACCCAGAATAATCCCCCCGAGCAGTGCGCCAGCCGAACTACCCATGCCGCCCAATACTGCAGCGACAAAACCCGAGAGCACCAATTCAAAACCGAAGGCTGGATCCACGGTGCCGCTGATCTGTGCCACCAGGATCCCGCCGATGCCTGCGAGGACGCTCGACAGAACGAACGAACCTGAGACGATAAGATTGACCGGCAAGCCTTGAACAACCGCGAGCTCAATATCTTGCGCAATGCCCTGGATGGCTGTGCCCAACACTGTGCAACCCCTCAATGTCTCGAGAACAACAATCAGCAGCACTGAGATGCAGAATACAGCAAGGTACTGCATCGAAACACTTTGGCCGCCAATGACGGCGACATCCTGAACCTTAAAGAGAACTTCAGGAAAAGCCACTGCCTGGGAGCCAAAGAATCGGGCGGTCATGCCTTGGAGAACAATTCCGAAACCCAGCGTCGCAATCACCCAGCCCATACTCCCGGTTGTCTTCAGCGCGGGACGTATCGCGATCCGCTCGACCACTACGCCCATCAGCCCAACCAGGGCAAGTGCCAAGATAATGCTGACGATTTCACTGAGCCCGTGCCGGACCAGCAAGGCCGTTGACATGGCCGACAGCATCATGACCGCACCTTGACCGAAATGCAGTGTTTTGGTCGTCCAGAACGTCAGGTTGAGGCCCACGGCGACCAGCGCATAAACAGAGCCGACGCTGGCGCCCGCGATCACGAGAGAAATGAAGAAGTCCATTCGAGATTCCCATTCGAGAAAAGGTTTGATATGGCAACGACGAGCTTGCGGACAGGGCGGGGTTGCCGCGGAAACTATATGACTACGGTCAGCAGCCGCCGCAGCAAACCGCCTGGCGTTTCGTCGTTCCTGCGACTGCCTTTACTCTTTAACCGGACTCAGGAACATTTTCCCGTCTTTGCCTTTGGTCATTTCAAACAGCCCGAGATCTTTCGCGCCGAACGCATCATGATTGCTCGGACTGAATGAAAGGGAATTAATGGTGACGCCTTTGAAATTATTCATCTTGTTCATCGCCGCAATCACCGCACCGCGCTCGGTCGTGCCGGCGACCTTCATCGATTCAAGCAAAATACGCGCGCAGTCATAGCCATGCCCGACGATGGTGCCCAGCGTCAGCTGTGGATTGGCTTCATCGCTGCCGAACCAACGGTCGGTACCATGGGCCGCACGATACTGATCCACAAAAGTCCGCGCCGCAGGCTGCAACGGACGGGCAGCGAAAGCAATCGGGCTCATGGTGCGGGTGCCAGCAGTCAAGTCACCAGCACCTTCAATGTAAGGCGGCGTTACAGCACCGGCCGAACCATAAATATCAAACTTCAGGTTGGCGCGGCTGATGTTCTTGCGAATTACGGCAAAGTCGGCGCCCAAGCCAATCACCAGCAGCGCCTCGACATTGGCGCGCTGCATGCGTGCGACTTGTGAGGCCATGTCCTGGCTGCGCTGGTTATAAGCCTCGACCTCGACTTTAATGCCTGAACTCTTGGCGAGAAGTTCCTCTTTCACCATCTGGGTACCCGTCACACCATAAGCGGTGCTTTCGTGCAAGATTCCGACCGACTTGTACTTGGCACCAAGAACCTGGCTCAAGGCACCGGCTTCAGCCTTGTTGGTAACCGCAACCGAGACGATATTGGCACGCGGCGGCTTGCCCTCGCCATTTTTCAAAGTCACCTGTGGTGACTGAGCCAACGCATTGCATACCGGGCGACCATCGGCCTCGAGCATGTCCATGGTGGCGAGCGCGGGACCACTGCCGGCAGGCGCGATAATGGCCACAATGTCCTTGTTATCGAGGATTCGACGCATATTTTGGACGGCGCGATCAGGGACGAGTTGATCATCCAAAGCCTCTGCCAACTCGGCTTTTCGACCGTTCAACCCACCATTTTTATTGAACATTTCGATCGCCAGAACGACACCACGGCGATTGCCCTCACCGAACTCATTGAAGGGTCCGGTCAAGGCGCTGGTCATGCCAAGCTTGATCGTGTCCTGGGCCTGGGCCTGATCTGCGAGGCCCGCGAGCAGCAGGCTGGTGACGATGACGGTCAATTGGCGGCTGTGTTTGAATGTTTTCATGAACTTTTCCTGTTGCGCCGCCAGATGGCGGCAAAATGGTTGCGCCGAAATCCCGTTGAGATCAGCGCGCGTGGTTGCTACGAGCGTAAATTTCCATCACTGCTACGACCGCACAAATCCCGCATACGAATCATTTGCAATCGCTTCGGATTCGATCCGGTACAAACCCAGGCCACCAGCATAAGGCATGAATAACTGAGGTTTACCCGGGATATTTGCACCCAGGTACCAGGAGTGTTTGGCGAGTGGCAGCAGCGTCTTGTTGGCCGCCACGCTGACGTGTTCCAGCCACTTGACCGTGGCCGCCTCCGTGGCCTCTATTTTCTCGAAGCCCTGGCTTTGCATGTCGGCAAGGCACTGCGTGATCCAATCGACATGCTGCTCGATCGCCACCGGCATGTTGGTCAAGACCGAAGGGCTGCCCGGGCCGGTGATGGTGAACAAGTTCGGAAATCCAGGGATCTGGAGGCCGAGATAATTGCGCGGCCCGGCACTCCAAACTTGCTTCAAGGCCAGGCCCTGCGCACCCTCGATATTGAGCTTGAGCAACGAACCGGTCATGCCGTCATAGCCGGTGGCGAAGATGATGATGTCCAGTTCATATTCCGCATCGGCAGTCTTGATCCCGCGCTCGGTGATGCACTCGATCGGTGTGCTGCGCAGATCAACGAGTGACACGTTGCCGCGGTTGAAGGTCTCGAAATAGTCGTTGTCAATCGGTGGGCGTTTGGACGCGTAGGGGTGGTCAATGTCCGTGAGGACGGCGGCAGTGCGCGGATCGTTGATTTTTTGGCGAATTTTGCCAATGATGAATTCAGACGCGGTGTCGTTGGCAAGCTTGTTCAAAAGCAAATCTTTGAAGGTGGCGCGAAACTGAAACCCACCCTTCTCCCAGGCCGCTTCATAGATCGCCAAGCGCTCCTCCGGGGATATTTCCAATGCGCTGATATTCTGGATGCGGAAGGGTGCGCCATTGGTATTCGTACGCATGATGTCGCGTATCTCATCGTAATGGTCATGCGTGTATTGCTTGAACTCTTCAGTCAGCGGGGCATTGCGCGCAGGAATGCTGTAGTTGGCGGTCCGTTGAAAAACCGTCAGGTGGGCGGCTGTTTCGGCGACCACAGGTATCGCTTGAACTCCAGTGGAGCCCGTGCCAATCACCCCCACCCGCTTGCCCACAAAATCAACGCCTTCATGCGGCCATCGCCCGGTGTGATACCACTGACCCTTGAAGGTATCGAGACCTTCGATTTCCGGCACATTGGCGGCCGACATGTTGCCCACCGCAGTGATGAGGTATTTGGCCTCGTAGACGTCACCCGCATCAGTCGTGGCACGCCACAGGTTGAGCTCATCGACATAGCGCGCCGAGGTCACCACGGTGTTGAAGCGAATATTCGGTCGCAGGTTGTACTTGTCGGCCACATGATTCATGTAACGACGAATCTCGGCATGCCCGGGAAATCGCTCAGTCCATTGCCACTCTTTGGCCAGTTCTTCCGAGAAATAGTACTGGTAGGAATGGCTCTCCGAATCGCATCGCGCACCGGGATAGCGGTTCCAATACCAAGTGCCACCGACTTCCGAGCCGCGCTCTATAACCGCAACATCGAGCTTCAATTTGTCGCGCAGACAGAGCAACTGATACATTCCGGCGAATCCGGCACCGATGACGAGGGCGTCCACTTTGATGGTTGGCATGTGTTTTTCCGATAACTTCAAAGGTTTGTTGATTCAAGCACTGGTGAGCTGCTGTGACCTACCGGCACAGCAGCCCGGATACTCTAACTCCCACCGACTAAACGTTCTGACTCTGGTCTCATTTCGAGTTTATTCTATGGTGAGGCACTTGCATTATTCGAACGGCACGCCTGCTCGAACTCAACGCGGGTGCCACCGAAATTGCGCTGGGCATCGCCGCCGTCGAGCAGTTGGCCACTGAGGACAAGGTCGACCTGTTTGTCGGCACCTATGGCAGTGCCGTGTCCAACACCGCCAGCGATGCGGCACTGCGCTTTAACAAGCTGTACTGGGAAACCCTCTCGGTGGTCACAAAACTGACGGGCGCGGCCTGCCGAACTTTCAAGTCACCCGCCAGGCTGTTGGTTGGGACTGGCGACGCGCCCGAGAGCCTGGAATCGGTCGGCGCGCCTTTGCTGAGAGGCTTGCTCGCAATTACCTACCCGCACACCGACGTCGCCGAGACCTTCGGCCCGGGGGCCAAGGCTTATCTTGACGCCTGCCGTGCCAAGTTTAAGGCTGAGCCCATCGCGCTGCAAGGCATGGCCGATTATGTCGGCATGCAGATTTTGTTCGAAGCGATCAAGACAGCGGGCAGCACCAATGCTGAGAAAGTGCGTGACAGCGCCGCAAAAATGGACAAGCCTGTCGGCAGCAACGCGACCGCTACGGCGTCAAGTTCGACAAGAATTTCCAGAACCTGCGCGGGTTCCCAACCACGGTCCAGTGGCAGTCGGGCAAGCCAGTAAACGGTATTTCCGAAGAATGCCTTCAGTCCAGGCATCGCCTTGAAAAGCCTGACATCGAATCATGATTTAACGCAGTGCAAGGACGACCGAAGCGGTGGAGCTTTTCAACGAGCTGACGAGCGAGCAGATGCTCGAGACGACCGAGGCGCTGCTGCCCGAGCACCGCGAGCGCTTGTATCCGCCGACGGTGACACTGTCGATGTTCATGCGCCAAGCGCTGGAGGCCGATGGTTCGTGCCAGAAGGCGGTCAATGGCTGGGCGGCCTTGTACTGCAACTATTTTCTGATCGCCACGATGATCGGTGCCGGTGTGGATGTGCTCTTCGAGCAGAACGGGGCACGGAACAGCGAAGTCGTGCGCTACGCGCTGCGCGATTGGACTCACAAGCGGCGGCTGCGTGAGCAGGGCGTCGCCGAACTAGGTCAGGTGTGGCAGGCGGCTTTGCGCAATGCGACGCCGGGCGTCAGTGCTGATCAGGCAATTAACCGGCTTGAGCGCAAATATCAGGCCACCACCGATGCCGAGGGTACCGCAGACTGATGCAGTTGAAACTTTCAGATATTGGTGAAACTGCCCGACTGGCTACCCATGGGTGCCATTCCATCTTGTTTCGCGTTGTCGGCGATGTCGTTCGGGTTGAGCGTGTCGTCTATGGCGGTCGAGACCTTCCAGCCGTCATGGAATCGCACTGAGTAAATCGAAGAAGTGCCGCTTCAAATTCCTGTTTTTAGCCTTCATACAAAATTCGACGTCGCAAACTTTTTCGAACCAAACGATGACTTGCAGCCAGCGTGTCACTGCCTGATGAATAATCCAGGGTGGTCCGCTGGCTGCTAAACAGTCGCTTCAAGCATTTGGGTCGGTCGCCTGGCGCCCCGTTGGCCACCCGAATTCCCCCACCTGTGGCCACCCAAATTCCCCCACCTGATTGGGCTGTAAACGCGGGTTGATTCTGCGTATTTGCGGCCTCGGTCAGAGCCTGGCAGGACGTTATCTTTACCCCTCCAACGAGGGGATGCGGATTGAACGTCTTGAAACCACATTTACAAACGACTGTATTCACCCTGCTCGAGGCCGGCACCAGCCAGCGTAAGATCGAGCGGGTCACCGGCATTGATCGCAAGACGATCCGCAGCCTTCAGCAGCGCTGGCTCGCCGAGCGGTCAAATTCCCCCAGGGTGGCCACCGGCCCTGAGATTCAAACTCCTCCACCCCGGCCACCGGCTCTTGGCCGGTCTACGAACTCGGCGTGCGAGGTGCACCGCGAGTTCATTGCCGCGCAACTGCGGCCTGCGCGAGTGGACACGGGCAAAGCCCTTGCCCGAGTGTAGGCGAATCCCTGATGCGCCACCAATTGAATCAATTACTTGCGATACTTTCCCCGTATCGGGCCACGAAGCGACGGAAGCATCGACAGCGTTTCCGGAAATCCGCTCGTTTGGTGAGAAAAATCCGTTCAGGTAGATGTATCGACGATTGCGACCTGCGCTACTCGGCGCTGCATGCGTCGTAACCGGGACCGCCTAGAACAGCGTTGCGGCGGAGTTGGACCCGGCGCCGAGTGATGACGGCGGCGTCAGGCAGACCGTTTAGCAAGGTTTTTGAGCACGGCGATATCGTAGCTGCGCTGGCGACCGTTCAGACCGGCGACGTCGGCATCGGCCTGAACGCCGCTTTAAGATTCAAGCTCAGAGATTCAAGCTCAGGCTCGCGGGGGCCAGTGTTCCCGGCAAGACTCCGATGAGTTTCCCGGCGTTGGTTTCCCGGCGATGAAAGTAGTGGTAGCGAAGGCCCCGGAAACGAGGCTTAAAACGGGGCTTTGATCGTTCCGGGGTGCGACCGACATCCGATTGCGCCGAACAATGGGGCGGCGTAAAATCGGTTCCGAACCGCTGGATAATTCACCGGACTGTTCACTTCCAGGGCCTGATCGGCCTCTATAAAAATATCGAATGAGGCGACAAAAATGAAAGCCGAGCTGTTTTATCTGATCTGTGTCGCTGCGCTGACCGGGTTGCTATGGATCCCGTACATTCTCGATCGGGTGGCCGTACGAGGACTGCAGGATGCGGTCGGTTATCCCGACAACCCGAAGCCTCAATCGGCGTGGGCGCAGCGCCTGATGAAGGCCCATGTCAATGCGGTCGAGAATCTGGTTATTTTCGCAACACTGATATTGGCCGCACACGCGCTTGGAATTTCAAATGCGGCAATCGTATCGGCGGCGATGGTATATTTTTGGGCCCGTGTGATACACGTTCTGTCGTATACCTTTGGAGTCGCCTGGGTACGCACAATAGCTTTTACGGTCGGATTTTTCGCACAAGCCACTATAGCCTGGCAAATCTTCGCTAGCTGATCAGCTGTAACATTCATCGCCATACCGGCACTAGCCTCGCCGGCGTGGTTCTGGAAAACACAACAGAGACAAAATGTGCGGCGATTCGGCAGCTACCGATTGACACTTTTTCTGATCGGACTGCTGGTGTACGGTTCGGCATTTGCGCAACAAAGCAACTCTAGCCGCCCGTTGCCTGTGTGCTTCCATTGCTGCCCAGTTTGGCGAGCAGCCGGTGCGCTCACGAATCGCGCCCCCGGAAGCACGAGGATGAAAACGATGCCTTCGCGTCGAGCGAATTTTTCTGCTGGTACACAATCCGCATCTCCAGCGATCAAAACATTTTGATTCGGGCATTACATCGATCGCCGACAGAGCCTCCCTACTGTGTAACCCGCAACGCTCATCGCTCGAGTCAACTACCGACTACCCGACCCGAGCGAATGAAACAATTCCGGCTACCGCCCCCTGCACGGAGTTTACCGACGCAATGCCGACGGTGAGCCAGAGTTCGTCAAGGTACCCGCGCCGACCGATGAAGCGGTGCAGGCGGTGATGCACCAGATCATCACGCGGGTGATGAAGCTGCTGACCCGGCGCGGCGTTCTGGTCAAAGAGCAGGGCGAAACGTACCTGGTCGACGATGACGATTCGCACGAGGTCCGCGCGCTGTCCAGAAAGTGCTGACCCCGCCAGTTTGCAGGCAGGCTCGGACGTGCAGATCGGCATGTGGCAGGCCATCACAGCGACGATGGCTGGCGCCGGCAGGGTGCTAGTCATGGCATCGGTTATGTGCTGGGGGCGGTTACAACGTCGCCCACGGACACACCTCATGCGTAATGTTAGCGGCCGTCATGCGTTGGAATGCTGCACTCAACGCCGAACGACAAAGGGCATTGGCGCAGGCGATCGGTGAACCCAACCGGAACGCAGCGGACCAGATCGCCGAACTGATCGCCGATCTCGGCCAGCCCGCAACCTTGCGCTCGTTTCATATCAAACGGGAGGATCTTGAGACGATTGCGCAACGTGCCCTCGATTACCCGAATCTGCGCGCGAATCCACGGTCGGTTACCAGCACGGTGCAAGTTCGGGAAATCCTCGAGCTCGCCTGGTGAGCAGGTCGTTGGCCGCGACGACGCCCTTTTGTGCGCCCTGCCGCTGTTCGGCTTTTTTCGATTCATGGCCGGGCCAGTGGCGGGGCTCTTGGCATCGATCGGGGCGCACCGACAAATTTCACGGGTAGCTTTAGCAACGAACCTGCGATACCGTCGTTGCTCTCGAAAGGGCCCTGGGGGGAGCGAATGGCCGATTCCTTCTTTCCTGGCCGACCGAGTTGGCCATTGAACGACCGGTCAGCGGATTGCGGACGTTCGTGGTGCGATCCGGCAAATGCGCCCTTTCGACCCTGAGCTGCTGATCGGTCCGATCCGAATCCGACCTTCCCCGTGTGAGTTCAGAGGGACTTGATGTGAACAGTGGCTTGCAGGAGCAGGCCGCTGGCCGGGTCAAGGGTCCGTTGAAACTGCTTGTTGGGTGTCAGTGGGCCGCAGTTAACCTAGACTTGGCGCCTATAGCCGCCGCGACGCGGTCGCGACCTATTAAATGAATACAGCGCGACATAGCTGTACCCCTCAGCACGATGCCTGCGAATGAGGCCACAGACCGGCCGCGCCATGCGTTCTGGTGCTTTTTGAGCGGCTCACCGTCCGGCGCGGACGGCAGCGATGGCCCGCGTCAATAGAAGGAGTTAAAAGCCTCTGCGGTGGGCATTAAAAAATTCAATGAATTAGCCTCTTGAAGGCCCGATTGGAGCCACTATTTTTAGCGCAGGACGCCGACTCAGGGTCTGCTAACCGTATCGCTTATTTTGGAGGATATAACCATGCGCTTTGATTTCAGCCCTCTCTATCGTTCCGCCATCGGATTCGACCGGCTCGCCCAGATCATGGATGAAGCCGGCCGTGCGGACGCCCAGCCTGCCTACCCCCCGTACAACGTCGAACTGGTCAGCGACGATCAGTACCGAATCACTATGGCGGTGGCGGGTTTTCAGGAATCCGAACTGGAGATCGAAGTCGAACAAGGCAGCCTGAAAGTCGTCGGGCGCAAGCAACGCGACGACGGGCCGCGTTCCTTCTTGCATCGCGGCATTGCCGCCCGCGATTTTGAACAGCGACTGGAGCCGAAAGCCGCCTGACATCTGCGTAGGGCGGGGGCCTCCGTGACGGAGGCTCTCGGAGGGCATCGGCGGATGACCATTGGCAACCCGGTTTCTCTCCAGAACCCAGCGAACTTTGAGAAAGAACGTGACCATGTCTTCACGAAATGGCGCCTTCCCAGAGGCCAACTCGGGACGGACACGCAAGATGCTCAGACGACGTAACGGCTTGCTTCCGATCACCGAGAAGCAGATCGAGGCGTACCTCATAACCCGGGATACGCTTCGTCACCCGCACTTCGATGTCGGCCGTAGTCGCGGCGGTCGGCCCGTCAATATGGATCGGCCGCGGCGACGCGGGCTGCGAAAAAGGCTTCAGAAAATGTCCGAACTGTTACTGAAAGCGCCAGCGCCCACGAAGCTCGCGAAGTCGATCTTCACCATCCTCGGCGGTACGACGATTCCTGATCGTGCGGCCATCATTCGCGCCGATTGCCGCGAGAACTCGCGCGTCGAACTGCGCAGGCGCGATGACCTCGATGCTGGGTGCACGCGCGTCGATGTCTGGGTGGAGTGCAAATCGCTCCTCGGGCTGATGAAGGCGTGGAAAAATATCGGCCATGTTCCGCACGAGGTAGCCAAGGAACTCTTGGCCGGTACTGACAGGCGTTCGACCGTTGTCGGTTATGGCACGGTGAAGACCGTCTACGCCCCAGAGGGCCGTGACGAAGCCGTAGTGACGGTCGAAATCGGCCCGCAGGCACCCGTGTAGCTGCGCTTTAACGCGCTCACTTGGCCATCGTCGAACGTGGTTTCACCGGCGATGCGGTGCGCTCTGGTGCTGTTGAGCGGATCAGCGCCCGGAGCGTGGGGCGCCTGTGCAATGGCCCGAATCGCCAGGATCGTCGCATCGATATCGGACTGACTCACGTCCAGGTGCGTCACTGCTCGGATCACGCCGCGAACCTGACCCATGCGCACACGCCGGGACAACAGGTGCAGATGCGCTGGTCCGCAATCGGCGCGCACCTGATGTTGCAGACACGCGTTGAGAGCGGCGCACCTTGCTGGACTTGAGAAAAATAGCCAACCGACTGGCCAAACGGCCATACACATTGCCCTTGGTGAGAACCCTGCGTTGAGATACGATTGGGTAGCACGGTTCCTTGGCGTCTCCCATTCGCTCAGGCAAGGGCCAAATTCTATGAAGCTACTGCTGATCGATGACCATCCGTTGGTGCGCGAGAGTCTCGCACTGCGGGTACGCGCAAGCGGGAGGGACTCGGTGTCCTTGCTTGAGGCCGATAGCTGCGAGCAGGCGGTGGCGCTGTGCAAGGAACACCGGCCGGACTTGGTGCTGCTGGATCTTTCGTTTCCGGGCATCGAGCTCCTGCGCGCCCAGCTTAAAACGGTCGACAGCGGCGTGCACGCGGACGTTTTGCTCGCCTTGAGTTTCATGCGCGAGAACGTTCCTGACGTGCCGATCGTCGTCCTTTCGAGCGAAGAGCGACCCAGCGTGATTCGTGCCGCAATCCGGCTCGGTGCGGTCGGCTTCGTTCCGAAATCGTCAAGCTTTGCGGTGTTTGAGCGCGCGTTGGACCTGGTACTGGCCAACGGCATCTACCTACCGCCGGCGGTGCTGGCCGATCTGGAACTTCCGTCCGCGGCTGCGCGGTCCGGTGCCAGTCCGCCCGCACCGGTGGCAAGCCTGCAGCGCAAATTGTCAGTGCTCACGGTCCGCCAGCGCGACACCTTCGAATGCATTCTCTCGGGTCTGCACATCAAGGAGGTTGCGCGGCGGCTCAATATCTCGGAAAGCACCGCGAAAAATCAGGTTTCGACGGTGCTGCAGATTTTGGGCTTTCGTGACCGCATGCAGTTGGTCGTCGAGGCCTCACGTCAAGGCTTGACGCGTGCGTGATCGATCCCCAACAAAGTATAGCCGTGCCTGTTGACCTTGATGCGCGAACAGCCGGAGCGATGCCGACATCACTAAGCCTTGCCGATGCCGACGCTGCGCTGGAATCCGAGCAGCTCGAGCTTTTGTGTCGGCATGCGGAGCGCTCGATCTTGCCGGCGGTCGTCGCGGCGGTATTTACAGCCTGGATAGCATGGGATAAGGCACCGGCGTGGCTGACGCTGCCGCTGGCGACCCTGTACATCGCGCTGTCGGTCGTTCGAACGCTTTTCGCTCGTCGGACGCTGCGTGATACTTATCGCGATGTGCGGGCAAGTCTGCGTTTCTTCGTGATACTGGCCAGTGCGACGGGCATTTGCATGGGCCTGGTTCCCCTGCTGTTCTTCGCGTATCTCGATTTGCTCGACCAAGCCATTTTGACTGTCGTTCAAGTGGGGATAGCCGCCGGCGGCGTCGCAACCACGGCAGGTTATCGGCCGGCGTTTCTCGTGGCAGCGCCGGTCAATCTGATTTCGCTGTCGCTCGGCTGGGTCTTATGGGGCCAGGGCAAGTCGATGATCCTGGCGCTGCTGCCGCTGTTCCTCGGTTGGATGCTGATCACCTTTGCAACCCAGTACGAGCAACTGGTTCGCAGGCGCTTTGCCGAGGAGTCGGAGAAGAACCAGGCCCTGGCGGCACTGCAGCAGGAGAAAGGCGAGCTGCAGATTGCCCGCGATGCAGCCAATGAAGCTTCTGCAGCGGCGCGCGAGGCCAATCTCGCCAAGTCGCGTTTTCTGGCCGCCGCCAGCCACGATCTGCGCCAGCCTCTGCATGCGCTGATGCTCTTTCTCGGTTCGCTGGAATCGCACGTACATGGCGATGAGGCTCGAACACTTCATCGGCGGGTGACCTTCACTGCGGGTGTATTGGAAGACCAATTCAACAGCCTGCTCGATCTGTCCAAGTTCGACGCCGACGTGGTCAAGCCCGAGCCGACCGTTTTCCGTTTCGATGTACTGTTGAACGAGCTGAAGCAGGAGATCGAGCCGCAGGCCCGCCAGAAGGGGCTGGCGCTGGCGGTGAGCGCACCGGCAGCGACGGTTCAGACAGACATGCTGCTGATCGAACGTCTGCTGCGCAACCTGCTGTCGAATGCGGTCCGATTCACCGAGCGCGGTTCCGTAACCGTTATCTGCGAAAGTACCAGCGCTGGGCTCAGGGTGGCCGTGGTCGACACCGGCCCGGGCATCGCCCCCGAAGACCAGGACAAGGTCTTCGGCGAGTTCGTGCAACTGGACAATCCGGCTCGCCGCCGCGGCAACGGCGTCGGGCTGGGGCTGGCGATCGCTCGGCGCATCAGCAACCTGCTCGGCGTCGAACTGATGCTGACGAGCGCGGTCGGGCTGGGCAGCCGTTTCGAGTTCGTGATTCCAACGGTGCAGGCGCCGGCGAAGGCCAACTGTGCAACCGATGATTCCGTGCAAATCGAGGACCAGGAAGTCACGGTCGCGGGCTGCCGCGTGTTGATCGTGGACGACGATCCGTTGGTGTGCGAGGCCATGAGCCAACAGTTCCAGGCCTGGGGCGTCGAGGCCATGTTCGTCGAATCACTCGAGGAGGTGCGAGCCATCGTACGAGCGGGTGCCCCGATCGATGTAGCGTTGATTGATGACATGCTCGGCAAGGCCGAATCGGGCCTGGAGATCGCGCGCTGGCTGGCGGCTGAGTCGCCGGGGCTGCGGATTTCGATCCTGACCGGAAACACCCGGCCCGAGCGATTGGCCGAGCTGCGTCAAAGCGGCCTGCCGGTTTTGCTCAAGCCGCTGCCGCCGCACCGGCTGCGGGACATCCTTGCCCGGCGTTTGACCGAGCACCAAGGTCTGTCGACCTAGCAGCCTGTCGGACTGACAGGCTGCGAGTCGATGACATTCGACTAGCTGATCTCTTGGCCAATCGGCTCATGCGCCTGCGCCCGCGCGTGACCTAATATCAAACGACCGAAGCCTGACCGCAGGCATTCGCTACAGACGATCGGATCGAGTTCAGATACCAAACAACACAGTCTGACATCCGTCAGCCTGGAGACAGGATGCGCCTGGGTCGTCCTATCGGTAGTGACTTCGATTAATGCCAAAGGAGAGCCGAGATGAGGACTATGCGACATATTCTGTTTGTGGCACTTTCCGTGGTGGGCATCTTTGCCCTGTACGCGTGTGGAGAGACCGCGACATCTTGCAGCGGGGGCGGGCTGTTCGGAGACAGTGGCCCGACCGTGAAATCCGGGGCGTCATGCGCCACCTGCGATCTGACTCTGGGCCAGAACATCACGGACGGTGCCGTATGCCAACGACTGGCTACGGCCAAACAATGCTCCAGTTACGAGAACCCGCAGATAGGCATGACCCCGGGCGACTGCATCGGGCGTCAGTGCAAAGTGGGATGCCCGTCTCAATAGAACGGACCGGTCGAACGACGAAGCCTGCGATTCTCCGAGACAAATCCGCTTCGTCCATTCACTACACCTTGCCGGTTTGACCGGCGCATGGAGACTCAGCGATGAGCACACGATCAGCCAGTCGCTTCACAGGTGGCAAGCTGTCAATGGCCGCGTTGGTCGTCGCCGCGCTGCTGGCGGCCGGCGGATGTGGCAGCGGTGGTGATTCGACAGCGACAGCACTGGCGCCGGCGCCAACGCCAGCGTCAGCTCAGCCGGGCATCGAGCTGACCACCGGCACACTGCAGACATCGACCTTGTCGAGTTCGACGGTGAGCGCCGCCGGAGGGACGATCACGGTTTCAAGCGGGTCCGACCCGCTGGCCGGCCTGAAGATCGAAGTTCCTGCCGGTGCTGCAAGCGAGTCGGTGACCTTCGTAGTCTCCTCTGCAGCCGTGAACGCGGTAAGCGGGCTGCCGACGGGTGCCGGCATCAAAAGCCGCCTGATCCGAATCGAGACGAGGGCGTCGGACCAGTGGAACAAGGAAAAAGCGTTCGCTTTGCCGGTTACGATCACCTTGCCGCCCAGCGGTGCCGACGAGGGCCTGAATGTCTACAAGCTGGAGGCCGGCGGCAAGCTCGAGCCAATGGGCTTGTACCGCCCCGATCGATCGACCACGTTACGGTTCCAGACCCGCGCTCCGGGCAGTGGTGCGCTGCTGTCGCCCACGGCCGAGGCCCAGCCCGGCGTCAAGAGTGCGGCATCGATCAAGGCCTATGCCGAGTATGTCATTGCAGGAATCGGACTCGAATTATTCACGGGAGCGAGCGGAAGGATCGTCGATACCGGTTTTCAGGTGGATCTGGACGGCTGGTTCATTCCCAACTACGGCTCGTACTATCGCCGCTCGCAAGGCGGCAACTGCCTGGGCATGGTGGCGCTCGCCAAGTACTACTTTCGCGAGCGCTACCGCGGCAAGCTGTACAGCGGCTACCGCGATCCGGCTCCCACGCAGACCTGGGTCGACGATGCGACCGCGATCGAACTGGCCAGCCGTGCTCACAATGCGATGAACGACATCTGGCGCGCCAAAGGCCGGAACGATGAGCAGTCGCTGCAAGTCTCGTCGTCGCACAACGTCGCCCGCAGCCTGATCGGCGCAATGCAGGTCACCAAGAATCCGGCGTTGATGGCGATCTATCGAACGCTCGCGGACGGTACCCGCACCGGCAACCATGCAATCATGGTGTACCGGGCCGACATCGCGTCCAACGGCGACATTACGTTCTACGTCTACGATCCGAACTATCCCGGCGACTCGGCGCGGCGTATCGTCTACACCTCGGCCAACGGCTTCAAACAATACGAGTCCGGCACGGACACCGACGGCGGCAAGTACCTGTACAACGATTTCGAGCACATCGGCTTCTACCTCGGCCTGACGACTGACGTCATCGCCGACTTGAAGAAGGCTGCCGATGGCAACTTCGCCGACGGCTCGGTGTTCCCGAAGATCACGCTCACCCGCATGGTCGAGGCGAATACCGGCAACTCGATCCTCAATACCACGGCGGTCACGACTCAAGGCCAGCCGCGCTACATCACGGCCGATACCGCGATCCTCATCGAGGGCACGGTGCTGGGCGGGGAGGCACAGGTTACAGGCTCGGCGGTCGACAGAATCAGCATCATCGCGCCCAGCGGCCGCTTCGAGGCAAACGTGGACAATCGCTCCGGCGGCGGTACCGGCAAGTTCTCGGCGACGATCCCGGTGTTCTCCGGCATCAATCAGATCGCGTTGCTCGCCAAGACCTCGGGTGCGCAACTGAACTGGGCCGCATTCAAGGAGATCCTGGTCGATTCGACCGCCACGCCCAGCGCATTCTCGGCGACTTTGACCTGGACCATCGACACGTCCGACGTCGATCTGTATGTCCAGGAACCCAACGGCTCGGGCAGCGGCCAGCAGGGGGATATCGTCTACTACAGTCACCGCCGAGGCAGCTCGCAGGCCAATCCCTACCTCGATCTCGACAATACCTCGGGATTGGGGCCGGAGCACTACATCGCGCGCAACGGCATGGTGACTCGGTATTCGAACGGCACGAGCGCCAGCGGCATCACCGGTACCTACCGTTTGGGTGTGCATTACTACGCCGATCGCGGCGGAACCAGCCCCGCCCGGCCGGCGGGATGGACGGTCAAGTGGCGATATCTGAAGGCCTGCGACGCCCCGTGCCCCGATGTCGAAACCAAGGGCGTGTGGGCCGAAGGCGAAAAAAGCGGGGTCATCGGCACGGCGCTTTCGAGCGCCTCGGGGCCAGCGGGTTTTGCGGCCGGCGGCCCATCCTGGTCGGAACGCTGGGACGTTCCCTACCCGGTGCCCGAATCGGTCGTTACGGTGCCGCCGTCGATCCGTATCATGTTGCCCTGACGTTGACCGTCTGGGACTCGACGATGAACAGAGCAGAACGCACGACGGTGGCACTCGCGGCCGTCGCGGGCGCGCTCGCTCTGGTGTTGCTGATTCTGGCGCTGGCAGGCCTTGGCTCGCATCAGGTATTTCAGATCAACAGGCCGGCTGCCGACTATGCCAGGCTGCTCGTGCAAAGGTCCGCGGCACTGAGGCTGGAGCTTGGCTTCGACTACATTTTTCTCTGTGTTTATGGTGCGACCTTCGTTGCGCTGGCGGCGACTCTGTGCGATTGGGCAAGAGGCGAAGGCGATCGCGAATTCAAGATGGTGTTCGCCTGGCTTGCGGCAGCGGGACTGCTTCTAACCGCTTTGCTCGATGCAATCGAAAACCCCACCTATTGAGCATGCTGGCCATGGCCGAGCAGGGTCAACCCCTTGCGCAATCGTCGATCGCCGCGCAGATGACGGCCAGCCAGGTCAAATTCGTATCGAGCTATTTCGGCCTGTTGCTGCTGTCGTTTGCGCTTCCTGCGGCAAGCCAGGTCGAGAAGCTGCTCGTTTTCACCCTTAGATGGGTGCAACTGCCGCTGGGCGTCGGCATCTTTGTCGTGCCGCCTGACTTCGTAAAGCCACTGTCGCTCGCGCGGGCGGTCTTCTTCGTCGCAGGTTTCTGGCTGACGGCGTACATCGTCCAGGCGCGCGGCAAGCAACGGTCTCGATGACCACACGCCGGATGCCGCGGTGCCGTGGTGGTCGCCGCTCAGAACGTCTGCGAAGACATTCGACTAGCCGACCGCTTGGCCGATCGGCTCATGCGCGGACACACGCCTGTGACGCACTATCAAACGAACGAAGCCTGAGCGCAGGTTTTTGCTTGAGACGATCAGATCGCGTTCGGACAAGTGCGATCAGATTAAATTTGCAACGTACCAAGGAGCAATTTCATGATCTTCACCCTGACTTCAGTATCGCGTACGATCATTCAGGCGGTCGCAGCGTTCACGATCGCCACTTGCCCGGCATTCGCCGAGACGCTCGACGGCAAGATCTTCGAAGGCGTGTTTCTCGCGAAAGGCAAAACGCGCGGCGACGCGGACACTCTGACCTTCAAGAACGGTAGATTCCACTCGAGCGCTTGCGACCAGTATGGCTATGCCGACGCGCCGTACAACTCCGTGTCCGAAGGCAATGCGGTCCGATTCGAAGCCGAGACCGAAAGCGCCAAGTACGGCAAGCTGCGCTGGTCAGGCTTCATCCGGGGCGAGAAACTCGACGCCACCGTGATGATGATCCAGGAGGGTAAATCGCCGATCGAGAACTGGGTCGCGGCCGGTCTGAAGAAGTAGCCGCACCAGAATGAGATCACGCGCCGGCCCTTGCGGCCTCCCTTGCCCTGATCGCACCGTGACCGACGCGAGATCCGACGCGAAGAACGACACTGTGTCGAATCCCGCGAACGCGGTCGTCTATGCAAGCGGGCGCCTGGTCAGCAGCTACACCGTCGAGATCGCGCGGGCCGAACGGTGGCAGTTCAGCGTGGCGACCCATGGATGGCCACTGGCTAGAGAAGACCTTCATTCGCGTCAGAAACATGAGGGGATAATCCAATGAGCCGCCAATTCCTGCGTGAAGTCATTCTATGTTTGGCTGGCTTCAGCTTGAGCCTGATAGTCGGCTGCGGTGGCGGCGGCGACTCGGGTACCGCGGTCAGCTCCGGCGGCGCCGGCACGTCGAGCGCAGCCGTCGCCAGCGTCCGAATCACGCCCGAGACCAAACAAATCAACGTCGGTGAGACGACTACACTCAACGCGCAAGCA
>JANLTP010000045.1:0-4521 GCA_031363055.1 Burkholderiales bacterium | reverse complement strand
CGCCGAGTTGTAAAGCATTGATCCATCGCGTTCGGCGATACCCGCGACAATGATGAGGATGTGACGTCTCGCTGCGTCGATCCAGGTTCGCGTCGTCGGCCCGTCCGGAACAACTTCCGCCAACTCAAACGCTTCTGCCCGCGAACCGAACATGTAGCCACTATTGCAGAGTTCAGGCAACACAATCAGATGGGCAGAATTGGCAGCGGCGCGATCAATGAATTCCAGACTCTTGCGAACGTTCTCGTCCTTGGATCCGACGCGCGGCTCCATTTGCGCACAGGCAATCCGGGTGAGCGGCGCAGCACCGTTCAAGGTGGTGTTCATAAAGTTCTTTGACCCTGCTAAGTAAAACTCGATACAAGTCTAACGATCGGTGAGTGATTTTGCAGCGAATTTTTTTATTGCACGCAGCCGGTGCTCCACTGCACTAATTTGCACTCGATTTCACTTGATTGCACTCGAATTGAACTCGGCCGATGGGCAGCATCCAACAAAAGCACTGGCACTAATTTTGCGTAGCACCCGTAATGGGAACTTCGATCAAACTCGCCTTCGATCTACTTGCATTCACATCAGTAATGGTTCTGATCGTGTTGGGACTCGGTGTCATTGCCAGCATGATGGGAATTTTCAACTTTGCGCACGGCGAGTTTGTTCTGCTGGGCGCCTACACGCTGTTCATCTTTCAGGAACTGGGACTACCGCTGTGGAGCGGAATCATTGCTGCGCCGATACTTGTCGCACTGCTGGGGCTTGTACTGGAACGAACCATCATTCGTCGCTTCTATGCAGCACCGATCGTTGCCATGCTCGGGACTTATGCGATCGGTCTGGTGATTCGTGAAACCGTGCGCGGCTTGTTGGGCGGCCACTACAAATCGATCGCCGAACCGATTGCAGGCGCAGTCACGATTGCCGGTCTGGATTTCTCGATCTGGCGAACCGTCATCATTGTCATGACTCTGGCGGTCATCACGCTGAGCTGGCTGTTCCTGACCAAGATCTCGGTGGGTCTGCAAATTCGCGGCTCACTGGAGAACCCGATGCTGGCGCGCGCCAGTGGAATCTCGACCAGTCGGCTGTATGCACTCTCGTTCGCGTTTGGATCGGCTCTCGCTGGCTTGGCCGGTGCGCTCATTGTGCCGCTCTACCAATTGTCAGCCGACATCGGAACTCGGTTTCTGGTTCAAGGGTTTTTATCGGTCATGTTGGGTGGCGTTGGCACCTTCGTCGGGCCGGTGCTGGGCGCTTCATTCGTCGGCCTGACCGCGTCGGGATTGCCATGGATCGTGCCACCGGTGTTCGCCGATCCGCTGGTCTTCGTCATCGCGCTGGTGATCGTCAAACTTCGGCCGCAAGGCTTTATCACGCAAGGGAAAATGTGACATGATCTATTTGAAGTCGCGCAGTCAAGAGGGCATCCGCCCGCCACCGCAACTATCGGGCGGTCGACGTCGGCTGCTGACCGGCAGCAGCGCACTGGCCGCTTCGGGTTGGGTGGCCGGGGTCGCTGGCGGATGGCTATTGCGGCCCAGCTTCAGCCACGCCGCCGGTCCCATAAAAATGGGGATTGCGACTGACATTACCGGGGCAATCGCTCCCTCGGGTAATGCCAACTGGCAAGTCGCTCAGTACGCGATCGAACAGATCAACTCGAAGAGCGGCGGTATGTTGGCCACAGTTGCTGAACAAATATGCGCGTAAAGTCATTGAAGCGAACGGCGGCACGGTGGTCTTCGAAGAGTACTACCCGCTCGATCAGGCCGAATACTCGGCCACCATCGGCAAGATTCGAGATGGCAAGGTTGATTGTGTGTTCAACACCGTCATTCCGCCCGGACTGCAACCGTTTGTGAAGCAGTTGTATGAAAGCGGTTTTCAGAAAAGCGGTGGCGTCGTCAGTTGTGTGTACTACGACGAGAACTTGCTCAATTATCACCCGGCCAACGAGATGGACGGCTTGGTCAGTTGCCTCGATTACTTTCAGGCAGTCGACGACCCGTTCAGCAAGAAGCTGCAGAGCGAGTACTCGGCCAAATTTCCGAACACCAAATATCTGTTCACGGCCGGCAGTGCATCGACGGGCATGTATCGCGGGGTCAAGTTCTACGAAGCGGCTGTCAAGGCCACCAAAGGCGATCTGAAACGCGAAACCGTTGCGGCAGCGATGGACAAAATCAAGCTGGCCGAGGGTCCCGGTGGTGGTGCCGAGATGGTGGCAGGCAAACAGCACTGCAAGATGAACATGTACATCGCGGTCTGCAAGGCAGTCGACGGCAAGACCCGCTATGACATCATCAAGAAGTCTGAAATGGTCGATCCGAAAGAGTGCTGAGCGAGGAGTCATCATCGATATCTCACTGAATGTACCGCCGCTCGACGAGCGTCAGCGGCGACGGCTTCCAACGAAGGTATTGCCGATCGTTGAAATCGTCGTGCTGCTGGCGCTGCTGGCAGCACCCTGGGTATTGAGCAGTCGACCGGAATTGCTGACCTTGGTCACCAACATCCTGATTCTCTCGATCCTCGCGATCAGCTTCGATCTATGCTGGGGTTACTCGGGCATCATGAGTTTTGGGCAGGCTTTGTTTTTCGGTGTCCCGGCGTATGTGATCGCACTGGTGGGCCGCGATCTGGGCTTCAGTCAGATCTGGGCGACCTTGCCTCTGGCCATGATCGTCGGGCTGTTGCTCGCGCTGGCCTTCGCCGTCTTTCTGCTGCTGGGCAAAAAAACGCCGACCTCAATCTTTATCGCGCTCGGTACGCTAACCGGCTCTTATGCGGCCGAGCGACTGGTGTCTGGCTGGCAGTATGTCGGTGCAGGCAATGGCTTATCGTCGGTCAAGCTATTGCAATTGGGCAGCTTTGAATTCGTAGAAGGGATCGAGTTCTATTCACTCGCCTTTATCTGCCTGTTGCTGGTCTATCTGAGCGCACGCTTGCTGGTTCGCTCTCAAATGGGGCTGGTGCTGGCCGGCATGCGACAGAACGAGGAACGGCTGGCATTTTTCGGCTATCGCGTGCAACTGTACAAGGCTGTCGTGTTCGCATTTGCCGGCATGATCGCGGGTCTGGCGGGTGCGCTCTACAGTTATCACCAAGGGTTTATCGGTCCGGGCAATATGGGGCCAGGGCTGTCGACGATGGCGGTCATCTATTGTCTGTTTGGTGGTGCCGGTACCTTGATCGGTCCGGTCATCGGCACCGCGTCTATCGAGATACTCAGCTATGTGCTGGCCGACATTGAGTTCGTCAAGCAATTTTGGCCGGTTATTCTTGGCATGATCTTGCTGATCGTAGTCGCTTTTCAACAAGCCGGCCTGCTCGGAATTCTGGTGCCCAGCCGCGAGCGAATCTTTTCGTACGGCTGGCGCAACCCAATAAATCCAAACCCGGATTGATCGCGTGCCGATACTCGAGGTCAAGGGAGTCACTAAAAAGTTTGGCGCATTGCAGGCACTCAACGGCGTCGATCTGTCGGTGCAAGCCGGTGAATTTCACGGCCTGATCGGCCCGAACGGATCGGGCAAGAGTACCTTGTTGAAAGCGCTGGCTGGCGCGCACTTTCCGAGCAGCGGGCGGATCTTCTTTGACGGCGCCGATATAACCAGCGCGCCGCCCTACGAGCGCGCGCGCCGGCTTGAGTCTGAAATTCCAGATCACGGCGATCCTGCCGGAACTCTCGGTCTACGACAATGTCCTGTTGGCGTTGCAGTCCAATGACAGCTTGGCCATACTGTTCAGATCCCGAACCCGGCGCGAGCTGGATTCTCAGGTACGACAAGCGCTCGCGCAATTCCGATTGGCCGCACGCGCCGACGACCTGGCGGGCGAGCTCAGTCACGGCGAGCAACAATGGCTTGAAATTTCAATGGCGCTGGCGCGCCGACCCAAGCTGCTGCTGCTCGATGAGCCAACCGCCGGGATGAGCCCGGAAGAGCGCCGTGTCACCGGCGAGCTGTTGTTGCCGATCAAATCGCAATGCGCGTTGTTGATCGTTGAACATGACCTGGATTTCATCAAGCATATTTGTGACCGACTGACCGTGCTCGACCAAGGTCGGGTACTCGACAGCGGTACGGTTCAGGAGATCGAACAATCGGTCAAGGTCCAGGAGGTTTATACCCATCGTGTCTGAGCGCACAACCATCCTCGAGGTTCGGAACCTGGCCTGCGGCTATGGCCGCAGCCAGGTGCTGTTCGATCTGAATCTTCACGTCGACACGCCCGGGCTCATCGCTATTCTCGGGCGCAATGGTGTCGGCAATACCACCTTGCTGAAAACACTGGCCGGAGAGATCGGCCCGATGTCCGGGGAGATACTTTTTCGCGATCAGGAGTGCCGCGACGAATCGACTGAACGGCGGGCACGACGGGGTCTGGGATACGTGCCCCAGGAACATGCAATCTTTGCGAAGTTGACTGTCCAGGAAAATTTGCAGTTGGGGGCGATCAGCCAACGCGAAGGTCGTCGCATCGAATATGTGCTGGACTTCTTTCCGAAACTGGCGCAGCGTC
>JANLTP010000061.1:0-39246 GCA_031363055.1 Burkholderiales bacterium | reverse complement strand
AACCCTACCGAGACCAACGACGGCGTCGATAGCACCAATAGCAGCGATTTAGGATCGAACACACCTATCACGATGAAATTCCATCGCTATTCCCCGCTTTTTTATCAACGCTATGCCTCAACCCCGACAGGCTCCTAGTGTCGCGGAATCGTGATCGCTCGCAGCTCACGCTTGAGCACCTTGCCATTCGGATTACGCGGCAACGCTTGCTCTCGAAACTCGAAAAAATCCGGCACCTTATAGTCGGCCATCAAGTCCGCACAGTGGCCGCGCAGCGTCGCCTCGATGGCCTTCAAATCGAGCGCTGCACGTTTGGTGCCCGGCTGTAATACGATGACCGCACGGCTGCGCTCGCCCAGCACCGGATCGGATTGCCCAAACACAGCGGCCTCAAGCACCGCCGGATGTGCGCACAACACGCCTTCGACCTCGGCACTGTAGACCTTGTAGCCACCGCGGTTGATCATGTCCTTTTTTCGATCCAGTACGCGGACATAGCCGTGTGCATCGATCGTGCCCAGATCGCCCGATTTCCAGAAACCGTCGGTAAATTCATGACCGTTGGCTTCCGCATTGTCCCAATAGCCGGGCACCACCATCGGGCCGGCAATCCACAATTCGCCGGTCTCGCCGCAGCCGACTTCGTGGCCTTCTTCATCCACGACGCGTAACTGTGCGCACGGCATTAATCGACCGACGCTGTCGAGCCGGACACCTTGCTCGGCGGCCGGCATCAGCGTCACTGGAGACGTGGTTTCGGTGGCACCGTAGGCATTCATGAGCCCCAGGCCGGGCAGGGCCTTGGCCAGCGCGCTGATGGTCGCCTGCGGCATCGCAGCGCCGCCAAAACCGCCGATTCGCCAGGCCTGCAAGTCATGGTCAGCAAACTGCGGATCGCGCATTAACAAATTGTAGATGGCGGGCACGACAATCGTATGCGTCACGCCGTGCTTGACCATGGCGGCGAGAAAGACCGGCGCCTTGAATTCACGAATCATGACCGTCGTGCCGCGCGTCGCAACCATTGTTAGCCAGATCGCCACCAAGCCGGTTACGTGGCTGATCGGCACCGCCAGCAATGAACGTTCTCGCCCTTCGTGCAAATCCATGGTGTCGACGAAATGCAGCACCGAATGAATCAGGTTCAGATGGGTCAACATCGCGCCCTTGGGCTTGCCGGTCGTGCCGGAGGTGTAGAGCAATACGGCAACGTCTTCTTCACCGGACTGGTACCATTGATCGCTTGCTCCGACGCTGGACCCCTCGAGCGCGGCGGCCCGCGAGCGGGCGATCAGCGAGCGAACTTCGAGGACAAGGCTGCAACTGGGTGCTTGTCCGTCGACCGGCGTCCGGTCGGCGAGGGCCTCTTCGAACACCAGCGCCTTGGCTTGGCACTGATTCAACACATAGGCGACTTCGTTGCGAACATTGCGCGGGTTCAGCGGTACGATGACCAGACCCAAGCGCCAGGCGGCCAGCGCAATCACGCCGAATTCGATGCAGTTGCCGGTCAACAGGACCAGCCGATCACCGGGCCGCAGACGCAATGAGTTGAACACGGTGGCAACTGCGGCCGATGCCTCTGCAAGTTCGCGGTAGCTGATCTGTTGCTGTTCGTCGATGAGCGCAAGCGTATCGGGTGCCGCCGCGATGGTTTGGCGAAACAGTGCCAGAAGATCCGCAGGGCGGTCGGCATAGCAAAGTAACTGCCGACCATCGAAATGGCTCTCCTGACGCAGCCGTCGGGTAGTGCTCAGCGGCACTGCAGTGGCCTGGCGTCAATCATTGAAGTGCGTCTCCTCCTCCAAACGGACCAGGCTATCCGATCTACTGGGAGATGATACGGCGAATACTGTGATTGCGGCCATCGGCGACCAGCAGGTTGCCGTTCGACTCGACCACCAGCGAGCGGGGCGAGCTGAAACTGGCGGCCGCGTTGATGCCGTCCGTCAATGCCGCGTTGCCGCTGCCCGCCAAGGTGCTGACTTGTCCGTTACTGGTCAATCGCCGTATCAGATGATTCTCGGAATCGGCGACATACAGTGTGCCGATGCTGTCAATGGCGATGCCGGCTGGATTGTTGAAGCTGGCCGTAGCCGCCGCGCCGTTTTCGCTGCCGGACTCGCCGCTACCCGCCACCGTGCTGACCGCGCCGGCCGCTGAGACACGGCGAATCTGATGATTGCCGGTGTCCGCTACGTAAACCGTACCGGCCGCATCGACCGCCAGGTGTTGCGGCGTTCTGAAGGTGGCCACCGTGCCGCTGCCATTGTCGGCGCCCTGCGCGCCGCTGCCGGCCAGGGTGCTGACGGTACCGGTCGCGGTAACTTTGCGGATCAGGTTATTGTTGGTGTCCGCCACATAAACAACACCGGCGCTGTCGACGGCGACACCGAACGGGCCGCTGAAGCTGGCCGCCGGGCCGCTGCCATTACCTGAACCCGAAGTACCGCTGCCGGCCAGCGTGCTGACGCGGCCATCGGGCGCTACTTTGCGAATATTGTGATTACCCCAATCGGCGACATAAACATTACCGCCGCTGTCGACGGCTAGACCGAACGGGTAGGAAAAGCGTGCCGAGGTGCCTGGCCCATCGACATTGCCTTCGGCGCCATTGCCGGCCAAAGTCGTGACCGTGCCATTGCTGGCGATCTTGCGGATCTGATGATTGAACGCATCGGCGACATAAATATTGCCGGCGCCGTCGTTGGCAACACCATAGGGAAAATTGAAGCTGGCTGCGGCACCGACGCCGTTGGCAGCGCCTGGCGCGCCAGTGCCGGCGATCGTACTGACGACGGCATTGGTCTGCACGCAGGTGACCACGATCGAGCTGACATCGGCGGCCGCGATGACGCCGCTGGCATTGCTGCTCAGACTGCAACTCGAGAAACTGCCGGGTTGTGAGGTGATGCTGACCGAGTAGGCAGCGCCATCATCAATCGCATTGGCAAATACGAAACTGCTGGCGCCGGCAACCGGTCTCAAGGTTTCGGCACCATTTTTCAGAGTCAGTCCGCTGCTGCCCAGGCCTGTCAAGGTGCCGCCTACCGTGTGCGGGACACCGACGCCATCGGCCTTCGATTGGGCGCTGGCGTTCGGGTCGACCGAGCCGCCATCGCCGCCGCAGGCACTCAATGCGCCGAGCAATATCAGCACGAACAGGCAGGATCGGGCCGAGGGTGTGTTTGAGGACGGGTTTGGGGACGAGTTCAGGGACGGGTTCGAGGGCGCGGAATAGCTCATAGACTGGCCTCTTGGCGATATAGAGAGACACTATTTCGCCAGGACCCGCCGGGTTCAAGACTTTTCGAACCGATGGTCGGTTTCGACCGTACCGGCGGTTCGAAATCGGCAAAACGACCAATATCACCGTCATGCGTTATGCTTATAGTGAATCGTGAAACGAGGGGAAGGAATGTGGCCGTCGGTTCTTAAGCTTGATATCAGTGGAATTCCAGAAACCTGGATCAACATTGAAGAAGCCGCTCATTACTATGCGACCAATTCGGTTGCCTATTCTTACGGCGGTGTCTGTGCGCGACTGCATGGTGGCGTCAGTCGACTGACGTCAAATCGCTCGTTCATCGACGTGCACCCGATTCTGGCCGTCAAGGGCCAATGTGCGGCGGGCAAGCTGTTGAGCGCGCAGCCGAAGTTGACGCGCTTTAATCACAAGTTGTTTGCGCGCGATCGCTTTACTTGCGCTTACTGTGGCCGATTGCATACCTCGCAAGACCTCGAACGCGAGCACATCATGCCGTATTCGCGTGGCGGCAAGGACAGTTGGACCAATGTCGTTGCCGCTTGCCGACCGTGCAATCAAAAGAAAGCTGACCGGACGCCCGAAGAGGCGCGCATGCCACTGCTGTACGTACCCTATGTACCGAGCCGCTGGGAAGACCTCATCTTGCAAGCGCGCCGGGGTCATGTGCTCGGTGATCAAATGGAGTTCCTGCGCTGTGGTTTGCCGCCGCATTCGCGTCTCGTTTAGCGCGGCCCCTGATCTGAATTCAAATACTCGTCTGGAAGGGAAAAATTAATGACACAAGCAGGAACGACACAAGCGGGAACGACACAAGCGGGAACGACGCAAGCAAAGATGCTGGCAGGCAAAGTGGCGGTGGTCACCGGCTCCGGTGGTGGTATTGGCCGCGCGATGGCGTTGGCCATGGCGGCCGAGGGCGCCAACATTGTCGTCAACGATCTCGGCGCCTCGGTCGCCGGCGACGGCCAGGACGCCGGCCCGGCACAGCGTGTCGCCGAGGAGGTTCGAGCGCTCGGAGCCAAGGCCGTCGTCAACGCCGACTCGGTCTCGGATGCGTCGGGCGCTGAGCGTATCGTTC
Source organism: Burkholderiales bacterium (assembly GCA_031363055.1). GTDB lineage: Bacteria > Pseudomonadota > Gammaproteobacteria > Burkholderiales > Burkholderiaceae_E > JANLTP01. The sequence continues at coordinate 34,900 of JANLTP010000061.1, read as the reverse complement.
AAGCTGCGATCGATGCATTCGGCCGCATCGACATCGTCGTGAATAACGCCGGCATCTTGCGCGATCGGTTTTTCCACAAGATGAGCGTCGACGACTTTGATGCCGTGGTGAAAGTTCACTTGTATGGTTCGTATTTTGTCAGCCGTGCGGCGGCGCTGCATTTCAAGGAGCAGGAGAGCGGCGCATTCATTCACATGACCTCGACGTCGGGTCTGATCGGCAATTTCGGGCAGGCCAATTATGCGGCCGCCAAATTGGCGATCGCCGGGCTGTCGAAATCGATCGCGCTCGATATGCGCAAATTCAACGTGCGCTCGAATTGCATCGCACCGTTTGCCTGGAGTCGAATGATTGGCGGTATTCCAACCGAGACTCCCGATCAGAAGGCCAGGGTCGAGCGCATGAAACAAATGACGCCCGAGAAAATCGCGCCACTGGCGGTTTATCTGGCCAGCGATGAAGCGCGTGATGTATCGGGTCAGATCTTTGCGGTGCGCAACAACGAGATCTTCATCATGAGCCAACCACGGCCCTTGCGTTCAGTGCATCGTGGCGAAGGCTGGACGCCGCAAGCCATTGCCAGCCACGGCATGCCAGCGCTCAAGTCATCGATGTACAAGCTCGATGTGACGACCGACGTATTCAGTTGGGATCCGGTCTGAGCTTGCCTTCGATTAGCTGAGTTTTCCGGCGGCAGCCAGGTGTTTGTTGACCAGTGTACTCAGGCTTTGAGCAGTCGCTCGAACTCACCTGATGCCAGTAGCTTGGCGAGATCGTCGGCACCACCGACCAACTGACCCTTGACGAAAATCATTGGCAAGGTGGGCCAGCCGGTCCACATCTTCAAGGCATTGCGCCGCCGCCAGTCGCCGAAGTAGTTGCCGTATTCGAGATACTTGAAGGCCACGCCCTTGCCGTCCAGCAGTTTGCGGGCCTTCTTTGGAAACGGGTTTTGCCCCATACCGACGATCACCACCGCGTTCGCCTTGATGGCGGCCTTGACCTCGTCAAGAATCGCCGATTCATGATTGGCAATTTTCGCGCGGATCGCGCTATGGATTTTCGATTCTTCGAGTACTGAACGCGCCATGTTTGATATTCCTCGGTTCCGCAGGCGGTCTGCGTTTAAACGCTCTGTTAAAGTTGAAAACCGACCCACAACACGGCACCCTCGAGGATGTCGCGCGGCAGCGACGCCGGGGTCGGCAGGTAACGGCGCGCATGCTGCTGATAGCGGTGAATCCAGTGCGCGAGTTGTGCAGCCGTTTCCTTATCATAGAGCACAACCGCCAGTTCGAAATTCAGGAACAGACTGCGGATATCGAGATTGGCGCTGCCGGTGATGGCGAGGTCGTCGAACACCAATGCCTTGGCATGCACCATCTCCGGTGACAACCAGATATTGACGCCGGCTTGCGCCAGTTCGCGCATCGCACGATTGCGCGCCAGGTCGGCCAGAATATGATTCGAGCGCTGCGGCAAAACAATATCGACCGCAACACCACGCCGGGCGGCCAGGCCCAGTGCCTGCGTCAGGGTTGGATCCGGAATCAGGTACGGCGTGACGGCCACAATCCGGCTCTGCGCCCGAAAGCAGGCCGTCACAATGAACGATTGCAAGGAGTCCTGGGTCTGGTCGGGCCCGGAGGCCAGCAGTTGAACTTGTTGCGCGTCCGTTCCTTCGCCACAAACAGCGGTGACTGTTTGTTTTTTGGCCTCGCTGGGCCGCAGACGTTCGCCGCAGGCCCAGTACCAATCCAGGCTGAATACCGCCTCGGCGTCCAGCGCCACCGCACCGTAGGCCGTCAGGCTCAGGTCGGGCCAGGCGCTGACCGGTGCCTTGCCTTGAAAATACTCATCGGCAAAGTTGCGGCCACCCATCCACAACCCGTCGCCATCGGTGAGCAACATCTTGCGGTGATTTCGAAAATTCGACTGCCGCTGCAACATGCGTCGCATCGGCGGAAAGGCGCGTGCGACGTGGCCACCCGCCGAGGTCAGTGGACTCAGTTGCTGGTAGCGCACGAAGAAACAGCCAACGCCGTCGAGCAACAGTCGGACATCAACACCTTGACGGGCTTTTTGCGCGAGTCGTTGGATCAACTCGTTGCCGATACGATCGTTGCCGAGCACATAGGTGCTGAGCCAGATGCGCTCGCGCGCCTCGGCGATCGAGGCCCAAAGCGCTTGCTCGGCCTCGTCGCCATTGTCATGCACATGGACTCGACGGGCGTCGCGCACCGGTGCGCCGCCCAGCGATACCAGCATTTCCGACATCCAGCCGCGTGAGCCGGCGGCACGATTCGCGCCAATACTCGAGCGACTCTGAATCGGCCACGGTGGCGCCAGTCTGTCGGTGTTGGCCTTGATCTTGCGCTGACCGAACACCAGAAACGCCGGAATGGCCACCAGCGGCAGGAACACGAACATCAGCAGCCAACTGAGGGCCGCCGCCGGGTGGCGGCGCTGCTGCAGGGTGTGGGTGCTGCCGACGTACAGCACAAGGCCCAGCACCGAGGCAACGAAATCGATCCAGAAGTCGTAGTGGATCAGGAACGCAACCATCGATCTTCGCCAGCGCTCAGTCAGAAACGGTCAGTGTAACGGCTGCGCGGCTATCGCGACACCGTGCATGAGTCGCGTCTCGTGCATGGGACGCGTCACCTGTTAGTATTTTCATCATGGCGTTGAATCCTGAAATCTACTGTCCTCGATGCGAATATCGTCCCAAGGCGGACGATCGCTGGGATTGCACGCCGACCTGCGGTACCCGCTGGCACACCTTCTGGACCGGTGGCGTTTGCCCCGGCTGCGGCATTCGATGGCCAACCACGCAGTGTCCGGCGTGTGCCGAGCATTCGCCGCATCCGGATTGGTATCACTATCCGCCCGACGCGGAAATTCAGGGCGCCTTGGAGAAGCAGAAAGAGACCGCGCAGGCTGCGACTGCCAGCCCGTCGACGACCTGAGTGTCATCCAGATCGGTAGCCAGATTGGTAGCCAGGTTAGCCGACAGAGTGTCAGTCGGAGCGGCTGTCTAATCTGCAACCGAACGTAGCTGCTTGGCCCGATCGGCATTTCGTAGAATCAGGCTTGCCAACTGACCCAGCAAGGCGGGTGGCATGTCGTGAGCCATGGCATCAATGATCTCCAGAGCCGAGCCTGGAATCTTCTTATGCAGATCATGAGCGGCCTGCACCGGGATCAGCGGGTCGGCGCTGCCGTGAATGATCTGCACCGGACACTTGATGTGGGCGAGCTTGCTGCTGCGATCACCGTTGGCGACGATCGCCACCAATTGCCGGGCGGTCCCGAGCGGAAAGTAGTAGGGCGCCAGGTTATCGCGAATGCGAGTACGCATTTCGTCGTCGCTCGGCGCATATTTCTGGCTGCCGATGACCTTGAGCACTTTCACATAATGATCAACAATCGCCTGCGGCGCCTTGCTGGCCGGCCGCGACAGCAAGACCATTCGGGTCGCAGCGGTCGGCTGCGGCAAGCCGCGTGCACCGGAACTCGACATGATGCAAGTGAAACTGGCGACTCGACTCGTATGATCGGCGGCCAGCAGTTGGCCAATCATGCCGCCCATCGAGACACCGACAATATGGGCACGGGGTAGCGCCAGCGCATCGAGCAGACCAATGACGTCAAGCGCCATGTCATCGAGCTGGTAGGCGCTGCTGACCGGCCAACCCATCATGTGCTTGAGGCTGCTGACGAGCACATTGGGTTTGCCCCAGGCGCTGAGTTTTGAAGACAGGCCGGCATCGCGATTATCAAAACGCAGCACCCGTCGGCCGCCCTGGTTCAGCGCCTGTATCAACGGCAGGGGCCAGGCGGTGCGCGGCATGCCCAGACCCATGATCAACAGAATCGGTGTTGTGTCCTCGGCGTTGCCGGATACGATCGCCGGGTAATCATCGACCTCGAACGAAAGACCGTTACTTGGAATCTGCATGTTCAGTCGGGTGGCCGGTCTTGAAAAAGGGGCGACGAAAGCCATCATTCTGAAATGCGCGCCACTGGCCTTCGGGTTGCGCGAGGCGATCGGCGATGGCGTAAAACGATAGCGGGTTGGCGCCCATGCCCATATGGCTGGCGGTGATTTCGATGGTTTCAGATTTGGCGCTGTGCGGATTCACGCTGGTCTGCCAGGCCACTACACCGTCGGTCTTCGACAGGATCGAGGTAGTCGGCACCGGTGGCAATTGGCGAATCCGATCACGATCCGGATGCGCCTTCGGATCGATGCCGCTGAGCACCTTGAAGAGGCGCCCGGCATTGGTCGCATCGGCCGGACCATCGAACGGTGTACCCAGCGTGATGACCATCCGTACCTTGCCCGGAATCTGCTTGGCAACCTCGCGCGCATAGATGCCGCCGAGACTCCAGCCGACCAGACTGACCGACATTTTTCGCTGCGCTGACAACTCCTTGACGTGCTCGATACAGCCCTTCAGAACGCCGGTACGGGGCCCGAAATTCAGCCCATAGTTCCACGGGTAGGGGTCGTAGTTGAGCGCGCGCAAGAAGCCGCGCAGGGGAATGGTGCTCAGATCGTTGGCAGCCAGGCCGGGAAACACCAACACCGGATGGCCATCACCGCGCGGCAGACGCGACAGCCACGGCCAGGCAGCAAAGGTCACGGCCAGCTCCCACGGGGCACGGCCTTCAAGCAGCATCATCCAGGCTGGTGGCGCCTTGATCGCAGACGTCATGGCGCCAGCCGGTTCTTGCTTTTTACTTCCGTTGGGGTGTTTCATCAGTTCCAAAGCGTTTTTTGCAGACTAACCAAAAATGCGCGGTTCACCAGCAAATATGTCGCAATCTTTGGAACAAATGTGGCTGATAAGCTGCGAAATATTCAGAATACCCAAGACTTCTGCTGGCGCGGCAGGACGTCGGTACTGCCGCCGCACCCGCTTCAAACCCGCTTCAGCACCCGCTTCAGATCGTTGCCATTGATCCGTCATTAGGCAGGATATGAGCCAGCGAACTGAATGCCGACGTGCCTGACACAGACATAGACGCAGACGCAGACACAGACGCAGACGGAGACGGAGACGGAGACGCAGACGCAGTCGTGGAGTGATCGGTTGTCGCTTGATCGGCCATGGCCTGATTGCCCTGTATTGAAGTGACGAGCACCAGCGAATCGTTGACCATGACCAACTCGAACGTCGTCGCGCCCGGTGTTGACAGTGTCCAGGAGAACGGTGTTGTGAAATCCGAAGCGAGCGGGGCGTCAACGATGACCGAAACTGTTGTTATCGGGCTGACGTTGCCGGCACTATCGCCAGCAGTCACTTTGAACACATAGGGGCCGCCGCTGGCCAGTTCATTTTGCGCGGTGACACACCAGGTGCCATCGGCGAACGGTGTAACGGTCATGACCTCACCGATCGGGCTGACCACGGTAATGAGGCTGTCGGGCGCGGCGCCATGACCGGAAATGGTTGGCTTGTTCGTGAGGGTATGGCCGCTTACTGTTGCGCCTTGCGCGTAGGCGAGATCAAGGCCCGCCTGAGGCGCCGCCGGTGCGATCGTATCCAGGCTCAGCACCAGCGTGCTGGTCGGACCGGCGTTGCCCGCGGCATCGCTGACAGTGATCTGAAACTCCTGGCTACCCGAGCCCGACAAGGCGATCGCGGGGGTCACGCTCCAGCGGCCGTCCAGGCCGACTACCGTCGGCATGATCTCACCGGTCGGGCTGGTAACGCGGACGATATCACCCGGGCTGGCCGCCACGCCGAACAGGCTCGGCGTGCTGTCATTGGTCAAGTTATCGCCGATCACGCCGCTATCACTGCCGGGCTTGAGCGCCGCCGTGATCGCGAGCGGTGCGGTCGTATCAATAATGATCGGTACCGACACGGACGTCGTAAGGCCGTTCGCATCAACCGAGCTCACGCTGAGCTTTTGCGGCCCCCCCTCGGCCAGGGCCGAATTCAGCGACGCGCGCCATTGGCCATCGTCGCCAACGGTCGTACTCAGCACCTCGCCAGCGGACGTGGCAATGGTAATACTTGCGCCTGGTTTGCCGGTGCCCGTCAACGTCGGTCGGGTTTGATTGGTCAGTGCGTCGCCGGACGTTCCCGAATCGGCGCTAGAGGCGATGGCAGCACTTAGTACGATCACAGGGGTGATCGACACCGCCAGAAAGGTTGGAGCGCTGATATTGCCAGCGTCATCGGACGCGGAAATCACAAAACTTCGCGGTCCGCCAGCGGCCAGTGCAATGGCGGGCGTGACACTCCAAGTGCCGTCGGCTGCAACGGCCGTATTCATGATTTCGCCGGTCGGGCTGACGACCTGAATATGATCACCGTGCAAGGCGTTGATGCCGGCAACGGTCGGTGTCGTGTCGGTGATGACGCCACTGATCGCGAGGACCGCCGGTGCCGCTGGTGCTGCGCGGTCGATCACGAACGACTGGATGGCTTCGGCGCGATCGCCTTGCGGTGAAACGGTTACCGCCGTGACGCTGTACTGACCGTCGCCGAGCTGGGCAACCACGTCGATGGGCAACTGCCAGGTACCGTCCGCATGAACGGCGACGGAATCGACCGTGACCTCGCGAACAATGGTGACACCATCGGCGGCGAATTGTTTGATTTTGACCGATAACTGCGCGTTCGCGCTGACACCACGACCGCCGATCGACGTTGACTCGGAGGCTTCACGCGCGTTGATGACATTGTCGGAGGCCACTGCATCGAGCGTTCCAGCGGCGCCTGAATGGGCGCTTGCGTTGCCCGTTGAGCCGATTGTACTTGTCGTTGACGAAGCGGAACTGGTGTTTCCAGTGCCCGTGCTCGTGCCCGTGCCGGACGCGGCGCCGACCGTGCCAGCGGCGGCAACGCCGGCAATCGCTGCCCAGGGAATCGCCGCCACCGGTGCCAATGCAACCAGAGCGCTGGCGCCCGCGTTCGACAGTTGATCGGATAGAAGCGAATCGTCAACCTCGGCAATGCGAACCGTACCGGGGCGATCCTCATCATGCAAGGTCGGTTCAATCAGATCGATGAGCCGCAACCGGCTGACCTGACTCAGCTCTTGCGCCGTCGACACTACCTCATTGGGCTCATCGGCGAACTCGGGATTGACCAGCGTGACTTGAGCCAGCAACACAGGCGCTGTTTTGGGCGATTTCGGGCGAGCGGACTCATCAACGGCGTGCGACGGTTGGTCCAGTTGCGACGAATTTTGCGGAATTCCTGGCGTTTTCTGACTTGACTGAGTGGACTGAATTGCCTGAATTGCCTGAATTGCCTGAATTGCTTGAGAAGCCTGATTTGCCATTCGGCGGTCCTACGTTCTGGGCTGGTACATCCGCGACTTTTTCCTATATCGGGACACCGGTACATGCACACCTGATACCCGGTGCCGGAAACCGGATCGCTGGTCTGGAATTTGTCCATGAATTCCGACACTGCTAAATCGACACCATTCGCCAAAACAGAAAGGGCTCGACACCCAAGCGTCAAGCCCTTCAAACGAGTACTTCCAAACGATTTTTATTTGCAAACAGTTCCTGAAGGCGTTTAGTGGATTTTTGTTGCCTTTAAGTTGTGTCTTTGATTTTCTTTTCTGTTTGCCCGTTTTATTGTTGGTTTCAAAAATTTTGGTAGGCCGTGCAGGACTTGAACCTGCGACCAACGGATTAAAAGTCCGCTGCTCTACCAACTGAGCTAACGACCCTTGGCAAGCCCTCGATTATATGATGATGGTGCTGGCCGGGTCAAACGACGGGACTCGGCCTACTTCTTCGGCACTTTGCCAGCCCCTTGCATCATGTCATTGACGTTCATCCGGATGCCACCCGACAGCTCGATGTCACCCGGTTTCCAGCCACTCGGGCAGGCGCCGGCCCATTTGGCGTCGAGGACGGTTTTGGAGTTCGCCTTGCCATTGATCGGTGGCGTGAAGCGGCTCTCGATTTCGGTCTGGAACTTCGATTGAAAATCGCCTTTGGTCATCGAGCGGGTGGCGACCACGGAGTTGCCGAATTTGCATTCCTGCTCGAACAGATAGGTATTGCCGTCGCGCTTTTGAGTGCCGGGCTGACATTGCGGATTCATGCCCTGGCCCATTTGCTGCATCTGCTTGTCGGTCTTTTCGTCGACGCAGTGCTTGGCAAGTTTCGCCGGGCTACCTTCCATTTGCATATTGACCTCCCATAGGCCGGGCTTGCGCGCGGGGAAGTCCTGGGCCCACGAGGGCGCTGCAAAAACGCTCGCAAGCAAAAGGCTGGATAGCGCAACGGCGAGTCGGGTAGGGGTCATGTTAGTCTTGTCCTCAGGTACGTCAACGGTGTTGGATCAACGCTTGAATCCTTGCAACAGGATACTTTTAATGGCCGCATTCAAGAAAATCGAATTATTCACCGATATTGATGGCCGCGCCCGCTTTCGCGAGTCGATCGTTGCACTTGAAAATGGCACTCCACAGTCGATGCTCTCCGATCTGTTTACCTCGGGAGGTTATCAGTTGCGCGAAAGTCCGGTCGGCTTTCGCAGCCAGCTTCATTGCACCGGCGCGCCCCAGTGGGTGTTCATCTTGCGCGGTCTGATGGAAATCGGCTTGCAAGACGGTAGCTCACGCATCTTTGGTCCGGGCGATCATTTCTACTCGGCTGACTTCTTGCCGGCTAACGCGACGTTCGATGCAAGCGTGCATGGTCACTGGAGTGCGCAAGTCGGCGCCGATGCGTTGGTCACCTTGTTTGTGCGCGGCTGAATAGCTGCGCGGCGCGTAGCGTCAGGCCATGTGCTCGATGCGCCAGATCTGATACCTCATGGCCAATACGGCGCCAGCAACGATCGCCGCAAACGCGATCATCGAGCCCAGTGCGAGGGTGGACAATCCCGACAACCCTTGTCCGACGGTGCAACCGAGGGCGGTCACACCACCGATGCCCATGAGCGCGGCGCCGATCAGATGGTTGGCAGTGTCCTCAGTATCGCGAAAGCCTTCCCAGCGAAATTGCCCGGTGGCGATTGCGTAAACAGCGGAACCGGCGATCATCCCCAGCGTACTGGCAATGCCCAGCGTGATGAGTTTGCTTTTGTCGCTCCAGAACATCAGCCAATCGAGCGTATAGGCGATCGGTGCAACGAACGACAGTGACTCTGGGCGACCTGAGTTGGTGGCCAGGTAGGCCTCCTCGAGGGTTTTAGGATGTTCGCTGACGAAGCCAAGGCGACCTGAAATAAACCAGATCGCGACGATGCCCAAGCCGACCCCGACGCCGCCCAATACCGAATCACGTTGTCGAAATTCGGCGCTCGCAAAACAAAAGGCCAGCAGCGCGCCACCGATCAACAGCGCACAGATCCAGCGCATTTGCGCGAGCGCGCCGGCGCCAGCCTCCTTGCCGGCCAATAGGCGCGGCAGATCCTGGCCGCTGGCCAGCAGCGTCTGAACGGTGTCGACCGTGGCGACTCGCCAGACGCCGAACAGGCCCCGCAAGGTCATGAAGGCAAACAGGCCGAGGACCACGAAGACCACCAGTGATTTGAGCGAGCCGGCACCCAGTCGCACGAGCGTCTTGCTGCCGCAACCGGAGGCCAGCACCATGCCGAAGCCGAACAGCAGGCCGCCGACGATATTCGAGAGCCAGGTCAGCGACGATTGTGTATAAAACGACTTGCTCAGGTCAAGCCAGCCTAGCGCTGCGAGCGCCTGGGTTCCGACGATGGCCACTGCAATCGCGCACAACCACATGCGCATGCGATTCCAGTCGCTCATGTTGATGATGTCCGACACCGCTCCCATGGTGCAAAAGTTGGTTTTGTTCATGAGGGCGCCCAGCAGCACCGCCACGGCAAAACTCAACCAGACGACGGTGTGATGGATTGAAACTAGATCGGTTTCCTGCATATCAGCTCGGCGCGCGCACTAACGCAATGAAGTCATGCGCTCTTTGGCAGTCTGGGCGGCCGGGGTATCGGCGTATTTCTCGACCACGGTTTCCAGGGTCTTGCGGGCGGTACGTCGATCGCCGGTTTCAATTTGCGCGTAGGCGACATTGAGTAAGGCGTCGGGCGCGCGCGGATGGTCCGAGTATTTGCCCAGAAACAACTGATTGGTCGTGATGGTGTTCTTATAGTCTTTGAGGGCGAACTGTGCACTACCCATCCAGAAGATGGCACTCGGCGTGAACGCACTGTCCGGAAACTGCGCAATGAAGGTCTGAAAGCCGGCCTGAGCCGTTTTGAAGTCGCCGGCTCGAAACTGCGCCAACGCAGCCTCGTAAGTGCGCTTCTCGTTCTGGTCTACGGCCACGGTCTTGCCGTCGACCTGAACCTGGCTCGGCTCGTATTTCTTAAGCCGGGTATCGAGATCGGCGTAGACATCGCGCTGGCGCTTTTGCGTCTGTGCGAGTTCATTGGTCTGCACCTCGAGTTGACCACGCAGTTTCGCAATCTCCTGACGCATCGCCTCGATCTGATTCTGCAAATCGAGTTGCGAGCGCATCGCTGGCTCGATACTCTTGTCGATCTTGCCGGAAAGGTCGCTCGCCTGTTTGCCGAGTCCGTCAATGCTGCGTTGCTGTTCGGTCAGTCGGGCGCGAATTTCAATAATGGCCTTGCGCGCTTCTTCATCATCAAAAAGGCCGGCATGGGCGCTCGGGGCCATTGCGCCCAGCGCAGCGCACAGTAGCAGACTCGCCGCGATCGGTCGCCCGATGGCCTTGACGAACGTTTGACTGTTGGGTAGTTCAAGTAACCGTCCGCGCATGCGCTGCTCCTGGAATCGATGGGTACGTCGAATTACGGATAGACAATATCGGCGCGACGGTTCTCGGCTTGTGAGGCTTCGTCGCTGCCGGTGGCCTTCGGTTTTTCCTCGCCAAAACTGACCGCCTCCAATTGCGCGTCCGATACGCCCAACGTGGCAAAGGCCTTGCGTACGGCTTCCGAACGCTTTTGTCCGAGGGCCAGGTTGTATTCGCGGCCACCGCGTTCATCGGTATTGCCTTGAATGATGATCTTGCGGGTTTTGTTGGTATTCAAATACTTGGCATGAGCATCGATCAGTGCTCGAAACTCTTCGCGAACGACGAAGCTGTCGTACTCGAAATAAACACTGCGCTTCGATAACGGGCCGCTCGGATCATTCAGCGCATCCTTGGCGCTGTCGACGCTGACCGTCGGTCCGATCGGTGCGCGCCCAACGCCGTCGGGGCCAGGTGCTTTGGCGCCGCCGGTTGCGCCAGCGCCGCGGTTTTCGATCGGGGCACCTTTTTTATCGTTTTCGTCATCGAGGTTGATCGAGCTGGCGCAGGCTGAGACCAGTGCCAGCGAGCCAATCAAGAGGGTGCGTTTAATCCAGGGCGTCATTTGAGTTCTCCTGTTACTTGGCCAAGGGTCCCCAGGTGGGTTCCCTGATATCACCTGCGCCGGTCAGGCGTTGCTTCACACGACCATCGATCGAGACCGCCATCAATGTGTCACGACCCGCCGTCTGGGTCGCGTACATGATCCAGCGACCGTTCGGTGCAAAACTCGGTGCTTCTTCGCGACCGCCGTCCGATATGGTTTGCTCGCTGCCGCCGGCCAAATCCTTGGTCGCGACCAGATAGCGGTTATCGCGCCGTGTAATGAACGCCAGCGTCTTGCCATCCGGGCTGATCCTCGGGCTGACGTTGTAACCCGAAGTAAACGTGATCCGCACCGCATCGCCGCCTTGCGCGCCGACGCGATAAATCTGCGGCGAGCCGCCGCGATCGGAAGTGAAATAAATACTGCGGCCATCGGGCGAAAAAACCGGCTCGGTATCAATCGAGCTCGAGCTCGTGATCTTGCGCGAATTGCTGTCGCCTTCAGCATCGACCATGTACAACTGCGACAGTCCGTCGCGGGTCAGCGTGACCGCCAGCGAGTTGCCATCCGGCGACCAGGCCGGTGCGCTGTTGCTGCCCTTGAAGTCGGCGACCACGATGCGTTTGGCACTGGAGAGCACATGTACGTAAACCACCGGCTTGCGTTTTTCAAAGGATACGTAGGCAAGGCGTCCGCCGTCGGGCGACCAGCTCGGTGAGACGATCGGTTCATCGGACACGAGCAGGGCCTGAATGTTTTCACCATCCCAGTCGGCGACATTCAAGCGGTACTTGTTGGAAGTCTTCGAAATGAAGGCGATTCGGGTCGCAAAAATGCCCTTGTCACCGGTCAGTTTTTCGAAAATCGTGTCGGCAATCCGGTGCGCCGCAAAGCGTAGATCGGCGCTGTTGGCAACCAACGACTCACCAGCGAGCGTAGTTTGCCGAACGACGTCGGAGAGCCGGTAGCGGACATCAAAACGACCATCGGCAAGCTTCGAGACGGAGCCGGCCAGCACTGCATCGGCACCCTTGGAGCGCAGCTCGCCCCAGTTTGGGGTGGCGGTATCGGGCAACGTTGCTTGCGGGTCCAGAACCCGAAACGCACCGCTGCGTGCCAGATCATTGCGAATGACGTTGACGACTTCGACCGGTACGTTGCCGTCGGTGGTGAAATTTGCGATGGCAATCGGGTACTGCGTGGCGCCGACGCCCGAGACGTCGATACGCATCTGGGCGTGCGCCAGACCAATCAGGCCGCTCGGCGTTAGCAGGCTGCCGACCGCAAGCAGGCACGCCAGTGCCCGCCTACCCAGTGAAGGGCGGACTGCGCAATCGCTCGATGGACCGTTCAGAGAACGGTTCAGGAGCGAATTCAAAAAGTGGCTCAGACGAAGGTTCAACAGGTGGATCGAAGACATTGAGGAATTCTGTTGTGGAGGGTGATGCAACTAAGTTTGATGAGGAACATCAGCTTAATGCATGAATTATAACGACTTTTGCTAATTCGTCACGATTTAATGTCGCGCGGACCATGAGCAATCTCAAGCTCGCGTTCGCAACGGCCGCTGCGCGGCTTCGGAAACGGGTCTGATCGGGCAATCGCACGCTCGGCTGCCTGGTCCCAACTGGGCAAGCCGCTGGAGCGTTTCAGACGCACACTCATGATGCTGCAATCGGGCGAAAGCGTCACGATAAACACTGCTCGCGGGTTGCCATTCAGATCAACCGGCGTCGCAAAGGTCGTGTTACCTCGAATGGTCGACGCCACCCGCGCCGAGTAGTCGCCGTCGGCCGCGCCGCTGGCCTCGCCGGAGGCGGCGCCAACCGCTTGGCCGGCTCGCGCGTTGGCGGGCTTGGGCGTGTCGCTGGGGTTGCCTGCTTGATCGATCAGGCGCTTCAGATAATCTTCACGGCGCTTGTCATCGTCTTGCGCGAGCTTGGCCTTGGCATCGGCCAGCTTCTTGAGTTCGGCGGCCTTCTTTTCTTCGACGATTTTTTTCTCATCAGCCAAGCGCTTTTCCTCGGCGAGTTTTCTAGCTTCGGCAAGCGCCTTTTTCTCAGCGGCCAGATTTCTCTCGTCTGCGAGTTTTTTCTCATCGGCGAGCTTTTTCTCATCCGCGAGTTTTTTGTCATCCGCGAGTTTTTTCTCCAGCGCCAGCCTCTTGTCCTCGGCCTGCTTCTTTTCTTCCTCGCGTTGTTTTTCAAGCGCAATGTCGGGCTTCGGCAGCTCTACCGGCTTTTCCACCGGCTTCGGTGGCTCGGGCGCCGGCAACTCGACCTTCGGTTCCGGCTTGGGCTCCGGCTTCGGTTCGACCTTGGGCTCTGGCCTGGGCTCGACCTTCGCCGGCGGCGGTACCCAAAGCTCGGCCTGCACGGCGACCGGCTTTTGGGTATTCCAGCGAACACCGATCACGAGAAAGGCGATCAGCAGGCCGTGCACCAGCACAGCCAGCACAATCGAGCGCACGCGCTTATTCGACGTCGCCGGCCGATTGCGCCGCTCGCGGGCTTCGTTGATCGGAGCCTTGAGTTCCGGAGGTTTGGGTTCAGTCATCGGTGATTAATTTGCGGGCTTGACCATTAGCCCGACCCGGGCAACGTTTTGCTTCTGCAATTCATCCATAACGTCTATGACCGATTCATAGCGTACTTGTTTTTCACCGGAGATGACCACCGGTAGGTCGCTGCCGGCGCGCAACTCTTTCAAATTGCTGGCCAGATCGCGACGGCCGATACGTCGTTCCTGCGCGTCGCCAGCGTTGACGGTGCGCAGGCGCAATTCGCCGTTTTGCCGCACCTGCACCTCAATATACGCATCTGGTTTGGTATTGCTCTTGCCGGCGCGCGGCAAATCGATGACACCGGGTGACACCAGTGGGGCGGTCACCATAAAAATGACGAGCAATACCAGCATGACGTCGATATACGGCACCACGTTGATCTCGCTGACCATTCGGCGGCCTCGGCCGCTGCGGCGACTGGACATGGCTGGCATGGCGCTAAGCTCCTGGTTTATTTGGCTTGCCGCTGCAACACATTTGAAAATTCTTCCATGAAGCTTTCAAATCGGGACGCCAGACGGTCGATATCGTAGGAGAAGCGGTTATACGCAACCACGGCCGGAATCGCCGCAAACAAGCCGATGGCGGTGGCCACCAGCGCCTCGGCAATGCCAGGTGCGACCGAAGCGAGGGTTGCTTGCTGGACGTTCGCCAAACCCCGGAACGAATTCATGATGCCCCAGACGGTGCCGAACAGTCCAATGTACGGGCTGACTGAGCCGGCCGAGGCCAAAAACGCCAGACCGCGCTCGAGGCTGTCCATTTCGCGTTGATAGGCGGCTTTCATGGCACGCCGTGAACCATCTAGCATGGCAACCGTATCGCCAGGTTTCTGTTGCCGGGTCTTCAGGAACTCGCCCATGCCGGCCTCAAAAATACGCGCCAGTGAGCCGGGATCTTTTTTGCTTTCACGAACCAGGTGATACAGCGTGCCGAGATCGCGGTCTTTCCAGAAGTCGTTCTCGAAGCGTACGGTCGCCTGGCGCTCGCTGCGGATCTGAAAATATTTACGAAAGATCGTGGTCCACGAGCCCAACGAAATCAGCAGTAACAGCACCATCACCAATTGCACCAGCAAGCTTGCCTGGGCAATCAGCGAGAGGATCGACATATCGGTGTTCATTGTTCAATTTTCTCCAACAACCAGGAAGGGATGGCAGCGACCTTGCCATCGAGCCGATTCAACGCGGCCACACGGATAACGCCGGTGGCAATCAGGGGCGTGTCAGTGCCAGCCAAGATCACCGTTTGGGCCGTGACGATGGAGGCGCGGCGGACCTCGAGCAGGCGAACATCGATGACGAGTTCATCATCGAGCCGCGCAGGATACAAAAACTCCAGTTTCGCATCGCGAACCACCAGCGCGATCTGATCCGACGCGGCCAGTTGTGTGTGCACAACGCCCAGCGAACGCAGCCAGTCTGAACGCGCGCGCTCCATGAAGCGCAAATAATTGGCGTGATACACGATGCCACCGGCATCGGTATCTTCAAAATAAACCCGAAACCGCATCGAGAAAACTGCTGCCGGCCACTGACTGATATTGGGCCGCATAGGGCTCATTGTTCCTTTGTTTGATCCGCGGACCCAGTCATTGCGTCGACGCAATCCGCATTCTAACGGCTGGCTTCGAGCCGTCCTTCAGGCACGGCTGGCTTGGGCCGCCATTGATAGGCCGTGCCGGGCACCAGGCGATTAAGCCAAACCACCAATGGGGACAGTACGAAAAGGCTCACGATCAAACCATTCGGCTTGAAGAAGACGAACTGCCAGATCAGTGCGCAAAGCGCCACCACGAACGCGTAGCCAACGCGGGCCGCCGTATTGACCGGAGTGGTCATGGGATCGGAGATCATGAAGAACGCAAACAGCAACAGCGCGCCGCTTTGCAGTTGATGCATGATCACCAGTGGATTCTGCCCGAGAATCAACACGCGCAGCGAAATCAGCCCGACGTAAAACGCCAGAAAACACCAACCGATATCAATGCGGCGCGAGCGCTGCGTAACGATCGTACCCAATGCCAGGAACCAGGCCGCCAGCGTGATGCTCTGGCCCCATTGCCCCGGCGACACCCACGCACCCGGCACCACAAACGCGGCCAGAATTGCACCCAGGTTGGCCGGATTATAGATATGACGTGCGTCGAGTCGTAATACAAACTTCGAGGAAATTGCCAGCATCGCGATCAGCGGATGAGCCCAAAGATTATCGGCACGAATCAGAATCGACAGTCCGAAACAGCTCACCAGCGCCGACAGAAATCCGGCCTGCCGAAGGTTCAATCGACGCAGCCAGAATGCCTGGGTTGCGATGACGGTGAGAAACGTCAACGCGATCTGTGCGCCTTGCAGCGAGAAATCGCGCAGCAGCACACCAACGGTCAAGAAGCAACCCAGAAACAGGATCTGCAACAGGCGTGGATCGATCAGCCTTTCCACAGGTTGCTCCACCAGGGTTTGTTCTCAAGCGGCACAATGTCCATACGCGAGCGGATATCGGTCAGGCTCCAGCCAGTTAATTGCGCCAGTTGTTCGGCCTCGCGCTCCTGACGATTCGCGACCTCGCGGTAATACACAGCGGCCGCTTCACAGGCGTTGGGTGACCCCTTGAACGGATGACGCAAGACATAACGCGTCTGATAGTTCTGTCGATCACTGGTCTGCTGCAGGGCCAGGTCTTCGGGAAAGCTCTCGCGGGTGTATCGGACGTGCAGGCGCGTCAACAACACGGGCTGCGCCTGCGGCATGATCATCGGTCGCGATCGGCGCGATGGCAGTGAATCGGGTAGGGCGCCTGGCGCAATCGGGGTCGGTTGATTTGCGTTTGGTTGATTTGCGATGGGTGGATTTGTATTCGATTGATTCGAAGGCAGTGGACTTTGATTCAAGGGGTCAGGCACAGAATTCTGCGGGTCCAGCCAGAACACGCCGGCTTGCCGCAACTCACTGGTGGTAAGCGGATTCGCCGCACACGGGTCGCACCAGTTCATGTCCCAGAAATATTCGGTGAACACGGTCTTGTATTCGTCGCGCCGGGCGTGCTGATCGAACAGGGTCTTGTAAAAATTCTTGAAGTCGCCGCGCAGGAATACGGGCAGATCCATGTTGGCGGGCAGCTTGCCGGTTCGGTAGTTGCTGGCTTCGACCCGGCCCTTGCGGGTCATGACGTACACAATCAGGTCTTGTGGGCCGCTCGAGTTGACCATTCCGAGGCGCATCGGCAACATGAAGCGCGGCGACTCGAACGCGAACTGCAGAGGTCGCAACGTCGTAAAGCCTTGGGCATTGGCCAGTCGCGCTTGCTCTTTCAAATTGACCTTGGCTACAAAGAATTTCAATCCCTGTTTGATGTAGGGCTGCAATGCTTTTGATGCGCCTGCGGGTACTCGATAACCGTTTTGCTGCAACCAGGTTTCGAGACCGTCGGATTCGGTGGCCGAGAGGATGACAATGTCGTATTCACCAATCGTGTAGGTTGCCTCGACCTTGACGCTATCGGTTGCCAGACTGCTGGCCTTTGCAACTGGCGCGGCCGCTTGTGGCATCCCGCTGCCACGCATCATTTCACGCATTTCGTGTCGGCGGCACGGATCTTCATCATGATATTCGGCGAGTCGGGGTGCCGAGTAAGCGTCAATGCGATCGAAAATCCGTCGATCACCGACGTTGATCTGCTCGCGCGTCAGCACAGTGGGCACCGGCACCACCAGTGCAAATTCGGTGAGCGCGCCCTTGTAATCATTGAGCATCGACAGCACCGTTCTTGATCCGTCTCGGACCAGAATGACCTGCGATGCTTCGTTGAACAGTGAGCTGTCGGCCTTGCCGACATAAAAACCGCAAAACGCCTGTGCGTTGTGGCCGCCGGCCAGCAAGGCAGTGGCTAACAGCAGCGATCGCGAGACTTGCCAGATTCCTGCAAACGCGCGGATTGATCCGATGCAACCGAAACCCATTTTGTTCTCCTTTGAATAAGCTTCGAAGGATTAAACGTAGCGCGCAACGATAAGGGGTTAGCGAAATTAAAACGGGCGTATCGCTCCGTTTGGGTCGGCATCAATCCTTGCCGGGTTCGATCATACCGAGCCGTTCACGCCAGGCGGACGGCCAGACGTGGTCGGGGAATCGTTGCGTGCAACGCCGAAACTGCCGTTGTGCTTCGCTCTTGCGGCCAGCCAGAAGCAACTCGTCGATGAGCTTTGCGCATTGCTCGGTTGATTCTGCGCTGGGCGACGTGGCGGCGCGAGGCTCGCTGCTTTGAGCGCTTACTGCTCCCGCGCCGGAACCTGTGCCGTCAGGCGATTCGCGCATGCGCCTGGCCTCGTTCGGTGCTGCGGATTTCGCAGGCTCGCGCGGCTCGACGGCCTGGCCCGCCGTCGGTTTGGCGACCGCAGGTGGCGGAGGCGACGCGGGTGAGGCCGATGAGGCAGGTGAGGCAGGTGACACGGACGGCACAGCCGGTTCGGGTGCGGCTGGCGTAGCAGATGCGCCGTCAGCACGCCGCGTGGAGTCCGATGCTTCGCCCGCCGCAGCGCTGGGGCGCTCTGACTCAGCTTCGGCGCGTTTCGTTGCTGGAGTGCCGAACGATCGCTGCGGTTTTGAGCCCCCCGCAGCGGCTGATCTGGACGTCGATGTCGGCGCAGGCTCTGGCGCAGGCGCTGATGGTAATAGCGACGGTGATGTTGATGCGGGCGCCGGTGATGCCTTCAGCGCGTCGGCCGGTACGCGCGGCGCCTGATCGGTTACCGGTGAGGGTGTTTGTGTTGGCGCCGGCGTCGGTGCTAGCGACGGGGCTTCTATCGGCGCTTGCGACGGTGCCTGACTGCCCGGTCTTTCGGGCGTTACCTGCTGGCCGGTTACGAGCAGCACGACCACGCCGATACTCGCCAGACTGCCCGCCCAAGGTAGCCAACTCATGGAGGAGCGCCGGGATGGTTGCGGTTGACGATCGCCAGATCGAATTTGCTGATTCAGCTTGGCCTGCTCATGAGCGATCGATCGAATGTTCTCATCCAGCCAAGTCGGTGGCTGCGCGGGCGTAAGCGCCTTCACAAGGCCGAGCGGCTGCGACCCATCATCGCCCGCCGCCTTGTTAACTGAACCGGAGTCGCGGATATTCACTTGATCGTCCCAGCCAACAGTACTTGCAGTTTGCCGCGTCCATAACGAAGTCGACTCTTGACGGTTTCGCGCGTGCTGCCGGTTGCGCGCGCGATCTCCTCCAGGCTCAACTCGCCATATTCGGCCAGCAATAATGCCTCGCGCTGCAAGGCCGGCAAGCTGTTGATGGCCTGCTCGAGTTGCGCAATCAACTGCTGACGCTCGACTTGCCGCATCGGATCGGCCGAGTCGTCGGCGAGTATCGCAGTCCAGGGCGGGTTTTCAGTTTCGTCGGCATCAGCATGATTAAACGGCGTGGATTCAAGATTGGGGTTAATCCGCCGCCATTCATCCACCAGTCGTTGTCTGGCCAGCAAATACAGCCAGGTGCTGAACTTGGCCTTCGGTTCGTAGCGGCTGGCCGAGCGAATCAGACTGAGCCAGGTTTCTTGAAAAACATCGTCGGCCTTGCTGCGATCGAGCAGTTGCCGACACAAGGTGTTGTAGAGCCAGGTGCGATGACGTTGATACAGTACATCGAATGCGGCCGCCTCGCCACGGCCAAAGGCAGTCATGAGTTGTTCGTCGCTGCGCAGGTCAGACGAATTCACATCGCAGGCTTGGGCAAGTACATCCAGATGAAATACCCAATCAGCGCGCTGACGGCGAGCGCTGCCAACACGCGCGGGATCGCCTGTCGCCGGTATTCATCCCAATCGAACTTTTCAGCCATGATCATCGCGAGTACAAACCCCGCCACGCCGCCGCCGATGTGGGCGGCATTGTCAATATGGCCGCTGGTGAAGCCCATGAACAGCGAAAACGCAACGAACGGCAACATGGATGCCTTCAATGCCTTGACCATGCTGCCAGGCATTTTGCCGTGTTTGGTGTAAGCCGCTGCCAATATGGCGCCCACCACGCCGAAGATCGCGCCCGACGCTCCCACCGAAACGCCGGTACGCGCCGAAAAAAATAGACTCGCCAATGACCCGAATAAACCCGACAACAGATACAGCAGCAGATACTGCTTGTTGCCATAGAAGCGTTCGACCAGCGCACCGGTACTCCAGAGCGCCCACATGTTCATGCCGAGGTGAACAATGCCGCCATGCAGGAAAGTCGCGCTCATCAGACGCCAGGGCTGTTGCACCGTCAGAGGTAGAAAATTACCGCCCCAGGTCGCGAGATCCCGGACCTTCGGCGAAATCGGGTCCATGCCGAGCGCCAATCCGGCCAGCCACACCAGCACATTGAGTGCAACCAGCAGCGGCGTTACCCAGATTCGCGGCGTCGCTTGCGCCAGCTTTTCGGCGAAGCTGTCGTGTTCTTGCGCGTACTTGTCAACGTTATCGGCCACCCACGAGGCTCCGCATCGAAGCTGAATCAGTCATCTTGCGACGCATCCCAAAGTTCGGGACTCGCCTGCTGCGCCGGTGCCACCAAACCGAAATGACGATAGGCCGCAGCGCTGGCGATCCGGCCGCGCGGCGTGCGCTGCAGAAATCCCTGCTGGATCAAAAACGGTTCAAGGACATCTTCGATGGTGTCGCGTTCCTCCCCAATGGCAGCCGCCAGATTATCAACGCCAACCGGGCCGCCATTGAATTTGTCGAGTATCGCGCGCAACAGCTTGCGATCCATGACATCCAGGCCCTGAGCGTCGACATCGAGCATCGACAGTGCGAGATCAGCGGTGCGCGCGCTGATCGAGCCGTCCGACTTGACCTCCGCATAGTCGCGGACCCGTCGCAACAACCGATTGGCGATGCGCGGTGTGCCGCGCGAGCGTCGCGCAATTTCAAGTGCGCCGGCTTCGTCGATACGGGCGTTCAACAGACTGGCCGAGCGGGTCACGATATGCGTCAATTCACTGACGTTGTAAAACTCGAGTCGCGAAACGATGCCAAAACGATCACGCAGCGGATTAGTCAACATGCCCGCTCGGGTGGTGGCGCCAACCAGTGTGAACGGCTGCAAGTCGAGCTTGATCGAACGGGCGGCTGGCCCTTCGCCGATCATGATGTCGATCTGATAATCCTCCAGTGCCGGATAGAGGATTTCCTCAACAATGGGGGACAGACGATGAATTTCGTCAATGAACAGCACATCGTTTTTTTCGAGATTGGTCAGCAGTGCCGCCAGATCGCCGGGTCGCTCGAGTACCGGCCCCGACGTCTGCCTCAAATTAACGCCCATTTCGGCAGCCACGATATGGGCCAGCGTGGTCTTGCCGAGGCCCGGCGGACCGAACAGCAACAGGTGATCGAGTGCCTCGCCGCGATTGCGGGCGGCGCGGATGAAGATGTCGAGTTGCTCGCGGATTTTCGCCTGGCCGACATATTCGGCCAGTGTCTTCGGGCGCAGTGCGCGCTCGACGACCTCTTCTTTAGGTGAGGTCGCGGTCGGGGCAATCAATCGGTCGGGCTCGATCATCGTGTGCTTTCAGCCTGCGCGAATCGGTGCTAGACCCGGGCCAGCGCCTTGAGCGCCATCTTGATGCCATCGGATAAGGACAGTGTCGTATCCAACGAGCGAATCGCCAACCTGGCCTCCTTTTCCGAATAGCCCAGTGCCAGCAGTGCGCGAAGGACATCGGTGGCCGAGTCGCTGATCGGACTCGAAGGCGTTGGCAGGGACTCGGGGGACAGCTTGCCCTTTAATTCGAGCAACAAACGTTCGGCGGTTTTTTTGCCGATGCCCGGAACCCGTGTCAGTCGTCCGGACTCCTGCAGCGCAACCGCCTGGGCCAGATCGTCGACCGACAGACCCGAAAGCAGTGACAGTGCGGTGCGCGGACCGACGCCGGAAATGCGAATCAACTGCCGGAATCCTTCGCGCTCATTTTCGGTTAGAAAGCCGTACAACAAATGCGCGTCTTCACGAACCACCAGATGGGTCAGCAAGGTGACTCGTTCGCCCAAGCCCGGCAAGTCATAAAACGTGCTCATCGGCACATCAATTTCATAACCCACTCCGTGTGCGTCGATCATCACCGAAGGCGGATCCTTGAGCACCAGTGCGCCGGTCAATCGTCCGATCATGTCAGTTCAGTCATCAGTCGTCAGTCGTCAGTCGTCAGTCGTCAGTCGTCAGTCATTTGCGTCGTCAGCTCGACAGTCTACCGCGCCGCAGCCCGCGGCCGCGTTTGCCGCCAGACCGATCGAGTTGGCCCAATTGTCCGACCAAGTGCTGCATATGCGCATGGCACACCGCACACGCCAAGGCATCGGCCGCATCCTTCGACGGTTTTCCCGGCAGCAGCAGCAGCCGGACCATCATCTCCTGAACCTGTTCTTTGGTGGCCTTGCCGTAACCTACTACCGATTGCTTGATTTGCAATGCCGTGTATTCGGCGACCGGCAATCCGGCCGACGCCATGGCCGTGATGGCGGCGCCACGTGCCTGACCCAACAGCAGCGTCGATTGCGGGTTGACGTTCACGAATACTTTTTCGATCGCGGTCTGGGTCGGATGATATTGCGTCATGATCATGCGCAACTGCTCGAAGATCGCTGCCAGCCGGTGCGGCAGTTCGCCGTCCGGAACGCGGATGATGCCGCTGGCGACATACTGAAGCTTGTTGCCGGTTTTATCGATGACGCCAAAGCCGGTGATACGCAAGCCCGGATCAATACCCAGAATGCGCTGCGAATCAATGACGGAAATGCCGGACCCCTGTCAGCACCATCGTGATATTGCGCTCGTTGGCTGCCGCGATCACCTCGTCGTCACGCATTGAGCCGCCAGGCTGAATGACAGCGGTGGCGCCAGCGTCGATGACGACATCGAGTCCATCGCGAAACGGAAAGAACGCATCCGACGCGACAACCGATGCGGCCAGACTCAGGCCGGCGTTTTGCGATTTGATAGACGCAATCCGAGCCGAGTCGATGCGGCTCATCTGACCGGCACCCACGCCAAGCGTTCGCTGCCGAGCGCAGAACACGATGGCATTCGATTTCACGTATTTGGCCACCTGCCAGGCAAACAGCAGATCACTCAGTTGTTCTTCTGTTGGCTGGCGACGCGTGACCACACGAAGATCGCCGGCGCTGATCGGGTGGTTATCGGGCGATTGCACCAAAATCCCACCACCGACTCGTTTGAGGTCGTAAGTGTTCGATGCCTGACGTACGTGCTCCTTGCCCAACGGTATCTTCAACAAGCGAACATTTTTCTTGTCGGCAAAAATAGTCAGCGCTTGAGCGGAAAACGCTGGCGCCATCAACACTTCAACAAACTGCTTGGCAACCTGCTGCGCGCAGGCTTCATCGACCTCGTGATTAAAGGCAACGATGCCGCCAAAGGCCGAGGTCGGATCAGTCGCCAGCGCGGCAGCATAGGCTTGCACGCAGCTTGGGGCCACCGCCACGCCGCACGGATTGGCATGTTTGACGATGACACAGGCGCTGCTGTCGGCGTCAAAGCCGCGCACACATTCCCAGGCAGCGTCGGCATCGGCAATGTTGTTGTACGACAGCTCCTTGCCTTGCAGTTGTGCGTAGGTCGCGAGGCTTCCGGCTGGTGGTTCGGCATCGCGATAGAAAGCGGCGTTCTGGTGCGGATTCTCGCCATAGCGCATGGTTTGAACGCGCAGCCATTGCTGATTGAATGTTACCGGATACACCGCCTGCGGCCCGGCCTGCAAGGCCTGCGGATCGAGGCGGCCCAGATAATTGGCGACCGCGCCATCGTACTGGGCGGTGTGGGCGAACGCCTTGCGGGCAAGCTCGAATCGGCGTGCTGGCGACACACCACCCGAAGCACGCAGCTCGGCCAGCAGAGGTTGATAGTCCGCTGGGTCGATCACGACCGCAACCCCTTGGTGATTTTTGGCGGCGGCTCGTAACATCGCCGGGCCGCCGATATCGATATTTTCGATGGCGTCGTCAAAACTGCAATCCGGCTTGGCGACGGTTTGCGCGAAAGGATACAGATTGACGACCAGTAGATCGATGGCACTGATGCCGTGATCGGCGATCGCTTGCAAATGTTCGGGACGGTCGCGACGCGCCAACAATCCTGCGTGAATGTTTGGATGAAGGGTCTTCACACGGCCATCGAGCATCTCCGGAAAACCGGTATGTTGCGAAACCTCGGTAACCGGCAGGCCGGCTTCAGATAGCATTTTGGCCGTGCCGCCGGTGGACAACAACCGCACGCCCAGACGATGCAACTCTTGGGCGAACTCCAGCACACCGACTTTCTGGGAGACGCTGATCAAGGCCAGGGTCACACGATGATTGCTCATGAGTTTAAAGTAGACCGTGGCTGCCGAGTTTTTTGCGCAGTGTGTTGCGATTGATGCCGAGCATTTCGCTGGCTCGCAGTTGGTTGCCGTGGGCTTGCTTCATGACCACTTCGAGCATCGGACGCTCAACCGCAGTAATCACCATGTCGTAGATTGATTTCGGTGAGGTTCCCTCGAGATCCTTGAAATACTTCTCAAGGCTGCGGGTGACTGCATCATCAATGGTTGGGGGCTTGGTCATGCCAGCCTTCTCCTGTCGAATGACCGATCGTTAGCGGCAGCGGGCGTTTCGGACGCCGGATCCAGACTACAACCAGGGTCAAATTCATTGAAAAAACGATCGATCGCGAGCAGTTGCGCATCAGCAGAATCGATCAGATTAAAACCGTTTAGAAACGTTCGACCTGCCGGCTGCTGTTGCAAATACCAACCGACATGTTTGCGGACGGTGCGAACACCGGTGTACTCACCATAGAACGCGTAGTGCTCGAGCAGATGACGGCGCATCAGTGACTGCAGTTCCGCCGGATCGGGCGCGGCGGGCATCACTTCATTATTCAGATACGCCTCGATCTCGCGGAAAATCCACGGGCGACCTTGCGCCGCCCGCCCGACCATGACGGCATCCGCGCCCGTGTGTCGCAAAACCTGGGCCGCTTTTTCGGGGGAGTCGATATCGCCATTGGCGACCAGCGGAATCGACAGCCACGTTTTGACTTCGGCAATCGTGTCGTACTCGGCGTTGCCGGTAAAACCGCAGGCGCGCGTTCGGCCATGGATGGTGATCATGGCAGCGCCGGCCGCCTGGGCCGAACGCGCGAGTTGCACGGCGTTGCGGAGTGCGATCGACGGACCGGTGCGCATTTTCAGCGTCACCGGAACACTGACCGCGTTGGCACAGGCAGCAACAATTCGGATGGCCAGTTCTTCGTTGGCCATTAGCGCCGAGCCGGCCATGACGTCGCAGACTTTTTTGGCCGGGCAGCCCATATTGATATCGATAATCTGCGCGCCGCGATCAACGTTGAAGCGCGCCGCGTCGGCGAGCATTTGAGGATCGCCGCCGGCAATTTGCACCGCCTTCGGTTCCTGTTCACCGTCGTGATTCAATCGGCGCGAAGATTTAACGGTCGCCCACAATCGTGGATTCGATGCGGCCATTTCCGATACCGCGTAACCGGCCCCCAGCGCTTTGCAGAGCTGCCTGAACGGGCGATCGGTTACGCCGGCCATCGGCGCAACAAATACTCGATTGCGTAACGTGTACGGACCGATTTTCATCTGAATTGGGATGCGAAATGGCGGGCGGAACGAACCCGGGAAATAGTCGAAAACGAAAGCGGGAAGGTGATTGTAACGAACTTCGAGGTCTAATCGAAACTCAATTTTTGCGCATCCGTCTTCGTCTCCGTCTCCGTATCCGCATCCGCACTTGCCCTCACACTCTAACTCGCCCGTGCCGTGGAAGGCTCATCAATCAAGGTGAAACAGCACGCTATCGTTGACCAAACATGAGTCGACCGGCAAATCGCTGGCGCAAGCCTGGGGTCAGGTCAAGCACAGACAAAGCAAGGGACTGGGCGGGTGACATCCAGGTCTTGGTGAAGACCGATGCCAGGGTATCGGTCAATAGAATGGTTTGCCGCCGATCAGGACGCCTGAGATCGACAAAGTTTTTCAACGACTGTTCGATCTGCGTCGCGTCGGCCAGCGGGCGCTGCAAGGCCAGCCGCGCAAGCCATTGTGCCAGCTCGAACGAGTCGCGTAAGCCGAGATTCAGTCCCTGACCCGCGACCGGGTGTAGGGCCTGCGCCGCGTTACCGATCCATACTTCGAGGCCGGCCTGAGTCTGCTTGCGTTGTCGTCGTTGCAACGGTGATTGTGATCGCGGACTGGCCAGTCGGGCACCGACCAGTCGCGAACCTGATTTCACGCGTAGTTCATCGAGAAATTCGGCTTCGGCGATGTTTGTCCGCCGTAGGGCCGCGTCCGCGCTGCAGCACCAGACGAGGCTGAAGTGCCCCGACTCGGCCATTGGCAAAAGTGCCAGCGGTCCGTCGGGCGTAAATCGCTCGAGCGCGCAGTGCGCCGGTTGTTGCGGGCAGAACAGATTGGCGAGCACCGCATGTTGCGAGAACTCCCGTACATCGGCCTCGTCACCGGCGTTGCCTTCAGCGTGAATGATGATCGTCGGGACCTGCGATCGGATGTCCGACTGATACGTCTGCGGCGAGTTGGACAGCGCAGCGACTGCTGAAGTCGCCCCTGAAGTAACGGCATTGATCAGCGCTTGTTGCACACTTTGGTAGTCGGTGACATAGCCCAGCGCTGCTGTGCCCATATCGGTCGAAGTAAAACGCGAGCGGCCCGCGCGTCCTTGCAGTGACACCTCGACTTTATAGATCGGACAAGCGCGCGGCAGCTCGATGATTCGGCCGAGCAACTGCCAGGACCCGAGGCTCAGCGCCAAGGTTCGTCGCGCAAGACTCGGTGATATGGACAGCCCCGGATTGAGGGGAGGGTCGATGTCAATCGACGCGGCCGGGATTCCGGCGCGACGTGCAAACAACAGCAACGCCAACGCCACCGGACCCTGGCCGATTATTCTGAGGCGAAGTGCATCAGCGATCACGCATGAGCGCCTCGATGTCGGCGGCCTTGCTTGGAACTTGTGCGGTCAACAACTCACAGCCTTTTTTGGTGACCAGGGCGTCGTCCTCGATTCGAATGCCGACGTCGTGGAATGCGCGCGGGATATCGGCGCCTGCTTGAACATAGATGCCGGGCTCGATGGTCAGCACCATGCCGGGTTTGAGTTTGCGCCAAGGTTTGCCCGCTGGCGTCGCCGCCTCGCCGGGTTCGCGATACTCGCCGCAATCGTGAACATCCATACCTAACCAATGACTGGTGCGGTGCATGTAGAAGCGGCGAAAGCTGCCGGATTCGATCGCGCCATCAACACTGCCACTGAGCAACTTGCAATCGATCATGCCTTGGGTCAAGACACGAACGGCAGCATCATGCGGGTCGATGAAGCGTTTGCCAGGTCGGGTTTCGTTGATGGCTGCCGCCTGCGCAGCCAGCACAATATCGTACAGCGCGCGCTGACCCACCGTAAATTTGCCATCGACCGGAAAGGTTCGGGTAATGTCCGAGGCATAACCGTCGAGCTCACAACCGGCATCGATGAGCAAGAGTTCGTGCTCTTTCAAGACGGCATTGTTTTCGCGATAGTGCAATACACAGCCGTTGCGTCCACCGGCCACAATCGAGCCGTAGGCGGGCGCTTGCGAACCGTAGCGTCGGAACTCATGCAACAACTCGGCCTCGACTTCATATTCAAATCGACCGGGTCGGCTGGCCTTCATCGCTCGCACGTGGGCTTGCGCGGAAATCTGTCCAGCGCGCCGCATGATGGCGATTTCATGCTTGTCCTTATGTAGACGCATCTCGTCAATCAGGAGTCGAACATCGAAGGCCTGTCCGGGCGCGCTGATCCCGGCGCGCGCTTGCGCCCGAACGGCGTTCAGCCAGCGCTGCATTTGTGCATCCAGCGTCGGCTCGCTGCCCAAAGAATAAAAGACACTGGGTTGGTCGGCCAGCAGCTTGCCCATCTGTTCATCGAGTGCGGTGATCGAATGACTGAGATCGAACCCGAATTGTTCACGCGCGGCGGCCGGTCCGAATCGAAATCCATCCCAGATTTCCCGTTCCTCATTTTTGTCGCGACAAAACAGGATGGACTCACTGTCCGTGCCGCTGACCCTCAGGACCAGCACCGACTCCGGTTCCTGGAAGCCGGTCAGATAATAGAAATAGCTGTCCCACCGATACGGAAAATGACTATCTCGGTTGCGGGCGACTTCGGGTGCCGTCACAATGACGGCGACGCCGCCACCGCGCGAGCGCATTTGCTCGGCCAGCGCGCGACGTCTTTGCGCGTAGACCGGAAGAGGTGTAGTGACCGGCTCAATGACCGGATCGGCCAGGGAATAGTTCATGTTGAATGGCTCACAAGTGGGCGCCAGTTGGCAGCTATAGTGTAATTCGAGATTCGCGTCTGAGCAGTTGATCCAGTTCCGTCAGCCGCTGTGGCGTACCGACATCGACCCAGCGGCCATCAAAGTATTCGCCTCCGACGCGTCGCTCGTCGGTCGCGGCGCGCAGCAGTGGCGCCAGCGCAGCCTTTTCACCGGCAGCGCAGTGCTCGAAGAAGGCCGGCTCAAACAGCGCGATGCCCGAGTAGGTAAAACGCCGCTGCCCCGTGTTGTGCAGCAGACCCGAGTCGAGCGCAAAATCGCCCTTCGGATGGTGCGCCGGATTGGCAATCAGCACACACCAGGCGCGCAGCTTCGCGGCCTTCATCTGTGCACTGACAGCGAGCGCGCGTGTCATCGGCCAGTCGCTGAAAATATCACCATTGATGACCAGAAAGGGCGCAGTACCGAGCAGCGGCAGCGCCGTGGCGATTCCGCCAGCGGTCTCCAGTGCCTGTGCCTCGGCCGAGTATTGAATTTTCAAGCCCCACTGGCGGCCGTCGCCCAGGGCGGCTTCAATCAGGTGACCGAGGTGGGCGTGATTGATTACGACGCGCTTGATACCAGCGGCTGCGATCCGACGCAGATGCCAGACGATCAACGCTGTTCCCGCGACTTCGAGCAAGGGTTTCGGGCAATGGTCAGTCAACGGGCGCATTCGTTCGCCACGCCCGGCTGCAAGAATCATGGCGGTGCTGATCACAATCCAAGCCTCATGGCGTAAAGCACCCCACTAAAACGTGAGACCCGTCACCCGGTCGCCGCCTTCGATGCGATCGATGAGCTCCGAGAGGCGATTGAATTCGCGATAGCGCGCGGCCGCCTTGCGGACGTAATCGAGTACCAGCGGCAGGTCGTTCAAGTATCGGTCCTTGCCATCGCGATAGCAAAGCCGGGCAAAGATGCCGAGTACTTTCAGGTGTCTTTGCAATCCCATCCACTCGAAATCACGATAGAACTCACCGAACTCGCGGTTGACCGGCAGTTTTGCACTGCGTGCCTGTTCCCAATACCGAATACACCAATCGAGTACTTGTGGTTCCTCCCAGCGAATGTAGGCATCACGAAGCAGGGATACGAGATCATAGGTAATCGGTCCGAACACGGCGTCCTGAAAGTCGAGCACCCCGGGGTTTTCAGGGGCGCCCAGAATCATCAAGTTACGCGAATGAAAGTCGCGGTGCACAAACACCGACGGCTGCGCCAGAGTGTTCTTCAGCAAAATCGCGAACGCATCATGAAGAGTTTTCTGGTCGGCCGTCGACAGCTTTATGTCCTTGTGTCTGGCCAGATACCAATCGGGGTAGAGCATTAGTTCGCGCTGCAACAGCGCTTCGTCGTACATCGGAAGTACGCCCGGAAGGCTGGCGGTTTGCAGGCGGATGAGGCTGCGCATCGCGTCGCCGTAGAGCTGCGGCGCAGTCTGATCATCAAGCTCGCCCAGATAAACCCGATTGCCAAAATCTTGCAATAGTAAAAAGCCTTGTTGCAGATCGGCTTCATATATGTGCGGCGCATTGACCTGGGCTGCCGTAAACAACTCGGCGATCCGCACGAACGGGCGGCAGTCTTCGAGCGGCGGCGGTGCGTCCATGACCACATAGGCCGATTGCTCGCTGCCGGTTGCATCCAGCCGAAAATAGCGTCGGAAGCTGGCGTCAGTCGAGGCCGCCCGCAGCGAGTCGATGTTCAGCCCGTAGTGGTCGGGCAGGGCGTTGAGCCAGTGCTTGACGGCGACCAGCCGTGGATCGTGGATCGGAGGGATTGTCATACGCTCCTATAATAATGCAATGCTTGGATGCTTCATTGCGGCCCGGTGGCAGCCGCGGGGCTTGCGCTCTTCCCTTTTTTCCGTCCTGGTGCTGATTGGCTCGGCACTGGGTTCGTCTGCGCTTGGCCAAAGCAGCGATGCCTCGCCCGTCGAAGCGCCATTGGCTTTAAAACCGGCCAAAGAGCTGCTCGAACGCAATGCGCAGATCTCCGAGGGACGCCCGATCTTCGCGACAGGTGAAAAAGTATCAGGTCGTTCGGAGCGCGAAACCACGATTGAAGGTGACGCCGAAATTCGGCGCGCCGGTACCGTGGTTCGCGGTGAACGCATCACCTACTACCTGCCCGATGACGAAGTCGTGGCCGTCGGCCAGGTCCGAATGGCGCGCGAAGGCAACATCTTTGCAGGACCGCAGTTGCAGTTGAAGGTCGACGCGAGCGAGGGCTTCATGTTGTCGCCGAAATATTACTTCCCTCTGTACAAAGGGCGAGGCAGCGCCGACCGCGCCGATTTTTTGGGGCCTGAGCGCGCCGCGCTCCACAACGCGACCTACAGCACCTGTGTCGCCAGCGATCCTGATTGGTATCTGAAGGCCCAGACACTGATCATTGATCAGGCGAATCAAGAGGGGACCGGTACCAGCGGCAATCTGATCTTCAAGGGTCTGACGATTCTGAAGGCGCCCATCTTCAGTTTTCCGCTCGGCGACGAGCGACGCAGCGGCTTTCTCGCGCCGACGTTCTCGCTGATCAGCAAGACCGGTGGCGAGATACTGCAGCCCTATTATTTCAACATCGCACCGAACCGGGACTTTACGCTGTACACGCGTCTGATGGCGCTGCGGGGCGTCCAGTTAGGCGGGTTGGTGCGCTATCTGGAGCCGACTGCCTTCGGCGAAACCCGCTTTGAATATAACCCGCAAGACCTGAAAGCCGATGCCTCGCGTTATCAGTTTGCATCGCTGCATACGTTCAGCAATTTCTACGGCTGGTACGGCAGTTGGAACATCAAGGGCGTGTCGGACGACAACTATTTCATCGACTACGCGCGAACCATCATTTCAAGTTCGGAGCGCAGTTTGCCGCGCGATGTCAATGCGCTGAAAGTCATCGGCGACTGGACGCTCAATATCCGTTCAACCCGCTACCAGAATATTCTTGAAGCGCGCGATGCACCGCCCTATGAGCGGCTGCCGCAGTTGGCCGCCATTTATGCCAAGCGCGATGTGTTCGGCGGCTTCGATATCAATTCAACGTTTGATGCCACCCGATTTCGCCGGCCGCTGCTCGAAAGTGCCGAGGGCACTCGCGTGGTGGTGAACCCGAGCATCAGTTATCCGATCGTCAGGCCCGGCTGGTTCGTCACGCCGAAGGTCGGCATGCATTGGTCGTCTTATCAACTGGAGACCAACCCGGGTCAACCGACTGCGATCAACCGTAGCGTGCCGACCATGTCGGTCGATTCCGGCCTGATATACGAGCGCGCCGCGCGCTTTTTCGATCGCGATGTCACTCAGACGCTTGAGCCTCGACTGTTTTATACGCGCACACCGTTTCGCGATCAAAGCGCGATTCCGGTGTTTGATACAGCCACCGCCGACTTCAATTTTGCGCAGTTGTTCTCCGAGAATACCTTCATTGGCAATGACCGGATTGCCGACGTCAATCAAGTCACCGCAGCGGCGGTATCGCGAATCATCAGCCCGGAAACGGGTCGGGAAGCGCTCAGGGTTGCGGTCGGCCAACGCTATTATTTGTCCGACCAGAAAGTATCGATTCCCAATGTGGCCAGTCGCACCGACCGGCGCTCGGACATCTTGCTGGCCGCTGGCATGAACCTGGGTGATGGTCGCAGCCTGGATGCCGGTATTCAATATGCGGTCGCAGACGGCAGCCTGCCACGGGGCAATATTTCTTACCGCCAGTTCACCCCGGACGGCCGGATCTTTAACGTCGGCGTTCGATATCTGCGCGATGAATTGGGTCAGTTTGATACCTCTTGGCGGCAACCGGTCAGCTCGCGCTGGACAACGCTCGGCCGAGTCAATTACTCGTTCCTGAACAAGCGAATCGATCCGGCGACCGGAGTTCTGGTAGATTCACGCCCCGGCATCATTGAAGGGTTGCTCGGTTTTGAGTATATTCAGGATTGCTGGACGTTCCGGCTGGTGTTTCAACGGTTTATTACCGCAGCGGCGACGCCTACCACCGCCTGGTTTTTTCAACTGGATCTGAACGGTCTGGGACGAGTCGGCAGCAGCCCGTTCGAAGTCCTGCGCCGAAATATTCCTGGCTATCGCCTGCCAACCGACCGCCCGCTGCCGGGCTCCAAGTACTCGGGTTATGAATGACGTGACGATGAATGACAAGATGATCAAGAATCAAAACCGCATGACGGCGAAGCAAGTCTGCGCTGTGGGCACCGTTGTCTTTGCAGGTGCATTGATGTTGGCTGGCCCGCTCGCCCTCGCTCAGGGCGCGGCGCCCAACGCTACGCCGGTCCCGTCTGCTACGCCGGTTCCGTCTGCTACACCGGTCCCGTTTGCAGCGCCAGCGTCACCAGCCGCGGTCACGCCGTCCAGCAATCTGAAGGATATCGACCGCATCGTCGCAGTCGTGAACAGCGATGTGATCACCGCCATCGAGTTATCGAGCCGCATGCGTTCGGTTGAATTGCAACTGAAGCGCCAGAATATCGAGATCCCCCCGCAAGAGGTGTTGCGAACCCAGGTTCTGGATCGCTTGATTGTCGATCGGGCGCAAGTTCAACTGGCCCGTGATCTCGGTGTACGGGTTGATGATGCCCAGGTCGACCGTGCGGTGGCGGTCATCGCCGAACAAAATCGCATGACCCTGCCGCAATTGCGCGACCGGATCGAGCGCGAAGGTAGCTCGTTTGCGCGCTTTCGCGATGACTTGCGAACCGAGATTCTGGTTGGCCGGGTGCGCGAACGCGAAGTCGATGCCCGAGTTCAGATCAGTGAGGCCGACATCGCCAGTTTTCTGTCCGAACAAGGTGCTGCGCCTGCAGGTCCAGCCGAATTCAACATCGCGCAGATTCTGCTGCGACTGCCTGAAGGAGCCAACACCGAGCAGATCAATAAGCAACGTCTGCGCGGCGAAGAGTTGGTGCGTCAGGCTCAAAAAGGCGTTGAGTTCGCGCGCATGGCGGCGTCGTTTTCCGATGCACCCGAAGGACTGACGGGTGGCGGACTCGGCTGGCGTGGCGCCGATCGTTTGCCCGAGTTGTTTGTGCAGGCGGTGGCTGGTCTGAAGCCCGGTGAAACCGCCGAGCTGGTTCGAAGCCCGAACGGCTTTCACGTGCTCAAGCTGCTCGATCGGCGCGATTCAGGGGGTGGCAAGATTGGCGGTGCGCCAGTCAAGCAGACGCGTGCCAAACATATCCTGATTCGACCGACTGAAGTGATTGCCGAGGCTGAGATTCTGCGCCGCTTGCGCGAAATCAAGCAACGGGTAGAGCAGGGTGGCGCCAGTTTTGAAGACATGGCCAAACAATTTTCGGTTGACGGCTCGGCCGGCAATGGCGGTGATCTCGGCTGGGTCTACCAGGGCGACACCGTACCCGAGTTCGAGCGCGCCATGGATGCACTCGAGGTGAAGAAGATCAGTGAACCGGTGCGCTCACCGTTTGGTTGGCACTTGATCACGGTCGACGATCGCCGGGTCGATGAAGCGTCGCCCGACCGCATCAGGCAGCAGGCCAGGCAGGCACTGCGCGAGCGCCGCGCCGACGAAGCCTACCAGGACTGGTTGCGTCAGCTCAGAGATCGCACCTACGTCGAGATGCGGCTCGATTGAATGCGGTAGCGCGCAAGCGGTTTGGGCAGCACTTCCTGACCGATCCTCATGCGATTGCCCGGATTGTCGATGCGATCGATCCGCGTACGGGCGACTCGATCGTTGAAATTGGCCCGGGTCGCGCGGCACTCAGCGGCGCGCTGCTGCAGCGAATTGTGAGCCTTAGGGCCATCGAGATTGACCGCGACCTGGCCCAGTGGTTGCGCGGGCGCTACCCCGCCCTGCGCCTCGAACTGATTGAAGGCGATGCCTTGCAGATCGACTATGGGTCAATGGCCGCCGCCGCGCCAATTCGTTTGGTTGGCAATTTGCCCTATAACATTTCCACGCCGTTGCTGGTGCATCTGATCGCTTCTCGAGCATCGATCATCGATCAGCATTTCATGCTGCAAAAAGAAGTGGTGATGCGAATTGTTTCAGACGCCGGCCAATCGGCCTTCGGTCGGCTGAGTGTGTTGTTGCAGGCGTTTTATCAGGTGCAGTGGTTATTTGATGTTTCGCCCGACTGTTTCGAGCCGCCACCCAAGGTCACTTCGTCGGTACTCAGAATGCGGCCACGAACCGATCATGTTGCACCGACCCTTGCGTCCCTTGAGCGTTTAACACATCAGGCTTTCGCTCAGAAACGAAAGATGCTACGCAAGACCTTGTTACCCTGGCTCGAGCAGCGGGGCCTGGACGCGGCACTGATTGACCCGACCGCACGTGCCGAGGATGTGTCGGTCGCGGTGTACTGCGAGCTAGCCCGGCAACTGGACCTAGGAGCCAAATAGGCTCGCGCGCGGACTTATTCGGCGCCCAGTCAGGCGCGCTCGATGAGTTCGATCTTGTAGCCGTCCGGATCCTGAACAAACGCAATCACCGTATTGCCGCCCTTCACCGGTCCGGCCTCGCGAGTGACCGAGCCGCCCGCCGACTTGATGCGCGCGCAGGTGTCGGCCGCGTTGGCCACGGCAATGGCGATATGCCCAAAGCCCGCGCCCAGGTCATAGCTCGACACGCCGTAGTTGTAGGTCAGCTCGATG
>JANLTP010000194.1:0-11160 GCA_031363055.1 Burkholderiales bacterium | reverse complement strand
TGACGCCTGTGAACTGCTGGGAGTAAATCGTAGTACACGAACTGGCGCATTTTCTGGAGCGGAATCACAATCAGCAAGTTGCAAACTTGATGGGAAACGACAGCCCGCACCGGAGGCAGTACCGGGAGCTGTTGAGCCAGTCACCCCTGGGTCACGCAGAGTGGAATTACCGAGGCCGATCGCAGCGAGTTGGGACATGAGGGCGAGTCGTTCGTCAGGCGATTAAAACCGGGCGCAAGCGGGTCAAAGGCAAGTCACGCATAAAGTCAAAACCGGGTATAAAGTCGGGTACAAAATGAGCATAACAAACAGAGAACCTATATTCCGCGATCGTTTTAGACATCAATTGCGGTTCAACGTCTGAACTGAACGTCCGGACAGTGTCCGCACACCCTGCGGTCGTCAGTCTCGAAGCGCTCCGGTTCGCCTGGCCAGGCATGGCCAAGCCCTTATTGAGTATTGACGAATGGCAACTGGGCGCGGGCGAGCAGGTGTTCGTATTCGGTCCTTCCGGTTGCGGCAAGAGTACCCTGCTCAGCCTGATCGGTGGCGTTCAACTGGCTCAGCGTGGTCGGGTGAGTGTTTTGCAACAGGACCTCTCAAGGCTGAGCGGCGCGCGGCGCGATCGTTATCGGGTGGATCACATCGGATTCATTTTTCAGCAATTCAATCTGATTCCGTATCTGTCGGCGCTCGAGAATGTTTTGTTGCCGCTGCGATTTTCGGCGCGGCGCGCGCAACGCATTCAGGAGGCGGATATTCACCATGAAGCGCATCGTCTGTTACGGGCGCTCGATGTAGCACCGGCGCTAGCTGGCCAGCCGGCACGCCGCTTGTCGGTCGGCCAGCAACAACGAGTCGCCGCGGCGCGCGCCTTGATCGGCCGCCCCGAGTTGGTGATCGCCGATGAACCGACGTCGTCGCTCGACGCCGAACGGCAGCGGGCGTTCCTGCAATTGTTGGCCAGTGAATGCCTGCTAAGCGGCGCCAGTCTGCTGTTCGTGAGCCACGACCAACGACTGGCCGACGGTTTTGACCGAGTGCTGGACTTGAGCGCGATCAATCATGCTTGAGCAGGCTTTGCACATGGCCTGGGCCAGTGCCAGCAACCGCCGTTTCACGCTCGTCATGACCGTTTCGTCGCTGGCGCTGAGCATCTTCCTGATGCTCGCCGTTGAGCGCTTGC
This sequence comes from Burkholderiales bacterium, assembly GCA_031363055.1. Taxonomy (GTDB): domain Bacteria; phylum Pseudomonadota; class Gammaproteobacteria; order Burkholderiales; family Burkholderiaceae_E; genus JANLTP01. The sequence goes on along the minus strand of JANLTP010000194.1, from coordinate 9,974 downwards.
GCAGTCAGGCGCATGAGTCGTTTTTGCAATCGGTTTCCGGTACCGATCTCATCGTCGGGCCACGTTCGAGTCCACTGCAGTTATTACTGTATTCGGTGTTCCGGCTCGGTACCGCCAGCCACAGCATGAGCTGGAGCAGTTTCGAGACGATCAAGGCACGCCCCGACATTGCGTTTGCGATCCCGATTGCGCTCGGTGACTCGCATGATCATTTCCCGGTGCTGGGCACCAATCTGGATTACTTTGAACATTTTCGATATGCCGAACAACGCGCGCTGAAGTTTGCTCAAGGCAAGGCCTTTGCCGATACGCTCGATGGGCTGTTTGAAGCGGTGATTGGCTCACAACTGGCGCGCTCGGAAGGCTACACGGTCGGCTCGATGCTGACACTCGCTCATGGCAACGAAGCCCGGCCTGGCGCCGCCCATGATGACCGACCCTTCAAGGTAGTCGGTGTACTGGCCGCCACCGCCACGCCGGTCGATCGCACGGTGCACATCAGCCTGCCAGCCATCGAAGCGCTGCATGCCGATTGGGTTGGTGGCGCGCGGATGCCGGGCCTGATGATTCCGGCCGAACAATTGCGCAAGTTCGATCTGAAGCCCAAAACGGTTACGGCAGCGCTGCTGGGTCTGAAGAATCGCGCCGGCGTTTTTGCGACTCAACGCTCGATCAATACCTTCACCGGTGAAGCACTGACCGCCATCTTGCCTGCGGTCACACTGACCGAGTTGTGGGATCTGCTGGCGGTCGTGGAAACCAGCCTGCGTCTGATTTCTGCTCTGGTATTTGGAGTCAGCGTACTGGGGTTGGTTGCCATCTTGATGGCGGGTCTGAATGAGCGCCGCCGCGAACTCGCCATCCTGCGCTCGGTCGGGGCCAGTCCGCGCGTGCTCTTTGGGCTACTGTCATTGGAAGCGCTGGTCATCGTGACGATCGGCATCCTGCTGGGGACCATGCTTTTGTATGCGGCCACCGCTTGGGCGGGACCGCTATTGCTGGAACACTTCGGACTGCCGCTGCAGGCGCGAATGTTGGGCGGCGAAGAGCTCACACTCCTTGGTGCGGTTGCTGCCGTTGGCTTGGTTGCCAGTCTGATTCCAGGCTGGCAGGCGTATCGATATTCACTTTCAGACGGCCTTGCACCGAGAATCTAGATCGGGTCATTATCGAATTCGGTTATGCAGGGTTTAACTTCGAGATGGTTTCACGAAACGCTTTCAATTGACGGTATTACCGAAATAAGTAATACTTTAGAAGCGATTTCTGCGGAGATGAAATTTCATGGGCTACGCACTGACGAGCAAACGGCAGGTTACCGTTCCGATTCAGATATGCCAACAATTGGGTATTGGACCAGGGCGTGAGATTGACTACGTGACGCTCGAGGATGGCCGCGTCGTCATCACACCAACGCCCGAGAAAAGCACAGCGATTGAATCGGCCATCGAAAAATGGCGCGGCAAGAGCGCATTGAAAAAATCGACGGAAGAAATCGTGCGCGGCACACGGGGCGATGAGGCGATGCGGTGATCCTGGTGGATGCCAGTGTCCTGATCGATATTGTCGTCGAGACATCTGAATGGACAGGCTGGAGTCAAAGCCAATTGGCCGCCGCCAGCGCCGACGGTATTGCAATTAACGTTGTGATCTACGCCGAAATCGCGCCCTGCTTTGCTCGAAAAACAGATTTGGATGAATTCTTGCACGACTTCGCGATTCGCTTTTTGCCCATCACTGATGATGCAGCATACCGGGCGTCTACCGCCCACCAAGCCTATCGCGATGCGGGTGGTCAACGCGATGCAACCTTACCCGATTTCTTCATCGGTGCGCACGCCTGCGTATCGGGACTTGACCTGCTTACCCGCGATCCCAAAAAAATTAGAACTTACTTCCCGCAAGTGACTCTGATCACTGCGGCCATTCCTGATCATTAGGACTTAATTCGCAAAACCTCATGGCTACGTTTGTTAGTATCGCTCGGATCGTAACCGTTGCTCGGCTCTCGCTCATCGCAATGGCGTGGCTTTTTGTGCCTCCGTCGACGGCGCAGGCACAAGCCCGAACAACTACAACTGTGACCCCGGCTACCACCACGGCCGCAGCAAAGGACGCAACAAAAGAAGCGGCAAAGGAAATTGAATGGGCCGAACTGGTGCCAAAGAATTGGGACGTTGCCAAGCTCTTTCGAGAACTGAAGCTTGACGAGATTCGTGGCGACGCTGACCCGCGCGCGGTCGAAGCGATGGCGAAAATGCGCAAGGCGTTTGATGAAGCACCGATCGAGCCCTCGTTGAATGGCAAGAACATCAAGATCATGGGCTTTCTGGTACCGCTCGACATGACGCCGCAAGCGATTGGTGAATTCCTGTTGGTGCCATTTTTTGGCGCTTGTATTCACACGCCGCCGCCGCCCGCCAACCAGATCATTCATGTCAAGCCCCTTGAACCGATGAAGGGCATGCGCGCTATGGAAACGGTTTGGGTGGAGGGCAAACTGGAGACTGTATCGAGCACGACCAGCATGGGTCAGGCCGGTTACCTTCTGAAAAATCCGACGGTCAGCGTGTACAAGCGGCCTTGAGAGCGGCCGCAGGGGCTGTCAATAGCTCGAGTTCGGCAAGCCAGCTTATTGCCTGATCACGGGTTTGCCCGCACATTGACGCCGACGGCTGCAATCCGCCGCAAAAGCTCGGTCGCTGCGGCATTCCAAACAGTGCGCAGCGCATATCCTCAGTCAATTGAATACAACGCACCCCGGCCGGCTTGCCGAGCGGCATGCCCGGAATCGGCGAATTGATTGAGGGCGCAATACAACAGGCGCCACACAGCGGGCGGCAGTTCACAAGCATGGAGATGAGCAAAAGTGGTTAGCGAGCCTGCTTTTCGGTTCTGATGGGAATGTTCGCAAGTGCGTCAGCCGCACTATACTGCTGTCGAGGCAACAGGACGTGTTGGCCGAAACTGTTCTCGACTTCGACACCTTTTAAATCGGCGAAGCGCGTTTCGAACTTTCGATGCATTTGTTTTCAGTCAGATTTTTCTCTGCGATGCTCGCGGCCTTGGCCGCCATTACCCTGGCGGCGTGTGTGACGCCGCAGAGTTCGATACCGCCGGGTGCAGCAACCCAGGGCGCATCATCCCAGAGCGCACCAGGCGCCGTGCCCGAGAACGAAGTCAAGCGCTTCGACGACAGCACAATCAAACTGATTCGGACCTATCTCGAACCTCGCGGCTGGACCTATGCAGGCACCAATACACCGGCCGCCGGCGCCCAATGGCTGGTGTTTACCCTCAACAATTCACTGACACGGACCGGTGCTGTCAGCCGTGCTCGTGAACTCAATGTTTTTGCCGCCGCCCAGGGCAACGCCCGCCAGACCCTGGCGCGCGGCGTCTGGACCCAGTTCGATTGCAGCGCGCGAACCGTGCAGTTGCTGGGCGCTGACGACTACTCCGATCAACTGGCGACCCAGCGCATCGCCAGCAATCCGACCGCCGGGCCGATCTTGCCGATCGTTGCCAATACGTCGCGTGAGACCGTCATGACGCGCGCCTGCGCGTCGCAACGACCCATCACGGCGGGTGTACCGGGTGCGCCGCCACGCGGCGGTTCGGGCAGCGGCGTCATCATCGCAGCCGGCCTGGCACTGACCAACAATCATGTGGTGTCGCGTTGTTCCTCGATCGATGTGCTGCTCGCCGGCCAACGCTACCCAGCCCGCGTGCGCAAGAACGACACCAGCACCGATCTCGCGCTACTCGAGGCGCTGGGATTGCCCTCGGTCGCCATACCGCGCTTGCGAAGCCGCGCAACCATCGGCGAGTCGGTGATGGTGGCCGGATTTCCGCTGCAAGGCGTACTGTCCTCGGACCTGATCGTGACCGACGGCATTGTCAATTCATTGTCGGGCCTCGCCAATAACACCACCCAGATGCAGGTCTCGGCGCCGGTGCAGCCGGGCAACAGCGGCGGCCCCTTGCTGGATCGCAGCGGCAATCTGGTCGGCCTGGTAGTCGCCAAACTCGATGCACTGCGGGCGCTGGTGCTGACCGGCGATATTCCGCAAAACATCAACTTTGCGGTCCGGCCGGAACTCATCGGCAAGTTCCTGCAATCGGAGAATCTTGCACAAGCCGCCGTCGAGGCGGGCAGCCGGCTCGAGACTCAGAAACTCGCCGAGATGGCGCGCGACTTCACGTTGAAAATTGATTGCAAGCCGTAAGGCGTGCCAACAAACGTTGTTGTGAATTACGCAGCACTTTGCTGCGCCGACGCCGGCTGTAACCACCGTTTGAATCCATCAACCAAGCCGAAGTGTTGTCGGCGAGATGCTCGTTGATCGCCTCGAGAATGACGCGACGCTTGAGCTTCCGATCGCGAATCGGAAAGGCGGTTTCAACCCGACGGTGAAAATTGCGTTCCATCCAGTCGGCCGATGAGAGCCAGACATCCTGCTTGCCGGCATTCCAGAAATAATAAACGCGACTGTGCTCGAGAAATCGACCGACGATCGATCGCACCCGGATGTTCTCTGACAGGCCCGCTATGCCGGGGCGCAACGCGCAGACCCCGCGCACAATCAGGTCGACTTTGACGCCGGCCTGGCTGGCTGCGTACAGCGCTTCGATGACCTCGGCATCGAGTAGTGCATTAACCTTGGCAGCCAGATAACCGCGCCGCCCCTGCAGTGCTTCATGGGTTTCGCGCGCGATCGAGGACAACACAGTTTTATGCAAGGTGAACGGTGCCTGCAACAGCGCGGCCAGATCAGCGCCCTGACCAATGCCAGTCAGTCGTCGAAAAATTTCATGGACATCAGCGCAAATGGTAGGGTCAGCGGTAAACAGTCCGAAGTCCTCATAGAGTCGTGCCGTGCGTGGGTGATAGTTGCCGGTGCCCAGATGCACATAACGTTTGAGTACGCCCTGCTCACGACGAATCACCATGGCCATCTTGGCATGAGTCTTGTGTCCGACCACACCGTAGACGACATGAGCACCGGCCTGCTCGAGCTGGGCTGCCCAGTTGATATTGGTTTCCTCGTCGAAACGCGCCATCAGCTCCACCACCACGGTGACCTCCTTGCCGGCGCGTGCGGCCTTGACCAGTGAGTCCATCAACGCCGAGTCGGCGCCGGTGCGGTATACAGTTTGGCGAATCGCGACCACTTGCGGATCGATGGCGGCGCTGCGCAGAAAATCGAGTACCGGCGCGAACGACTCATACGGATGATGCAGCAAAATATCCTGGCGCCGGATGGCGGCAAACAGATCGCCATCGCGAATGCTGGTCGGCACGGCTGGCGCGAAGCCCGGATACTTGAGGTCATCGCGATCGACCAGATCGAGTACTTGCGAGAGTCGGCTCAAATTGACCGGACCGTTGACCCGGAAACAATCAGTCTCGCTCAATTCAAACACCGTCAACAGGCGGGCAATGACCGACTCCGGACAGCCGGCTGATACTTCGAGTCGAACACTGTCGCCAAACTGACGTTGCGGCAACTCGCCCTGCAGCGCCGTTCTCAGATCGGTCACTTCTTCTTCGTCTACAAACAGGTCACTGTTTCGCGTCACCCGAAACTGATTCAACGAGCGGATCAACATGCCCGGAAAGAGTCGCGCCACAAAGCCCTGAACCACCGAGGTCAACAACATCAGTCCATGCGGCGCGCCGGATACCGACTGCGGTACGCTCAAGATGCGCGGCAGCGCGCGCGGCGCCTGCACGATCGCAATGTCGGCCTTGCGCCCGAAGGCATCGGTACCCTCGAGCTCCACGACGAAGTTCAGGCTCTTGTTCAGAATCTGCGGAAACGGATGAGCCCGATCCAAGGCAATCGGGGTCAGCAGCGGCTCAATTTCAGACAAAAAGGTCAGCTCTGCCCACTGCTGCTGGGCATCGGTCCAATCCTTTGAAGGGTGGAACACGATGCCCTGCGCGGCCATCTCGGGCAGCAACACGTCATTGAGCAGTCGATATTGCCGCTCCAGCAAACGCCGGGTGCGCTCGGTAATCGCCGCAATGCTGGCCCGCGCCGTTGCTGCCTCGGCCTTGCCGGCGAAGTCGATCTCCTTGAGTTCGGCGACCCGTATCTCGAACAATTCGTCGAGGTTACTCGATACAATGGTCACAAAACGAAGCCGCTCCAGTAGCGGTTCGCCAGGGTTCTCAGCCAGTGCGAGCACTCGTTCATTGAAAGCCAGAATGCCGAGTTCGCGATCGAGTAGACGGGTGCCGCCGGCGGGGGGCAGTCCTGCGAAGGAGCCAAGCATCAGCGCTAGCGCGTTCAAACCGGGTGCGTTCATCCTGATGAGTCTGCTCTACAAATATGACGAATTGATGGCGTGCCAGGCCACCTGCGAACAGGCAAGGCTCGGGAATCGCCATTTTCCGCCGAGTTAGGCGCTTCAGTCCATGCCCGACCGTCGTTTGCTGGCAGCCGTAGATCTCGGCTCGAATAGTTTCCGCTTGCTGGTCGGCCGGATCGAGTCTCATGAACTGGGTGACCAGGTCATGCCGATCGACAGTCTGAAGGAGTCGGTCCGATTGGCTGCCGGGTTGGGCAAGGACGGCCTGCTCGACGAGGCGTCACAACAACGCGCCTTCACCGCCCTGCATCGCTTTGGCGAACGACTTCGCTCGTTTCGACCCGACGCGGTTCGAGCCGTAGCGACCAACACCTTGCGAGTAGCGCACAATGCTCGCGAGGTGCTGAGCCAGGCCGAAAAGGCGCTGGGCTTTCCGATCCAGGTCATCGCCGGTCAGGAGGAAGCACGGCTCATCTACGTCGGCGCTGCCCACGCGCTACCGGTCGACGGCGTCAACCGACTGGTGGTCGATATTGGCGGCGGCTCCACCGAATGTATTGTCGGGCGCGACTACCATGCCGCACTGCTGGAGTCAGCCAACGTCGGTTGCGTCAGTTTGTCCCAACATTTCTTCAAGGAGGGTCAAGTCAATGCCGAGAATTTCGCGCATGCCCTCTATACGGCGCGGGCCATCCTGGCGCCGATTGCGCTCAAATACCGCCAGCACGGCTGGGGTTACGCGGTCGGCACATCAGGCACGGCCAAAGCACTGACTCAGGCTGTGCAGTCGAGCTTCGCGACCGACATTCTGACGCGTGAGCACCTGACTCGACTCACCGAGCTGCTGATCAAGGCCGGACAGGTTGATCGGGTCCGAATCGAGGGGCTCAAGCCCGAACGTCGGCCGGTGCTGGCCGGTGGTCTGGCCGCGCTGTGCGCGGTGTTCGATGAGCTCGGGGTTGATTCGATGCGTTACTGCAACGGTGCCCTGCGACAAGGCGTTCTGTACGATCTGATGGGCCGCTCGGCGGGCGCTGATATGCGCGAAATCACGGTGGTGCAGTTGGTCGCACGCTACAACGTCGATGAGAAGCACGGTGCTGTGCTGGCCGAGACGGCGCGCGGCCTGTTTGCGCAACTGGCGCGCGCGCCGGAGGCAGAAATCGCGCGTCGTTCGCAATTGTTATCGTGGTCGGCGCGATTGGCCGAAATCGGCATGACGATCTCGCATGAAGACTTTCATAAACACTCGGCCTACATCCTGCAGAACTCGGACATGCCCGGATTTGCCCGCGACGAGCAATCGCAGATGGCCAGTCTCGCGCTCGGTCAGACTGGTGGGCTACGCAAACTTCGAAATGTCATCAGCGAGCCGATCGATTGGCTGATGGTCCTGTGTCTTCGCTTGGCGAGTATCTTGCATCGTCGTCGCGATCACGAGGAAGGTCAACTGCCGACGCTGACCCTCAAGCGCGAGCGCGTACGAATCACGGTGACCCGCGATTGGGCCGATGCTCATGCCTTATCCGACGAGAGCCTCGGCGCCGAGGCCGAGGCCTGGAGCGAGTTGGGGGTTTTTGACGAAGTGACTTACTCCAAGAGCTGACCGGACACCCGACATGGCGGTAGACCCGTTCGAGATCAATCGCTATGTGTTCAAACTCCTGCAGACGCTCCTGCTGCGCGTCGTTCGCTTCAAGACAATCCCTGAACTCGGTGGTGCCCTGGTCCTCAGTCATGACAAACCGGTTTTCTACGCACTGCATATTCGCCAGTTCTCGGCGTTGCTGGTACTCGATGAGGCGGTCAATCAACTCGGATTGCCGTCTGCAACGAACGCGGGGAGCGCTGCGACGAACGCGGGGAGCGCGGCACTGGCAGGCGGCCCGGCATCTGTTCTTCCGCGCAGCCGATTTTTCTTTCTTACGCGACGTGGTCAGCCGTCGCCATTGCAACGCGACGCCTATCGCTATTCCGATCGATTGACGCGGCTGGTACAAATGGCCTGCGTCGATGCCAGCCGCGATATCCAGATTGTGCCCGTGAGCATTTTCTGGGGTCGTTCACCGATCAATCAGGATTCACTGATCAAGGCCTTGTTTGCCGATAACTGGGTCACCCCGGGCTTCTTCAGCCAGGGCTTGCGTCTGCTGATTCACGGCCGTCAGACCTTGCTGAAGTTCGGTACACCGATCTCATTGCAAGCCAGCCTTGGTGAAAATCGCGATGCCGGTGTTGCCTTGCGACGGATCGCCCGATTATTGAGAGCCGAGTTCAAACGCGAACGCGAACGGGTACTCGGACCGAACCTGTCGCACCGCCAGGTTCTGGTCAACGACGTGGTCGCCAGCGCCACCGTCCAGGACGGCATTGCCTCGGAAGCCATTGAGCAGAAAAAGAACCCGGTTACTGTCGAGCTGCGTGCGCGCAAGCTGGCGTTTGAAATTGCCTCCGATTATTCCTATCCGTTCATTCGTGCTTACGACATTGGCTTGTCGCGCTTGTGGAACCGGATTTACGACGGCGTCGACATCCACGGCTTCGACGACATTCCGAAAGTGGCGAACGGCGCCGAACTGATCTACCTGCCCTGCCATCGCAGTCATATCGACTATCTGCTGCTCTCTTATGTCATTTACCAAAGAGGCCTGCAGATCCCGCACATTGCCGCCGGTGAAAATCTGAATCTGCCCGTCATCGGCGCGCTGCTGCGCCGTGGTGGCGCATTTTTCCTGCGACGCAGCTTCAAGGGCGATGCGCTCTATGGTCAGGTGTTCGGAGAGTATTTGCACACGCTGATTGCACGTGGCTTTCCGATCGAGTACTTCGTCGAGGGTGGGCGCAGCCGGACCGGGCGCACCTTGCCACCCAAGCTAGGGCTGCTGGCCATGACCGTCGAGAGTTGGCTGCGCGGCCCGACCCGACCGATTGTGTTCATTCCGATTTATATCGGTTACGAGCGCGTCTTTGAAGGTAACAGCTACGCGGCCGAGTTGGCGGGGCAAGCCAAGAAGCGCGAGTCAGTCATGGGTGTGGTGCGCTCCCTGCGATCGTTGCGCGAACAGTTCGGCCGCGTCCATGTCAACATTGGTGAGCCGCTTCGAATCGAGGACTACGTGAGCCTGAACGAGCCGGATTCGAAGTCATCAGTCAGCCGACTCGCGCGCAGTGTCGTCACCCGAATCAATTCGGCATTGGTCATCAATCCGATCAACTTGATTGCGCTGGCGCTCGGTAACGGATCGAGTGCCGGCATCGATGCCGCACTGCTCGAACATCTGATCGATGGCATCCAGTCACTGATGCGCACGGTGCCCTATTCCAATCGCCAGCAGATGACGCTCATGAATGGCCGCCAGATCATTGACTACGGGCTGCGTCTGGCGACGATTCAAAGGGCGCCAGCGATCTCCATTGGCCAGATCGAGGCTGACCCCGAGAAAGCCAAGCTACTCGGCTATTTTCGCAACAACATCGTCCATGCCGTGGCAATACCGTCGCTGCTGGCGGCACTCATCGTTCGACATGAATCGATCGAGCTGTCGCGACTGCGTCGCATCACTGCACGCATCTATCCGTACCTGCGGGCCGAACTGTTTCTATGGCGCGACCCCGAGCAACTCGACGCTCATATTGAAGAACTGCTGACCGTCATG
>JANLTP010000176.1:0-15320 GCA_031363055.1 Burkholderiales bacterium | reverse complement strand
CGATTGACGAGCACGTCATCTACGCCGATAACAAGGAACATCGCAACCGTCTGTTGACTGCCTGTCTTAACGACACCGGTCTGGTTCAGGCGATTGTGTTCACCGCGACCAAACGGCACGCCGAAGAGCTGGCTGGTGAGTTGATTCGTGATGGCATTCTGGCTCAGGCATTGCACGGCGATCTGAATCAGCGCGACCGCACGCGGGCCCTGAACAAATTGCGTCGTGGCGAGTGCAAAGTGCTGGTGGCGACTGATGTTGCCGCGCGTGGTATTGACGTTGCAACCATCTCGCATGTCATCAATTTCGAGCTACCGAAATTTGCGGAGGATTACGTCCACCGTATCGGCCGGACCGGCCGTGCCGGTGCCACCGGTCAAGCCCTGTCTTTCGTGGGTCGTGAGGACATGTTCAATTTGCACAAGATCGAGCATTTCATCGGCCGCAAGGTGCAGGTCAGCGAGATCGAGGGTCATGAAGCCAGCTTCAAGCCCGGCGATCGTAAACCGCAGCGCCCGAACAGTGCAGGATATCGAGGCAAACCCAGCAACTACAAATCCGGTCCCCGCAAGCCAGCTTCGCGCATCGGTGGCGCTGCTACCGGTACCTGGAACGGCCCATCCAACGGCACGGCGCACGCGCCGCGCTTTGGTAAGGCCACTGGCCAGGGCGGCTTCGGTCGCAGTGGTGCCCCGGCCCGGGCACGCGGGTAATCCGCTGGTAAGCTTTCGCAGCTTATTGAGAATCCTTGCGCGCTGCGCCTGCCGTTAACGAGCAGGCGCAGGATTCAGGCCTGCTCGAGGTTCGCTCACTGCACGTGAGCGCACGAACGTGACCTCGACTCGTCGATTCTGTGATCTCCCCACTTCCGTTTCGTTGCCGGCAATGTAGGTGTCGGCATGCGCGCGCACGGTAACAATTCGCTCAGGCGAGATGCCGCGACTGGTCAGAATGAATTTCACCGCTGCGGCCCGCCGCTTGGCGAGCACGACGTTAACGTCGCGCGGGCCAGTGTTATCGGTGTGACCTGCGATCCAGATTTCATCGCTTTGGCGAGCATCTTGCAACAGGCGTTGCAGCCCGTCATCCGGCGCCGATATCCCGACGCTGTTGGTCGCGAAGAAGACCCGTTGCGTCCTCGGCCAGGCCAGTTCTGACGCGTCCGAGTTCGCCGCCGCTACCGAGTTGACCGGACCCGCCGCGTTCAGTGATCCTGACGCATTGACCAAGCTTGCAGCGTTGCCTTGGTTTGCCGCATTCATGGCATTCATGGCATTCATGACATTCATCGTGTTCACCGCATTCACCTTATTCGCCACCACTGCACTGGTCGGATTCGGGGTCGATGGTGTTGCGTCGGCCGACGAGCTTGCGGCTCTGCTGGCGTCAGGTTTGACGGCGATCGTCGACACAGCGGTCCTCGAGCCGTCGGAAAGAACCGATACGGTGATGGCACCGCCGGTCTGTTCGAGGCTATTGGCTTTGACCAGTGCTCGCTCCATGGCGCCGCGTTGTCCGTCTTGCAGCAAGCGATCCCGGAGTTCGTGAACCACAGCGTTTTCGGTCAGCGGCGGCTTTCTGAAACGATCAGCTTGCGGGTGCAGCGAAATATAGCTCGTCGCAGTACCCAGGCGAAGCAGGATACCTTGATGGGTGCCGGCGAGAATCGCCATGTTTCGTACCCAAACGGCGCGCAGTGGCTTGCCGTCGGAGTCGAATAATTTGAGTTCGCCGGGCGGCAAAATACCGAATTCGAGAAAGGTGTTTTCACCATCGTCATTGACGGCAACCAGGCTCGTGGCTTCAGGTTGTACCCGCACGTAGTAAGGCCGGGTTCGTGAGGTGCTTGCTTCGCCGCTGTCTGCGGGTATCGACAGAATTTGACAGGCACTTAGAAGCAGTAACGCGGTTGCCAGGAGGCCTGCGGATGCGCTCCTGAATAACGGTGAACTTCGGAGGAGGCTGGGGACAGGGCTGAGGACAGGGCTGCGAACAGAATGGCGCCTGATACCGGGGCTGAGATAACGACGGGCGGCTGCGAACATGGTGATTCCTTGTAGGTCCAGCAAGCTTCGGCGGTTTGCCGCGCTTCGGCAATTGCACTGTCGGACTAAGATTCGCGGATTAGACCGAAGTGTTTAAGCTGAAGTGATTAATCCAAACGGCCTAACCAAGCGGGATCGCATAAAATCCGGCAGCAAACAATTCAGAGGTTTACGAATGGCCGACCCCTTATTCTCTCCTCCGTCGCCGAGTCTGAAGGCAGAAATTCTGGCCGAAGCGATGCCCTATATTCGTCGTTTTCACGGCAAGATCATTGTCATCAAGTACGGCGGCAATGCGATGACCGACGAGAAACTCAAGGAGAGTTTTGCCGAAGATGTGGTGCTGCTCAAACTGGTTGGCCTGAACCCGGTGGTGGTGCACGGCGGCGGACCCCAGATCGAACAACTGCTCAGCAAAATCGGCAAGAAGGGCGAGTTTATCCAGGGCATGCGCGTGACCGACGCCGAGACCATGGACATTGTCGAAATGGTTTTGGCGGGCAAGGTCAACAAAGAAATTGTCGAGTTGATCAATCATGCCGGTGGCCGTGCGGTCGGTCTGACCGGGCAAGACGGCGGCTTGATTCGTGCCCGTAAAATGACCTTGGCGAATCGTGACCGTCCTGGTGAAACCATTGATATCGGCCAGGTCGGAGAGATACAGGCGATTGATCCGAGCGTAATTCAAACGCTGACCGCCAGTGGTTTTATACCGGTCATCGCACCGATTGGTTCTGGTGAAAAAGGTGAGACTTACAACATCAACGCTGACGTCGTGGCCGGCAAGATTGCCGAGATATTAAAAGCCGAAAAGCTGGTGCTGCTGACCAACACGGCCGGGGTGCTCGATAAAGCCGGAAATCTGTTGACCGGACTCACGGCCAAGCGAATTGATGAGTTGTTCGAAGACGGCACCATTTCAGGTGGCATGTTGCCGAAGATCTCGTCGGCGCTTGATGCGGCCAAGGGCGGCGTCAATTCGGTTCACATCATCGACGGTCGCGTTGATCACTGCCTGCTGTTGGAAATCATGACTGATTCCGGCGTCGGCACCATGATCCGCAGTCATTGATCGGCATACATTGATTCGCATCGATTGATTACCTGGCTGCTCGATCTCGATAACACCTTGCATGATGCGGGCGCAGACATCATGCCGCGAATCAATCAGGACATGACGGCCTATGTTGCGCGAACCCTTGATCTGCCGTCGGACGAGGCCAGCGCCCTGCGTGTGCAGTATTGGCGGCGTTACGGCGCGACTCTGTTGGGCATGATTCGACATCACGCGGTCGACCCGCATGATTTTTTGCGCGAGACCCATCGGTTTCCAGACTTGCATGATCTGGTGCGCCGACAGCACGCGCTGATTGCGTTGTTGCGGCGCTTGCCCGGTCGCAAGGTTCTATTGACCAATGCGCCACGCGTGTATGCCCACGGTGTTCTCAAGCAGTTGGGAATTGCGCGTGTTCTGGATCGCGTCATCTGCATCGAAGACATGCGCTTTGCGGGGCATTGGCAACCCAAGCCATCGGTTGCCATGCTGCGGCGCCTGGCGGCCAAACTCAGAGTCGATCCACATGATTGTGTACTGGTTGAAGATAGCGTGGACAATCTGTTGGCGGCACGCCGCTGCGGCATGCAAACCGTTTGGGTTCAGGGTCTGCATCGCCGAACCCTGGCGCGCGCCTCGAAAGCGAAGCAGGCGTATGTTCCAAAGCCCAGGCTAAGGCGTCATCCGGCCATTGATTTTCAAATACAATCAGTACTCACTCTCGCGCGAATCGCGATAAACAAATACACGTGAGCGGCAAATGACCGACCCGATTGAGACGAGTTCAACCGAAGCCAGTGCGCCCACGCGGAGTCGGCCGAAGCCCGGCGAACGCAAACTACAAATTCTTCAAACCCTGGCCACCATGCTCCAAGAGCCAACCGGTGACCGCGTCACGACCGCCGCACTGGCGGCGCGGTTGCAGGTTTCCGAGGCTGCGTTGTATCGACACTTTGCCAGCAAGGCACAAATGTTCGAGGGTCTGATTGAATTCACCGAGAGCACGATCTTTGGTCTTATCAATCAGATCACGACTCAGGAGCAGGACGGACAACGACAGCTCCGCCAAATCCTGGTGATGCTGCTCAGTTTTGCCGAAAAAAATCAGGGCATGAGTCGAGTGCTGATCGGCGATGCGCTGGTCACTGAAGATGATCGCTTGCAGGAACGCATCAACCAGTTGGTCGACCGTCTGGATGTGTCGATCAAGCAGTGTTTTCGCACTGTCGTTGCGCAAGGGAAACTGCCGTCCGACACGGACATCAGTGCCCGTGCGGGTATCGTTCTGTCGTTCGTACTCGGCCGTTGGTTGCGATTTGCAAAGTCTGGTTTCAAGCGCAATCCGACTGAAATGATCGAGGCACAACTGGCGGTCTTGCTGACCTGAGTGCACCACCCCCTCGTTATGCGGGAAGGTTACGAGCGTGCATCACCACAATTGATGAACCCAGCGGGCGAGATTGTTTCACTAAGCGCGTTTGCGTTGTCGCAAGCCATTTTCCGACGCGAGTTGTCGTGCCGGGAAGTCATGCTTGCTTACCTGGGCCGTATCAACGACGTTAATCCTACCTACAACGCAATTGTTGCCTTGCAACCGACGGAGCAACTGCTGGCCGAGGCCGACGAGCGCGATCGTCAGCTCGCGCAGGGTCATTACTTGGGTTGGTTGCATGGCATGCCGCAGGCCATCAAGGATCTGTCGGCGACCAAAGGCATCGTCACAACCTCCGGGTCGCGCAACATGTCGACTCAAGTACCTGATTTCGACTCGCTGCTCGTCGAGCGCATCAAGCGCGCTGGCGCGATCATCATCGGCAAGACCAACACGCCTGAGTTCGGGCTGGGGTCGCAAACCTACAACGACGTCTATGGCGTTACCCGCAATGCCTACGATCCGCGCATGTGTGCGGGTGGTTCCAGCGGCGGGGCGGCGGTAGCGGTCGCCATGGCCATGTTGCCGGTGGCTGATGGCAGCGACATGGGTGGTTCTTTGCGCAACCCCGCCGCGTTTAACAACATCTTTGGCTTTCGACCGTCGCGCGGATTGGTGCCGCAATGGCCGAGCCCGGATCAGTTCTACCAGCAACTCACCATCGAGGGGCCGATGGCTTGCAATGTTCGCGACCTGACGCGCCTGTTGGCGACCATGGCCGGCTACGATGTCCGTGTTCCCCTGTCCTTGCCGGGAACTGGACGCAAGTTCGAGACGCTGGCTCGGCGCGATGTTTGGCGCGGCAAGAAAATCGGCTGGCTCGCCGACTGGGACCACTACTTGGCCGTTGAGCCCGGAATCCTTGAACTGTGTGAGCAGGGCGTCGCGCGCCTCGCCGACTTGGGTTGCGACATTGTGCCCGTCTCGATCGGTTTTCCACCTGAGCAAATCTGGCAGAGTTTTTTGACGCTGCGGCACTGCATCGTGACGGGTAAATTGATCGATTTTTATCGCGATCCGGCGAAACGGGCGCTCATGAAACCCGAGGCCATTTGGGAGGTCGAAAGCGGCTTGCAGTCGACCGCACTCGATATTTATCAAGCCTCGGTGGTTCGTAGCCAGTGGTACGCGCAGGTTCTCCAATTGTTCGAGCAATGTGACTTCTTGGTGACGCCGACGGCGCAGGTTTTTCCATTTGATGCACACGTGCATTGGCCAAAAACCGTCGCTGGCCGACCCATGGATTCCTATCACCGCTGGATGGAGATCGTGGTGCCCTGGACCCTGGCCGGATTACCGGTGCTCAATGTGCCGACTGGCTTTAGCAAGCAGGGCTTGCCGATGGGCATGCAACTGATCGGCGCACCCCATAGCGATGCGCTGGTGCTGCAACTAGGCGATGCTTACGACCGTGGGTACGACCGAAGTCAGAGACCACCGCAAACGGCGCAGCCGGGATCGCGCGCAAATCGTACGGTCTGAAAACTGAGGTCGCGCGCATCGACCATCAGCAGGCGACCCGTCATGGGCTCGCCAAATCCACAGATCAATTTTATCGCCTCGCTGGCCTGCATGCTGCCAATGATGCCGGTCAGCGGCGACAACACACCGAGCGTGGCACACTGAGTTTCTTCGAACGATTCACTGACCGGGAACAGGCAGTGGTAACAAGGTGAATTCGCAGTGCGTGCGTCAAATACGCTGAGCTGTGCGTCGCATCGAATCGCAGCACCCGACACTAGTGGTACCCGGTACTTGACGCAGGCCTGGTTCACCGCATGGCGCGTGGCGAAGTTATCGCAGCAATCGAGTACCACCGTGGCTCGCGCTACCAATGCTTCGAGATTTTCACCCTCGAGGCGCTCGTCAATGGCATGGACCTGGATCTGCGGGTTGAGCTCGGTCATCGCGAGTGAGCCCGACAACGCTTTAGATAAGCCGATGTCGCGGCTGCGGTGAAGAATCTGTCTTTGCAGATTGGTCAGGTCGACACTGTCGCCGTCAGCCAGACTTAACTCGCCGACGCCGGCTGCGGCGAGGTAGAGTGCCGCCGGTGAACCCAAGCCGCCGGCGCCGATGATCAATACATGGGCCGCCAGCAGCTTTTCCTGCCCTTCGATGCCGATCTCATCGAGCAGGATGTGCCGACTGTAACGAAGAAGCTGGTCATCGTTCATGGTCGGCCACGGCGTGCCGGGGCTGTGACGCCTGACTGCGTTAGCGAGTCTTGGTGTCCTCGGGCGCCTTGGCAGTTTCTTCCTTGGGCTTGGCGACCACCACCGGTTGACCCTTCAAATGGTTCATCGCTTGCGACAGTTGATAGTCCTCGGCACTACCGTATTCAATCGGCTTGCGGTCCTTGTTTTTGTCGTTGGCGGCGACATCATTATTGGCGGTCGGCTTCGGAACCTTGGGCTTTTCCTCGGCATCTTTCGGATTGCTGAGGTGACGGTTCAGATCGGCTTCGCGAACCCGAAATGACGTCAGATCGCCTTCCGGTGTTTCCTCGACAATGAAGTCCGGTGTAATGCCCTTGGCTTGAATCGAGCGACCCAACGGGGTGTAGTAGCGCGCTGTCGTCAATTTGATCGCGCTGTTATTCGTCAGTGGCAAGATCGACTGGACCGAGCCCTTGCCGAAGGTCTGGGTGCCAATGACGGCAGCGCGTTTGTGATCCTGCAAGGCGCCGGCAACGATTTCCGAGGCCGATGCCGAGCCGCCGTTCACCAGCACGACCATGGGTACGTTCTTGATGCCCGCAGGCAAACGCGCCAAATAATCATCACGGGTACCGCGCAAATAATCTTCGGGCGAGGCGACATATTTGCGCTTCGCATCTTCGGTACGTCCATCGGTGGACGTGACTGTTACACGTGACGGTAAGAAAGCCGCCGACACACCGACCGCCCCATGCAGCAAGCCGCCCGGATCGTTACGCAGGTCGAGCACCAGGCCCTTCAGGGCACCCCCCTTGTACAAGCCCTCGATGTGCTTGACCATGTTATCGACGGTATGTTCCTGGAACTGCGTGACGCGGACATAACCCATACCCGGTTCAATCATTTTCGACTTGACCGACTGCACTTTGATGACGTCGCGCATCATGGTCAAAACGATCGGTTTGGTTTCACCCTTGCGCGAAATGGTCAGTGTGATCTGGGTTTTGGGCTTGCCGCGCATCAACTTGACGGCGTCGTTCAGAGTCAAGCCCTTGGTGGCTTTCTCGTCGATCTTGATGATCAGATCACCGGCCTTGACCCCGGCACGAGCCGCCGGCGTGTCTTCGATCGGCGACACCACTTTCACGAAACCGTCTTCGGTTCCGACTTCGATTCCGAGACCGCCAAATTCGCCTTGGGTGCCTACTTGCAGTTCGCGAAACGCGTCAGCGTCCAGATACGCTGAGTGCGGGTCGAGGCCGGCCAACATTCCGCTGATGGCTTCAGTGATCAGTTTTTTGTCTTCGACATTCTCAACGTAATTGGCCTTGATGGCGCCGAAGACATCCGAGAACTGGCGAAGTTCCTCCAGCGGCAGGGGAACGCGTGCATCGCGCTGCGCCACCGCAGTCACCCCGAGGCTGACCAAAACACCGGCAATCGCGCCGAAGGAAATCAGACTGGCCTGCTTGAAACGAATATTCATGGTCTAGCCGTTTAAGAAACTGTGAAATTAAGCCGAAATCGCATCACCCGTCACTATAAACCCACATCTCCCTCTGCGCTTGCCCCGGCCCGGTACCAAGGGGCTTTCAGACCGATAATTCAACCGCTGATCTGTTTGGGTGTTGTTGGCGAGTCAGAGTTTGGCAGGCACTTCTGACTATTTTTTCGCTTTTCCTTGCGCCGCCACTGCCGCCATGGCCGCCTGAATCTCGGCAGCGTTTCCGAGGTAATAGCTTCGGATGACCTTCAGATCGTCGTCCAATTCGTAAATCAGCGGTTGCGCCGTCGGTATATTCATTTCCACAATTTTCTCCGCGCTGATGCCATCAAGGTGTTTGATGAGGGCGCGCAATGAATTGCCGTGCGCCACCACAATCACCCGTTTGCCGCCTCGAATCGCCGGCGCAATCGCCTCATTCCAGTAAGGCGACACCCGCAGCACGGTGTCCTTCAGGCATTCCGTACGAGGCAAACTCGCCACCGGAATCTGCGCATAGCGTGGGTCGTGATTGGATTCACGCGCATCGCCCGCCGGTAGTGGTTCCGGCGCGACATCGAACGCGCGCCGCCAGACCATAACCTGCTGTTCTCCATATTTGGCGGCCGTCTCGGACTTATTCAAGCCCTGTAAGGCTCCATAATGGCGCTCGTTCAATCGCCAGTCGTGCACTACGGGTATCCAGAGCCGGTCCATTTCGTCTTGCACCGTCGTCAAGGTCCGTATTGCGCGCTTGAGCACCGAGGTGAAGGCGATATCGAAGTCGAACCCCTCGGCTTTGAGCAGTTGACCGGCGCGGCGGGCCTCAGCGAGGCCGTTCTCCGTAAGATCGACATCGGTCCAGCCGGTGAAGCGGTTTTCGAGATTCCATTGGCTTTCGCCGTGGCGAAGCAAGACGAGCTTGTGGGGCATGGCGCGAGAGTTCCGTGAAGATCGACGATCTATTTTATAATCGCAAAGGAGCGAAATCTGTGAAGTTCTTGATCGAAAACTGGGGTTTGATTCTGTTGGCCGTCATATCGGGCTCAATGTTGTTGATGCCGCTGATCGCCAAACAACGCGCCGGCGCCAGCCTGGACACCCTGGCTGCGACTCGGCTCATGAACGATGGCGCCATCGTGCTCGATGTCCGTGAGAACAGTGAATACTCGGGCGGACATTTGCCCAATTCGAAGAATATTCCCGCCAACGATCTCGACAAGCGAATGGCAGAGCTGCCGTCCGGCAAGCCGGTCCTGGTCGTGTGTGCGTCGGGGCAGCGATCCGGCAAGGCCGCTGGTACCCTGCGCAAAGCCGGGCGTGATCAGGTTTTTTGTCTGGACGGCGGGCTCGGGGCTTGGCGTCAGGCCGGTCTGCCGGTCGTCAAATAAAGGAACGGGGCGCGTGCCCAGGAGTCGATGAATGTCCCAGAACAAGGTATTGATGTACAGCACCGCTGTCTGCCCTTATTGCATTCGCGCCGAGCAGTTATTGAACGCCCGCGGCGTCACCGAGATCGAAAAGATCCGGGTTGATCTCGAGCCCGATCGGCGCGACGAAATGATGAGCCGAACCGGGCGGCATACCGTGCCGCAGATCTATATTGGCGACACTCACATTGGCGGTTTTGACGACCTGTCGGCGCTCGATCGCGCAGGCGGCCTGACGCCGCTGCTTGTGCAACCAACTTAACTTCAAGGATTTTTGATGTCCGAACAGGCGCAAGCCCCTACTTTTGCCATTCAGCGCATGTATCTGAAAGATCTGTCGCTGGAAATTCCTCATGCGCCGACGATTTTTCTGGAGACCCTGCAGCCGGCGGTCGAGATCCAGCTTGATGTTGCCAACGAGTCGGTGGTCGAGGGTATTCATGAAGCCTCGGTGACCGTCACCGTGACGACCAAGATTGCCGACAAGATTGCCTTTCTGGTAGAGGCAAAACAGGCCGGTATTTTCGAGATTCGCAATGTCCCGGACGAGCAGATGCCGTTTCTGCTGAACGTCGTCTGCCCGAATATCATCTATCCCTACCTGCGGGCAAATATCGCTGACGTCATTCAACGCTCGGGTTTTCCGCCCATGCATCTGGCGGAGATCAATTTCGAGGCCTTGTACCAGCAACGACTGGCCACTGAACAGGCGCCACCGAAGGAAAATACTTCTAGCCTATACATACCTAACGGCAAACAGCAGTGAGTTCCAGCACCATGCGTTTACCCTCGACGCGTACTCCTGGCGTGAATCCATCAGTGCCAAGAGCCTTTGCGTTGCGAGTTTCCGCACTTGTTTGGGCCACCTTTGGTATTGTCAGTCTGTTGGCCACCTCGGCGGTTCAGGCCGCTGATTTCCGATCGGTGGGCGTGGCGGCGGCGGTTTTGTTTGACAGCCCCTCGGCCAAGGGCAAGAAGCTATTTGTTGCGCCGCGCGGCATGCCGCTCGAGGTGCTGTCGGTGGTCAATAACTGGGTCAAGGTTCGCGATTCGGCCGGTGATGTACTCTGGATCGAGCGCGCCGAACTCGCGAATCAACGCACGGTGGTTGCAATGTCCACCGCCATGGTTCGCAGCTCGCCTCAGGACAGCGCAACGATTGTCTTTCAGGCTGAGCGTGGTGTGCTGCTGGACCTTTCGGAACCGGTGCCCGCATCCGGTTGGGCGAAAGTCAAACATCGTGATGGCTCGCTCGGTTTTGTGAAAGCGACCGAAGTTTGGGGACTTTAGGAGCGCCCCCAGGGCCGTGCTGCGACCAGCCCGCCCCCTGCGGGGGTTCAAGCAAAGTGGCAGAGCCACATTTGCTTGAGAGTCTGTCGGATTTGAACCCAATGCCCCTTCGCATTGCCGTGTTCGGCGCTGGCGCCTGGGGCACCGCGATGGCACAGCAGGCCGCATTGAAACACTCGGTACTGTTGGTCGCGCGCTCGGCGCCGCACGCCGATCTGATCCGGCGCGAACGTCGCAATCGCCAGTATCTGCCCGAAATCGAACTGCGTCCCTCTATCGAAGTCAGCGATGATCACTCGCGAGCGCTGAGCTGGCTCAAGCGCTCGGCCCGGCCACTGGCCGTGCTGGCCAGTCCGATGTCGGGTCTGCCAGCGCTCGCAGCCCTGTTTCAATCCGAACCGCAGATACCGGTGCTGTGGTTGAGCAAGGGCTTGTTGATCGACAGTGCAGCGCCGTGCGGCGTGCTACTGCCGCATGAAAAGATCGGTGCGTTGTTACCGCAGTCAAGGTTCGCGCCGCTGCTGGGTCCGAGCTTCGCGCTCGAAGTCGCGCAAGGCTTGCCGGTTGCGCTGACGGTGGCGACGGCCGATGACTCACTGTCGGCGCTGACGGTCGACGCTTTTCATTGTGGGGCGATGCGGATTTATCGAAACGACGACATCATCGGCGTCGAATTGGGCGCTGCGCTCAAAAATGTAGTGGCGATAGCCACCGGCATCAGCGACGGCCTCGAGTTCGGATTGAATGCCCGCGCAGCGTTGATTACCCGTGGCCTCGCCGAGACTTCGCGGCTCGGTATTGCGATGGGTGGGCGCGCCCAGACATTCATGGGGCTGACCGGGCTGGGCGATCTGGTTTTGACAACCACCGGCGCGCTGTCGCGCAATCGCAGGGTCGGTTTGGAGTTGGCCCGCGGTCAAACGCTGCCGAACATTCTGGCCTCATTGGGTCACGTCGCCGAGGGTGTTGGCACCGTTCCGGCGGCCATGCGTCTGGGCGAGCACTATCAGGTCGAACTACCGATTTGTGCGGCCGTGGCTGCTGTTTTGCACGGTGAGCTGGGTGCTGCCGACGCTGCCAGGCAGTTATTGGCGCGCGAGCCGAAACACGAGAGCCAAGGCACGAGCGCAAGATGAAAAACGGCGAGGCAGTAAAAACGATTTGCGTTTTTTGCGGTGCCAAACCAGGCAATGATCCGAGGTTTCTGCAGGCTGCGACCGAAGTCGGGCAATTGATCGCCGGGCGCGGTCACCGGCTCGCGTACGGCGGCGGCAACGTCGGCTTGATGGGTGCCCTCGCCAATGGCGCGCTGGCTGCCGGCGGTCAGGTCCTGGGTGTTATTCCGCACAAGCTGCTGGAGCGCGAATTGGCGCACAAGCGTATTCAACAGATGGATGTGGTGGCCGACATGGCTGTGCGCAAGGAGCGGATGCTCGCGGTATCGGACGGCTTCCTATCGTTGCCCGGCGGTCTCGGGACGCTCGATGAATTTTTTGAAGTGCTGACCTTGCGGCAAGTGGGCTATCACCACAAGCCCAGCGTCTTGTTGAATCTCGACGGCTACTACGCTGACCTATTACACGCCTTGCAGGGTTTTAGCGTGAAGGGTCTCGTCGATCGCCTCGAACTGGATCGTTTGCTGGTGGCCACGACGCCCGCCCAAGCGCTCGATCAACTCGAGGCCGCGATGTCCGCGCCTGCGTAACCATTCTGACGCCAGGCCTCGTAGACCACGATCGCAACCGCGTTCGACAGATTCAAGCTGCGGTTATTCGGCTGCATGGGAATTCGAAGACAATGCTCGTCGGCGAATTCGTTTCTGACCGTTTGTGGTAAGCCGCCTGTTTCGTTGCCAAAGACGAAGAAGTCTCGCGGCAAAAACGGCACTGCTGAAATGCTGTCGCGTGCTTTCGAGCTCAGTGCAAGGCAGCGGCTCGGCCGCTCATTTTCAATGAAGCTGGACCAGTCGCGATGCACGATTACGCGCGCGAATTCATGATAGTCGAGGCCGGCGCGTCGTAGCCTGGCGTCGTCCAGCGCAAACCCCAGCGGCTCGATCAGATGCAGGCGTGTGCCGGTGTTCGCACACAGGCGAATGATGTTGCCGGTGTTCGGCGGAATCTCGGGATGAACCAGAACGACGTTAAACACAATTTTGGCGCATTTTCAAGTAAAAAAAGTGTACAGTGGCGCAACGATACAACGGAGTGCGCCGTATGAAGTCCCTGGTGGCCAGTGATGCTTGGGCGATCCTCCGTTGTCCGCAATGTTCAGGATCACTCAAGAGTCAGGAGAATGATACAAGTGCGCTTTGCCAAAAGTGCGGCGCCCAATATCCTGCGACTGCCTGGCGCGGGTTGGACCTCATGTTGCGCAAGCCAAAAGATGTTTCGTTGCGATTTGTTGTCGGCGAACCGTTGGCGATCGCTGAAGGCTTGGGCTTTAATCCCCTGACCCGCAACCAGGCGCCTGACCCGATGACGCTGGGGGTGCCGACGCCTCACCATTTCAGCTCGGAGTTGTTCAGCTACTTTCCGCGGGCGACGACCAGCGGTGCCCGAGCGCTCGATCTGGGCTGTGGAGATGGCCTGCACAAGTCTCTGTGCGAGCAAGCGGGTTATCAAACGGTTTGTCTTGATGCCGATCCGGGTCAAAGTCCGCCGATTCTCGGCGATGCGCATGCATTGCCTTTTGCTGATGCCAGCTTTGACTTCGTGTTGTCGATGGCGGTGCTCGAGCACATCCGATATCCCCATATTGCGCTGGGTGAAGTGCACCGCGTTTTGAAGCCCGGCGGCCTGCTGATGGGCACGGTCGCATTTCTGGAACCGTTTCACGGCGATAGTTATTATCACTGCACCCATTTCGGCACGCTGAGTCTGTTGCAGCATTCAGGATTTCGGGTGTCGCACCTGGCGCCCGAACCGAATTGGACCGCGTTGAGTGCACTCGCCAACATGGCCCTGTTGCCCAGGGTACCGGCCGTTATTGCCAAACTGTTGTTCTTGCCGGTGATCGCGGCGCAAAAGCTGGTCTGGTGGGTCCGCAACCTCGTGAAGTCAGAGACCGACAAGAACCAACTGGTGCGCCGCACTACCGGTTCGTTTGCGTTTATCGCGACGCGTTAGTTGATCGATGTTAATCGGCTCGTGCCACCACCGCATTGATAATCACCGCAGCGCCTGCTGACTTGAGCGTGCGTGCGGCGTTCGACAATGTCGCACCACTGGTCATGACATCATCGACGAGTACCACCACTGCCCCCGGGCAAGGTCGTCGAACAGCAAACGCCTGATGCAGATTCTGCTGTCGCCGCTCGGGTGCCACCAAGGTTTGCGCCTCGGTATGGCGCTGCCTGAGCAGTAAATTGGCTGGGACAATGTTGATCGCGCCAGCGAGCGAAGATTGTTCGAGTGAACTGCGCAAGCCCGTCAAAATAAGTTGCGACTGATTAAAGCCGCGCTCGATAAAGCGTTGCGCACTGAGCGGAATCGGACACAGGAATAGTGTTGATTTGGGAGCACGCGCTTGCTCGAATAACAGCCCGGCGGACGTCAGCAGTCTGGCGCCGATCTGTTCGCCCAGGCATGTGCCCAGCGCCTGACCGAGTGACCAGCGGCGCGCAAACTTGAGCGCGTGAATCATCTGGTCGATCGGAGAGGTATAACTGCTCAGCGCAAAACTGGCGTCGAACGCCGGCGGCTGGCGCTCGCAGCCGGCGCATACCGAATCGAATGAGTGCAGCGATTGCGTTGCTATCGAGGCGGCGCAGCGCGGACAGCGGCGATCGCGAACGCCGGGCAGCCCCGACATGCAGACGCTGCACAAGGGGGCGGTGCTGCGTTGCAGGCTCAACCCGCACGCAATGCAGACGCGTGGCAACACCAGATCGAGGCTGCGTTGCACAGGCTGGCCGGCGAGTCGGAGTAGGGATCGGATCATGGCGGCAGCATAGTCGACCGTATCGGGTTGCGAAATCGACCGTTGGTCAGGTTGCGCTCGGTCTTCAGGCCTAGCGGCTCATTGAACCCAGGGTTCAGCAGCGCCCCCAGGGCCGGGCTGCGCCCAACCCACCCCCCGCGGGGGTTCAAGCAACGTGGCAGAGCCACATTTGCTTGAGAGGGTGTCGGGCTTAAGAATGGGTACGCACAATCGCTGGTCTTTGGTACGCCGGGGCTTTGCGCCCGGTATAGTTCTGTTCATGAATCTCCCGGTGACGCCAAGGCTCGATTCGCGCTCGATACGCCAGCAATTCGGGCGTCGAGCAACGCGCATCAATCAAGCGGATTTCCTGCTGCGCGAAGTTGAACAGCGCATGTTCGATCGGCTGGATCTCATCAAATTGCAGCCCGCGCGATTGATTGACCTCGGTTCCGGTCGAGGCCAGGGCGTAAGGGTGCTCGCGCAACGCTTTCCGCAAGCGCTCT
>JANLTP010000136.1:0-3565 GCA_031363055.1 Burkholderiales bacterium | reverse complement strand
GATCCTGCGGGTAGTGTTCAACTATCAGAGCGTGCCGGAAAGCGTGGGCTGACCACCCGCTGGTATGAATCTGCGTATCACGAACTATTCAATGAGGCTGAACCATTGCGACAGCAGGTGGTCAATGATTTTCGGGATTGGCTCGTGCATCATTTCCCGGCTGGTGCTCGAAGCGCTCGACCTGTCGTTCCCCCACAATCAAGCGATTCAGTCCGGCTCGATTGACGCGCTCGGACAAGTGTTCGAGGAACGGGTCGACTTCGTCGGCCGCGAGACCGGCATAGACCTCCATCCAGGTCAGATAACTTTTGTCCGACTCTGATCGCAACATCAGTTCACCGCAAATGCCACGCTCGTGTAGCAGTTCGGCCATGAGCTGATGAATCCGGGTCGCAACTGTTTGACGGTCGCCAGGGGCGGTACGAAAATAGATGTAGATGTTCATACAGACGTTTACACAGACGTTTACACCATCCGCTGCGCCGGCCTGGCTGATGGATCCTCCACCGGGAAGGCATAGGGCAGCGCTTCGAGGGTGATGGCTGCACCGCCGACGGTCAGCTCACTACTGTCGGCGTGCGCGAGTTGCAATTCCATCAGCAAGACAAAGGGCTGCGCTCTACCTGGTCTGGCCGCTGCCATGACGACCTTGCCCACCGGCACGAGGCTACCGGCAGATGCGCCCGGCGCGTGCACGTCGTCACCCGGCAGTGGTAACAAACCGGTCGATCCTTTGAGCATTCGCCGTTTGAGTTTGCCCAGGTACTGGCTGCGAGCGACGATCTCCTGACCGGGATAGCAGCCTTTCTTGAAATTGACTGCGTTGATGAGATCAAAGTTGAGCATTTGCGGTACAAACAACTCGGAGCTTGCCGCAACGATTCGTGGCATGCCGGCCTCGATCTCGGCGGCGCGCCAGGATTGCGTACTGACCCAGGTTCCCTCCAGTAGACGATACACCTGCTCGAACTCGGTGCGCGCAATCCACAACATGACGCGCGGCTCCGGGGGCGCATCATCGCTGGCGATATTGGGCAGCGATAACGCGGTCCGGTTTTCGTGACGCACGTGCTGCCAGGGTGCCGGCATGGACATTCCCAGACGGGACAGTGCGCCGGCGACCGCGCTGCCTTGCAGGCCAAGGGCCATCCAGATGCTCGATTCGTCGCGAACCTTCAGTTTGGAGCGAAAGACATACGTTGACAGTCGCTTGGCGATAGGTGGAGCGAGTTCCCTGGCGATCGCAAGGTAGATACCGTCGGGTGACGGCCATTCAATGAACGAGGCCAGCAATCGGCCCTTGGGCGTGCAGTAGCCATCGAGTTGTACGCCGTCATCGGCCAGTTTCAGGACGTCGTTGGTGGTCTGGGCATTCAGGAACGGACGCGCGTCCGGTCCGAGCACGGAGAGCAGGCCGTACTCTTCGAGTACGCAGATCGAGAGAGCGTCGCGACCAGGCTTTCTGACGGGCGGCGGGGCGTCGGGTGTGGTGTCGGGTGCAATGCAGGTCGGGCCTTAAGCATCTACAGCCGCGACGAAAGTGGACAGGACACTGGCCGCTTCAGGGGAGGCAGTAACGGAGTCTTGATGAGGGCCAGGAACCATTGTTGCGCTTAAGTGGGAGAATAATGCACTGATCTTATTATAAAAACCTCAGCAGGGCTTTGCTTATGAAGCGTGCGTTGACAGGCCTCATGGTTTTGTTGTTGGTCGCCGCGCTGGTGGCCGGTGCGGGCGCCGCCTGGTTATGGCAGCAATATGAAAAAACGCCGCTCGAATTCAAGGAGACGCCGGTCCGCATCGAGGTCGGCAAAGGTGCCAATCCGCGCAGCATTGCCGGCGAATTAAACCGCAAGGGCGTCATGGTTGCACCCTTTCTGGTGTCGCTGGCGAGCCGCTGGCGGGGCGACTCGGACCGTCTGAAAATGGGCATCTACCAATTGGAGAGTCCGCTGACCCTGCGCGCCTTGCTCGATAAGCTGGCCAAGGGTGAGGTTCTGCAGAAGGAGGTTCGTTTCATCGAGGGTTGGACCTTCCGGCAGATGCGGGCAGCGGTCGCGCAGAATCCGGATCTCTTGCAAGACTCGCGCAATCTGACTGATACTCAGATATTGGTCAAAATCGGTGCGACCGAAACCTTGCCTGAGGGACTATTCTTTCCGAGCACCTATTCGTTTTCGCCGGGTGCCTCTGACTTTGAAGTGTATCGCCAGGCGTATCGCCAACTGAAGAAGACGCTGGAGGACGCCTGGGCCGCGCGGGCCGCTGATTTGCCACTGACAACACCCTATCAGGCGCTGATCCTGGCCTCGGTGGTCGAAAAGGAAACGGGTCGGGAAGCCGATCGCGACAAGGTAGCCGGCGTCTTCATCAATCGCCTGCGCAAGGGCATGATGCTGCAAAGCGATCCAACTACGATTTATGGTCTTGGCAGTACCTTTGACGGCAATTTGAGGCGCAAGGATCTGACGCGTGATACGCCGTACAACACGTACACGCGTGGTGGCTTGCCACCAACTCCGATCGCGCTGCCCGGCAAGGCGTCATTGTTGGCGGTGACCCGTCCGGCCAGCACGCCAGCGCTGTATTTTGTCGCTCGCGGCGATGGCAGCAGTGAATTTTCGAACGACCTGGCCAGTCACAATCGGGCGGTCGCCAAGTTCCAACTGGGCAAGAAATAAGGGCTCGGAGCCTGCCGGGGTTAAAAATGGGTGCGCAGTTTGACCAGAAACGGATGATCGCGGGTGACCTCCGAGGGGGTAATAGCCGGGCTATTACCCCCGTCTGGGTGCGCACGAGAGGGCCGCTTCTGGTCAAACCCTCCGGGCGAAGAGTGCCGGGCCGTCTGCCGCGTTACGATTCGAGGTCGATATCACGCGATATCGAACTCGAATCGCGCCTTGCAGCCAATCCCGGTACTCTTCGCTGCGCACCCATTCTTAACCCCGACAGGCTCCTAGACGTGCGCGGTAAATTCATCACGTTTGAAGGCATTGACGGCGCCGGCAAATCGACGCATATCGAGCGCTTCGCCGAAAAACTGCGGTCGCGCGGCTTGACTCTGGTGGTGACCCGGGAGCCCGGCGGCACGCCCTTGGCCGAGCGCTTGCGCGAGTTATTGCTGAATTCGGACATGGATCCGATGACTGAAGTCCTGCTGGCGTTTGCCGCGCGCCGGGAGCATGTGAAACAGACCATCTTACCTGCCCTGAACCAAGGCCAATGGGTGATCTGCGACCGGTTCACTGATTCGAGTTTTGCGTATCAGGGCGGCGGGCGCGGTATTGATTGGTCGTTCATTCAGAACCTCGAGGGCGCAATACACCCGAACGTGCAACCTGATCTGACCATTTTGTTCGATCTGTCTTCGGAAGAAGCGGCTCGGCGGCGGGCCAATGCCCGCCTGGCAGATCGCTTCGAGGCTGAGGATCTGGCGTTTTTTGGGCGCGTACGAGAGGCCTACGCACGCAGATTGCTGGAACAGCCGATGCGATTTATGCGGATAGATGCGGCGCAGGAGCGATCTGTCATTCAGGCATTACTGGATGTAAACCGAGTTCGGCCG
>JANLTP010000121.1:0-9708 GCA_031363055.1 Burkholderiales bacterium | reverse complement strand
GGCCGATGCGGGTGACATTCGCGAAGGCATTCGCACCAGCGCGCTCCTGGCCGAAGCAGGCGCCGTCGGCGAAGGCATTCGCACCAACCCGCTTCTGGCCAGCGCACACCACCACTGGAATCTAAAGCTCAAACCGCAACTCCGAAAATAAGGTACGCTGAGGATAAGGATGAAACGCCCAGTAGTTGGCGTTATTCAGGTTATCGATACCGACCGAAATAGCCCATTGCCGATCGATCCGGTAGCGAATGCGCAGATCGGCCACGAAATATTGGCTAAAGCCGGTGTAAGCGCGCCCATTGGGATCGCCGTTATCCAGTGTGCCGAATTGTGGGCCGCTATAGCGCACGCCCAGGGAGTAGGACCACTGATTGTCGGCCCGCCAGGACGCGACACCGTTGGCGCGCCATCGTGGCACGCGCGGCTGCCACTTGCCGACGCTGTCCGGAAATTTGTCGTTGCGGGTAATGATCGAATCGGCAAAGGTCAGGCTGCTCGATAAATCGAAACCGCGCCATAGAACATCGTTGCCTTGATAGGCGAGCTCGAAGCCGCGCGTGCGAATCGCGTCGATGTTCTGGATGTTGGTAACGTTTGGCACCACGCTGACATTGGTCTGCGAATAAAGTGCGTCACGGGTGTTCTCGAAGAAGAAAGTGGCGCGCGCCAGGCCGTTACCGAGATCGCGCTCGGCACTGAGTTCGGTGGTCCACGATTTTTCCGGTCGCAGATTGGGATCATTGTTGACGATCAAATTTGTCGCGATCGAACCCTGATACAGCTCGGCGATGGTCGGCATGCGATAGGCGCGCCCGGTCGATGCCTTCAAGACCCACTCGAGTGCTGCCTGAAACGCCAGCGCCGCCTTTGGCGAAACCTGATGTTCGCGACGTTCAACAAACGGCTGACTCTGCGTCCCGTTGGCAACGGCGCCATCGAACGCGCGCCAGTGCTCGACGCGCAGGCCACTGGTCAGTCGCCAGGCCGGCGCAATTCGCCAGGCGTCCTGAACATAGACGCTGTGCAGTTCGGTTTTGCCATTGAACGCGGAAAACTGCGCAGTGGCACCGCCCGAGATCCAGTCTGGCGTGTCCGATACCTGAGTGCGCAATTTGTGCTGGCTGCGCTGGTAACCGAAGGTCAGCAGATGTGCACCCTGCGCTCCTTGCGGTCGCCAGATGCCCTTTGCCGCAACCGAATTCCAGCCAGTTCCACGTTGATCGGTGAGCCGTCCGGCACCGGTGATATTGGGATTCGCAACCACGATGGTTGGCGTTCGCACCGCATCGCGTGCGTAGTCATAGAGACTGGCGGCGACTTCCCAATCCCAGGTGCCTCGGGTGTTGCTCTTGATCGAAAGGCCGTGCATGAAATGCTCGAACTGACTTCGAGTCGGGGCAAAATCCGCCGCATTCAAGGTGTATTGCCGATTATTGATATTCACCACGCCGCCATAAACCGGGTCGCCGGCGGCATCGCGCAGATAGGATTCCGAACTGCGCAACGCGTCATTGCGCCACCATCCGAGCGTGTAGCTGGCGCGTACGCTTGGTGAGAAGTCATAAGCCAGCTTCAGCTTCGCATGGTCCTGAATCGTCTGCGTCTGACCCGTTGTGCCGAGCAGCAACCAGTCCTGATTGCGAGGGTTGCGATCGGCAATCGCGCCGCTCACGACGGTACCTGCGCCGCCTGCTACGCTGCTGCTCAGCAATCGGTTGGCGAAGGCAATTGGCTGACCGTTGCTGTGCAACTGGTTGACGTTGAACCACCAGGACCAATCACCGCTCTTGCTACCGATCGAGGCGCTGGCCTGTCCACCATTGAAGCTGCGATCAGTCGAATACAAATCGAAGCGTTGACTGAAACCGCTGAACTTGGCATGTGCCTCGAGCGTTTTCGGCATACGCGTGACGTAGTCGACCACCGCACCGACCGAGTTACCCGGATAGGCGGCAGAAAAGGGCCCATAGAGAACGTCGACACGTTCGATTTCCTCCGGCGTCACCATGCCCCAACGTGGCGTAAAACTGGCGCCGTTGCCGAGCAGGTTGGACAGCAGAATGCCATCGGCATACACCAGTGAGCGAGCGCTGTTGCCGGTGCCGGATGCGCGACTGGCCAGCACTGCGTGATCGTAGTCGCCAATGTAGCGTCGTCGCACGTTCAGGCTCGGCAAATACTTGAGCGCGTCCTCGCTGTCCGTAGCATTGATATTGTTCTCGATATCTTTGCGTCGAACCGTTTCGACGGTGGCCGGAATATGCGCGGGCAAAGAACTTGGCTGGCCGCCTTCGACTGTGATGGTGCCGAGTGTCTTTACAGCGTTTTGATCGTCGGATGATGGGATCGATGGCTGTGCCAGGGCAGTATTTGGAAGCAGGGCGCAAGCGATGACGGGAATAGCGATCAGGCGACTGGCGAGCGCTCGAACGCAAGCACTTAGCGGAAGTTTCATGGAATATTCGTCGGTCGAATCCGGATCGAGCGCGCGAAGGCGTCGATCCAGGGAATAAAGGAGTCTGGCGCGATCTGGGGATTGGTAGTTCGAGGTCACAGCCAAACAGCGAACCGGTAGCTGTTCAGCAAGACTGGACCGGAAAACCCGTATAGAAAACCCCGCGACTACCGAATGCCAGATTGCTCCAGCGGCTGCGCTGCTACTTCAGCCGACTGCCAGCGGCGGCGCGCGCGAACGAGTGGCGGCCCAACGTTGGGCGACATCGAATGGCTGTAGCAAGGCTCGGCTGACGTGCGCAGAGCCGCGTGGGGTTGGCGCCTCAAAGCTGGCTTGCAGCAAAGTACCGCCGAGGTCGGCTTGAAAAACACACCAGGGACAATGCGGCTTGGCGCTGTGGCTCGAGTCGTCAGTTGGCGAAGAACCTGCATTGGCTTCGAGCGGATCGGCAGCCTTGACCCATTTCAATCCGGCGGCGGTGCAGAGCTGCACCCATAGCGAACCTTCAGTGTCAGCGGGCGAGCCGAGCCTAAGTGCCGTGGGCGCGAGTACGGCGAATAACATCGAGGCTAACAACAGCCTCATCAGTCTGTGACGGAGATTTGGACGATTGCGCATCGGAGTTTGGAGCATACCTCAAACTGCTCGATCAATAGTTGTGTTGTGATTCATCTGTTGCGCTGGATCAGGCTGACTCGGCTGTCGTGGGATCAAGCCGACGGTGCCGTCGTGGGAGCAGGCCGACGGTGCTATCGTGGGATCAGGCCGACGGTGCGCTTGGCTACGCGGCTGTCCCCCGCGCCGACCTGGCGGCCGACGCTCCTCCTTGATGCCGCTACGCCAAGCACCCCGCCAGCCTGCTCAGGCACCAACGCGCACGTTCGCAGCAGCGAAAACCGAAAACCGAAAACCGTGTGGGTTCCTGCCAAGCACCGCCGATCGCATACGACAACCTTAACCCAGCACAGTGTCAGCCAGAAGCGGACTGGTGTGAATGCCGCAGCGAAATCAAGAAGGAGCATCGGCCGCCCAGGCCGATGCGGATGACATTCGCGAAGGTATTTGCACCAGTCCGCTCCTGGCGGAAGTAAGCACCATCCGTGAAGGTATTTGCACCAGTCCGCTTCTGGCGGTAGCAGGCACCATCCGCGCCAACGAACGCTACGGATACAACAGCCGAGGCAACCAAAGCACCATATTCGGCAAGTAAGTAATCAACGCCAAAGTGACCAGCAGCGGAATCATCCAGGGTGCCACAGCCACCACGGTTCGCTCGAAACTGAGTTTCGATACTTTCGCGAGGATGAATAACACCATACCCACCGGTGGCGTCAACAGACCGATCATCAGATTCAGCACCATGATCAGTCCAAAGTGAACCGGATCGATGCCGAGTTGTTTGATGATCGGCATGAACACCGGCACGAGAATCGTGATGGCTGCAATCGTTTCCATGAAGCAACCGACGAACAGCAGGAACAGATTCGCCAGCAACAGGAATACCAGTGGGTTGCTGCTGATGCTGAGCACCCATTGCGCGATTGCCTCGGTGACCTGGGTGGTGGTCAGCACCCAGGCGAAGATCGAGGCACTGGCGACGATGAACATGACAGTCGCGGTGGTTTCGACGGTGTCAAACGAAATCTTGACCAGCATTCGCGCGTTCAAGGTGCGGTACCAGATCAGGCCCAGGAACAGCGCCCAGGCGACCGCCGCGACCGCCGCCTCGGTCGGTGTGAACAGGCCGCTGGCCATACCGCCGATCAGGATCACCGGTGTGAGCAGCGCCATGAAGGCTTCGAACTTGAACAGTCGATCGGCAATCAGCGCTGCCAAGAGCGGCGCACCAAATCGCAGGAAGCCGTTGATCTCTTCATTCTTCCAGAGTTTGAAGATGGCGACGGCGATGACGGCCACTGCAATCAGCTCGATGAACGCGCGGCTCATGCGTGGCCAGGAGAACGCAATGTCGCGACCGTAGTTTCGAACGTGTGCGTAGTAGGCAACCATGATCATCATGAAGATGGCCATCAGCGCGCCCGGCAGAAAGCCGGCGGCAAACAGTTTGCCGATCGAGGTGTTCGCTTGCACGCCGTAAATCACCATTGGCAGCGATGGCGGAATAATCGGCCCCAAGGTTGATGAGGCCGCCGTAATACCGACCGCGAACTCAACCGGATAGCCGTGGTCCTTCATCGCCTTGATTTCGATCGTGCCCAGGCCGCCGGCGTCGGCCACCGCCGTACCGGACATGCCGGCAAACACCACCGATCCAACGACGTTGACGTGCCCAAGCCCGCCCTTGAGCCAGCCGACCAGGGCCAGCGCGAAGTTGTAGATCCGATTGGTGATGCCGGCCGAGTTCATGAGGTTGCCGGCGAAAATGAAGAACGGCACCGCCAGCAGCGGAAAGCTGTCGATGCCGCCGACCATGCGATGGATGATCGCGACCGGCGGTATGGCGCCCGACACCCAGATGTAGGCCAGCGAACCGATACACATGGCAATGGCAATCGGGATGCCCGAAGACATGCTCGCCAGGAACGCGCCAAAGAACAGGGAGTTCATGCGTATGAGGTCTTCATGCTTGAGACGTCTTCATGGTTGACTGCGTGAAATCATGCTTCGCTTTCGCCGGGACGCTCGAGCAAGCTCCAGCCGCGCCGCCAGTGCCGGATCGCCACTTGAATCGATCGACCGGTCATCAGAGCAAAACCGGCGGCGACGAAGCCGTAGACAAAACTCATCGGAAAATCAACGACGGTCATTTTCAGGACGTGCATCTTCGGTACCAGCAGGCAGGACAGATAAAACGCGTAAGCCAGGAAGGCAATCCGCACGATGTCGACGAAGGTTGACAGCATTCGGCCAACGTTCGGCGGCAAGTAGCGGAAGATGAATTCAACGTGAATATGGGTGTTGCGCCGTACCGCCATCGAGCTACCCAGAAAGGTCACGATGATCAGCAGGTAACGGGCAATTTCCTCGGTCCAGGACGCTGAATCACCGAGCACGTAACGCGTGAAAAATTGGTAGAACACATCGAGCGCAAGTAACCAGAAAACACCGACTGTGAACCAGTCTTCCCAGGCGTAGTGGGATAGATCGATCGGTGCATCCTTGGCGTGAAACTGGCCATCATCGCCGAGGACTTGCTCCTCGGGTAACGACGTTGACTCAGCGGTCATTGCGCAAGCAGGCGATAAACAGGGTGCTCAACGCGTCGGTTAAACACTGTCATAGGCTACTTCAACGCCTGGATGAAATCGTAGTCTTTCTGCGTGAAGCCCTGCGAGTCGAGCGTGAAGTTTTTCAGGACTGCCTCCTGGAAACTTTTCTTGTCGACTTCATTGATCGTCAGTCCCTTCCTCTTGAACTCGTCGGCGAGTTGGCCCTCGCGAGACTTGATCTTGGCGCTCGCTCGATCGGCGGCTTCACGGGCGACTTCGGTGAAGGTCTTCTTCTCCGCATCGGTCAGCTTGGTCCAGACGTGTGGCGCCACCTGGGTGACCAGGCCGTCAACAATATGGCTGGTCATCATGATGTGCTTTTGCACTTCATAGAATTTTTTCGCTTCAATGGTGGTCAGCGGATTTTCCTGCGCCTCGACGGTGCCGCTTTGCAGCGCCAGATAAACTTCGGCGAAGGCAATCGGGGTCGGGTTGGCGCCGCATGCCTTTGGGGTTGCCATATAAATCGGCACATCCGGCACCCGGATCTTCAGGTTCTTCATGCCGGCGCAGTCCTTGAACGGCCGATTCGAAGTGGTCATGCGGGCGCCGTAGTAGGTGTAGGCCAACATTTGAATACCGGTCTTTTTGCGATACTCCTCGACCATCTCTGAGAACAACGGACTCTTCGAGTATTGAATCAGGTGATCGCCGTCGCGAAAGATGAATGGGTAATACGCGATGCCCAAACGCGGGTAGCTGCGCGCGGCGAACGACGGGCCCGAGATGATCATGTCGATCGTGCCGAGGGTCATGCCCTGATTGAGGTCGGTCTCCTTGCCCAGCGATGACGCCGGGAAGACGGTGATTTCGTATTTGCCGTTGGTGCGTTTTTTGATCTCTTCTGCGGCCCAGACCGATTCGGTATGGTAGGGCTCGGAGGTCTCGTAGACATGCGCCCATTTGAGTTTGGTGGCCTGAGCCCAGACCGGGCTGGTGATTGAGGCGAGGCTCAGCGTCAGGGCAGTTGCAAAACGGAATGCGTCGATCGGTTTCAAGGCAGCTCCTCCATTAAATGTACGCTGTCGACTCGCAACGCTGTTGCATGCTAATGTACACGAAACCCGTCAACCCGATGAACGGATGAGTAAACGAAATCAGTCCAGCCAATAAACCGATGACTCAAACTTCCAGAATTGCGCGTATCCGCGCCACGCCGGTTACGGTGCCGCTCGAAGCGCCGATTCGCCATAGCAATGGCGCCCATTGGGGCCGCTTCGTTCGCACCCTCGTCGAAGTCGAAACCGACGATGGTTATCTGGGGTTGGGTGAGTTTGGCGGCGGCGGAGAGACCGCTTCGGCCGCCGTCGAGGGGCTGATCAGCTACTTGAAGGGCCACGATGTATTTCGGCTCGAGGCGATGCGATTTGCAATCTGTAATCCGACCGCAAGTCTTTATAACAACCGTACTCAGATGCATGCAGCGCTCGAGTTTGCCTGCCTCGATTTCATGGGTCAAAAATTGGGGCTGCCGGTCAGCGAATTGCTGGGCGGCCGCTTGCGTGATTCGGTTGAGTTCGCGAGCTATTTGTTTTATCGCTATCGGAATGAAAAGACCGGCGAAGGCGAGGTCCGTACGCCCGAGCAACTGGTGCTGCATGCCCAAGCGCTCAAGCAACGTTACGGGTTCAGTTCGCACAAGCTGAAGAGCGGGGTGTTTCATCCGCGCTATGAGCTTGAGTGTTATCAGGCCTTGGGTCGCGCCCTCGACGGCGAACGCATGCGCTATGACCCGAACTGCGCGCTGTCGCTGGGTGATGCGATCGAGTTCGGGCGCGCGATCGAGAACATGAATAACGATTACTACGAGGATCCGGTCTGGGGCGGTATTCGACCGTGCATCAAGGCGGCTGGTATTTGTGAAACCTTTGGTATCGGGGTGGCCGTACATTCGTCGGGCGAGCTCGGGGTGCAGTGGGCGAGCATGCTGGACTTGGGTGCCGTCGTGCCGAACCTGGGCTACGCGGCCGACGCCCATTATCACCATCTCGTTGATGATGTCATCGAGGGCGGCAAACTTAACTACGTCAAAGGCCGGATCGCGGTACCGAGCACCCCCGGCTTGGGCGTCAAGCTTGATGCCGACAAAGTGCGGCAATACCACGAGCTCTATCTCGAGATGGGTAGCTATCCGTACGATCGCGATCCCGGGCGCCCGGGCTGGTATCCACTGGTGCCGAATGATCGCTGGGCCGACCCTGGTCCGGTCGCAGCATTCACGCCTGCGCCTTGATCGCGCGCAGCCATCGTTGATGGGACCGATCCGACTCTCGCCGACCGTGCTCGGCAAGCTGCATCCGGGCATTGCCTACTTGGGTGTGACCGCAGGCTGGCAAACGGTCGATGCAGCGATTGCCGAGCCAGCATTGTTGAAATTTGTTGAACGGCTTTGGGACGAGGAAATCATTCCGGGCTTCCCCGACTCACAACGCTTGCAAGCACGGACGTACACCGGTAGTTTGCTCGAGCGATTTCGCAACACCAGTGTCGCCCATCAGACGGCGCAGATTGCGATCGACGGCTCGAAAAGGATTCCGTTGCGCTGGTTGCCCAGTCTTCGAGTGCGACTGGCGAACGATCAGAGCATCGATCACCTATCGTTGTGTGTCGCCGCCTGGATCCATTTTCTGGGCGCTCAAAGCGACGATGGCGGTGCTTACGTGATCAACGATCCGCAGGGCGCGCGGTTGCAAGCGTTGTTGCAAAGCGGTTCAAGCACGGATCAGGTTTGGGAACTTTTTGCCGAGGCATCAATCTTTGCCGAACTGGGCGAGTCACAGCGATTGCGCGCTTCTGTCGTGCGTTCGCTGAATGCTTTGCGAGCCTATGGCACACTGGCGGTGTTGCAATTTCACTGAGTCATGGAGAGGATCAAATTATGTTGAATCGATCATCGAGTCCTGGAGCGACGGGTGTATTTGGAGCGCGTTGTCGAGCCGCAGGTATTTTTGCCGCGACTGTCGTTGCCGCGATTGTCTCGCTTGCTGCAGCCCCCGGGCAGGCCCAGCCGCGCAAGGATACAGCGGTATTGGCCATGGCGCTCGAGCCGCCGGGCCTGGACCCGACGACTGGCGCTGCATCTGCGATTGCCGAGGTGGTGCTGTACAACATTTTCGAGACGCTCACCAAGATCAAATCCGACGGCAATGTCGCGCCCTTGCTGGCCGAAAGCTGGACGATATCACCGGATTTGAAGACCTTTACCTTCAAGTTACGTCGCGACGTCAAATTTCAAAACGGCGAACCGTTCAGCGCCGAGACGGTGAAGTCCACCTTTGCGCGCGCGGTTGATGCCAAGAGTACCAACAAGGACAAGGCAACTTTTGCGAACATGGAGTCGGTCAACGCGCCGGATGCCAGTACCGTGGTCATCAAGCTGAAGGAGAGTGAGCCCGACTTTCTGTTTCTCATGGGTCAAGCCACAGCGATCATGGTCGATCCGAAAAGTACGGCGACCAACGCCA
The DNA here is from genome assembly GCA_031363055.1 of Burkholderiales bacterium. Classification (GTDB taxonomy): domain Bacteria; phylum Pseudomonadota; class Gammaproteobacteria; order Burkholderiales; family Burkholderiaceae_E; genus JANLTP01. The sequence goes on along the minus strand of JANLTP010000121.1, from coordinate 559 downwards.
CCGAGCCGGTTGGAACCGGCCCGTATACCTTGGGTGCGTGGGTCAAGGGTTCGTCGTTGACCTTGAACAAATGGCCGGACTATCGCAATGCCACCGCAGTTGCGCTGAACAAGGTGAGCTTCCGATTCATCAGCGATCCGGCCGCACAAGTTGCTTCGTTGTTGTCTGGCGATGTCGACGCCTTTCCACGGGTGGCAGCCGGTCGCAGTCTCGATCAATTCAAGTCTGATGGGCGCTTCACGGTCATGACCGGCGGTTCGCGTGCCAAGACAATTCTGGCGCTCAATCAACGCAAGAAACCACTCAATGATATCCGGGTGCGGCGTGCGATTGCAGCGGCCATCGATCGCAAGGCGGTCATCGAAGGGGCGGCTGACGGATTCGGGACGCCGATCGGTTCGCACTATGTGCCCGGTGCCTTCGGGTTCGTCGATACGACAGGGGTGAATCCGTTTGATATCAACCGCGCAAAAGCCTTGCTCGCTGAGGCGGGTGTGAAGACACCCTTCGAGATGACGCTGAAATTGCCGCCACCGTCTTATGCGCGCCAGGGCGGCGA
>JANLTP010000017.1:0-5715 GCA_031363055.1 Burkholderiales bacterium | reverse complement strand
GTTCATTGTGCTCGACGAACCGGTGTCAGCGCTCGACGTGTCGGTGCAGGCGCAAGTGATCAATTTGTTGATGGACCTGCGACAAGCGCAGAACATTGCCTATCTGTTCATCTCACACAACCTTGCGATTGTTGAGCATGTCTGTGAGCGCGTCGCCATTCTGTACTTGGGCAAGATCGTCGAAATCTTGCCCACTGAAGCCTTGCACCGAGTCAAGCTGCATCCGTATACGCGAGCCTTGTTTGATGCGATTCCGATTCCGGATCCGGCGCGAATCCAGGTGACTGCACCGTTGCCTGGGGATATTCCTGATCCGGCAAACCTGCCAGCGGGCTGTCGCTTCAGTTCGCGCTGTCCGATGGCGCAAGACCTCTGTCGCACGCTGGAACCGGATTTGATTGAACTGGCTCCGGGCCATTCGATGGCCTGCCATCGACATGCGGAGCTCTCACCTGTGTTGTCTTAAACAATGGAGAAGATCATGAAGCAATGGGTCGATCAACAAACCGCCGCCGAATATCGGGCCAAGGGTTATGTGACCATCAAAGGACTGTTGACGCCGACAGAAGTTGCGGTACTCAACGCGGCTACCGACGACGTGGTCAAGATAGATGGGCCGCAAGTCATGCGCGAGCGCAACGGCCTGCCGCATGTCATCTATGGCATGCATTTGCTCGACCCACGTCTGGCGACGCTGGCCCGGCATCCAAAACTGGTCGGCATTGCGGAGCAGTTGTTGGGCAAGCGAATCTACGTTCATCAGTCACGGGTCAACGCCAAACAAACCGGCGGCGCCATCGTCAATTGGCATCAGGATTTTGGTACCTACCACCGGGTCGACGGAGTCCCGCGTGACGAGGGCATCATGATTGCGATCTTCCTGAACGACGTCAACGATTACAACGCACCGCTGATGGCGGTCCCCGGTTCGCAAGTTGAAGGCGTAGTCTCCGAGGCCAGTACCTTGACGGGTGCCGACGACCGCGACCGTGCTTCAAAGTACCGTTACGACATCACCATGGAACGGATGTCCGAACTCATCGACAAATATGGACTCGAACACCTCACCGGCCCGGCTGGCTCGATTGTGTTCATGAATATGCAAGTGGTCCATGGCTCGACCGTCAACATCACACCCTTGAAGCGCGTGATTCTTTACCTGAATGTCTGCGCGACTGACAATCAAGGCAAGACGTTTGCACGGCCGGACTATCTGGCGGCCCGCGACTTCAGTGCGATCGAGCCGCTCGGCGACGACTGCCTGACCGCCTTTGCCGCTCACTGATCATTGACTCTGGAGGATAGGCATATGCGAATCAACCCACTCAAGAAAAAACTGGCTGCCGGTGGCTCGGTGTACGGCACAATGGTTTTCGAATTCAGCAGCCCCGGATTGCCGGCCGCGCTGGTCGCCGCCGGCGCCGAGTTTGCACTCTACGACATGGAACACAGCGGCTTCACGATGGCCGATATGAAGAGCCAGTTCTCCTATTGCCGTGGCATCGGTCTGGTCCCGATTGTGCGGCCGCCCGAGAAATCGTACGCTGCGGTTTCACAGTTGCTCGACATCGGTGCAATGGGTTTCATGTTCCAGATGGTCGAGTCACGCGAGGAAGCCGAACAACTGGTCCGCTGGACGCGGTATCCACCACGCGGTGTCCGCGGTGCCATGTTTGGCGGCGCGCATGACGACTACGAAGGTGGCGATGTCGCCAAAAAAATGCGCGCTGCTGACCAGCGCACCTTCGTTCTGGCGATGATCGAAACCCGCAAGGGTGCCGAAAACATGGCCGAGATACTGGCGGTCAAGGACATCGACGGTGGCCATCTCGGGCAATTCGACCTGTCCTTGTCGCTGGGCATTCCGGGACAGTTCGAACGGCCGGAGATTCAATCGACGATCGATCGGCTGACCAGCACCTGCAAGAAGCTGGGCAAGACGGCGGCATGTATGGCACCAACCCTCGAGACCGCGAAGGACTGGCAACAGCGCGGCTTCAGGATGATTTCATATAGCTATGACACGGGCTTGTTGCAGGAAGGCTTGCGGGTCGGGATTCAGGCGCTCAGGGGGGCGTAGTGCGGGAGGCAGAGCCTTTGCAAGCTCTGCTTCGCGCCACTCGGCAGTAAAGTCGGCAACTTTATTAGGAATTTACGCGCTCATTGACTTAATTATCAATTTAATAACAGATACTTACAGAACTTGAATGTCGGCAAAAAAGTCGGCACAATAGGTCGTAATGTACGACTCTCCTCATCAGTTTGAGCCATTATTGCCCCAGTTCAATCTCGAGATCCTGCGGGTTCGGGCCGCTGCAATCTGTCGCGATTCGACTGGCCTTCAAGGCAAGATCCATGCTGCGACCCAGACCAGTCTGCGCGAGCTCGTACGGTCAATGAATTCCTACTACAGCAACCGTATCGAGGGACAGAGCACATCGCCACTCAATATCGAGCGCGCGCTGAAGAAAGAATTTTCGCCCGACAGCGATATTGCGAAGCTGCAGCGTCTGGCAATCGCCCACATTGAGGCCGAGCGCGAACTCGAGCAACGTGTGGACGGCGGTGCTAAAACGCTTACCACGGCATTCTTGCTGGCGGCTCACAAGGCGCTTTATGAACGACTTCTCACCGAGGAACGCATCAGTGATGGGCGGGTCATCGAGCCTGGCGGCGTGCGTACCGAAAATGTCGCGGTTGGCCAACATGTCCCGCCACGCTTCGAGTCGCTACCAAGATTTTTCGCACGATTCGACGAAGTGTATGGTGCCGAGCAAACTGCGGACATGCATTTGATCGCAACCGCCTGCGCCCATCACCGCATGGCTTGGGTACACCCATTTCTCGACGGCAATGGCCGCGCTACCCGGTTACAGTTGCACAGTGCATTGTGGCCTCTGAGCGACGGGCTATGGTCGGTCAATCGGGGTTTTGCCCGGCAACGAGACGCTTACTACGCCCGGCTTGCCAATGCTGACGCGCCTCGGCGTGGCGATCTTGATGGCCGAGGAAATCTGACCGAGGCGGGCTTGTTTGAGTGGGTAGAGTTCTTCCTGTCGATCTGTGAAGACCAGGTTGGCTTCATCAAGAAAGTACTCGATCTCGATGACATGAAACGTCGGATTGAAGCGCTGGTTCTATTTCGGGTGCAGACCGAACGAGCGGGCGCGAGCGGAATGCGCAAGGAGGCCATCCTGCCACTTCATTACGTGTTTGCTTCCGGGCCTCTGAGCCGCGCCGAATTTACGCAAATGACCGGGCTCGGCGAACGCACTGCACGGACTTTACTGTCGCATCTTTTGAGTAATGGTCTGATGGTTAGCGACAGCAAGCTCGGGCCGGTACGATTGGGGTTGCCGCTCGAGGCGTTGCAATTTCTTTTTCCGGCGCTTTATCCAGAGGCTGCACAGGGGTTGTAGGGTCCTTCTTTCAAATGCCTTGTGGTGCTTGATGTTCTAGCCAATTCACGCTGTTTCGCTCCCACTGGCGACTTCAGCGCAGGCGATCAAAAGCAGGCCAGAATTCTTTCAAAATTAAACTATCAAATCGTATCGCCGGATTTCAAAAGCGCGGGTCTGGTAATCCAGGGGCGTGACTCAAAAGTCATGAATTAGCGAGTGTCGTCTGGATTGCTTAGGCGTATTATTGTTGCTCACGCTTTGACGCTAAGCAGTCCCTCAATCTGTACTTACTGTTTCACGCGATCACGATAGATCGCCTACAAACGAAAGGCAGGTGCTCACGCGACTCATCAACACCCCATAGAAAAGCAAAAAGCAATGTCGGGGTCGATCAACTTAAAAACTGGCATTTACGCTGGTGTGATCGTGGCTCAACTTGCCGAAAACGCGCCTTGAGTAGCTATCCGTAGCGCCTACATTTTAATCGAGGAGTCATACATGAATACGCGAACCTATCTATCAGTTGCTGGTGCAATCGGAATCATTTTTGGCCTTGGCTATCTTCTGGTACCCGTCCTGGCAGGCGGACTCGTATTTAAGTTCGATACTCCAGCGTCGATCCTGTTTGGGCGATTCATTGGTGCCTATTTGTTGATGTGGGGTGCGATAGGCTTTGTTTTGCGAAATTCCACTGACAAGCAAGCCCTTCGAGGTGTCCTACAGGTGACTGCAATCGGCCATGTGATCACGATCGCGTTGTTTCTGATCGGACTTACCAGCGGCGTGTCGTCGGTTTTCGGATGGGGCAATGTTATTTTGAGCGTCGTACTTGGGATCGGCGCGATTTACTGTTTGCCGCGCGGTGACGTTAGCTAAGTCACTGAAGTATCTATGCCAGCCTAACGTTTTATCGGTCTGCCTGACGCGGTCGTTGCAGACTGCGTCGGTCGCCGCGATTGGTTCGACAGCGGGTGTCTTCTATCTGGGCGTCCGTCAGTATCTGGCCCCTACCTCCCTTACCCACGACCGGCTGACCGTAACGGGAAGAAACCCCAATCGAGCATACAAATGCTGGGCGCGCTCGCCGGCCAGTGCGCCGAGAAAGACCGTGTGGCAACCTGCGTCGCGCAGTTGGTCGCTGAAGGCCGCAATCATCGCCGTCGCGATTCCCTGACGCCTGGCGGACTGCAGGGTGAACAGATCCTCGATCATGCCGGCTCCGTTGGGCGCGGCGGCACACGCGCCGTAAGCGCTCGGGTCTGCGCCCTGCATCGCGAGGTAGAACTGGCAGGCGGGACTTTTCGCTTTGTAGGCCGCGACCATGCCGGCGCTGATGTCTGGCGAAATGTCGAGTCCGCCGGTGCGCAGTCCCTCGGCGTGGTCGGCAATCACAAGCGTTAGCAGGCTTTGCCAATCGGAGTCGGTCGTGACCGGATGCATATCGATCGCGCTGCCGCGATCCTTGATCTTGCCGTGTAGCGCCAACTGGATCGTCACAGGACGCTCGATGTAGCCTTCCTGCGCCAGGCGGGTCAGACACAAATCGGGGGTGAATAAGTCGGTGTGAACGACCCGCCAATTCGTATGGGCGAGGTGTTGGTTCATGGCATCGAACACCTCGTCCATTTCGAGGTCACTTTGAGCAGTTACTTCATCGGCGTGATTTGAATCCCAGACTTCAGGTCGCGACGGATCGGCGACGATGTGGCAGTGCCGTGTGACGATCTGAGTGTTACCCAATCGACGATGCCAGCGGTAGGCATCGGCGATCGTTCGCGCAAGGTCGTTCGGCGGCACGGCTGCGATTTGCATTTACATATTGGGCTGGTGGACTTCGATGACGTTGCCGTCGGGGTCCTGCAGAAATACCTGGTACCAACCGGCGATTGCCCATTTGCCGTAATCGGAGTAACGAATTCCGCGCTCGTCACAACGGCGCATGAAGCCTTTGATGTCGTCGGTGCGAAAGCAGAAATGTCCGCGTGCCATCGGGTTGACGATCTTGTTCATCTTGAAGCCAGTATCGAGGTCGCGCTCGGCCCAGTGGACTTCGATGGCACCGTCGCACAGGAAGTCGACCTTGCCGCTGTAACCGCTGCCGGAGCGCTCGCTGTTGACGCGCGTGTGTTCCTCGTCTTTGATGGTGCCGAGATCGAACAGGGTTTGGTAGAACTGGGTCAGGCGGGGCAGGCTGTCGCTGCAGAGGTTTAGGTGGTGGAATTTGAAGTTCATGGGGGATCCTCGGTGGGTGGAATCGTGATGATACGTTCACTGAACTCTCGAGCGGATCTGCGTGGCGGATGGTTCGCCATAT
>JANLTP010000251.1:0-4213 GCA_031363055.1 Burkholderiales bacterium | reverse complement strand
GGGAACCGGTGACATGAAACAAGGGCACCGCCAGCAAGGTGGCCTGCTGATATCCGGGCACGGGCGCGACCAAGTCCGATTGCAACAGGCTCGCTTGCGCATCGAGTTCCCAGGACAAAAGCGCCGACACAATGTTGCGATGCGAGCTCAAAACGCCCTTCGGATGCCCGGTCGATCCGGAGGTATAGAAAATCGTTGCCGCGTCATCGGCGTCGATACTGACCACCGGCATCGCAACCTCAACTTGGGCGTCGAGAAGACTGTTCAAATCGGTGATCCGCTCATCTATTCGAGCGGCGGGTCGTACGGCAATCACTTGCATCTGCCCGCTCGCGGACGCCTGGGCGAGCCGCGTCAGTCGCTCCTGATCCGCAAAAATCACCTTGGCACCACTGTCGAGCAAACCATACTCGAGCTCCGCAGGCTGCCACCAGGCGTTCATCGCGACGGCAATGGCACCGATCGACGTAATGGCTGTGAACGCGAGTATCCATTCGGGATAATTGCGCATCGCAATGGCGACCCGGTCACCTTTCCGGATTTCGTAACGCTTCACCAGAACCTGTGCAATGCGGGCCGACTGTTGATACGCTTGCGAGAAGGTCAGGCGCTCATTTCCGAATACGATGAAGGTACTGTCGCTGCAGCTATCCGCGTAAAGCACACGCAGCGTCGGCGGCGCATTTTTGAACACGCGCAAGCGCTGATGATCGCGTTCAATCGTCTGGAGTTCAATCGTCTGGAGTTCATACGTCTGGCCGGGCGCGGTCAGTGCATCGAGGGCCGCCTGCCGCGTCAGCATCGTGCCATGCCCAAGAGTGCCTGAAGCGCCATGACGCGGACCTGTGCGCAGACCATGGCGCGCCACTCCGGCGTATCGACATAGAAGGCGCGCAGCAAATCACGTTTGATCTCTTGCCGAACGCGCGCAGTAGATTGAGGATTCGTCGCTGGTGAATCCTTCGCTGGTGAATCCTTGGCTGGTGGATACTTATTCAGCCAGTGTTCGGCCCGTAGCGCATCGATGACCGTATCGCGATCCAGTGTCCCGAATTCCAGGCCAATCCCGGTGGTGCTCGCCTGCGGACATTCATCGACCAGACATGAGATACCGCCACCCAGACTGTTTCTCGAAACCGATTGATGATCGAAGATCGAAAATACATCAGCACCCCAAAAGGCCCGTGCCCGCGCCAGTTCGAGCGGATCGTGTTTATCGGCGAATCGTTCATTGTGGCCCGCGAATATTTTTTCGCCGTGGCCGCAGGGTCCCAGACCGGTATGAATATCGATCCAGCTTATCTGTTCGCACGCGGCACCCTGTTCACGGACCAACTGGCGCACGGTTCGGTTACTCCAGGCGGGCGCCAGCCCTCTGTAGAACATGCCTTGTGGATGACTGCTCTGTCCCATTGAAACGGCATCGCGATAATGCATCTCGCCGTTTAGCGCGATGTATTGTTCGATTCCACCGGCATTCTCCGGCGTTGGCGGCCAGTGCTCGGGTAACAACAAGGCATCGATCTCGGCGTACGGAACGTTGGCCGGCAGGCCCTGTTCAAAGTCAATAAAGTTGCGATTCAAATCGATGTTGTCTTCGTTGGTTCGACGCCCGTGCGAAAAACCATAAGGATTGATCGCATGGATGAGCAGCAACGCCGTTTGAGTGCACTCGAATCGGCTCAACAATTCGGTATCGTTCATGAGCGCAAGCTGGCAGCCCGAACCGCAGTAACCCTCAACGCCGTGCATGCCTGAGGATATGATCAAAAGCGACTTGGCAGCAGGCGACCCAAGCCGTAGTGCCTCCATTGATAAAGGCTCGCTCGCAACGCCGGTTTGAGCGGGCAGCACGAACGACTGCAGCGTTCCGCCGATTGTTGCGCCGAGTGTTTCGGCGGCGACATTGAACTTGCTCCGAGCCTCGAGGTAACTCGCCGAGAAGTGCGCGGACAGTTCTGAATTCACGGCCGACCCTGAGATTGAAATTACGTTTGATTTTCGAGGCACAATGGCAGCGATCATACAATGCTGATTCGCCCTGAGGAGACTTCACGACATGAATACCGCCGCCGCTTCCGTCGCCACCGCCAGCACCACAGCGGCAATCAACCACCAGGTTCGTCTTGCCCAACGCCCGGTCGGCACACCGGGGCTGGAATGCTGGAAATTCACGAGCGAGCCAGTAGTAGCTCCATCGGAAGGCGGGGTGCTTGTCAAAACGCTGTGTCTGTCGCTGGACCCGGCCATGCGCGGCTGGATGAATGAAGGCAAGAGCTACATTCCTCCGGTCGCAATCGACGAAGTCATGCGCGCCGGCGGTATTGGCGTCGTCGCCGCCTCGCAGCATTCGTCATTCAAGGTCGGCGATCACGTCAATGCCGGATTGGGCGTGCAGGAATATTGTCTGATCCCGGCCGAGCAGATCAAGTCCAGCGGACTGTTCAAGATCGACTTGCGGGCAGGCAGTGTCACACAGTGGCTCAATGTGCTCGGCATGCCGGGAATGACCGGTTATTTCGGGCTCATGGACGTCGGCCAACCGAAGGCTGGTGAAACGCTCGTGGTCAGTGGTGCCGCCGGCGCCGTCGGTCAAACCGTCGGCCAGGTCGCGAAAATCAAAGGCTGTCGCGTAGTCGGTATCGCCGGCGGCGCTGCCAAGTGCGACTGGGTGGTGAACGAACTCGGATTTGACGCCTGCATTGACTACAAGGCTTCGCCTGCTTCCGTCCGCGAGGGGCTCAAAACGCACTGCCCCCAGGGCGTTGACATCTATTTCGACAACGTGGGCGGCGACATTCTGGATCACGTCCTCGCCAAAATACGGCGCGATGCCCGCATCATCATCTGCGGTGCCATCAGCCAATACAACAGTACAACAGCGATTCAGGGCCCCAAGAACTACCTCAGCTTGTTGGTCAACCGGGGCATGATGAAAGGCATGGTGGTGTTTGATTACGCAGACCGCTACCACTTGGCCATTGCTGAAATGGCCGGGTATTTGAAAGACGGCCGTATGAAAAGCAAGGAAGACGTGGTCAGCGGCATCCAGACCTTTCCGCAAACGCTGCTCAAACTGTTCAACGGGGAGAACTTCGGGAAGCTGGTTTTAAAGGTCGCAGACTGACGCGATCGCCGCCGCACGAGAGCGCCAAAAGCGGCCATTTGGGTGACCTAGGTCACTTGATCCGGTTTCAGGGTATCCGACAATAGGGCCATGAAAAATGGCCCTTTTACCGTGCAGGTGGTTGACGACCATCACATGATGCGACTCGGACTGAAGGCGCTGGCACAAACCAGCGGCATTTTGACCATCGACTGGATCGAATCGGCCAAGGTCGTTCAGTCCGCCACCGCTGCGTACACCATGTCGCGGAACAGGTGGCGGTAGTACTCACGCTGGTTGGGGGCCTGAATCATCAGGGTGGCACAGAGCTGCAAGGCGGGGTCTATGAAAAAAGTGGTCCCCGCCAAACCACCCCAGTAGTACATGCCGACCGAACCCGGCACCGGCGCAACACCTGCATCTTTGCGCACAGCAAAGCCCAAACCAAAACCGTAACCGGGCAGCACGAGGCCAGTGGAGCCACCCGCGTTGACTGGAATGGTGCCCAGGTGATCGGCCGTCATGTAATCGACAGTTTGCGGGCCCAACAGTCGTACACCATCCAATTCGCCCCGGTTCAGCATGAATTGCATGAAACGGGTGTAGTCCATGGTGGTGGAAGCCAGGCCGCCACCGCCCGATTCAAATGCAGCCGGGCTTTTGATATCAAACACCTTCATCTGCAAGGCGCCATCCGGGTCTTTGGCAAACGGCTCAGCCACCTTGTCGTGCAAAGAAGGCGGCACGCTGAACCCCGTGCTGTTCATGCCCAACGGTGCCAAAACGTGCTGCTGCAAAAACTCACCCAAACTTTGGCCACTGACCACCTCGATGATGCGACCCAACACATCGGTAGCGCGGCTGTATTCCCACACCGTGCCCGGATCATTGATCAGGGGCAGAGCACCCAAGGCGGGCATGAACTCGGCGTTGGTGCGATCCCGGGTGCCCATACGGGCCTGCGCATACTGACGCTGGACGGGCCCCACGCCCAGCCACTCGTAGCTGAGACCCGATGTGTGTCGCAGCAAGTCATGCACGGTCGCGGCCCGACTGGCCTGACGCAACGCGCTCCCCTCACCGCCTGACAACACCTGTTGTTTGGCA
>JANLTP010000210.1:0-21806 GCA_031363055.1 Burkholderiales bacterium | reverse complement strand
GCCTGTGCGCCTTCGAGCAAGATCTTCTTGTTAGCTTTGCGGGCCTCGGCAAGGAAATGCGCGTGGCATTGGATTGGACCGATCCAGATCTACTTCGAGAATTATTGCGCCTCCGGCTTGTAGCCACCCTACCTCCGGCTGATCAGACGATTATTTTCGATCAACTGTGGCCCAAACTCTGCGTATCACACTTCAACGGAGAAGAAACTTCAACTTTCGTGATTGAGCGATCATTAATGCGACCAAGGAACATGATTAAGATCTTTTCGCATGCCAAGGGATTTGCCAGCAACCTGAGTCACCCGAAGATTTCCGAGAAGGACCTTGAGAAAGGTGTTCTGGCTTATTCTCAAGATTTGTTGGTCGAGCTTGATCACGAACTTACTGACGTTTTTCCCGTCGCTAGAGACCTTCTGTATCACTTTATCGATACTGAACCAGTGCAGTCCGGCGAGTCACTAACTAAGCTTATCGCAGATGCTGGAATCGAGATTCACGAAGTGGCTCGTGTTATCGACTTTTTGCTCTATTACGGTATCTTTGGAGTGCGGGTAAACAGCGGCGAAGCCTTTTATATCTTTAACGTCAACTATGACCTGAAAGTGCTACAGATTCGTGCCGCAAGAGGAGGAGAAAGTTTGCGATACGTGATGAATCAAGCCTTTAGGCCAGCGCTCGGAATTCGCGTGTCGGATACGTAGGAAGACGGTCTTCGCCCACACTCACGGCATTCGCTAACGCTCATGTCCGTTCGCGCGGGCCGCCGATTCGCTTGCAAGCGAATCGCTTCGAATCCCTCCCGGACAGTCCATTGGGACTGTCCTCGTCTCCCCCACAAAAACGAAAGCCCGCTTGCGCGGGCATTCATTTTTTCTGGCGGAGACGGAGGGATTCGAACCCTCGATGCAAGTTTTAGCTCGCATGCTCCCTTAGCAGGGGAGTGCCTTCGACCGCTCGGCCACGTCTCCGGGCTTCAAAGAAATTGCTTTCCTCGATGCCGGCTCAGGGTGGATTCTAACTCAGCCGGCGGCTTGGTCGAGGCCGAAGACTCGGTGTAGGGCTCGGACGGCGAGTTCCATGTATTTATCGTCGATGACGACCGATATCTTGATTTCGCTGGTCGAGATCATCTGGATGTTGATGCCCTCCTCGGACAAGGTTTTGAACATCAGGCTGGCGACGCCGACGTGGGAGCGCATGCCGATGCCGACTACGGATACTTTGGCGATCTTCAAATCGCCGGCGATGTCGCCGGCCTGGATCTTTTCCTTGACCTGGCTGTTCAGCACGTCGAGGGTCTTCTGGTATTCGTTGCGGTGGACGGTGAAGGAGAAGTCGGTGTGGCCGGCCAGGCTGGCGTTCTGGATGATCATGTCGACGTCGATGTTGGCGTCGGCGACCGGTCCTAGTATTTGATAAGCGATGCCGGGGCGGTCGGGGACTTTGAGGACCGTGATCTTGGCTTCATCCCGGTTGAAGGCGATGCCGGAGATGACCGCTTGTTCCATGGTTTCGTCTTCCTCGAAGGTGATGAGCGTGCCGGATTGGGCTTCGGTTTCCAGGGCGATGTCGGGTGGCGTCAGGCTGGACAGCACTCGGGTCTTGACCTTGTACTTGCCGGCGAATTCGACCGACCTGATCTGCAGGACTTTTGAGCCCAGGCTGGCCATCTCGAGCATTTCTTCGAAGGTGATCTTGCTCAACCTTCTCGCTTCGCTGACGATTCTGGGGTCGGTGGTGTAGACGCCGTCGACGTCGGTGTAGATCAGGCACTCCTCGGCCTTCAGCGCGGCGGCTATGGCCACCGCTGAGGTGTCGGAGCCGCCTCGACCCAGGGTGGTGATGTGGCCGTCGCCGTCGATGCCCTGGAAGCCGGTGATGACGACTACCTTGCCAGCGGCCAGATCGGCCAGCACTCTGGCGTCATTGATACCTTCGATTCTGGCCTTGGTGTAGGCGCTGTCGGTTCTGACCGGCACTTGCCAGCCGGTGTAGCTGATGGCGTTGACGCCGATGTCTTTGAGCGCAATCGCCAACAGGCCGACCGAGACTTGTTCGCCGGTGGCGGCGATCATGTCGAGTTCGCGTTCATCGGGCTGGGCGGCGAGTTCCTTGGCCATGCCCAGCAGGCGGTTGGTTTCGCCGGACATGGCTGAGGGTACGACGACCATCTGGTAGCCGGCTCGGTGCCACTTGGCGACGCGCAGGGCGACGTTTTTGATGCGCTCGACCGAGCCCATCGAGGTGCCGCCGTATTTGTGGACGATTAATGCCATGGCGCGGAGAGTGGATCGGCTTCGGGAGTTAGCGGCTGCTGCAGTGTGCGCGGCTAGGTTTGTTGGCGGTGTTTAGGCTTAATGCGGGGCTCACCGCTGAGCACCAGCCAAGCCGTAGTTTAGCATTAGTATTTTTCGGGAAGCCCTTGATTATAAGCCACTTTTTTTGAGTAACCAGTCACAAAGCAAGTGTTCTGGCAGACTCAAGCTGGATTTTTCCCGACCCCAATGCCATTCAGCTCGCACCCTGGAGGTTGTCGCGACATTCGGGGAGACCGCAGCTTTCGGGGCGGCCGCCGCTCTCGGGTAGTCCGCTGCAATCGACGCGCCTGCACCACCCGATTCAAACGCCGCATTCGCCCCTAGCCCCGCTACCCAAACCAGTTTCCCATCCACTGACAACGCCGGAAACAGCGGGCGCAGCCAGCGCGGTACGCCTGCCGCCTGCATGCAGTCCTTCAGACTCTGCTCATGGGTCTGCCCGTTCGGTCGAAACGGCGGCGTGCCGCTGCTGAAGTTGACGATCCTCAGTCGGCCATCCGGCAAATAGAGCGTGTCGCGATCGACTTCGGCCGCTGCGGCCCGCAAAGCTGGGGCGACCTGTACGCCTGACGCAGCCCGTGTATCGCTAGCCTGCTCGCGCAATACCAAGCGCCCCATCGGCGTGCGGATCATTTGATCGGCAGCGGATTGATCGCCAGGTCGCAAATTATTCTGCGCGTGGTCGGCGGCGGTGCGTTCGGCGTAGACCTCGCAGCGTACTTGTTCGATGCGCTCGAGCATCTGCGCGCCCTGCTCGATCGCAAACAGATCGTGACGATATTTGATCAGCAACAGCTTGCCATGCTCGACCTCGCCATACGGTGAATCGAGGTTGTAGACCAGATTCAACATTTGCTGGCAGCGGGCCTCGCTGGCCGCCTCGTAACCGAGCGTCGTAATCCAATAGCGCAGGGCTTCGGCGACGCGCGCGCGCGTCAGGTTACGGGCCTGCTGGCAATCGAACACTTCGACTCTCGGTGCGCGCGAGATGACTTGTACCAGCGACAGCAGATCGGCGACCAGATAGTCGCGCATCAGTTGATCGGCCTGGCGAAAATGACGGGCGGCGGCGGCAATTCGGCGCGCCGCGCCCGGTGCCAGTTCATCGAGCAGCGGCATCAGTTTTTGTCGAACTACGTTGCGCGTGAAGCGCTGCGATCGATTGCTCGGGTCCTCGACCCAGCTCAGCGCCTGGTGCTGCGCATAACTTTCAATATCGGCGCGCGGCACTGCCAGCAGTGGGCGCATGAAGCGGTGGCCTTCGCGCAGCAGTTCCGGCGCAATGCCGGTCAGGCCTCGGCTGCCGGTGCCGCGCAGCAGGCGCAACATGACGGTCTCGGCCTGGTCGTCTTCATGATGCGCCGTCAGCGTGACGGCGGCATCGATAGCGCGCGCGGCCGTGGCAATGGCGCGGTAGCGCTGTTCGCCGGCCCAGGCTTCGACGCTGGCGCCGGGCGGCGGCGATTCGGTGAGCCTGAGCAACTCGAAGCGCACGCCCCAGTCGGCGCAGATGCTGGCCGAGTGGCGTGCAAATTCATCGGCCGCCGCTTGCAGGCCGTGATGCACATGAAACGCCACCAAGCGCTCGCGCCCGAGCAGGGTTCGGCAGGCATGCAGCAAAACTGTTGAGTCGATGCCACCGGAGAACGCAATGGCAACAGGCTGAGGTGTCGGCACCGTAAAAGGCGCAGTAAATTCTGCCAGCGTCAGTTGAAGGGCCGGAAAAACGCCTTGCGCAAGGCTGGCGATGGGGTCTGGGCCCCGGTCAGCCACTGATCTCCTTGAACTTGCCGTAAGCCAGCAACCGTTCGTAGCGCAGCTTGATTAAATCGTCTAGCTTGATGGTCTGGAACTGGCGCAAGGCGTCGGCCAGCGCGCGCTTCAGAAACTGCGCCATCATGGCCGGGTCTCGATGGGCGCCGCCAACCGGCTCGTTGATGATGCGATCGATCAATCCGAGTGCTTTAAGGCGATGCGCCGTGATGCCGAGCACTTCGGCCGCATCGGGCGCTTTCTCGGCGGTCTTCCAGAGAATCGAGGCGCAGCCCTCTGGGGTAATCACCGAATAAACCGCATATTGCAGCATCAGGGTAAGGTCGCTGACGCCGATCGCCAATGCGCCGCCCGAGCCGCCCTCACCGATGATGGTGCTGATGATCGGAATCCGCAGGCTCGACATTTCCAGCAAGTTACGCCCGATCGCCTCGGACTGGCCGCGCTCTTCGGCGTCCATGCCCGGATAAGCACCCGGCGTATCGACAAAGGTGAACAACGGAATCTCGAATTTTTCGGCCAGCTTCATGAGGCGCAGCGCCTTGCGATAGCCTTCAGGCCTGGACATGCCGAAATTGCGGATGCCGCGCTCCTTGGTGTCGCGCCCTTTCTGATGACCAATGATCATGACCGACTGGCCGTTGAAGCGGGCCAGGCCGCCGACAATCGCGGCGTCATCGGCAAAATGCCGGTCGCCGTGCAACTCGTGAAAGTCAGTGAAGATCGCCTGAATGTAGTCGAGCGTATAGGGCCGCTGCGGATGGCGCGCCACCAGCGTCACCTGCCAGGGCGTGAGCTTGGCATAGGTGTCCTTCACTAAGGTCTGGCTCTTGCGCTGCAGCCGGTCGATCTCTTCGGCGATGTCGACGGCCGAGTCATCCTGAACGAAGCGCAGCGAATCGATCCGGCCCTCGAGCTCGGAAATCGGCTGTTCAAATTCCAGAAAACTTGTTTTCATTTTTTTATGAGCTCTCCAACAACACCGGTTCCAGGCTACGCCACAAATACCAGGTTGCGACCGTTCTCCACGGCTGCCAGGCGAGCGACAGTTCGCGCGCCTGCTCCCTACTGACTCGCGCTCCTCGGTTGTAGGCCAACCCCAGAGCGTTCAAAAGCCCGATGTCATGCACTGGAAACACATCGGGCCGAAGCAAATTAAAGATCAGAAACATCTCCGCTGTCCAGTGGCCAATCCCCCGCACAGCCACCAGTTCTTCAATAACGGCGTCGTCGTCGAGATTTTCCCAACGCTTTGGATCAATTGCGCCGCTCGCAAAGTGCTTGGCCAGATCGCGGGCCGACAACTCGGCGCAGGCTCGTTTCCAGTAGTTGGGTGGCACGTTGGACACGTTGCGGATATTCGACGCACCGAGAACATTTGACGGAGTCAGGATCTTCGCCAAACCGAGGCGCCGGCCGAATCTTCAACTGCGATCCCGCGCGCCGTCAGCTCAGCGCGAATTTTGTCGGCCAGAACATAGTTGCGAATCTTTTTGGCGGCGACTCGCTCCTGCACCATCTGCTCGATCATTGCATCGTCATCGGCCGTGTTGGCCGCGACCTCCAGGCCCACCAGGCCGCGCTGTTTGACCTCGGCGGCATCGCGTTGCAGCAGGCCCAATACGCCACCCAATTCGCGCAGTAATGAAGCCAAAGCAGCACCAGGTGATCGATTCAACTCGGCGGCGATTTCGAATAAAACCGCCACCGCGATTGGCGTGTTGAAGTCGTCGTTCATGGCTTCGGCGAAGCGCTCGCGGAATTGAGCGAGGCGGTTGGGCACCACTGCGTTGGACGAATCCGGCTCATTCGCGGCAACGGTCGCACTCGCCAAAGCCGTGTAAAACCGTAACAAACTCGCCCGGGCATCATCGAGATGCGCATCCGAATACGTGATCGGGCTGCGATAGTGAGCGCGCAAAATGAACAGTCGGATCACTTCCGGATCGTATTTGGCCAGTACTTCGCGAATCGTGAAAAAATTGCCCAGCGACTTCGACATCTTGACATCATCGATGCGCACAAAGCCGTTGTGCATCCAGTAACGCACGAACTTCTGATGTTCGCCGTCGTGACCGTAGGCACCCTCGCTTTGGGCAATTTCGTTTTCATGATGCGGGAACTGCAGATCTGCCCCGCCACCATGAATATCAATGGTCTGGCCCAGCAAGGTCGCGGACATGGCCGAGCATTCAATATGCCAGCCGGGTCGACCCACGCCAAACGGCGATTGCCATTTGACTTCTTCGGGCTCATCAATCTTGGCGCTCTTCCACAGCACAAAGTCGAGCGGGTCATGTTTACCCTCGCTGACGGCAACGCGCTCGCCGGCGCGCAACTCGTCCAGCGTCTTGCCCGATAACTTGCCGTAGCCCGGGAACTTGCGCACCGAGTAGTTCATGTCGCCCTCGGGCGCGGCGTAGGCCAGGCCCTTTTCCTGCAGACGTTCGATCAGCGACACCATCTGCGGCACATAGCCGGTGGCGCGCGGTTCGTGATCCGGCGGCTGCACGCCGAGGGCAGCCTCGTCGGCATGCATTGCATCGATGAAGCGCTGAGTCAGTTGGCCAATCGTTTCGCCGTTCTCAACAGCGCGCTTGATGATCCGGTCATCGATGTCGGTAATGTTGCGAACGTAGGTCAATTGATAGCCGCTGGCGCGCAGCCAGCGCTGCACCGCATCGAACACCACCAGCACCCGCGCATGGCCGACATGGCAAAAATCGTAGACAGTCATGCCGCAAACGTACATGCGGATCTTGCCGGGTTCGATCGGAACGAAGGTCTCTTTGCTGCGGGTCAGGGTATTGAAAATTCGAAGCATGCGGGGCGTTGATAGAATCAGGCGATGGTTACAAATTGTCGGTATGAATTCTCTGAATAGCGGCGTGGGCCACCCACGGAACATGGCTTTGAGCACTGCTCCGCTGCCAGGGTCGACGACTCTTTTGCCGAGTATAGCATCGGGAAATCGCGCCAGTTTGCCAGCAACTTGGCGACTGTTAGCTACTTTTTTGCTGCTGTTCTGTTGGGCGAGCACCCCCTCGATCGCCCAGCAATCACCGACACCGACCGAGACACGCAAGGCTCGCCCTGACGAGCCCGGCTCGGCCGTTACGGACGCATTGCGATTGATGGGCCAGGGACAACACGCTGCTGCGATCGCCAAACTCGATATTGGCCTGAAGGAGACACCGCGTGACCCGCGGCTGCGATTCACTTACGGACTGGTGTTGGCCGATCAGGGTAAATCGATCGAAGCCATTGATGTGTTGACGCAACTGACGCAAGACTATCCTGAGTTGCCCGAACCCTTCAATAACCTGGCGGTGTTGCACGCCGCGCGCGGTGATCTCGACAAGGCGCGATTGGCGCTGGAAAACGCCTTGCGGGCGCTGCCCACCTATTCGCTGGGCCATGAAAATCTTGGCGACCTCTATATTCGGCTGGCAGCGCGCTCCTACGAACAGGCCAACGCCAGCGATCGCGGCAATACGGCCGCGCAATCGAAGCTGACCTTGACTCGTGATCTGCTGACGCGCGTGGCGCCCGGCGTTGCACCGATAAACTCACCTGCAAGTTCGTCAACCCAAACGCCGATACCGCGTCAGTAGAATACCGCTCCTACACCTGGCGCCTAATTTTCTTATCTCCTCAGGAGTCTCCCCATGTTTCGCAAGCTTCCCATTCTCGGTGCCCTGCTGTTGGCGCTGGCCCTGCCCGACGATGCTGCCGCGCAAGCCGCCAATCCGCAAGTGCTGATCAAAACTTCGATGGGCGAAATCACGCTTGAGCTCTACCCGGACAAGGCACCCAAGAGCGTCGCCAACTTTTTGCAATATGTCAGCGAAGGTTTTTATCCTGGCACAGTGTTCCACCGCGTCATCGGTAATTTCATGGTTCAGGGCGGCGGCCACACCAAGGAAATCTATAGCGGAGGGCCCGGCAAAAAGCCGACTCGTGCGCCGGTTGAAATCGAATCGAAAAACGGCTTGAAGAACGATATCGGCTGGGTCGCGATGGCGCGCACCGCCCAACCGAATTCGGCGACTTCGCAGTTTTTCATCAACACCGTGGACAACGCCAATCTGAACTTCCCGTCGTTCGACGGCAATGGCTACACCGTGTTCGGCAAGGTCATCGATGGCATGAAAACCGTCAACGCCATTCGCGCGGTAAAGACCGGCAATGTCGGCATGTTCCAGGATGTGCCGCTCGAGCCGGTGACGATTGATGCAGTGTCGGTCATCAAGCCTAAGAGCTGAGCTGGCTCTTGAGTAATTTGGGCTCGATGAACCTAATCAATGTGACGAAGATCGGGGTTAGGTTGGTCCGGCTGAATAAGCTCTGCATGAAAATGAACGCGAAGTGAACATGGCGCCGATCGCAACCCTGACCAACGGCGACCGGGCGCTCCTATGTTCCGATGTTCATCTGTACTCGGCGGAGCCACAACTGGCTGAGCATTTCCTGGCGCAACTGAAACTTCATAGCGCCGGTATCAGCCATCTCTTTATATTGGGGGATCTCTTTGAGGCCTGGGTCGGCGACGATCCGACTGATGTCATCAGCCTTCGAACGCTCGAATTGCTCAATGAAATCGCTGTTGCGGGAATCGCAGTGTTCATCATGCGCGGCAACCGCGACTTTCTGATTGGTGAGAACCAGGTTCAGCACCTGCCCGGATTTAATTGGTCCGAACACCTGCAGTTGATCGACGATCCTTCGCTCGTACGATTCTGGGGCGAGCCGACATTGCTTGCGCATGGCGACACGTTTTGCACGGACGACACCGCGTACCAGGCGTTTCGCTTACAGCGCAACACACCGTCGTGGCGCAAGGACTTCATGTCTCGCCCGCTGGCCGCGCGGGTCGCGATTGCACGACAGATGCGCCTGCAAAGTCGCCACGCGAAAGCCGCCAAGTCGCAGTATTTGATGGATGTGAACCAGCCAGCCGTCGAGGCCGCGATGCAAAGCGCTGGCGTTCAGACGTTGATACATGGCCACACGCATCGGCCTGCTCGGCATCAATGGTTACTTGAAGGGCATGCCATGCAGCGCTGGGTATTGCCCGACTGGCAATTAAGCCCCAGGCGTGGTGGGTTTCTACTGATAAGCGGCGCGTCGGACAAGCCAGTTTATGCCAAGCTGGGCACCTGGATTTAAGGTCTGCACTGATAGGTGTTCTTCGTGCACTCTCAACGGCTGACTTCACTGCTACTTGAAACCGAACTCCCAATCCATCTCGCGCTTTCGAGTAATACGCAATTTCCTTGCGAAATTCCTCTTCAGCAGCGGGCAGAAAGCGGACCTTAATCACCGGGCTATGTTTCTTGCCTTATTGAAAACTTCCTCGGCGTCAACAGCATGTACTTTTCCTAGATCGTATTCACTTAGCCGCGTTTCGATTTCGGCCTGCCACGAGGAGTGCACCTCCAATGTCGTAGGCTCGTGCAGTGATTCCAAAAGCAAATCAACCAGGCGCGAACGATCATCAGGTTGCAGGGACTTACCGCGCTCGGCCAACTCGGTTACCAGATCCGCCATTCAAATCTCCTCGTTGCGTTACACACTATTTTGACGCGCAGACGAATAGGGCGTGTGAGCATATCCTTCACTCCACCATCCGACTCAAACCCGGCGCATCCAGCGGTGCTTTCGATGCCTCCAGGCGCGCACCCATGCGCTTGAGTTCAGAACACAATTCATCGATCTTGCGATCCTGATCGGCGACATGGTTGATGAGCTTTTGCATGGCCAAGCTGAGCGGATCATCGCCTTTCAGGTTCACCCCATAGGCCGCGAAATCCGGCTTCGGATCGAGCTCGTCGCTTTTGTGCTTGCGCTCCTCGACCACAATGCGGGCCGGTATGCCGACCGCCGTCGCGCCGGCCGGCACTTCCTTGATGACCACCGCATTCGCGCCGATTCGCGCATTGGCACCGACCGTGAACGGCCCCAGCACCTTGGCACCGGCGCTGACCACCACACCGCGTTGCAAGGTCGGATGGCGCTTGCCGTCATGCAGTGAGGTTCCGCCCAGGGTCGCTCCCTGGTAGATCGTGCAGTCATCGCCGACCTCGGCGGTCTCGCCGATCACTACGCCCATGCCGTGATCGATAAAGACCCGGTTACCCAAAGTAGCGCCCGGGTGGATTTCAATGCCGCTGATGAAGCGCCCCAAATGCGAGATCATACGTGCCAGGGTCGTGAATCGCACCCGCCACAGGCGATGGGCGATGCGGTGCAGGAACTGCGCGTGCACGCCCGGATAACAGAGCAAAACCTCGAGCGCCGAGCGGGCGGCCGGATCCTTCTCCAACACGGTAGCAATATCTTCACGCAATCGCTTGAACAGCACCGGCAACTCCTATCGAAACTGAACCTATCGGATGATGATTGTAGGTGCGAGCTGAAAATCCTGCTGGCCATGCCCCAAATTGGCGCTCAGTCGTTCATTTCCATTTTTCACCGGCCTCCTCCATCAACTTGCAAACGCCGCGCAACAAATGAATATCCTCGATTTCCAACCGTGATCGTGAAAATAATCGACGCATTCGAGGCATCAGCTTTTTCGGATTGTCCGGATCCAGATAACGAATGGCGGTCAGTCCGCGCTCCCAGTGGGCGTAAAAATCCTCGATCTCGACGTGATTTGCATAACGGGTCACGGGCACCACCGCGCCGGTCAACGCACCCGCCCCCAATTCGCTGGCACTGCGACGCACAACATAAGCCAATACCTGCACCGCCTGCGCCAGGTTCAACGAGGAATGTTCGGCTGCAGTCGGAATCGTGCACAAGCGCTGACACAGTCCGACATCAGCGATCGACAAGCCGGTCCGCTCGGGCCCGAACACCAGTGCGCATTGACCGTTCTCGGCCAGCACCATCGGCGCAATCGCCTCGGGTGTCTCGGCGGGTGGGCCGAAATCGCGCATCGCCGCGCTGACGGCGACGCACAGGCTGCAGTCGGCCAGCGCATCGGACAGAGTATCGAAGACTTGCGCCGATTCGAGGACTTCATCGGCACCCGCGGCCAGTGCCAGCGCGTCACGGTGCTGCAGGATATGCGCAAAGCGCGGCGCCACGACACGCAGCCGACTGAAGCCCATGACCCTCAGGGCACGGGCGACCGCACCGACATTGCCCGGGTGGCTGGGTTCGACCAGAACGACGCGGATTTTGTCCAACACATGATACGGATCGGACTCAAAAGGCGTCGCTTTTGCACTCAATCGATCAGAACTCAAGGCTTTACCTATCGCAATCACGTAAAATGGAGGGTTTTCAAAGGTCTCGCATGCATCCGATGCTTACGGTCGCAGTCAAGGCTGCACGCAGAGCGGGCCGCATTATTGTGCGCGCCAGCCATGACATCGACAATCTGAAGATCGGGCGCAAACAGCCGAACGACTTTGTGACCGAGGTCGACAAGGCCGCCGAAGAGTCGATTATCGACACCCTGCGAAGCGCCTATCCGGCCCATTCGATCTTAGCAGAGGAGTCCGGTCTGACCCAAGACGGCGTCGCCAACGAAGACCCCGAGCAATGGCGTGCCAAAGTGAGTGCAGCGCCCTTTATCTGGATCATCGACCCGCTCGATGGCACCACCAATTTTATTCATGGCCTGCCTCAATATGCGGTGTCGATCGCGCTGATGGAGCGCGGCACTTTGACGCAGGCGGTCGTCTACGATCCGAACCGCGATGAGATTTTCGCCGCCAGCAAGGGGCGCGGTGCCTTTGTCAACGATCGGCGCATCCGTGTTTCGAAGCGCAGCAAGATCGACGAGGCGATGGTCGGTACCGGTTTTCCGTATCGCGAGTTGGGCCAGCTCGACCGTTATCTGGCGATGTTCAAGATCATGACCGAACGCACCGCAGCGGTTCGTCGACCGGGCGCAGCGGCGCTTGATCTGGCCTATGTCGCTTGCGGCCGTTACGATGGCTTTTGGGAGCTCGGCCTGGCGCCTTGGGATGTCGCGGCCGGTGCCCTGCTAATTTCAGAGGCAGGGGGTCTGATCGGTAATTTGCAGGGTCAACCGGACTACCTGTTCAGCAAGGAAATTGTTGCCGGCACGCCAAAGGTATTTGCCGCGATGTTGCCACTGCTGTCGGCGCAAGTATCGAAAGCACCGAAGGTCGGTGCCGAGCGGCACATCTTGCGCGCCAAGGAGTCGATGGGCGATCCCACCACCCCACTTAGCCCTGCTCCAAAAACTCGGTTAAAGCTCGCTCGGGCGGCTGCACCAAATTCGACCGGCGACTGACCCCCAGGCCGGTCAACTCGCGCAACTTGACGGCCATCTCCGCCGCCTTCGCAATGATCGACAGGCCATCCAGAATAGGCGCACCGCCCATGGTCGCACCATGTTTGCCGCCGAACAACAACATCGGCAGGCCGCCGGCCGGCACGATGACGTCGGCACCGGCGTTGATCAAGGCGCTGACTTCACGCTCGAACTTCGGATACAGCGCGTTGTAGCCTTCTTCGGTAGCGAAGGCATCCATGAAATCACTGACCTTGGCGTCAACCGCGCGCACACCAACCACCCGTTGCTGCAATCCGTAGCGAATGACTTGATCTTCGTGCCAAGGTATGAACACCGGATTGATGGTCAGCAAGCCGAGCTTTCGGCCCAGGGTGCAGGCATGATAGAGCGAGGTCTCGCCCAGCCCCAGCACCGGAATATTGACCACCGACTTGGCTTCTTGCAATCCGGCATCCTGAAAATGGGTGATCGCCATGACGTCGTAGCCCTGCTTCTCGGCGCTGACCGCATTGCGAATGAACGCACGGGCCATCCGAAACTCGGTGACCGCATGAGTCGTCGTGGCGGGTGGTGTCACAGTGTTGAAGGTAAAGTCGAATTGCGGGTCAAGCACACGCCGCAAGTGCGGCTCAAGCTTGCTGATGTACGCGTGATGTGCGACGCGATCAGTCGCACCTTGAAACCAGATTCGATAACGTTTGGGAGAATCGGCCATGCTAGACTTTCTGAGGAATAAATACAGGATCCACAATCGAAGGATTCAGTGTCGCATCGATTGACGCTGGATCACAAGTTGCAGCGTTTGACTATCAACGTTTGACCATCAACGTTTGACGACCTCAATAACAATGAACCATCTTCATCGGAGCCATCATGAAATTCGCTGATCTTTTTAGCAAGGCGGGCGCCGGCCGCTGGCGCGCACGATCGTTCAGCAGTCGCGTCGCAAGCGCCCTGTTGATCGGCGTAGTCACTCTTCTGACACAGCCTGGCGCCCAGGCGCAGGACAAACTGACGGCCGTGCATGCGTTTCCAGCCAACTGGGTGTACTCGAAGAGTTTTCTCGAGTTCGTCAAGAAGGCCAACGACGCCGGCAAGGGAACGTTCGAGATCACTGTGCGCGGTGGCCCGGAAGCCATGGGCATGTTCGAGCAACCGAACGCGGTTCGCGACGGCGTGGTCGACATGGTCTACACGCCTTGTGCGTTCTATGCGGCGACCGTACCTGAGTGCGATGCCGTGTCCGCGTCGTCGATTGACGGGCCAGTAGCGCGTAAAAATGGCGCCTATGACGCACTCAAACAGGCACATCTGCGCCGAATGGGTGTTTATTATCTGGGCTGGATGGACAGCGGCATTCGCTTTCACCTTTGGTCGTCGAAGCCGCCCAAGCTCGATGCGCAAGGCAACCTCGACGTCAAGGGCGTCAAGATGCGCGGCAACCCGATTTACAACGCGTTCCTGACCAACTACCTGGGCACGCAAGTGATCAATTTACCCTCGACGGATCTGTACACCGCACTCGAGCGCGGCACCGTTGACTTCACCGGCTGGACCGAAATTGGCTTGATGGATGCGAACTGGGATAAATTCCTCAAGTACCGCGTCGACCCTAAGTTCTTCTCCACCGATCTGGGCGTCATCATCAATATCAAGAAGTGGAACTCGTTGTCGGTGAAGAGCCGCGAGATCCTCGAGCGGGTGGCCATCGAGCACGAGGCCGGCAGCGTCAAGACGTTGACCGCCCTGCGCGACCGCGAATTCATCGAGCTTGAGAAGCGCGGCATGAAGGTGGTGGCGCTGTCGCCCGACGCTCAGAAGAAGTTTGTCGACGGGGCGCGGACGGCTTCATTCACACGCATGAAAGAGCGAATGGACAAGAGCGGCGATGCACGTCTGTATGAGTCGGTGGTGAAATTGTTCGCGCCCGAGACGAAGTAGTGTGCGCCCAATCGCATGAAATCGACATAGCGTGAAAGCGATTTTCCGTATCTATGACGGATTGATTTTCGCGATGGCCTGGTTCGCGGGCGCACTCATGGCGTTCATGTTCCTCGCTATCGTCATTGATGTGTTGTTGCGCAACCTCGGCCTGCAAAGTTCGGCGCACCTGTTCACGTTCACAGAATACGCGTTGCTCATGACCCCGTGTTTTGGCGCACCGTGGCTGGTCCGCGAAAAGGGCCACGTATTCGTCGAGATCGGCCTGAACTCGTTGTCCGCAGTCTGGCGCCAACGCGCATTGATCGCGATTGGCATCACCTGCATTCTGGTCTGCCTCACTATGGCCTGGTTCGGCTTCGAAGTCACCCTGCGTAACTTCATGCTCAACGACAAGGATGTCCGCTCCTTCGACGCGCCGCGCTGGCTGCTGGTGATTTGCATCCCCATTTCGTTTCTGTTCATGGCAACGGAATTCCTGCGACATCTGTTACGGCGCGAAGACTTTCTCGGTTCGATGGCGCCGTCCGCCTGAGTCATAAGCCTCGCTGAGTTAGCCTCCTTCCCGAATTCGCCGCCGCCCTGAAAGTTAGCAGCCTCCCATGGATTGGTATGTAGCAGCCATTATTTTGTTCGGCCTCTCGGTCGTCTTCATGATGACCGGCCTGCCGGTGGCGATCGCCTTTTTCGCGACCAACATTGTTGCCGCGCTCTTGTTCATGGGCGGCACCAGCGGCATCAACCAGGTCATCAACAACGGCTTCGGTGCCATGACCAGTTTCGCGCTGGTGCCGATTCCAATGTTCCTGCTGATGGGCGAATTGTTCTTTCACACCAACTTGGCGACCCGGTTCTTCAATGCCACCGACAAGCTGCTCGGCAACGTCCCCGGCCGTCTGGCTTATGTGACCTTGCTGGGCGGCACAGCGTTCGCGGGCCCTGCGGGTTCGAGCATGGGCTCCTGCGCCCTGCTCGGTTCGCTGATGGTGCCCGAGATGATCAAGCGTGGCTACAACAAGTACCTGTCGATGGGCCCGATCATGGGCGTCGGCGGCCTCGCGGTCATCATTCCACCGTCGGCGCTGACGGTGCTGCTGGCGACCCTTGGTCAGACCGATGTCGGCGATCTGCTGTTGGCCGGCGTGATACCCGGCATCGTGCTGGCGCTCATGTACGGCCTGATGATCTACGGCTGGGTCAAGATCGATCCGAAGGCCGCACCGCAATATTTCGTCGAACCGACGCCGACCCGCGAGAAGTGGCGTCTGTTCTGGGTCGATGTCATACCCATGATCGGTGTGATTGTGTTCTCGGTCGTCATCATGCTGGTCGGCTGGGCAACACCGACCGAATCGGCCGCGCTCGGAGCGTTATCGGTCATGGTACTGGCCGCCTGTTACGGCACCTTGAACTGGCAGGCATTTCGAAAGTCGGTTGAAGGTGCCCTGCGCGTCACCATCATGTCGTTTCTGATCATCTTCGGCTCAGCGACCTTCGCTCAATTACTGGCCTTCACTGGCGCGTCGAGCGGACTGATCAAATTTTTCCTGAGCTTTAACCTGACACCGATGGAGCTGCTTTGGGTCATGATCGGCATCATCTTTTTTCTGGGCTGTTTCATGGACCAGTTATCGATGATGCTGCTGACCGCACCGATCTTCTTCCCGCTCGCCAAGACCCTCGGGTTCGATCTGACCTGGTTCGGGCTTATCATGCTGTTGGCGCTCGAAATTGGCTACACCACTCCGCCGTTCGGCTTGCTGTTGTTCGTCATGAAGGGGGTCGCACCGCCGGGCACCAGCATGATGGATGTCTACAAGGCGGCGCTGCCATTCATTGCCTGCTCGCTGCTGCTGATCCTGATGATCATTGTGTTTCCGCCGCTGGCGACCTGGTTGCCGAACGCATCACATTGACTGATCTCTCAAATCACACACCGATGATGCAGCAGTACCTGCGCATCAAGGCCGAGTACAGCACCATGCTGGTGTTCTACCGCATGGGTGATTTCTACGAGCTGTTCTTCGAAGACGCTGAACGCGCCGTCAAGTTGCTCGGCATTACCCTGACCCGGCGCGGCGCCTCGAATGGCGAGCCAATCAAGATGGCCGGCGTTCCGGTCAACTCGCTCGAGCAGTATCTGGCCCGGCTGGTTCGCCTCGGTGAGTCGGTCGCCATTTGTGAGCAGATCGGTGATCCGGCGACGAGCAAGGGCCCGGTTGAACGCAAGGTCACGCGCGTGGTGACGCCGGGCACCTTGACCGACGCACAATTGCTGCCGGAACGTGAAGATCGATTGTTGATGGCGCTGGTCGCCCGAAAATCGCAACTGGCTCTGGCCTGGATGTCGGTGGCCAGCGGCGAATTCTGGGTCAGCGAACCGGCACCCGGTGGGCTTGCCGCCGAACTCGATCGGCTGCGTCCGGCCGAACTGATTGCGCCCGAGTCACTCGATCTGAACGCCATCATCAACGCACAAGCCGCACTGCCCTGCCCGATCACCCGTTTGCCGGATTGGCAATTCGATCTCGATCGCGCGCAGCGTCAGTTGATCGAGTTATTCGGCACCCAGGATCTGTCCGGCTTCGGCTTGCCAGCGCAGTCGCTAATGATTGCTGCGGCTGGCGGTCTGCTCGAGTATCTGGCACGAACGCAGGGTCGGAGCGCCAGTCATGTGCAGGGTCTGCGCGTGTTTCATCCGGACGATGTGCTGGTGCTCGATCCGATCGCCCGGCGCAACCTCGAAATCACCGAAACCTTGCGCGGCGATGCCGGCCCTACGCTGTTGTCGGTCATCGATCATTGCAGTACCAGCGCCGGCGGGCGTCTGCTCAGAAACTGGTTGCAAAATCCGTTGCGACAACGCGCTTCGATTGCCGCTCGTCAGCGTCGGCTGGCCTGTCTGCGCGGACCGGACAGTCGCGAGCTCAAACTAATGTTGCGCGATACGGTCGACTATGAACGACTGGCTGCCCGCCTGGCGTTGCGTACGATTCGACCGCGCGAGTTGGCGGCGCTGCGTGAGTCCGCGAGTGTATTGACACAACTGCAAGCCAAGGTAGCGCTATTCGATGCCGAAATTTATGGTGAGCTGTTGCGCGATTTGCAGATCAACCGCGCGGCCACAGAGCCATTACGAAAAACATTAAAAGATGAACCGGCGACCCTGGTGCGCGACGGTGGCGTGATCCGGGCTGGCTTTGATACCGAGCTCGATGAACTGCGCGCAATCGACGAGAACTGCGGCGCATTCCTCGCGCAAATCGAGGTGCGCGAACGCCAGAGTACCGGCATTGCCAATCTGCGCGTCGGCTTTAATAATGTCCACGGCTTTTATATCGAGATCAGCCAGGGCCAGTTGGATAAGGTGCCGACTGAATATCGGCGCCGTCAAACGCTGAAGAATGCCGAGCGATTCATCACGCCCGAGCTGAAGACCTTCGAGGACAAGGCGCTGTCGGCGAAAGAACGGGCACTGACTCGCGAGAAGTTCCTGTATGAGCAACTGCTCGAAACGCTGGCCGAACATGTACCCGCCTGGCAGACCCTGGGACGGGCGATCGCACACCTCGATGTGCTCGCCAATTTAGCCGAGCGCGCCGACACCTTGGGATGGGTAGCCCCCCAATTCGTCACCATGCCTGGCCTCGAAATTCGCGGCGGCCGGCATCCGGTGGTTGAACAAACGGTCGAGCAGTTCGTGCCGAACGATTGTCTTTTCGACGAAAACCGCCGCCTGTTGATTCTGACCGGACCGAACATGGGCGGTAAATCAACCTACATGCGCCAGGTCGCCTGCATTGTGTTGCTCGCCCACTGCGGCAGTTGTGTGCCGGCCGAGCGCTGCGTGTTGGGCCCGATCGATCGGATATTTACCCGCATCGGTGCCTCGGATGATCTTGCCGGCGGGCGCTCCACCTTCATGGTTGAAATGACCGAGGCCGCCGCGATTCTGAATGATGCGACCGCCCAATCGCTGGTGCTGATGGACGAAATCGGCCGCGGCACGTCCACCTTCGACGGGCTGTCACTGGCCCACGGCATCGCATCGCGCCTGCTGGCACACAATCGCAGCTACACGCTGTTTGCCACCCACTATTTTGAGTTGACGCAACTGGCGCAGCGCTTTCCGCAAGCCGTCAACCTGCATCTATCGGCCGCCGAACATCGCAACGGCATTGTGTTTCTGCATGCAGTGCGCGACGGTCCGGCCAGCCAAAGCTACGGGCTGCAAGTGGCACGCCTGGCGGGAATTCCAGCCAGCGTTATTCGATCGGCGCGCTCGATTCTGGCCGAACTCGAGACGCGCGCCGCCCGCGATACCGTGCAATTCGATCTGTTCGCCGGTGCCGATGAACCCTCGCCGGAATCGTCCGAGGCAACTTCGCTAACGCTTGCGCATCCGCAGCAGCGTGCGCAACTCGCCGGCTTGCAAAACCTCGCGCGAAGGCTGGCCGGCATTGATCCCGATACGCTGTCACCGCGCGACGCATTGGCAGCAATTTATGAATTACGAAAACTTTTGCCCGATGAATCGTGACGGAATGATGCGCAATGCCGGAATAGTGCGCGATACCGGAATGGTTCGCGATTCCTCGACGATGCGCGATGCCGGGACGTTTCGCGCGCAGCGGCGACGCCTGCTGAAGTCGGCCAGCCTCGCGCTGCTGGGCGCGTCCGGGCTAACATCAGCAGATACTGCGCGGGGTACCGAGCGCGCGTTTTCGTTCGCCTTCATTGGCGATGTACCCTACTCAACGCTCGATATAGATCGCACGCGAAGCGTGTTGGCAGCGATCGATCCAGCCTGTTTGTTTGTCATTCATGTTGGCGATCTCAAGGCCTCGTCTGATGCTTGCACCAATGCGCTGCTCGAAGAACGTTTTGACCTGCTGCGCGACTCGGCCCTGCCCCTGGTGTTTGTTCCGGGCGATAACGACTGGAGCGATTGTCTGAAGCCTGATTCCGGGGTCACACGGCCGTTCGAGCGCCTCGACTATATTCGCAAACGATTGTTCAACGAACCGCGTTCCATCGGCCAGAAGACGCTGACGTTTGAGCAGCAATCCGCGACCCATCCCGCGAATCCGCTATCCGGAAATCCGGTGCCCGAGAATGTTCGCTGGATTACCCATGGGGTTCTGTTTGTGACCTTGAATCGGCCCGGCGGCGTTGATCTGCGCAAATTCACCAATTCAGAATCGCAAATGCTGAGCGATCTTTATCAGGCCAATGAGCGCTGGCTGCGCGCCTCATTCGCGCTGGCGCAGCAGCGCGGCATCAAGCTCGTGAGCATTGCCGCGCATGCCAACCCGTTCTTCGAAAATGATCTCCGCTCTTGGCGAAATCGATCGAAGCGTGATCCACACGCAAAATTCCGCCGACTGCTGGGCGACCTCTCGCGCAACTTCGATGGCCAAGTGCTGTTCATGCATGGCGATACCCATTGGTTTCAAACCAATCAGCCCTTGATCGATCGTTACGGCGACGAAATACCGAATTTCACTCGCATCGAATGTTTCGGCACACCCTTCTCCTCATCCTGGGTGCAGGTTCGGGTCACCCCCGACTCGGCGCCAATGTTCACGGTCAGCACTTATCACCTGGATGCGAGCCGGCGGCCATGAAGCGAAACTATCGTCTGGGCGTATGCCGGCGGCCATGAAGCGAAATCATCCGCTTGGCGAGTGTTCGGTCGCGCAGTTCATGCGCGAGTATTGGCAGCAAAAACCGTTGCTGATTCGCCAAGCGTATCCCATGGACCCGGCACCCATCGATTGGCCTCAGGTTGCTTCTCTGGCGCGTCGTGATGACACCGATTCGCGCCTGATCAGCCACCGCGGCGACGTATGGACACTGCAACACGGTCCGTTCGAGACCTTGCCGGCGGCCAAACGCAAGCGCTGGACGCTGCTGCTGCAAGGGGTCGATCTGTACTCTGACCCGGTGCACACGCTGCTGCAGGATTTCCGGTTCCTCAGTGATGCCCGCCTCGATGATGTGATGGTCAGTATCGCCAGCGATGGCGGCGGCGTTGGGCCGCACTGGGATTCCTACGATGTTTTTCTGCTGCAGGCGCAAGGCCAGAGGCGCTGGCGAATCGGTGCGACCGGTTATCCGGATCAACTACCTGATTGCCTGCCTGACACAGCGTTGAAGATCATCAGCCAGCCGAACTTTTCCGAGGAATATTTGCTCAACGCCGGCGATATGCTGTATCTGCCGCCAGGCTGGGCACATGACGGCGTTGCGATCGGCCCCTGCACGACGCTGTCGATCGGATTTCGTGCGCCAAGTCAGGCCGAATTTCTGCAAGCCTGGTTCACCGATCGCGCTGATCGCGCCGATCGGTCGCGAACCGCCGATATTCGCTACAGCGACGCCGGCGAAAGACCGACCCGCACACCGGGCAAAATTCCGCAGCGGCTCGATGACACCTTGAAGCTCTGGATCACAGAATCGGCGCCGACGTCGACGGAAATCGAGGACTTCATTGGTCGCTATTTGAGCGAGCCCAAGCCCGACGTCTGGTTTGAATCGAGAGCGGGTCGCTCTGAAATGGCCACCTTCAAAAGCCAAGCGGTGCGCGCCGGCTTGGTGCTCGATCGTCAAACCCGAATGCTTTATCGCAGGCAGCAACTGTTCATCAACGGCGAGCGTTGTGAGCTGCCAGCGAATCGACTGATGAGAATGCTTGTAAACGAGCGACGGTTAACCAGCGTTAAGGCAGCAGAGGTGTTGCAAAGTGGCTTGCTTTCAGCCTGCCTGCACCAATGGTGGTCAAACGGTTGGCTGCACTGCAACAACTCTGTGCAAAAACGAGCGGCGTGCTAATATGGAGGGCTAGCCCATGTGGGATCTCGGCCCAGCTCAAAATTAAATTCAACCTTAGTTGCACATTCAACCTTAGTCTACACAAAACTCTTACTGTCATACGAGGAACGCCATGAAAAAGACTCTCCTGATTGCTTCGTTATTAGTCGTTGGCCTGGCCGCTTGTGGTCAAAAAGTTGAGGTCCCGGGTGCCGGCGGCGCTTCCAAAGCCATGGACGCAGCGAAAGACACGGCCTCCAAGGCCGCTGACGCCGCCAAAGAAGGTGCTGCCAAAGCAACCGACGCGGTCAAGGAAACGGCTGGCAAGGCCGCTGATGCTGCTAAAGACAGCGCTGGCAAAGCTGTTGAAGCCGCCAAGGACGCCGCTGGCGCCGCCAAAGACGCAGCCGGCGCAGCCGCCACTGCCTCGGGCGCAGCCGGTGCTGCTGGTGCCGCCAAAGAAGCCGCCTCCGGCGCTGCGGGTGCCGCAGGTGCAGCCGCTGATGCCGCCAAGGACGCTGCCAGCAAAGCAGCAGGTGCTGCTACCGATATGGCCAAGGAAGCTGCCGGCAAAGCCGTTGACGCTGCCAAAGACGCCGCCAGCAAAGCAGCCGACGCCGTCAAGAAGTAAGTTCTAAATCAGTAAATTGCTGGTCAGTAAACTTCTGATCAGCAAGTTCCTG
>JANLTP010000205.1:0-10778 GCA_031363055.1 Burkholderiales bacterium | reverse complement strand
GCCGGCGTGAACAGCATCGC
This sequence comes from Burkholderiales bacterium, assembly GCA_031363055.1. Classification (GTDB taxonomy): domain Bacteria; phylum Pseudomonadota; class Gammaproteobacteria; order Burkholderiales; family Burkholderiaceae_E; genus JANLTP01. The sequence goes on along the minus strand of JANLTP010000205.1, from coordinate 10,758 downwards.
GCAGGTCCATCGTGCTACGCTTGAGAACAACGGACAAATCACAGTGATGATTCACGCTGCCGCTCGGGGATAAGTCTGTGCTCAGTCACCCTTGAGTCTTCTGACAAGTACAGCACTGGTCAAAAGTTCGAACTGCGACTCGAGCCGGATCACCCGGCCGGTGAGGTCTTCGATTTTTTGCTGTTGAGCCTTCATGGCTTCCGACTGGCGGTTGACTTTATCCTCCAGCTTGATCATTGAGGTCAGTGCCCCCCAGATCTTGTCGGTCACGCCCATCAGGCGACCTTGCGAGAGCGGGCCTTGTAGGCCTTGCTCTCCATGACCGCAATACGCTTGTTACTCGATTCTATGAAATCCAGGGCATCGTCAATGGCAAGACCGGCACGATCAGCTGCTGCCTTTGCAGCATCGGCGAGCGCGCTCAATTCGATGTCAGACGCATCAGATTGGTAAGCAAAGGCACCACGACGCATCAACTCCGAAATCGGAAGATCCAACTGCTTTGCCTTTGCCACGATGGCCTTTTTATCCTGAGACGTCACCTGAACTACGATTCGCTCTACTGCGGCCGTCATGTGAATGACTCCATGAGGAAGGATTGATCACGGCCGTTTGATCTCGCCAATCACTTCATCGACCAGCGCATAAATCTGCTTGGGTGTGACGGGTGCGAAGATACCTTGCATAGCGCTCGATGAGGTGTTGTAGCTTCGCTCGCCGCGCAGCTCGCCCGTGGCCAGATCGCGAAACTCGACCTTCGAGTCGACCTAGGCATTGCCGGTCAGGCGCCCAACATGAGTCGCATTCCGACCGTGACGCGTTTGTAGTCGTTGACACGAACCACCACCAGGGTACCCGCCTCGCGCGTGCCTTTCGGCTCGCCTTCCCGCGTTGCAAATGTCATACCCTTGGCGGTCGCTTGTTCCTTGCCAATGGCGTACCACTCCTTGCGAAACGACTCCCAATCGCTGTCCTTCGGATGTTTGGGGTCGAGCTGCATGTTCAACACCATTCGTTTTCCGGAATCGGCTGGAATTTTCATGGACGGCTGGGTCGGAATCGCGCTGCCGGCGCTTGGGGCAGCGCCGCTCGGCGCCCCCTCAGCCCCGCGCTGAACGGTAGCCGCACTCCCGCCAGCAAGGCGATAGCCGATATCGCGAGCGCGGCGCGAACCAAGCCCGATGCCGGGGCTTTTTGAATGATGATGGCGGGTAAATTAGGCGATTTCATTGCAGTGATTCTCCGGGAAATCAAGTGTCGAGTTCGTCAAATGGGTCGAGTCAAACGCGTCGAGTTCGTCATTCTTTAAATTTTGACATCCCGCGTGCGTCAGCCGGCAAATTGCCGACCATCAGGCTTGGAGTCGGCAGCACCGGACACGCATCGCTCGCCGAGCCGCCGTCGCGATAAACCAGGCGCCGATTGCAAATGTCGGCCAACATTTGCGCCCAATAAGCGCTGCGCGATCCGCCATCCATGAGCGTGATTTCGTCGGCACCGCCGGCTCCGGTCGCCTCGAGCGCGACGATGCCTTCGTTCAAGCCGTGAGCGACGCCTTCGAGTGTGGCATTGGCGATGTCGGCGGCATTGGTACTCGCATCAATCCCGAAGTAGCCGGCCTTGGCCGGCGGGTTGTTGTGAGGCGTGCGTTCGCCATTCAAATAAGGCAGGAACAACGGCGTCGAACCCGACAGGCCGCGCGCATGGGCGGTCGCGAGCAGCGCGGCGACGTCGCCCAGGTTCGTAAGCTGGGCGGCATGATCAAGACAAGACGCGGCCGACAGCATTACCGACATCAAGTGCCAGGTGTTCGGCAGGGCATGACAGAAACTATGCACGGCTTGTGCAGGGTTGGCCTGAAAGGCACCGCTGGCGACAAAGTACACGCCCGAGGTGCCGAGCGAGAGCATCGCTTGCCCAAGTTGGGTAATGCCCATGCCGATGGCACCGGCGGCGTTATCGCTTGCGCCCGCGACCACTGCAATTCGTCGCAGGCCAAAGCGCTCGGCGACCTCACCGCGCAAAAGGCCGGTTGTCTGCGGGCCTTCGTAGAGTTGCGCCACCTGGCCACGGTTCGAACCGACCGCGCCCAACAGTGCGTCGCTCCAATCGCGCTTGCCAACATCGAGCAACAACATGCCGGCCGCATCCGACAAGTCGCTCGCATAGTCTCCTGTCACGCGCAGCCGCAAATAGTCCTTCGGCAGCAGCACCTTGGCGATGCGCTCGAAGACGCGCGGCTCGTGCTGGCCGACCCAAAGCAGTTTTGGCGCGGTAAAGCCCGGCATCATCAAATTGCCGGTGATTGCGATCGAATCGGGCACGCGCTGCTCGAGCTCGTCGCACTGCAATTGCGAGCGGCCATCGTTCCACAGAATCGCCGGCCGCAGAACCTGGTCTTGGGCATCGAGCAGGGTTGCGCCGTGCATCTGACCGGTCAATCCGATGGCCTCGATCTGGCCGCGCGCAATGCCCTGTTGGCTGGCGAGCGTCAGCACTTCGTCAAGCACCCGCTCGCAAGCTTGCCACCAAAGGCCTGACTGCTGCTCACGCCACAGCGGTTGCGGCTGCTCGAGCGTCAACGCCACAGTGGCCGCGGCGCGCACTTTTTATTCGCGATCGAGCACAATCGCTTTCAGACTTGAGGTACCTAAGTCGATGATTATAAACACTGGGATTTCCCGAACGGTCCGTATCTTCCGTTACTTCGGATCTTCCGAACGTTCCGTTGCTCCGTTGCTCCGTTGTTCCTTTGTTCCGCTATTCCGTCACTCCGCCTTGATGTTGCGCTCTTTGATCAGCCGCACCCAGCGTAGTTCTTCCTTGCCCATGAAGTCCTTGAACTCGGCCTGCGTGGAGGCACGAATTTCCACCCCCTGCGACTTGAAATGCTCAATGACTTCAGCATCGAGCGCGACCTTGGCAATCGCCCGCTCGAGCTTCTCGACGATCGCCTTGGGCGTGCCAGCCGGCACCACCATACCCTGCCAGAACGTCACCGCGAAGTCCCGCATTCCGGTGGCTTCGCTCACCGTCGGAATATCGGGAAAGGCCGGCGAGCGCACCGCGCTGGTGATCGCGATCGCGCGGGTCTTGCCGGTGGCGAGAATCGGTTTGGCCTCGAGCGCGGCCGAAAACATCATCTGTGCCTGACCACCCGCCACGTCCTGGCCGGCTTGCACTCCACCTTTATAGGGTACGTGCGTCATCTCAAGGCCGGCCTGTTGCTTGAGCATCTCGGCGATCAGATGGTTGGTCGCGCCGATGCCCGAACTTGCGATGTTGAACTTGCCCGGGTTAGCCTTCACATGTGCGATCAGCTCGGCCATGTTTTTGGCCGGGAATGCCGAATTGACATGCAAAATGAAGGGCGTGAACGACATCAGCGACACCAACTCGAAGCTCTTGTTCGGGTCGTATTGCACTTGCCCGGTCAGCGTCGGATTGATCACCAGCGAGGTGCCGCCCGCATAGATCGTGTATCCGTCAGCAGGCGCTTTCGCGACATAGTTGGAGGCGACGGTCGTCCCGGCACCCGCGCGGTTGTCGATCAACACCGGCTTGCCCAATTCGGCCGCCAGCTTGTTGGCATAAACGCGCGCCACCGCATCGTTGACGCCACCCGGCGGATACGGCACGACCATGGTGACCGGCTTTTGCGGCCAGTCGGTCTGCGCCGATCCGGCACACGGCATCGCGAGCGCGACGACGGCAGTCGCGATAAAAGCGTAAAAATTCATGTTTGCCTCCCCTTGGACGATGGTATCTGAATCCGCAGACCTTTCCGACCCGCAGCTTCGACGGACCCACCGCTGGAATTATTGCTCGGACCGGATGCCGTTCTCATGCGACATACGTTTCCACTTAGCCAATTCCTTGGCGACGAACTGACTGAATTCGCTGGCCTTCATCGGCACATAAAAGCCCCCTGCCTGCTTGACGAATTCGCCCATGTCAGGTCGCGCCATGGTCTTGACCGCTTCGGCATTGAAGCGTTCAATGATCGCTGGCGGCGTGCCAGCGGGGAAAAAGAAGCCCGCGAAGCTGGGAATTTCCAGGCCAGCGTAGCCTGCCTCAGCGAAGCTCGGCGCATTCGGGAACCGGGGCAGCCAATTCGGTGCCATCGAAGCCAGCGCAATCAGCTTGCCGCTCGCCACCATTTGCTCGGTCTCGGCGGTGTAACCGACCGAAACGGTGATCTGACCCGAGGCCGCATCGAGCAGCGCGGCACCGCCCCCTTTGTAGTGCACCGGCCGCAGGTTGATGCCGAGTGCGCGCGCGATCATCACGCAGGCGAAATGCTGCACGCCGGCCCGGCCGCTGGTGCCACAAGTCATGTCGTCGGGCTTGGCCTTGGCGAGCTGAATCAGTTCCGGCAAGGTCTTGATACCGCTGGCAGCGCTGGCCACGACCATCGGATTCATGCCGCCGTACATCAGGGTGTAGCCATCAGCAGGCGATTTGGCCAGCGTCTCTGCGGCAATGCTGCCGGAGGCGCCAGGCCGATTCTCAACGACCACGGGCTGCTGGAAAGACTCGCTCAGTCGCTGCGTGTAACGACGCGTCCAGATGTCATTGATACCACCGGCCGGGCCGTCGACGATGACCTTGATCGGGCGCGTCGGATAGGTTTGTGCCTGGACGTTGGGCATCGCAGAAACTGCGAGCGCAGCCAACAAGGCCAAAGAGAGTAGCGGGAAGGTCTTCATCGCAGATTCCTTCAGGGTGGGCCGACTTTTACGCTAGGCTGCTTTTCACGGTAGGCCGCTTTTTGAGTAGCCCCAAGTAGTTTAGCAACTCGGGCGTGCACGACGGGCGCTGAAAAATATCTCGACTTTGATTCGACATCGCCGAATGGGATCATCTGGTCATGTTCTCATTCAAGGCGGATTGGCTGGTCTACCTGACCAGTGCGGCAACCATGGTCGTGCTGCTGTCATGGCTAGCCAAGTGGTTGGGTATCCTCACCGACGGCGGTTCGACCCCCTTTGAAGCCATCGTGTTCTCGCTGGCACTGCCTACTTTCCTGCGCCTTTCGTATCGACGACTTCGGGATATCAGGTCGTAGGCTTTGCTGAAGGAACCTGTGAGCTTATTTCCGAGCTTGCGATCGAGTTCACGTTCGAGGATTGCGCGGCCCGCTTGAGCATCGCTTGAAGCGAGTCATCTTCCCCGTCGTTATCGTTATCGTTGTCATTGACGTTGTCCTCGTCCCTGCCCTTGTTGCCGTTCTTGTTTCCGTCCATTTTTCGATTCTTGCCCTTATCATCGCCAAAGCGGGACAATATCGGCAACGGATCGATGGCACTCCAGGCCGGTATCGATGCAAGCAGGCTCGACAACAATACACCGCCCCGGATTAACCAGATCACATAACCAATCGACACCCCGGCGCTGACCGCCACCGAAGCCGCGACGACATTACGCTCGATGTTGATTCGACTGGTGACCTGCTCCCGAACGCGATCCAGTTCATCGCGAAAGGCCACCTGTTGCAATATCGTTCGTACTGACGTCGGTGACTGACGGGTATCGATGAGGTTAGCTCCCACTGCGCCTATGTCTTTTCGCAGATCGGAGAGTTGCAGATAACGGGCAGCCGAGTCAAAGCGTAGTGCGCGCTGGCTATCGCCGGCAGGCTCCAATGCACGTGATTCGTTGCCGAACATAGTGTTGTGCCGCGACTCGGCGCGGGTCGGCTCGATGGGCAGCCCTTTGGCCAGACCGTTTTGCGATCCAGTTTGGCTGGACCTGGCCGGTGCATTCGCCTCGGCAGGCGCGGTCGGCACGGTGGTCGTGCCACTGCTCACACGGCCCTGCGACAGGGCCGAGCTTGCGGCGGCGGGCGTGCTACTCGTATCACCTCCTTTGCTCTGCGCCGAGTTCGCGCTCGTCGCAGGCACGACCGCAGGCGCCGCTGCCGGCGCAACCACCAGCGAGGCTGCAGGCGAGGCTACGACCGCGACCGCGGGCGATGCAACCATGGCACTGAAATCGATCATCATGCCAGCGCGATTTGTGCTGTCGCCAAGTACCAGCATTGCGCTCTGTGTGCTGTCGCCGATACTGGTCGCATGCCAGACCAGACGGCCTTGATCTATGTCGTTCTGAGTGAACGAGCCGTTCACCGCCAGCACTCGTCCATCGAGTCTGAACTCACCATTGCCGGGCAGGCTGACGAACCGATAGGTCAGTTGCTGTGGACCGTCTTCACGATCGGTCGCGAGCAGAAGTTCCGACGTCACGGTTGCTGAGCCCTCCGCAATGGCCTGCACACCGAGGTTGTGAATCAACTGCGGCGCCGCGTCGACCGCACGAATCGTGATGGCGATGCCCCGCGAGTCGGCGAGTGAGCTGTCCGACAGGTCCGACACCATCAGGCGTATCGCGGCGCTGCCCGAGTAGCCGCTCTCGGCAGCAAAGTGCAAATCGCGAATCGCCTGGTTTACATCACTGAACGACCCGCTGAATTGCAGCGCAGACGAGGCACCTGCGCCACCTTGCGTGAACGTAAGCCCGGCCGTTTGAGCCAGACTCACCAGGCCATGATCACTTTGAATCGAGACGGCCAGCGGCGACGCCAGCACATCCGGATCGCTCAACGAGATAAGCAGCCCGGCTGATTGCGAAAAATCGATAGCTCCGTTTTCATCCAGAACCGCGCTCGCCGGCGCATCGATACGCGGCGCTTCGTTGACGTCACCGACGGCGACCGAGTAATTTCGCAATGCCGAGGAAGTTCCGTCTGACACGAGGACCTGGACTTCATACTGATTGTCCGCGTTCGCGTCCTGTGGCGACTCGAAGTCTGCAGCCGACGGGAACGAAAGCGCGCCGGCTGGGGTCACGACAAAGCGCGCCGCGTCGTTGCCGCCGACGATCGTGTAGGTCACCGGCAAGAGCGGCACGATGGGTTCGCTGGCCAGCAGATCGCCGACTACGCTTTGATTCTCGATCGCGGCCAGACTGATGACACCGGGGAGCGGGGTCAGGTCGATCGTATCGGTGACCGTGACGTTGAACAGTTGGTCTGAATCGAGGAAGCCCGGTTCGCTGGCGCGAATGATGACCTGGTAGACGTTATCAGTATCTGAGTCGAGCGGCTGCTCATAGTCCGGCGCCACCACAAAACGCAAGGTGTCGCCGTTGATAATGACAAAACGCGCCGCGTCCGCGCCGCCCAACACGCTGTACGTCGGCGTCTGTGCCGCAGCATCCGGGTCCGATGCCAGCAGCGTGATGGCGCCGACCGTGTTCTCCGCGATCGATTGTGCGGGGCTGCTGGTCCAGACCGGCGCCTCGTTGACATCGGTGACCCGAACGGTAAGGCCCAAGTCGGTCCAATCACCAAACAGGCCGAATGCTCGCACGGTCAGATCATAGTAGTTATTGCGGCCGGCATCGCCCGGCGCTTCGAAATCGGGGCTCGCGAGAAAGTTGAGGTTGTTACCGACATCGATAAAGAATAGCGCCGCATCGGCGCCACCGATGATCTGGAAGGTCGGCGAGCCACCCATTGGATCTGAGGCGGTCAGCGCGGTGACCGCGCTCTGGTTTTCATTGAGCGCGGGGCTGGACGAACTGGTCCAGACGGGCGGCAGATTCGCCGTGACATTGGCCGCGAACTCCGAGGTGTCGGAAAAGCTCGTGAAGTTCGAATTGCTGCGCGTCGCGGTGGCAGTGACTCGGGTACCTGCTGCAAGTCCGCTACTCAACAGTGTGTCGAAGTTCGCGTCACCCGAGCCATCGGTCGCCAGATTCGTGAAGCCCAGAAAGATCGGTGCGTCGCCGTGGCCCGAGACGCCGGGTACCGTGTCGGCGAAGAATTCAATTCGAAAGAACTGCCCGGCCAGACTGATGAGGGATCCCGATACTCGCGTTTGCGATCCGCTCACCCGGGTCGCGTTCGATAGCACCGGATAGTTCTGTCGGTTGTTGACGCCAAGATCACTGTCGTCAAGATCATTGGGCAGCGCAGTAAAGCCTGAAGTCGAAAGATCGGCGAGGCGGATTCCGAGCCTTGTATCATCGATGAGGTTACCGAGAATGGCATTGCCCGTGCCGGCCGAACCGAAATCGGTGAACAAATCCACACCGGCCTTGACGCCCGTGTGGTAAATGAAGTTGCCTTGGCCATTGCTGACGCCGCCGATGCGGTTGTCATGCGCGCCGTCCTGAATCGTGATGCCGGAGTCACCGTTGCCGAGCGAGCGGGTCAGCGACACATCGGTACCGACCCAGTTGTGCTGAATCGAATTGCCCTGCACGTTCGGTCCGGTCAAGCGAATACCAGCGGAAGCATTGCCGCCGATGATGTTGTCATGGAGCGTGTTCAGAGCGGCCGCTCCGCCGAGCTCGATTCCCTCGGCGCCGTTGCCCAGTGCCTGCAGCCCGTCGGCCGATACGCCGATCCGGTTGTCGCTGAACCCACTTGAGCCGACATTGACCGCGAGAATGCCAACGCCGGCATTGGCCGAGATGACATTGTCGCGCACAATGTTGGCGTTCAGGCTGCCTGCGGTTCCCGAAAAGTTGACACCCGCCCCGGCGTTGCCGAAGGCGGTCACGCCGTCTGGACGCACGCCGATGTAGTTTTGTTCGATGGTATTTCCAGCACCCTGTACGGTCACGCCATTGCCGCTAAAACCGCCGATCGCCAGGCCTATGATCTTCGAGTCAGCCGCCGAAATGGCCAAGGTCAGACCATCAAAAATACCCGGCGATGCCGTCGTCAAAGTGATGACCGGTCGGTCGACATACGGATTCGACACGTTGTTGGTCGCATCGAGGGTCACTCGATCAATAATATCCGGCAGGGCCGAAGCCAGAGCGATGATACTGCTACCGCCGGCCAGATCGAACGTAATGAGGTCGGCTCCGAAGGCCGAATTGAGCGTGTTGTTGGTCGCTGCTATGGCTTCGCGCAGCGATATCTTGCCATCGCCACCACGGGTTGCCATCAGGGCGAACACCGAACTGGTATCACCATCGACGAGATCGGCGTTGGTGTCGACCACCAAAGTGTTGGCACCATCGTTGTCGTAATTGGACAGCGCTATCGGCGCGACCGACAGGCCGCTGTAGTATGTATCTGCACTCATGGCGGCAACATTGATTTGATAAGCCACGGTACCATCGATGATCGCGTCATCGACACCCCGGATCGTTACCAATTGTGCAACGTTCCAGTTCGCGGTCGTGAAGGTCAGGGAGCTGGTGAGCGGCAAGCCTTCGCTCGAATCCGAAGTCGACAGGTTGACCGTCACGGTTGCGGTCGGCATGGTTGCCAACTCGATACTCAAATGGCTGAGCCCGCCGGACTCGGTAGTAAAGCTCGGGCCGGTATTGCTGACCAATACCGCTGGATTGATGAAGTCGAAGGCACGGCTGAAGATGCCGCTCGGATCGCCAGGACCATTACCACTCCAGATGATTCGACCCGTGCTGCCGGTGACCACCATACCCGGATTAGCCTGATTGTTACCCGTAGTGACATTGATCAGTTGTTCGCCCTGTAGGGCGCTACCGGCAGCGTTATATTGGCGCGCAAAAACGCCATAACCTGAACTGTCCGGCGCTTCAGAATCGCTTTGCCAGACCGCCACATAGCCACCCGACGCCAGCATCGCGACACTCGGGTTGTTCTGGTTGTTGGCAGTCACCGCGTTCACGATGGTTTCAAAGCCCACTTTTGCGCCTGCGCTCGAAAACAATTGGGCAAATACGCCTTCGTTGAGCAGGTCATCGGTCCAGGCGATGACAAACTGGCCAGCGCTGTTGGCGCTGACCGTCGGGTTGTACTCGTTCGAGAACGTCAGTGAGTTAGCGACGAACTCGGAGCCGACCGTGGCCTTGCCGGCGACATCGAAAAAGCGCGCGTATACCCCCCAGGTCGAACCGAAGTCCTGACCCTTGCTTTGCCAGGTCACGATGGCGCGTCCGGTACCGTCGACTGCTACGGCGCTGTTGTTCTGGTCTTTCAGGTCGCTGCCGTTACCGTTGACCAGGTAGCTACTGGCGCTCCAGGCCATCGTGCGTATATTGACCGTACGCGCATAGATATTGTCGGTGGCATCCGAGCCCGACGTATCGCCCGTGTAGGTGATGATCGCATCGCCATTGGCGGTCACCGCAATCGCCGGCTGCGACTGCTCAAGCAGCCCGACCGGATTGACGCGCGCATCGGCCCCAATGACCGCCGTTCCCGCTGAGTTGAAGACGCGCAGGTAGACGCCATTGCCAGAACCGTCGAGGCCGTTATTGGTCCAAGCAACGGCGAACCGTCCGCTGACCTGATCTACCGCGACGACCGCTTGCGAAACGGCGTGGCTCGTATCGGTATTGACCGCGATGTCGCCGGTCAGCGCCGTGCCGTCGGCGGCAAAGCGACGCGCCACGATGTTATCGCTCGTTACCTCCCAGACCACCACAAAGCTGCCGTCCGCAAACGTTGCGATCTGATTGCCGCCGCGCGACTCGGGCAGCGCCTGGGTGCTCGAGGTGACATTGTTGATGCGGATTTCTGCGCCCTGCGGCACCACGTCCAGGGAGCCGGTCCACTGAGCTTGCAATTCGCCACTGAATGCGAGCCTGGATTCGATCGTACCGGTCTGCTGCTCGAGCAGCCAGTTACCGCCGAAGGCAGCACTGGCGGTCTTGTCAGTGCTGGCGGCAAGATCGACGCCGGTCAGGCTCGACAAAGCATCCAGTAGTTGCACGCCTGCATTGCTGGCGGCAAGATCACAACCATAGATGAGC
>JANLTP010000173.1:0-3001 GCA_031363055.1 Burkholderiales bacterium | reverse complement strand
AATTTTTTGAGCGGTTTCATCTGGCCGAGCTCATCGTGCAGCTTGGCCTCGGCCTGCCAGAGGTCAAACTTGGTCTGCATGTCCAGCCAGAGTTGCGCACCGTTCCCCAACAGTGTTCCGAGACGCAGTGCCATTTCAGCGGAAACTGCGCTGCGCTCGTATGCGTCCGGCGAACCCACATTGAATGTCGCTGCGCAGCGGAGCATTCTGTGAACCTTGTAAACGAATGCGGGGAACTGTCGTGGAAGAGATTCGAAACCCAGGCCTGCCTGAAGGCCGAGAGGCGGTGGCGGCGCTGGCGGCAAGCGGTCAATCGATCAAGGCGTACTGCGAGTCGAGCGGTCAGTCAGAGTGGTCGATGCGGCGCTGGCGCGCCGAGTTTGGCGAGGCGCTGGGCGTGCCGATCAAGCGCCGGCCAGGCGCGCCGAGGCATCGGGTCAAGCGGCATGCGACATTGGCCTCGCCGACGACATCGACGTTGGTGCCCATCCTGTTAACTGCGAATGCAGGGCCCACCGATCAGAGTGTGGAGATTCGCTTGCGCGGCGAGCGCACGGTCATCGTGTCAGCGGGCGTCGATGTCGGGTTGCTCTCGCGCCTGATCGGCGCGATCGAGCGGGCCTCATGAACGCCGGCACAGGTATACGTATCTGGCTGGCGTTCGATCCGGTGGACATGCGCTTGGCCTTCGACGGTCTGGCGGCGAAGGTCGCCCATGTGCTCAAGCAGAATCCGTACGACGGCCATTGGTTCGTGTTTCGAAGCAGAAACGGCACGAGAATCAAGATCCTGACGTTTGACGGGGTGGGCTGGTGGCTACACTATCGGCGTTTGGAAGCGGGCACCTTTATTTGGCCACCCGTGAGCGCGCGCGGCTCGATCGAGTTGAGCGGGGTGCAGTTCGCGGTGCTCGCGCAGGGGCTCGATTGGCGCCGGGTCAAGGTGCCGGAATTGATGGCGCCGACACTGGCTTGAGCAGGGCCTAAAAAGGCTGCTTCTCATAGGAGAAATCGCTTCGTTTGGAGAGGGTAAAACGGTATAATTCAGGCATGCTCGCAACGCCGATACCGACCCATCCAAATCAGCTCAAAGCGTTCGCGCATTCGCTCCTCGCTCAGTTGCAGGATCGCGACCAAGTGATCGGTGCGCAGCATCAATCACTGCTCGATCGGGAGCGCATCCTTGCCGAGCGCAACCGCGAATTGGCGCTGCGCACCGAAGAGCTGAGGAACGCGAATATTCTCGCCGAGAAGCTGCAGTTCGAGCTGGCCCGCTACCAGCGCTGGCGCTTTGGCAAGAAGAGCGAGGCGCTGGGCAGCGAGCAGATCGCGCTGTGGGAGGCCGAACTGGACGCCGACATCGAGGCGCTACAGAAACGGCTCGAAGATCTGCAAGCAGGCTTGCAGAATAAAGACAAGGATAAAGATAAAAAGCCGGCCGAGAAGCGCAAACCGAAGCGAGAGGCCTTGCCCGAGACGCTACCCCGATTCGAAGTGCGGCTTGAACCCGAGAGCACGACCTGCGGATGCGGTACGCCCCTGATCCGAATCGGCGAAGACGCGGCCGAGAGCCTGCAGGCGATCCCGCTGCGCTTCTGGGTCAAACGCACGGTGCGCGGCAAATGGGCCTGCCGGTGCTGCGAAACGATCACCATGGCGCCAGCGCCCTCGGCACCGATCGACAAAGCGATTGCGGGCACCAGCGTGATCGCCCAGGTGATCGTCAGCAAGTATGTGGATCACTTGCCGCTGCACCGCCAGGAGGGCATTTACGCCCGAATGGGCGTGGCCATTCCCCGCTCCACGATGGCCGGGTGGATCGGCAAGATCGGCGTGCTGTTCGAGCCGCTGACCGATCTGCTGGCTGAGCGCGTACTCGGGTTCAATGCGCTACAGGCTGATGAGACGCCAGTCCCGGTGCTGGAACCGGGCAGCGGCAAGACGGCGACCGGCTATCTGTGGGTTTATCGAACCCTGCCCAGCGATCCGGTGCAGGCCGTGACGTTTGACTTTGCGATGAGCCGCGCTCAGGCGCACCCGAATCGCAGGCTGGCCCACTTCAGCGGCACCCTGCAAGTGGACGGCTATGCGGGCTACAACGAAGTACTGGCCCGCCCGGGCGTGATCGAAGCGGGCTGCCTGGCGCACGCCCGACGTAAGTTCGTCGATGTGTACGAGGCCACGGACTCGCCGGTGGCGCAGCAGGCGATCGTGCGGATCGCGGCGCTCTACCAGATCGAGCGCGAGTTTGATGAAACGCCTGAGGCAGGCTCGACCCTGGAGCGGGCGCGGTACCGGCAGGCGCGTGCCGGACCTCTGCTCGAAGCGTTCCGTGCGTGGCTCACGGCCTGCTATGCGAAATCACCCCCGAGAAGTGCGCTGGCCAAGGCGATGAAGTACACCCTGAATCGCTGGGCGGCGTTGACCCGGTACGTCGAGGACGGGCGATTGCCGCTGGACACGAATGCGGTCGAGAATGCGATCAGACCCGTTGCGCTCGGACGGCGCAATTGGTTGTTTGCGGGATCAGAGTCCGGCGGCCACCGTGCCGCGCAGATGTACTCGCTGATCAGCACCGCGAAATTAAACGGCATAGAGCCGATGGCTTACCTCACCGACATTCTGGAGCGGCTGCCGACAGCACGCATGAAAGATCTGGAAGCCATGCTGCCGTGGAACTGGACGCCGAAGTCAGCGGTGATCGATATCGCGACCGAACTCGCCAAGCCACCGACGCCGCTGGTGCTCACGCCGGTCTGAAACGCATCGCGAACTCTGCGGCACGGTAAACAATCAGTCGGCAATGTAAAGGTGGGTTCGCCAGACGCATACCCCGGAACGGCGACTTCCGGAGGGCCGTGCTCAAGAGGCAAGGGCCGGAAACCGCGCCAACACTGGGGCTTCGGGCAAAAAAAATCCCAACCGATAAGAGTTGGGATTTCAAATTATGGTGGAGCCGGCGGGAATCGAACCCGCGTCCGTAAGTCCTCTACAAATGGTTC
>JANLTP010000156.1:0-15033 GCA_031363055.1 Burkholderiales bacterium | reverse complement strand
GCGACAGGGCGCTCGATTCAGCATCGCAGGGGCCTGAAACGAATTCCGGTTCGTACGAGAAAGAGGCTGTATTCGCTGCGTCAAATGCTTGAGCGTCGTTGGGATTGCAGGATTCAAACATGGGGCACCTGATAACTGGATTTATGTACAGTATTGTACCGCCGAACCCACTCTGATTCAATCGAAAAGCCCATTCCGGTTCAATCGAAAAACTCGATCTTGGTCAATGGAAATCCCGATATTTTCCCTCTGTGCGGCAAGCCACGACTCGAAACGCATCAATGTCATTACGTGTGCGTGTTTATTGAAAAGGGTACTAAGGCGACCGCTGTTGCTCGAGGAGGCACAGGAGATGTGGGTTGGCCTCAAGGGCTGGTCGGAGACCGACCTGCGAGTGCTCAAAGCACCGATGATGGTAATGCTCGGTGACGACGACTTGATTCGCCCGGAACACGCGCTTGCGCAGTTCTGAATGCTTCCGAACGGCAGGATCGCTATCCAGCCCGGCAGCGACCGTTCGGCACCACTTACACGATCAGAATGGGTAACGGCCATGCTGGTTGAATTTTTCGACGCGCCTTAGCAAGATGGCACCAAACACCGTCGCACTGACATTGAGCCTGGGTTTGCTTTCAGTGATGGCCAACGCGTTTCGACGACGAGGTTTTTGGCGGGCGGACCGGCTTGCGCTTGGCCAGGCTTTTGGCTAACAACTCGGTCAGGTCGACCACGTTGCTGGCACCCGCCTCGGAGGAAGCATCCTCCAGTGTCGACACGGCTGCAGTCTGACCAGCCACGACCCTTTTGTTCACCAGTTCATGTACGGCGTCGCTAAATCGGTCGGTGTAATCTTCCGACGTCCATGCACTCGTCATGTCGCTGATAAGCTGTGCGGCCATCTTTAGTTCGCTCGGCTTCAGGCCGGCTGCGGCCTTACCTTCAGGTGGCAGCTTGAGATCGTCCAATGGACGAATCTCGCTGGACCAACGAATAGTGTTCAGCACCAGCGCCGCGCCGGTCGGAATCAGCGCAACCAGGTGTTCCTTGGTATGCATCACCACACGGGCGATTCCAATAACGCTGGCCTCGTGCATCGACTCGCGCAGCAGCGCATAGACCTTCTCGCCCTTGCCGGTTGGCTCCAGATAATAGGGCGTCTGCAGCAGCGTGAACGGGATCTCGCTGGCTTTGACGAAGGACTCGATCTCTATCGTCTGGGTCGATTTTGGGTACGCGGCCTTGATTTCATCCTCGCTCAAGATGACGTACTCGCCGTTGTCTTGCTTGATGCCCTTGACGATATGCTCACTCGACATCTCCTTGCCGGTACGCTTGTTCACCCGCTTATAGCCAACCGGATCCATCGAACGCTTGTCCAGCCAGTCGAAGTCGATGCCGACCTCGTGCGAGCCCGGGTACAGGGACACGGGCACATGGACCAGACCAAAAGTGATGGCACCTTTCCAGATTACGCGAGGCATACGAACTCCTTTGTTCACGATCACTCCAAGGCTGCGATGGCGCGGTCAAGCCCTCGCGCCGCTTTGGCGTACTCATTCCAGGGCTGGTTGCCAGCGTCAAGCCGCTCGTGAACCGTCCTGACCGACCATTGATCGCCACCCCGTAGTGACGGTAACTCGCTCCACGCAACCGGCACCGAGATTCCAAGACCCGGTCGCGCACGCGCCGACCAGGCGGACACGGTGGTCGCGCCCAGGCCGTTGCGCAAGTAGTCAATAAAAATTTTGCCAACCCGGTTCGTCGGCCCGCTGCGGGCGACGAAGCGCTGTGGGATCGTACGGGCCATGTGCAGAACGACCGCATGGGAAAAGCCCTTGACGGTATCCCAGTCGTGCAAGCGCCGCACTGGTACGACGACATGAAGACCCTTACCACCGCTGGTCTTCAAAAACGATGGCAGGCCAAGTTGTGTGAGAAAAGAATGCATGAGTTGCGCCGCTTCCTGAACTCGCGCCCAGGTTACGCCTTCACCGGGATCGAGATCGAACACAATTCGGTCGGGTTGCGCCAGCGAAGTGATTACCGCGTTTTGAGTGTGAAACTCGATGACATTTGATTGCGCCGCCGATAGCAGGCCCTGCTTGCCAGTCACTTCAATCATCGCAGAATCACCGACACCCGGTGCTCGCTCGACTTGCCTGATGCCGGCAAGCTTCTCGGTCTCGATGTGCTTCTGAAAAAAGGTCTTGCCGTCGACGCCGGCCGGAGCGCGCACCAGTGAAACGGGTCGGCCCGTCAGGTGTTTCATCATCAAATGATAGACCAGACCATAGTACCGAAATAACTCGATCTTGGTCGTGCCGGTGCTGGCGTCGATGACCCGCTCAGGGTGGGTTACAGCGGTACGGCTTGCGGGCAGATGCGCCTTGTTTGAGCGGGTGCCCGGACGATTGACAGCGGGCATTCGCAGCGCCTTTTCGCGCACTATACTGTTGGCAGTTTTGTCTGTACGCAGTCCTCGGAAAACGGCGTGGCGGATTCGCCCAGCACGGGTCCAATCGCCAAAACTGACTTCGGCTACCAAGGTCGGAGCAACCCAATGCGATATTCCTTCGATCTTCGATTCGGCGGCGAACGGACTCGTTATGCGCAAAAGGGGCTTGAGTGTTTTTATCAGGTCTTGCAACGTTTTCTGACCAAAACCCGAGCCTACATTACCCGCGTACTGCAACACCCCTTGTGCATCGCGCACTCCAAGCAGCAACGCGCCGAGACCGTATCGCGCTCCCTCGGGATTGGTGTAACCGCCGATCACGAACTCCTGGCGCTGACCGCATTTCAACTTGATCCAGTCTGACGATCGATCACCTTGATAAGTCGAACTTCGGCGTTTTGCAATCACGCCCTCAAGACCCAACTTGCAGGCCGATAGCAGCACCTGTTCGAGGGCACCAGCAAACTCTTCGCTTAGGCGGATTCGCTCGGAACTCGCAGCCGACAGCAGGCGCTTGAGCACCGCGCGTCGTGCAAGCAGCGGCGCGCGGCGCAGATCATGCCCGGCGACATAAGGCAAATCGAACAGGTAAAGAATTACGTCGCGGGTGTCCGCTAAGTAGAACGCTTGTTGTAACTCCGCAAAATCAGGAATGCCCGCTTCGGTCGGTATTACGATCTCACCGTCGTACCAACCCGGTGGCAGTTTCAAGCGCTCGAAAGCGTCTTGCAACGACCGAAGCTTCGATGTCCAGTCATGGCCATTGCGAGTGAATAACCGTGCGCCTTCGGCGTTATTGCGAACCAGCATTCGGTAGCCATCAAACTTGTTCTCGCAGATCCAGTCAGAAGGGTCAGGTGGCGCAGCAACCACCAGTTTGGCCAATTGTGGAGACAGCGTCTCTGGCAGCGTGCACGGCACGGCTTCTGGCGGCAAGCCAAGCGGCGCCACGCTATCGGGCAGTTCATCGACGACGCTGTACTGCGCGGCGGTGCGTGCGAACGCGTCTTTCTCCTTGATCAATAGCCAAGGCGATTGCTTTTCACCTTTGCCCTTCATGCGCACCAGCACCCATTTTCCGTGCAGCTTATGGCCATGCAACTCGAACTTCAAGTTGCCGTCGCGGTATCCTTCCGCAGGATCATGCAGCGGCGTCCAGACACCCGTATCCCAGATGATGACCTTGCCCGCGCCATATTGCCTGGCTGGCACGGTCCCCTCAAAGCGGGCATAAGCCAACGGGTGGTCTTCAACCTGCACGGCCATGCGTTTGACGGTTGTGTCGAAACTCGGCCCTTTGGGGATCGCCCAGCTCTGCATGGTGC
This sequence comes from Burkholderiales bacterium, assembly GCA_031363055.1. Lineage (GTDB taxonomy): Bacteria > Pseudomonadota > Gammaproteobacteria > Burkholderiales > Burkholderiaceae_E > JANLTP01. Next base: position 11,253 of record JANLTP010000156.1, on the reverse strand, counting down.
CGTCGAGCTCCAGCCTGAAGTCATAGTGCAGACTCCTGGCCCAATGTTTTTGAATGACGAAAGTAACTGATCAACAGCGCTCTCCCCGCCCTGAGCTGGCTCGGGGGTGTGCGTGAAGTCGCGCTTTGATTGATAGTCAAGCAGCGCGACATCCACCGGAACACTGGATTTCATTTGCGAGCGGCGCTCCGCATTTGTCGGGCACGGAATTGATTAGAGTACCGTCAGCTTGCCTTTGTAGACAGTCAGCATCGCGGCCATCATTTTGTAGGCGAACGTCGCGAGATGCACCTCGCCGCTGTTGGCCAGGTGCATAAAGGTCACGCGGAGGGCTGGAGAGGCCTCCAAGATAAATTTTCAAACTTCCTTAGAGGTAGCCAAATGACCGACCTGGTTATCACCACCTTCGATTGGGTTCTCAAGATGCCAAGCACTTCTTGCACCAGCCCTTCGGTCAGGTGCCATGGTTGACCGACGGCGATCTCTCGACCTTCGAGAGTGGCGCCATCTTGCTTCATCTAGGCGAGCGCAGCAACGCGCTGATGCCGGTCGATCCGCGTGGTCGTAGTGAGGTCAAACAGTGGTTGTTTGCCGCGCTCGCTTCGGTCGAGGCGGCAAGCCAGCCTTGGTCCTTCTTTGAATTCTCAGGTCAAACCGAGAAAACGCCAATGCGGAAATTCTTCGACTCGTTTCTCGACGCCCGACTCAAGCACATGGACGCATTGCTGGCAACGCGCGGATGGCTGTCCGGAGCCTTCTCCATCGCCGACATACTCATGGCGGATGTGCTGCGCCTCCTCGATCGGTTCGATGGGCTGGCACCCTATGCAGCCTGTCGTGCCTATGTCGCACGCGCCACGACTCGCCGGTCCTTCGTGAAGGCGCATGCGGACCAAATGGCGCATTTTGCAGCGGCAGACTGAACAAGCGAAGCATTGTGGCGATCTTCAAGCTATCAATTCGGCTTATGACGGAGGCCGATCTTCCATTACTCCATGCCCGGCTTCATAGGCCGCACGTCGACAGATACGCTACCGCGCTGGCACCCAGGTTTTCAGCATGAATGAAAGCAGGCGACTTGGATCTATTGGGTAGGCAGAGTTCATGGCCGGTTTTGAGTCTGTGTGCTGGCATACAGACGGTTGATTATTTCATCATCAGACTTGCAATAGTTAACTGCTTTTTTAACCCCACCATCGGAGTACCTTATGGCTGACCCCATTGACACCCGCGAACATTTGCATGAACTGCTGAAAGAATTTGACACCGCGATGATGATCACTTGCGGCAGCGACAACGTGATACACGCCCGCCCAATGGCCGTGGCGGAATTGATGTCAGATGGCACTGCCTGGTTCGTCGCGGACATTCATTCACCGAAGGTTGCGCAAATTCAAGCGGATCCAACCGTGACCCTGACATTTCAAAGTTCCAGGCAGTTTGCTTCCGTTCATGGCACAGCGACTCGCGCTGGAGTCATTGTCATGCCGAACACCAATAATCATCAGACCCTCTGATGTCCTACACCCTGGCAGGCTCAGCTCCTAGTTTCTGCCTGCCTTCGAAGTCCTAAATTGGCCTGGGCGTTAAATCAAAGGCAAGAGGGCACTCGTGGAATCAACCGAATTAATTCGAAGCATCTCGTTGCGGGTCAACGGATCGATACACGAGCTTGAAGTGGAAGCTCGAGTGAGCCTGCTCGATGTGTTGCGAGAAAGGATCGGCTTGACCGGCAGCAAGAAGGGTTGCAACCAAGGTGCCTGCGGTGCCTGCACCGTCCTGGTTGACGGCGTGCGCGTCAATTCATGCCTGACCTTGGCGATGCAGTGCGAAGGCCTTGAAGTCGTGACGATTGAAGGCGTTGCAACGGTGGAGGGACTGCATCCGCTGCAAAGTGCTTTCATCAGCCACGACGGCTTCCAATGTGGCTACTGCACAGCCGGGCAACTTTGCTCGGCGCTGGGCATGATCGATGAATTTCGAAAAGGCATGCCGAGCGCACTGACCCCCTTCGCAGTCACCGCACCGAGTCTCGCCGGTGGACAGCCGCGCAATGCATTGTCTGATCCCGAAATCAGGGAGCGCATGAGCGGCAACTTATGTCGATGCGGTGCCTACGGCGGCATTAACGCTGCGATTGCCGCGGTTCTGTCGCAAGAGGCGGTGTCATGAAGAGCTTTGCGTATGCGCGCGCTGCTGATCCGGCCTCGGCCCTCGCGTTGATGTCGGGTGGTGTGGGTTCCGCCAAATTTCTCGGCGGCGGAACAAACCTGATCGACCTGATGCGCGAAAATATCGAGCAACCCGATCGGCTCGTCGATATCACACGTTTACCGCTTGATCGTATCGAGGAGTTACCGACTGGTGGCCTGCGTATCGGTGCGCTGGTTCGCAACAGCCAATTGGCCGCGCACCCAGCCGTGCGCCAGCGCTATCCGATGCTTTCGCAGGCGATCCTCATGGGCGCATCAGCGCAATTGCGCAACATGGCGACCACCGGCGGTAACCTCATGCAGCGTACCCGCTGCTACTATTTTTACGATGAGACGGCGCGCTGCAACAAGCGTACAACGGGCGCAGGTTGCGATGCCTTCGAAGGCTTGAATCGAATTCACGCGGTGCTGGGCACATCGCCCCTGTGCATCGCGACCCATCCCTCGGATATGTGTGTCGCCCTGGCGGCGCTCGACGCAACGGTGCGTATCAGTGGGCCTGACGGCGACCGGGAAGTTGCGTTGGTCAATTTCCACCGCCTGCCTGGCGAGACGCCCGAGCTCGAGACGCAACTGCGCGCGGACGAGTTGATTACCGCTGTCGATTTGCCTTTGATGCCGTTCGCGCGGCACTCGACCCATCGCAAGATACGCGATCGGGCGAGTTACGCCTTCGCACTCGTCTCGGTGGGTGCAGCGCTCGAGATTGCCGACGGTACGATCGCGAAGGTGCGGATCGCGCTCGGCGGCGTCGCTACCAAACCGTGGCGCGCCTTTCGCGCGGAGGCGTATCTGATTGGCAAGACACCTTGCGCCGACGTTTTCCGTGAGGCCGCCGAACTCGAGTTCGGCGACGCCAAACCCTTGCGCCATAACGCCTTCAAGGTCGAGTTGGCGGGGCGCACCCTGGTGAGCGTTCTCGAAGAACTGGCTCAAATGAAGGACACCCCATGAGCCTTGTCACCAAACTGGCCGGCCTGGTCGCCCAGGTTATGCCCGACCGCGCACCCGATACCCTGGCCGAAGCCCATCAGACCATCGGCCAGCCCTTCGACCGGATCGACGGCGCCGCCAAGGTCAAAGGCACTGCGACGTTCAGCGCCGACTACCAACTCGACGGACTCGTGCATGCGGTACTGGTGCACAGCGAGATCGCGAAGGGCTCGATCGTTGATATCGATTCGAGCGCAGCGTTGGCTTGCCCAGGTGTGATCGAAGTCATCACGCACTTGAATGCGCCGGTCATGAAAAAGCCGCCCCTCACCGACGGCTCCGGCGGTAGCGATAATGCCGGTAGCAGTGCGCCGGTGCTGAACACTGACCGGATTTTCTGGAACGGTCAGCCGGTCGCTGTGGTGGTCGCCGAGACGCTGGAGCAGGCCGAACACGCCGCCTCGCGGGTTCGCGTCGACTACGCAAGCGAAGCGGCTGAGGTCTCATTCGATGCGGCCAAGCCTGGTGCCGAAAAGCCGAAGCAGATCATGGGCGACGACACCGACGTAAACCTGGGTGATGCAGAATCAGCGCTCCTGGCTGCGCCATTCAAGGTCGATCATCGCTACCATACGCCGCGCTACAACCACAACGCCATCGAAGCCCATGCGACCATCGCCTCATGGCACGGCGATCGCCTGACCGTCTACGAGCCGAGTCAGTACGTGAGCGGTGTAGCCGAGTCATTGGCCAAAATGTTTTCACTGGACAACGACCAGGTCAGGGTGTTGGCACCCTACGTGGGCGGAGGTTTTGGTGGCAAGGGCTCGATGTGGAGCCACGTGCAGCTCTGCGTGTTGGCGGCCAAGGTCGTTGGTTTGCCCGTCAAGCTGGCGTTGACTCGCGAAGGCGTATTTCGACTGGTCGGCGGCCGCACGCCGTCCGATCAGCGTGTTGCGCTCGCGGCTGACACGCGCGGCAAGCTGAGCGCATTGATTCACAGCGGCGTGACCGCCACCTCAAGCACCAACGACTTCCCGGAGCAATTTACCTTTCCGGCGCGCCATCTCTACGCCACGGAGAATCTGCTCATCAGCCAGCGCGTGGCGCGACTCGACACCACGCCGAATACCTACATGCGCGCACCCGGCGAGTCGATCGGCACTTTTGCGCTCGAGTCCGCCATGGATGAGCTGTCGTATGCACTTGGCATCGACCCGGTCGAGTTGCGCTTGCGCAATGAACCTTCAAGAGATCCTGCCAAGGATACCCAGTTCTCGAGTCGACACCTGCCGGCCACGTTCAAGTTGGGCGCTGAAAAGTTCGGCTGGAGCCGGCGCTCACCTGAGGTTGGCGCCACCCGCGAAGGCGACTGGGCGATCGGTCAAGGCGTGGCGAGCGCTTTCTACCCGGTCTATCGTTTGCCGGCCGCGGCGCGTGTGACCGTCTTTGGCGACGGTACTGCGCTCGTGCAGACGTCGGCGCAGGAGATGGGCATGGGCACGGCGACGGCACAAACCCAGCATGCGGCTGAACGGCTCGGGCTACCCATGTCGAAAGTGCGCTTCGAGTACGGTGACTCGAGTCTGCCGAAATCGAATCAAGCGGGTGGCTCATCACAGACCATCAGCGTAGCACTCGCGGTGCAACTCGCCTGCGAGAAGTTGCACAAGCAAATGCTGGCACTTACCGGCAATAGTGATGATTCTCCGTTGGCTGGTGAGCGCTATCAGTCAATACTGGCCCGTGCCGGTAAAGATCATCTCGTCGCCGAAGCCAAGACCGGCCCCGCCCTTGAGCTGCTCAAATACTCGATGGGATCCTACGGTGCTCAATTCTGCGAGGTGCGAGTTAATACCGTTTCGGGCGAGGTGCGCGTCTCGCGCTGGCTAGGCGCCTTCGATACCGGCCGCATCATCAATCCAAAACTCGCACATTCGCAGTTTGCCGGGGGCATCATCATGGGCATCGGCATGGCTTTGACCGAAGAAACCTTCTTCGATGAACGCTCGGGTCGAATCATGAATCCGAGCCTGGCCGAATATCACGTGCCCGTCAATGCCGATGTACCGAAAATCGAAAGCTGCTACCTTGATATTCCCGATCCGCACACGCCGATCGGCGCGCATGGCATCGGCGAAATCGGAATCACGGGCGTGGCCGCCGCGATTGCCAACGCTATCTATCACGCGACCGGCAAACGAATTCGGACGCTGCCGATCACGCTCGACAAATTGCTTTAACACGCCCTTGGTCACCGCCGGACTGCGTCACAGCTTCGACAAACGCACGCACATTTACTTCGACGCTTCAGCCGCGCGCAAGAACGCCGGCAGCCTCAATGGTCATCTTTGCAGTGTCTCTTCAACCCGCAGGGGCGGTCGTTATTTTTGAAGGCACATTTCTAAGCGCATCAGAGCTCCCCGGCACTTGCGAAACTTCCGTTCCCGTTGCTCCTTGACGTTGAGATCGATGTATGACGGGCCTGCCCGAGTATGTCCACTGTGCAGAAGGCACCGCAACCCCGGTGTAAGAAATTAGCTACCATGACTGTCAGAGAAATCGCTTCAACGAGGGATGGTCAACCATGCAGATGAATTCGACAAGCCAAGCCGGCGCTAGCCCGCAGACCGGTCCTGCACTACAAAAGGATGCAAGCAAACATCTGTCGCCCTCGGACGCTCTGGTAATCTTTGGATTCACCGGCGACCTTGCGGCCAAACAGATCTTTCCGTCGCTCTACCGCATGGTCAAGAAAGGTACCTTGACGGTATCCGTCATCGGTGTCGCCTCCTCGAAGCTGAGCACCGATGAAGTGCAGCAGCGGGTACGTGCGAGTATCGAGGCGCGCGATCAAATTGATGACGCGGACGCGTTTGCTCGTCTGCTGTCATTGCTGCATTACGTCAGCGGCGACTACCAGCAACCGGCGACGTTCGAAGCCTTGAAGCGTGCTCTGGGCGACTCGCAAAGACCCGCCCATTACCTCGCCATTCCGCCGTCGCTATTTGAAGCGGTGATCCGAAACCTCGGTGCTGCCGGCCTGGCACAAAACGCTCGTGTGATCGTCGAAAAGCCGTTCGGCAGAGATCTCGCTTCGGCGATTGAACTCGGCGCGGTCGCTCATTCCGTCTTTCAGGAATCGTCGATCTTTCGAATTGATCACTACCTGGGCAAGGAAGCGATCATGAATATTCTGTACTTTCGCTTCGCCAATTCCTTTCTCGAGCCGATCTGGAATCGCAACCATGTTGCCAGCGTGCAAGTCACCCTGGCCGAAGATTTTGGCATTGGCCAGCGCGGCAGCTTTTACGAAAGTGCCGGCTGCCTGCGCGATGTCATTCAAAACCATCTGTTCCAGATCGTCGCATTATTGGCCATGGAACCGCCGGCGTATCAAGGCTTCGCCGCCGTACAAAGCGAAAAAGCCAGCGTTTTTCATGCCATGAAGCCGTTGACCGCCGACTGCGTGGTGCGTGGCCAGTATGAAGGCTATCGTGACGAAAAGGGTGTCACATCCAACTCTGACGTCGAAACCTTCTGCGCGGTTCGACTCGAAATCGACTCCTGGCGATGGGCTGGTGTGCCCTGGTACCTACGATCCGGCAAAATGCTACCTACCACCGCTGCCGAAATCCTGGTGCAACTCAAGCCACCGCCGCAGGCTCTGTTCGATGATTCGCATCCCACCCATGGCCGCGCCAACTATATTCGTTTCAAACTGCAGCCGATGTCGGCAGTCGCCATCGCGGCACGCATCAAGCGGCCCGGCAAGGGTTTTGTCGGTGAACAGCGCGAGCTCTACCTGTGCGAGGAGTCGCTGAGCGAACGAACCACCTATGAGCGACTGCTGGGCGATGCGATGGCCGGCGAAGGCGCCCTGTTCACCAGCCAGGATGCCGTTGAAGCCGCCTGGGCCGTGGTCGATCCGGTGCTTCGCGATCACGCGGCCGCGTTGCCTTACATGCCGCGCAGTTGGGGTCCTGCGGCAGCAGATGCTCTGATTGCCGCCGATGGCGGTTGGCACAACCCGACACTTGAGGGCGAAGCTGCCGGATGCGAGGGCGATGCCGGGCCATCCTGATTCAAGGGGTGTGATGCTCCGGCCCGGATCGCCTCGATTAACATTGGAACAAGCTCCTAACCATCCACGTTTAGATTTCCTAACCGTCCACGTTTGAATCAATCATGAACGAAAATGTCAGAATCGACCCAGACAACAGCGAGCGCCACGGCCACCGCCACGACCAAAGCCAAGGTAGCTCGATCGTCCACCCAGTCCCTGGTTCACCAGCGCCCGAATCATCCCTGGTCAATATCGCCAAACTGGTCACCGCGTACTACTCGGAAGTGCCGGACCCAAGCGATGCGGCGCAGCGCGTCGCCTTTGGTACATCGGGCCATCGCGGCTCTTCGTTCACGGTCTCCTTCAACGAAGCTCATGTGCTCGCGATCACACAAGCGATCTGCCATTACCGGGTCAAGCAAGGCATCAGCGGACCACTTTTTCTGGGCATCGATACACACGCGCTCTCACAGCCCGCCTGCGTCAGCGCTTTGGAGGTGCTGGCCGCCAATGGCGTAGACACCATGCTGGCGGCGAACGACGAATACACACCGACGCCCGCTATCTCTCATGCCATTCTGGTTTACAACCGCGGTCGCAAGACCGGCCTGGCCGATGGCATTGTGGTCACACCGTCGCACAATCCGCCCGATAGCGGTGGCTTCAAGTACAACCCGCCGAACGGCGGACCGGCCGCGACCGAGATTACCCGCTGGATAGAAACCCGGGCCAACGAGTTGCTGGAGAAGTCGCTGCAAGGCGTCAAGCGCATGACCCATGCGAAGGCGGTTCGCGCCGCCACTACACACGCTCATGATTATCTCGAATCGTATGTCATTGACCTGGCCAAGGTCATTGACTTCGAGACCATTAGTGCGGCGGATTTGCGACTCGGCGTTGACCCCTTGGGCGGCGCCGGCGTTCACTATTGGTCTCGCATCGCCGAACATTACCGGCTCGATCTGACCGTGGTCAGCGATGTCGTCGATCCGACGTTTCGCTTCATGACGCTGGATTGGGACGGACAAATCAGAATGGATCCGTCCTCGCCATACGCGATGCAGCGGCTGATCGACATCAAGGACCGTTTTGACATTGGCTTTGCCTGCGATCCGGATCATGATCGTCACGGCATCGTCACGAAGGCGGGCCTTCTGCCGCCAAACCACTACTTGAGCGTCGCCATTGACTATCTGTTCCAGAACCGCCCCGACTGGCCACTCCAGGCCGCCGTTGGCAAAACAGTGGTCAGCACTCGCATGATCGACTGGGTCGCCCGGCGCCTGGGTCGCACACTCTTCGAGGTGCCGGTCGGCTTCAAATGGTTCGCACCGGGCCTGTTCGACGGCACGCTCGGCTTCGGTGGCGAAGAAAGCGCAGGCGCGTCCCTGTTGCGCCGCGATGGCAGCGTGTGGACCACCGACAAGGATGGCATCGCCCTGGCGCTGCTGTCCGCCGAGATAACGGCTAGCAGAGGTCAGGACCCCGGTCAGCTTTATGGCCGCCTGGAGGGCGAGTTCGGCAGTTGCCAGGCGGATCGCGTCGAAGCACCGGCCTCGGCGCAACAGAAGAAGCAACTGGCGGCGCTCGCACCCGAAAAAATTACCGCCCACGAACTGGCCGGCGAACCGATCGAAAGCGTGCTGAGCAATGCGCCTGGTAACGACGCAGCGATCGGCGGCATCAAAGTCATTGCCCGGAGCGGCTGGTTTGCGGCCCGGCCTTCCGGCACCGAGGAAATTTACAAGATCTATGCCGAGAGTTTTGCCGGTACGGAGCACCTGAAGCGCATCTTGAAAGAAGCACAGTCAATCGTTGATCGCGCCATCGCTTGATTGATGATTTTGTTTCTCTTGAGGGTGTCAGGGTTCAAAATGAGTGCGCAATCGTTGCGGGCGGGCACCGACGCGAAGCGATTGTTGATCCATTGCACCGATGCATCCGCACTACGCTGGCCGATCGAGAAATGATCGCCATCTGTGATACCCAGATAGCGTACGCGCACCAATTTTTGCTGACATAACTGTCGAGTAAAGTTGCGCGTAACGGCCGGCGCAACAATCGGGTCCACCGAGCCCTGCGCAATCAGGATCGGCACATCAAATCCGCTCAACGGCACGGAGTTGGCGCGCAACAGATTCGCCCACGGCTTTGACTGGCTGATGTCAACGTTCGTCATAGCACGCGTCAGTCGCAGCAGGCCGATTTTGGTGCGTAGTGCAACCGGTTCGGTTGACACACAATTACGCGCCAATCGAGTAACCATATCCTGACCGACCGGATTCAGTATCGACGCCAGCGAAATGTCGTAAAGCTGCGACCAACTCGCACCCGTGTAAGCCGTCAGCAGAGCGCGGATGGCCGGGTTGCTGCTGCGCGTCAGGTTGGCTTTCAAGTCGGTCGGGGGCGCCGCAGCAACTACTCCCAACAGCTCAAGCTCGGGCGCGTAACGCCGGGCATATTGACCGGTCCAGAGCGCCGCGTGCCCGCCTTGCGATTCTCCCCACACCGCAAATCGATTTCCAATAGCGGCCTGCGGCAGCTCGCGCGCCGCCCGGACGGAGTCCAGCACCGCATAGGCGCTGTCGGCGCCAATCAGGTAAGGGTGCGGGCCTGGGCTTCCCAGTCCAGCGTAATCGGTCGCAACCACTGCATAGCCTCGCGCAATCATCGGCGACAGACCCGCAATCGTGGTGAACAGCAACGGATTCGTCGACGGCGCACAATTCTCGGCGACACCAAAGGTGCCATGAGCCCAAGCCACCACCGGCCGGCCTTGCGGCGGTGCCGGCGCTAACGGAATGATGACAACGCCGGTGACCTCGTTGGCCTGACCCTTGCCGCTTGTAGAACGGTACTTGATCCGGTAAGCCTGCGCACCCGGCGGCGAATCGGTCATTGGGCTCGACGACGTGAGATACTGATTTGTGCTCGATTGCGCGAAAGCGGGCACGATCATCGTCGCAGAGACGATCAGGACGACGATCAAAACAAGTTTTCGAAGAATATTCAATCAAGAGGTCCACGGGTCTTGCCGATTCAAGAGTCTAGCTCTTGTTACCTTCAAGTCTTCAGCCATCAATTGATAGATCTGGTGATTAACTTATCAGACAATACTAGTCGAATCTCGTCGCTATCTTATAGCTAAGCGTCGAGTTGTAATATTACGCGAGACGTAATATCATGTCACATGATTCTGTCGTTCAAATGCAAAGATACGCAGGCGGTATTCGAAGGCAGGAGTCCGAAACATCTTCGAGCTTTCAGTTCGGTCGCCGAGCGCAAGCTTGCGCAATTGCACGCTGCCTTGACTTTGGACTTCTTACGCGCACCGCCCGGTAATCAACTCGAAGCGCTAGTCGGTGATCGAAAAGGTCAGCACAGCGTACGAATTAACAAGCAATGGCGACTGTGCTTCGTGTGGACAAAAGCGGGCCCCAAAGACGTTGAAATTGTTGACTACCATTGAGAGGTGACATTATGACTCGACCGATTGACCGAATGAGAGCTGTGCATCCTGGAGAGGTGCTTCGCGAGGACTATCTCGTACCGCTCGAACTGAGCGTCAACGCGCTGTCGGTTGCTCTTGGAGTACCAGCAACACGAATGCACGAAATCGTAAAGGAGCGTCGCAGCATCAGCGCGGACACGGCTGTTCGCTTGGCGTGCTATTTTGGCGGCGACGCCGGCTCGTGGCTGGCGCTACAGGCGAACTACGATCTGAAAACCTTGCCAACGCGCAAAGAGATTGAGCGCCAGGTGTCTGCTCGGCAACTCATTGCAGCGTGATCTCTGGTCGAAGTACAGAAGCGAAATCTAATCTGGACGTTTCTCAGCTATCCGCTCGGCACGCGCAATTCGAACGATCTCGAGCGCGATATCTTCAGGCGACAGTATCAGGTCAATACAATCGCTGGCAATCGCACTTTCGGGCATCTCCGGCTGGCGCGCGGTACTCGGTTTCTGAGCGATCGTGATGCCACCCACTTCCTTGATGCCGCACAACGCGGCCGCGCCGTCGCCGTCGTAGCCGGAGACGAT
>JANLTP010000043.1:0-11924 GCA_031363055.1 Burkholderiales bacterium | reverse complement strand
AGCGAGGTACTTGAATGCAAACGAATGCGCGCACCGATCGAAATTGCCCGGCAGTTACAGATCAGGGTCGGCGAACCCGTGGTCATGGTTCGACGCCTGCTGCGGGTTGAACAGGAACCCGCCGTACTGGAGGACATCTGGCTGCCGGGCGCGCGCTTCAAAGGATTAAGTGCCGAGCGCCTCAGTGCGTATCACGGACCACTCTATGGCCTGTTTGAATCGGATTTCGGCACTCGAATGATCCGGGCGACCGAAGCCGTACGGGCGGTCGAGGCACCAACAGATGTCGCGCGAATCCTGGTCGTAAAGCCCGCCTCGCCTATTTTGCTGGTCGAGCGGCTGTCGTTTACCTATCAGGACATGCCCGTCGAAGTGCGCGCCGGTTACTACCTGACCAACGTTTGCCACTACTTCAACGAGTTGAGTTAGTGGTAATAGGCCAAAACTCCGGCGCAAAGCTGGCCGCAGTTGGTTGGTCGTGGAAAATCAGTCAAAATAGCAGGTTGAAACAATTAAGTTTCTTTTGGCTTGATAGCGTTCCGTTTAATAACAATTGGTTTCAGAGGTCGAGGTTTCCTTCATGTCCGAAAACAGCGGTGCTTCATCCGTCAATACCAGGCCCCGTTCCCGACCCGAATTTAGAAATATCGACAATATTGCCCAGATCCTGGCACACCGATTGCCACCGGCCGGTGTTGTCTCGATCCTGCACCGGGTCAGCGGTGTGTTGATGTTCCTGGTCGGCATTCCCTTTGTGCTCTATCTTTTCCAGCAGAGCATCACCTCCGAAATCAGTTTCGAGCAATACCGCGCCATCACCGGACACTGGTTTGGCAAATTACTGTTGTTGGCGCTGGCTTGGGCGTTCGCACACCACTTCTGCTCAGGTATTCGATTTCTCGCGCTCGATTTGCACTGGGGTATCCAGAAAGAGCAGGCCCAAAAATCCGCTTATGGCGTGTTTGGCGCCAGCGCAGTGCTGACTTTTTTGGCAGCCCTCAAAATATTCGGAGTGTTTTGACATGACCACGAGTCGAACTGTTGTTGGCGCGCATTACGGCATGCGCGACTGGCTCGCGCAACGCATTACCGGCGTGATCCTGGCCGTCTACGCGGTGCTGCTGATCTCATTGGTACTGACGCGCAAGGAGATGTCGTATGGCGTCTGGGCCGGGTTTTTTGCCGAATCCTGGATGAAGGTTGCAACTTTGCTGGCCGTACTCGCTCTTATCTATCATGCTTGGGTCGGCGTTCGCGACATTTACATGGACTACATCAAGCCGACCGCGATTCGTCTGACCTTGCAGGTGCTAACGATTCTCGCACTGATCAGCTACGCCGCCTGGGCCCTTGTCATACTTTGGAGAGTCTGAATGGCCGATGTCCTCAATCATCTCGCAAACCGGCTGCCCCGTCGAAAATTTGACGCGGTCATCGTCGGTGCTGGCGGCGCCGGAATGCGCTGCTCACTGCAACTCGCGCAAGCCGGCTACAACGTCGCGGTGCTCTCGAAAGTGTTCCCGACGCGCTCGCACACGGTCGCCGCGCAAGGCGGTATCGGGGCTTCGCTGGGTAACATGAGCGAAGATAACTGGTTCTGGCACATGTTCGATACCGTCAAGGGATCGGACTATCTGGGCGACCAGGACGCGATTGAATTCATGTGTCGCGAAGCGCCCAAGGTTGTCTACGAACTCGAGCATTTCGGTATGCCGTTCGACCGCAATCCAGATGGCACGATTTATCAGCGGCCGTTCGGTGGCCATACCGCCAATTTTGGCGAGAAGCCGGTACAGCGCGCCTGTGCGGCCGCCGATCGCACCGGGCACGCACTGTTGCACACGCTGTATCAGCGCAACGTCCAGGCACGCACCCAGTTCTTCGTTGAATGGCTGGCGCTCGATCTGATTCGCAACGCCGAAGGCGACGTGATTGGCGTGGTTGCACTCGAGATGGAAACCGGCGAGATCGTGATTCTCGAGTCGAAAGTGGCGGTGCTGGCTACGGGTGGCGCGGGTCGGATCTGGGCCGCCTCTACCAATGCTTTCATCAATACCGGCGACGGCATGGGTATGGCAGCGCGAGCCGGAATACCGCTGGAAGACATGGAGTTTTGGCAATTCCACCCGACCGGCGTGGCCGGTGCTGGTGTGCTCGTGACCGAAGGCGTGCGCGGCGAGGGCGGCATATTGCTCAACAAGGATGGCGAACGCTTCATGGAGCGTTACGCGCCGACGCTGAAAGATCTGGCGCCGCGCGATTTCATTTCGCGCTGCATGGACCAGGAAATCAAGGAGGGTCGTGGCGCCGGACCCGATGGCGACTATGTCCTGCTCAAGCTCGATCACCTCGGGGCCGAGACCATCATGAAACGGCTACCGTCGATTCGTGAAATCGCGATCAAATTTGCCAACGTCGATCCGATCAAGGACCCGATACCGGTGGTGCCGACCATCCATTACCAGATGGGCGGGATTCCGACCAACGTTCACGGTCAGGTGGTGGCGCCGAAAGCGGGTAACCCGAATGCGATCATCAATGGTCTGTATGCCATCGGTGAATGTGCGTGCGTATCGGTGCATGGCGCCAATCGACTGGGTACCAACTCGCTGCTCGATCTGTTGGTGTTCGGGCGCGCGGCCGGTAATCACATTGTCAACGCGCGGCTGAATCAGGGATCGCACCAGAATCTGCCGGCCGATGCTGGCGATCGCAGCCTGGCGCAAGTGGACCGGCTCGACAGCTCGAGTTCGGGTGAGAACACACAAGATGTTGCCGGCGAAATTCGCCGCGCCATGCAGACGCACTGTGGGGTTTATCGCACCGGCGAGATGCTTGCAGAAGGGGTCAGAAAGATCGCCGAACTGGACGCCCGCAGCCGCCATATTCATATCAAGGACAAATCCAAGGTGTTCAATACCGCGCGTATTGAAGCACTCGAGCTCGCCAATCTGGTGGAGACCGCCAATGCCACGATTGTCTCGGCCGAGGCCCGCAAGGAAAGTCGGGGCGCTCACGCGCATCGCGATTTCCCGGATCGCAACGACGAAACCTGGATGAAGCATTCCCTGTGGTACTCCGAGGGCAATCGCCTCGACTACAAGCCGGTCAATTTGAAGCCCTTGACGGTCGAGTCCTTCAAACCCAAGGCCAGAACGTTCTAATAGTCAGTTTGTGCAGTGAAGTTTGGAGCAGAAAAGACCATGAGCAGTACCCTAGAAGCGCCGATGCTGGCGCCCGTCAAAGCCGGCACCCAGACCCAGGTGGTCAAGTTCTCGATTTATCGGTACGACCCGGACAAGGATGCCAAGCCGTACATGCAGTCGCTCGAGGTGGAGCTGCAAGCGACTGACAAGATGTTGCTGGACGCGCTGATGCGCATCAAGCAGACCACCGACGATTCGGTCGCCTATCGTCGCTCCTGCCGCGAGGGTGTCTGCGGGTCGGATGCCATGAACATCAATGGCAAGAACGGCTTGGCCTGCGTTACCAATTTGCGAGATTTGAAGCAGCCGATTGTGCTCAAACCACTGGCTGGTTTGCCGGTGGTACGCGATCTGATCGTCGACATGACGCAATTCTTCAAGCAGTACAACTCCATCAAGCCGTTTTTGATCAACGATAGCCCGCCGCCGGAAAAAGAGCGCTTGCAGTCGCCCGAAGAGCGCGATGAACTGAACGGGCTTTATGAGTGCATTTTGTGCGCCTGTTGCTCGACTGCCTGTCCGTCGTTCTGGTGGAATCCGGACAAGTTTGTTGGCCCGGCAGGCCTGTTGCAAGCGTATCGCTTCATCGCCGACAGTCGCGATCAGGCCACCAGTGAGCGGCTCGACAATCTCGAAGATCCGTATCGACTGTTCCGTTGTCACACCATCATGAACTGTGTCGATGTCTGCCCCAAAGGCTTGAATCCGACGCATGCGATTGGCAAGATCAAGGAACTGATGGTCCGGCGCACCGTTTAGGGGCGGGTCCGGGAGATTTTCACGTCTCGTTTCAGGGAGTTTGAATGACCGTCGAACCGCGAGATCCGGCACAACATCGGCGACTGCTGTGGCGCTCGCGCCGCGGTCTTCTTGAAAATGACCTGGTTTTGAGCCGCTTCTTCAAGGCTTACAGCCCGCACCTCAGTGACGAGCAGATAGCCGGTCTTGACGAGTTGTTGGAAGAGACGGATAACGATCTACTCGATCTGATTCTGGCGCGCCGCGAATTGTCCGAGGCCGATTCGACAGCGGAAGCGCGCGCCGTCCTGAGCCAGTTGCGACAACTTTGAGTTAAGCTATTTGTTAGTGCCATCCTTGAGGACTTCACCATGACCCCGTCGAGCAAAGCTACCATCACTTTTTCGGACGGTACGCCGTCAGCCGAGTTCCCCGTGTACAAGGGAACGCTCGGTCCCGATGTGGTTGATATTCGCAAGATGTACGGTCAGACGGGCAAGTTCACCTTTGATCCGGGTTTTCTGTCGACGGCATCCTGCGAGTCGACCATTACCTACATCGACGGCGACAAGGGTGAGTTGTTGTATCGCGGCTACCCCATCGAGCAGATCGCCGAGCGCTGCGATTTTCTCGAGACCTGTTATCTGTTGCTCAATGGCGACCTGCCGAACTTTTCGCAGAAGAAAGATTTCGAGTATCGCGTCACGCATCACACCATGGTGCATGAGCAGATGACGCGGTTCTTCCAGGGATTTCGTCGCGATGCCCATCCGATGGCCATTCTGGTGGGCTGTGTCGGCGCGCTGTCGGCGTTCTATCATGACTCGCTGGACATTCAGAATCCGGAGCATCGGTTTATCTCGGCCATCCGCCTGATTGCCAAGATGCCGACGCTGGTGGCGATGGCTTACAAATATTCGTCGGGCCAGCCGTTCATTTATCCGCAAAACAATTTATCCTACTCGGAAAATTTCATGCGCATGATGTTCGGTACACCCTGCGAGGAATACAAGCCGAATGAGGTGCTGGTTCGCGCGCTCGACCGAATTCTGATCCTGCATGCCGACCACGAACAGAATGCCTCGACCTCAACGGTACGGCTGGCAGGCTCTTCAGGCGCTAACCCGTTTGCCTGTATCGCGGCCGGCATTGCGACGCTCTGGGGGCCGGCGCATGGCGGCGCCAATGAGGCTTGCCTCATCATGCTCGGTGACATCCAAAAGCAGGGTGGTGTTGCCAAGCTCGGCGAGTTTGTTGCCAAAGTAAAGGACAAGAATTCGAACGTGAAGTTGATGGGCTTCGGGCATCGGGTCTACAAGAATTACGACCCGCGCGCCAAGCTCATGCGTGAAACCTGCCATGAAGTGCTGAACGAATTGGGCCTGCACAATGACCCGATGTTTTCGTTGGCGATGGCGCTTGAGAAAGTGGCGCTTGAAGACGAATACTTCGTGTCGCGCAAGCTCTATCCGAACGTCGATTTTTATTCCGGCATCGTTCAAAAGGCGCTGGGTATTCCGGTGGACATGTTCACCTGCATTTTCGCGCTGGCTCGTACCGTCGGTTGGATCGCGCAATGGAACGAGATGATTTCCGAGCCGGATCAGAAGATTGGTCGGCCTCGGCAATTGTTCACCGGCGCAACTCGGCGCGAAGTCCGCACAATCGGTGTGAGGTAGATCGGCGAGCGAGCTGGCGATGCTCGATGCCGTTGGTCTGCGACGGCTGGTATCGAGGTCTTCGCCGCGAGGCCGATGATATACTCAAGCTGGAAGTTATGTACTCAATCTGACAGGGGCAAGCACCCCTGTCTTTTTGTTTGGACCTTGAATTCCGGAAGCCGGAACAGGTCGTCAGACGTGCAATGCGCTTGCGAGCCGTTCCGGTTTGGCCATCTTCGACGAAAAACTCGTCCCGTAAAGGTGAATATTGATGATGAAAGCATTTCAGTCGAACTCTTATCTGTTCGGCGGTAACGCCCCTTACGTTGAGGATCTCTACGAGAGTTATCTCAACAATCCGGGTTCGGTTTCCGATACCTGGCGGGAATACTTCGATAACCTGCAAATCGTTCCGGCCTCCGACGGCAACGCGCAAACCCGTGACGTAGCGCACGCCCCGATCGTTCAGTCGTTCTCCGAGCGATCCAAGGAAGGCAAATTACGGCCGCAGTTAATGGGCGGTGATGCAGCGTCAGCGCGCAAGCAGGTTTATGTTCAATCACTGGTTGCCAACTACCGTATGTTGGGCGTTCGGTGGGCCGATCTCGATCCGTTGAAGCGCCAGGAGCGCTCGGGTATTCCCGAGTTGGAGCCGGCGTTTTATGACTTCACCGAGGGTGATCACGCCAACATCTATTCCGTGGCCAATGCCTATTTCGGCTTCGAATCGGCCTCACTGCGCGACATCGTTCATGCCTTGCGGGAAACCTATTGCGGCACCATCGGCGCCGAGTTCATGTACATGTCCGATCCTGCGCAAAAGCGCTGGATGCAACAGCGCCTCGAGTCGACGCGTGCGAATCCGCAGTTCTCGGCGGACAAGAAAAAGCGGATTCTGGAGCGATTGACATCGGCCGAAGGGCTTGAGCGCTTTCTGCATACGCGTTACGTGGGACAGAAGCGCTTCTCGCTCGAGGGTAGCGAGAGCTTCATAGCCGCGATGGACGAGGTGGTGCAAACCGCCGGGCAACAGGGGGTTCAGGAACTCGTCATCGGCATGGCGCATCGCGGACGGCTCAACGTGCTAGTCAATACGCTTGGCAAGATGCCAGCCGATCTGTTTGCCGAATTTGAGGGCAAACACGCCGATGAATTGCCCTCCGGCGACGTCAAATATCACAACGGTTTTTCGAGTGACATTTCAACACCGGGCGGCCCGGTGCATATCTCGCTGGCTTTCAATCCGTCGCACCTCGAGATTGTCAATCCGGTGGTTGAGGGCTCTTGCCGAGCGCGCATGGATCGGCGCGGCGATGTCGACGGCTCGCAGGTGCTGCCTGTACTGGTACATGGTGATGCCGCCTTCGCAGGCCAAGGCGTGGTCATGGAAACCCTGAATCTCGCGCAGACTCGTGGTTACGGTACGCACGGCACGATCCACATCGTCATCAATAATCAGATCGGATTCACGACCTCCGACCCGCGCGACGCGCGCTCGACGAGCTACTGCTCGGACGTTGTCAAGATGATCGAAGCGCCGGTGCTGCATGTCAACGGTGACGATCCGGAAGCGGTGGTGTTTGCGACCCAGATTGCGCTCGAGTTTCGTCACAAATTTCGCCGCGATGTCGTTGTCGATATCGTCTGCTTCCGCAAGCTTGGCCATAACGAGCAGGACACGCCGGCCGTCACCCAGCCCTTGATGTACAAGAAGATTGCCCTGCATCCGGGCACCCGCAAGATTTACGCCGATCGACTGGTCGCCCAAGGCGCCATTTCGGCTGACTATGCCGAACAAATGGTCAGCCGCGTTCGAGCGGCACTTGATTCGGGCCGTCACACGGCAGACCCGGTGTTATCGAATTACAAGAGCAAGTACGCCGTCGATTGGTTGCCGTTCCTGGGTCGCAAGTGGACTGACACTGCTGACACGGCCATTCCCAAAGCGGAATTGAAACGACTCTCAAAACGCATCACGACGGTACCCGAGAATTTCAAGGTTCATCCGTTGGTCGAGAAAGTCATCAATGATCGTCGCGCCATGGGTGAAGGCGACGCACCGATCGATTGGGGCATGGGCGAACATCTGGCGTTCGCTTCGCTGCTCGCCAGTGGCTATGGCATTCGTTTGTCGGGCCAGGATTCAGGCCGCGGAACCTTCACGCACCGGCACTCGGTACTGCATGATCAGAATCGCGAGAAATGGGATTCCGGTACCTACATTCCGCTGGCCAATATCTCGGAGAATCAAGGCCCGTTTACCGTCATTGATTCCGTCCTCTCGGAAGAGGCGGTGCTTGGATTTGATTACGGCTACTCGACCGCCGAGCCGAATACGCTGGTCATCTGGGAAGGGCAGTTTGGCGATTTCGTCAACGGCGCCCAGGTAGTCATTGATCAGTTCATCTCGTCCGGCGAAACCAAGTGGGGCCGTGCGTCGGGATTGACATTGATGTTGCCGCACGGCTACGAGGGTCAGGGCCCGGAACATTCGTCGGCGCGACTCGAGCGATTTCTGCAGTTGTGTGCAGAAAACAATATGCAGGTCGTGCAGCCGACCAATCCGTCGCAAATATTTCACCTGCTGCGCCGGCAAATGATTCGCCTGTTCCGCAAGCCGTTGATCATCCTGACGCCCAAGTCCCTGCTGCGCAACAAGGAAGCGGTGTCCAGCCTCGAGGACTTTTCGAAGGGCGAGTTCCGCACCGTCTTGACCGAAGCGGACGCCAAGCTTGATGCCAAGCAGATCAAGAAGATCGTTTTCTGTACCGGCAAGATTTACTACGACTTGTTGGCGGCGCGTCGTGAACGCCAGATCGACGATACCGCCTTGATTCGCCTTGAGCAGCTTTATCCGTTTCCGCACAAAGCCTTCGACAGCGAACTCAAAAAGTATCCGAGTGCCGTTCAGATGACCTGGTGTCAGGATGAGCCACAGAATCAGGGTGCCTGGTTTTATGTGCAACACCACATCAACGAAGCCCTGAAAGAAGGCCAGCGCCTGGCCTACGCCGGTCGTCCCGCATCGGCTTCGCCGGCGGTCGGTTATTACGACAAACACTATGCGCAGCTCAAGGAGCTTTTGAACGCTGCGCTGGGCGAGGTCAAGACACGAACCAAAACAAAGCCGGCCTGACGACACTCGCTCCATCGGTTTGTCCGCTCTGTCTTGGTTACTGTCTCTATCTCTCAAAAAAAAATAGCTTCCTCCCGGAGTCAATATGGCGATTGTCGAAATCAAAGTACCTCAGTTGTCGGAGTCGGTGGCTGAAGCCACCTTGTTGCAATGGCATAAACAAGTGGGTCAGGCAGTCGCACGCGATGAAAATCTGATCGACATCGAGACCGATAAGGTAGTGCTTGAGTTGCCGGCGTTTGCGGCTGGTGTTTTGACGAAAATACTGAAGCCTGATGGCAGCACAGTGGCGTCCGGTGAAATCATTGCGCTGTTGGATACCGAAGCGACTGCAACGTCAGGCGCAGCTTCAGGGGCAGCTTCAGGGGCGGCCACTACCGTTGCCCCGGTTGTTCAAGCGAGCAGTGCACCCGGCCTTTCCGGTTCGCCTATCGCAATGCCCTCGGCCGCCAAAATGCTGGCCGAAACGGGCGTTCGGGTCGAGTCGGTGGCCGGTACCGGTCGCGATGGCCGGGTGACCAAGGGCGATGTCCTGGCGGCGCAATCGAGTACGGCGTCAGGCGCGGCGCCAAATGCCGCGTCAGGTACGGCGTCAAGTGCTGGGTCAAGTGCCGGATCGAGCACGAAATCAGGTGCCATACCAGCCCTGGCGCAAGGAGCCAACCTTCCCGAGGTCAGGTTGCCGATGGACGTGACAAAACTGCTGGCGGGTCGCCCAGAGCAGCGCGTACCGATGTCACGATTGCGCCAGCGAGTCGCAGAGCGATTGCTGCAATCGCAAGCGACCAACGCAATTCTGACGACCTTCAACGAAGTCAACATGCAGCCGGTCATCGACTTGCGCAAGAAGTATCAGGAACAATTCGAGAAGACCCACGGGGTTCGGTTGGGTTTCATGTCCTTGTTTCTCAAGGCAGCCGTACATGCGTTGAAGAAATTCCCGGTCGTCAACGCCTCGGTTGACGGTACCGATATCGTCTATCACGGCTACTTCGATATTGGGGTTGCCGTAGGATCACCGCGCGGCCTCGTCGTTCCGGTGATCCGCGATGTTGATCAGATGACGTTTGCACAGGTTGAAGCGCAGATCTCGGACTTTGGCAAGAGGGCGCAAGCCGGCAAGCTCGGCATAGAGGAATTAAGTGGTGGCACGTTCTCGATCTCGAACGGCGGTGTGTTCGGCTCGATGCTGTCAACCCCAATCATCAATCCGCCGCAGGCTGCCATTCTGGGCGTACATGCAACCAAGGACCGTGCGGTCGTCGAGAACGGGCAAATCGTGATTCGCCCGATGAACTATCTGGCCCTGTCCTATGACCACCGGATCATTGATGGTCGTGAGGCCGTTCTGTTCCTGGTCTGCATCAAGGACGCACTCGAAGATCCCGCGCGTCTGCTGCTCGATCTATAAGGCGCAAACTATGTCTGACTCATTCGATGTGATTGTGTTTGGTGCCGGGCCGGCTGGATACATTGCGGCCATTCGGGCGGCTCAACTCGGCTTCAAGGTGGCTTGCGTTGAGAAGTGGATTAATCCCCAAGGTGAACGCGCGCTGGGCGGCACATGTCTGAACGTCGGTTGCATTCCGTCCAAGGCGCTGCTGGCGTCTTCCGAGGAATTCGAGAAAGCCAGTCATCACCTGGGCGACCATGGCATTAATGTCCAGGGGATTTCGATCGATCTGGGCAAAATGCAATCGCGCAAGGATGCCATTGTCGGGAAGATGACCAAAGGTATCGAGTTCCTGTTTCGAAAAAACAAGATCACCTGGCTCAAGGGTCATGCTTCGTTGGCGGGCAAAACTGATGCTCTGTATTCGATTACGGTCAAGGCAGAGTCCGGCACAACCGAAGCGCAAGCCAGCAATGTGATTATCGCTACCGGCTCGAAGGCCCGTCATCTGCCCGGCATCACCGTCGATAACAAGCTGATCTGCGATAACGAGGGCGCTCTGGCGTTCGACGCGATCCCGGCGCGGTTGGCCGTCATTGGTGCAGGGGTCATCGGCCTGGAGCTCGGGTCGGTATGGCGTCGGCTGGGTTCCGAGGTCACGATTCTGGAGGCGCTGCCGGAATTTCTGGGTGCCTGTGATGAAGGGGTTGCCAAGGAAGCCTGGAAGACGTTTACCAAGCAGGGATTGAACATTGCGCTCAGCGTGAAAATCGGCGCAGTGGCAGCGACGGCATCGACCGTATCGGTGCAATACCAGGACAACAAGGGCGAAGCACAAGTGCTCGAGTGTGATCGCTTGATCGTCTCGGTCGGTCGCGTCCCGAATACCGATCAACTTGGACTGGAAACCGTTGGCGTCGTGGTCAACGAGCGTGGCTTTATTGAGGTCGATGATCATTGCCAGACTCAGGCGGCAGGAATCTACGCCATTGGCGATGTCGTCCGCGGACCGATGCTCGCGCACAAGGGCGAAGATGAAGGGGTCATGGTGGCTGAATTGTTGGCCGGTCAGAAACCGCATATTGATTACAACTGTATTCCGTGGGTCATCTATACATCGCCTGAAATCGCCTGGGTCGGCAAGACCGAGAAGCAACTCAAGGCCGAAGGGCGCGCCTACAAGGCAGGGCAGTTCCCCTTTGCGGCCAATGGTCGGGCGCTAGGGTTGAATCATGCCGATGGTTTCGTCAAGGTCTTGGCGGATGCCGTCAGCGACGAAATTCTCGGCGTGCATATCGTTGCGGCCAGCGCCTCGGATTTGATTGCCGAGGCCGTTGTCGCCATGGAGTTTCGGGCCGCAGCCGAAGACATTGCGCGAATTTGTCATCCGCATCCGTCCATGTCCGAAGTCATGCGTGAAGCATCGTTGGCCGTGGACAAACGTGCTCTGAACGCTTGACTGTTCTTGCCGCTTATCTGGACGCGCTGAGCCGGCGCGGTTACACCGCCGACGAGGCGCAACTGCGGGCGGCGCAGCGCCTGCAACAGATGTTCGACGAATTCGTCGACTTCCGGGCACGTCGCTCGAACCGCCTGAAGCGATTGGTCAACCGGCCGAATGTGCCGCGTGGCGTTTGGTTACATGGCGGTGTCGGTCGTGGCAAAAGTTTTCTGATGGATTGTTTTTATACCGCCATTCCGGTCAAGCGCAAGTTGCGCATTCATTTTCACGAATTCATGCGGGCGGTGCATCGTGAACTCGACGAACTCAAGGGACAGGTCGATCCGCT
>JANLTP010000005.1:0-25243 GCA_031363055.1 Burkholderiales bacterium | reverse complement strand
CGTCAATGGCGGCTCGATTGCCATCGGTCATCCGTTTGGCATGACCGGTGCGCGCTTGTCTGGCCATATCCTGCTCGAAGGTCGTCGCCGCAAAGCGAAGTGGGGCGTGGTGACCATGTGTATCGGTGGCGGGCAGGGTGGCGCCGGCTTGTTCGAGATCTACAGTTGAGTCGGCGCCGGTATCGACAACTGCGTCGGGTTGCACCAACACTGGCGGCCGGGCTTGGTCTGGCGATCGCATGGTCGTTCGGCCAGACCGCGCGCGCTGACGAATACCCGGTCAGGCCGATCCGCCTGGTCGTGCCGTTTCCGGTCGGCGGCAGCTCGGATAACATGGGCCGCATGCTGGCTGATCGATTGGCGCCGATTCTCAAGCAATCGGTGGTGGTTGAGAACAAGGCCGGCGCCGGTGGCATGATCGGCACCGATGCCGTCGCCAAGTCGCCGGCTGACGGCTATTCGCTGGTGTTGGTGGATGTCTATCACACCACTACGCCGGTCTATACCCGCAAGATGCCCTACGACGCGGTCAAGGACTTTACGCCCGTGTCACTGATTGCGCGCTCGCCGCTGTTCCTGTTCGCAAGTCTGGCGTTCGAGCCGAAAACCGCACCTGAGACCTTTGCCTATGCGCGTGCCAACCCCAACAAGATGACCATGGCGATCGCTGGTACCGGCAGCATCGTGGTCGATCTGTTGCGCGCGCGCTCCGGATTGCAGTTCAACATCATTCCGTACAAGGGTGCAGCACCGGCGATGCAGGATTTGATGGCCGGGCAAGTGAACGTGTCCATGCTGTCGATGGCGAGCGCCGGTGTGCAGGTGCGGGCCGGCCGGCTGCGCGCGCTGGCCGTGACCGGCAATAAACGCAACGCCGAGTTTCCTGATGTGCCGACGTTCAACGAGGTCGGCGTTGCCGGCATGGACTACGAGCAATGGTTTGGAGTGCTCGGCCCTGCCAATATGCCAAAACCAATTGTTGATCGCCTGGCCGACGCGATTGCGCAAGTGCTCAAGCAGCCCGAGGTTCGCGAGCGACTGGCAACCATGGCCCTGGAGGTCGCCTCGCCCGAACCTGAACTGATGAAACGCAAGGTCGAGGGCGACTTCGCGCAATGGCAGAAGCTGGCCCGCGAACTGGATATCAAACCGTTGGATTAGGAGCGCCCCCAGGGCTGGGCTGCGCCCAACCCACCCCCCGAGGGGGTTCAAGCAAAGTGGCAGAGCCACATTTGCTTGAGAGCGCCCCCAGGGCTGGGCTGCGCCCAACCCACCCCCCGGGGGGTTCAAGCAAAGTGGCAGAGCCACATTTGCTTGAGAGCCAGGACGCTAATTCCAGACTGAGTCAGCCAGACGTTCATCGAGGGCGCGGCCCGGTGCGCAGTGCTCGGAATAATACTGGCCACCCAAGCCGTCGAAGCCCGCGCGCTGTTTATAGTTGCCGTGATAATAGGCGCGCGCACTTTCCCGGGCCAGAGGGTCCGGGATACCGAGCATTCTCGCGCCTCGATAATGTCTTTGAATGGCCTGACACTCGGTCTGTGCTTCGTTCATTTCGCCGCGAATATGCATCGCTTCGTGAACGAACATCTGCACGCTGAAAATACCGTGATCGCTGGCTCGGGAAGGCTGGCTCAGATGCCTCATCAAACGCTTGCACCAAGGGTATTGAAAGACAATTTTGCCGGTTGCGGGCGAGGCATGGCCCGCCGCCAGCGAGTTGGAATCAAAGAAGGTATCGAACACCGTATTGCAATGGACCTTGGCGTGTTTCGACTCCGACAGCGTGCGCGCCTGTTGCGACAGAAATCGCTCGAAATGCCACGTGTGCAACGGTTTGTAGGCGAACAGGATCGCGAACGTCGCCATGATTGCGAAGTAGGTTTTCGAAATCGGGCTGGTATCGGGGGCATCGTAGCCATCGTGCACAATCCAGCGTCGATAGACTTCGCGCAGCGCAAGCCAACAAAAGAAGCCTGAAAACAGAAGCCAGATCAAGTGGCGATACTCCGGGGGAGGTGTTCCGGTCAGAGGGTTATTGTCAGAGGGTTATCGTCAGATGGTTACCGATTGTTTTCAGCAGAGTTTGACAGCAGATGAGTGACTGTGCCGCATTCGTTGCGCCGTCAATCTGATGGCAAAGACCGTTCGGAAAAAACTACCGATTACAATCAAGCTTGAATCCCAACGCAGGGGTTTTACCTAGGAGAACATCGATGAGCGTGAATGAAACCGCAATCCTGGCCGGCGGCTGTTTCTGGGGTATGCAGGACCTGATACGTAACATCCCTGGCGTCGTGTCTACCCGCGTCGGTTACAGCGGTGGCGATGTGCCGAATGCCACCTATCGCAACCATGGCAGCCACGCCGAAGCGATCGAGGTCGTGTTTGATCCGGCGCGTCTGAGCTACCGGTCGTTGCTGGAGTTTTTTTTCCAGATCCACGACCCCAGCACCCGTGATCGGCAAGGTAACGATCGGGGTGCCTCGTACCGCTCGGGCATTTACTTCACGTCGCCGGCGCAACACGAGATGGCGATCGCCACCATTGCCGATGTTGACGCCTGCGGCCTTTGGCCCGGCAAGGTGGTCACTGAAGTGAAAGCGGCTGGGCCATTCTGGCAAGCCGAACCCGAACATCAGGACTATCTTGAGCGCATTCCGGGTGGCTATACCTGTCACTTTCCGCGCTCAAACTGGAAGTTGCCGACGCGCTTGAAGCCGGCTGCTTGAGCGCACCCGTTTGAGCTCACCCGTTTTCAGGTTCGATAATACTTATGCGCGCGAACTGAGCGGCGCATATGCGCTTTGGCAGCCGGCCGCAGTACCGGCGCCTCGTCTCGTCTGGTTGAATCGCCCGCTGGCGGTCGAACTTGAACTCGACGCCAACGCCCTCGCAAGTGCGCAGGGGTTATCGATTCTCGCTGGCAATACAGTGCCGGCGGGAGCGCAGCCGCTCGCGCAAGCTTATGCCGGTCACCAGTTTGGCGGCTTCTCGCCGCAACTGGGCGATGGTCGCGCGTTGTTGCTCGGCGAGGTCATCGACACGCAGGGCAAGCGGCGCGACATCGCCTTCAAGGGATCCGGTCGTACGCCATTTTCGCGAGGCGGCGATGGCAAGGCAGCACTCGGCCCGGTGTTGCGCGAAGTCTTGATCGGCGAAGCAATGCACGCGCTCGGCATTCCGACCACCCGCGTGTTGGCGGCCGTCGCCACCGGTGAGTCCGTGCAGCGCGAGCTGCTGCTGCCGGGCGCCATTTTGACTCGGGTGGCCGCCAGCCACCTGCGCGTCGGAACATTTCAGTACTTTGCCGCGCGCAAGGACCATGATTTGCTGCGCCGGGTGGCCGATTACGCGATCGCTCGTCACGACCCGGCGCTGGTCGGGCAACCCGACCGATATCTGCGGTTTCTGCAGGCGGTCAGCGAGCGTCAGGCTGCGCTGATCGCGTGCTGGATGGGTGTCGGCTTCATTCATGGCGTCATGAACACCGACAACATGACGCTGTCGGGCGAGACCATTGACTACGGTCCCTGCGCGTTTATGGAGGCCTATGACCCGACCACGGTGTTCAGCTCAATCGATCTGCAGGGTCGATATGCCTACGGTAACCAACCTGGGATCGCGCAATGGAATCTGGCGCGCCTGGCGGAGACCTTGCTGCCGCTCATCGACAGCGATTCTGACCGCGCCATCGCGCAAGCCACAGAGGTGGTGCAAGGCTTTGCGCAGCGCTTCGAGATGCACCGGCTCGGCGTGTTTCGTGCCAAGTTGGGATTGCTCGGCGAGGGCCTCGGCCTCGACGTTGCCTGCGCCGTCGACGGCACCCAGAGTGGTACACCCGACCACGGTACCGCTGATGATCAGTTATTGATCGATGACTTTCTCAGCATCCTTGAAGAGTACAAGCTTGACTTCACGCTCGCGTTCAGAGCCTTGCTGCCGGCTGCAGTGGGCGACGCAAGCGGGTTGCGTCGGCAACTTGGAACGAACGCTACCGCGCTGGATGGATGGCTCGAGCGTTGGTTGGCTCGCGTCGCGATCGGCAATTCAAATGCCAAATCGGATACGACCAGGCTTGAAATCATGCGCCACGCCAACCCTGCCTATATTGCGCGCAACTATCAGGTTGAAGCAGCACTATCCGCCGCGGTGAACACTGGCGATCTGGCACCATTCGAGCGCTTGCTAGCGGTATTGCAGCATCCGTTCGACGAGCGTATCGAAGATGCTGAATTTGAGCGGCCAGCCTCGATCGAGGAGACTGCCGGCTATCGGACTTATTGCGGAACCTAGCTGCTCACGCTCGGCAGCGCCAAATAAATTAAACATGCTTTTGGACCAGGGCCGCCATCGCCGCCGACTTTTCGTCGCCAAGGCCCAGTAAGCCGGCTACGACACCGAGTTTGTCGGCCTTCGGGCGATGCTGATGAACCTTCCATTTGCCAACCAGTCTCGCAATCGGTATTTCGATACCGACAATCTCCTGCATCAGTCGCTCGGTGTACTCCTGTGGCGCGTCGGATACTTTCCACGGCAGCGCATTGGCAGCTTCATGTTCGTTGGTGAGCTGATTCAGAAATTGTGCCATCCAGGCGCGATCGTCCCTGACCACTGGAAGGCCATAGGCATGCACCACCGCATAGTTCCAGGTCGGCACAGCCTTGCCGTGCTGGTGTTTGCTCGGGTACCAGGAGGGCGTGATGTAAGACTCGGCACCCTGGAAAATCACCAGGGAGCTCGTTGTTCCGGAGAACGATTTCCAGACCGGGTTTGCTCGCGCCACATGGCCCACCAGGGTGCCGTGCGCGCCCCGCGAAGCGTCGATCAGAAACGGAATGTGATCGGCGACCAAGTCGTCGCCGCTTCGTATGACCCAGGCTCCGAGCGGATGCGCCTTGATCAGCGCATGCAGTGTGGCTAGGTCGGACTCCTCGAAATGTTTTGGAACGTACATGGCGTCTTTAAAGAAATAAATCGAATCAAGGCACAACCCGTGTGAGTAAACTCTTCCAAACTGATGTTACTGCGCAGGCGTAGCCAGGTACCAGGGGGTGTTGTCGAACGGACGACCGAATTCGAATTTCTCGCCGACTCGTGGCGTGACGATCTGAATGCCCTTGGTCTTGCTGGCGGCGACGGTGCGAATCATGGGTTCTTGCCAGGCATGATAGGCCAGGTTGAAGGTCGCCCAATGCACGGGTAACAAGGTGCTGGCCCCGAGGTCCTGAAAGGCGCTGATGGCCGACTCGGGACTCATGTGAATGTCCATCCAGGAGTCGCCGTACGCCCCGACCTTGATGAGCGCCAAGTGCGGTACGCCCAGCTTCGCACGGATCGCCTTGAAGTGTCCTGCATAGCCTGTGTCGCCGCTGTAATAAAGGGAATGCGTGACGCCCTTGACCAGCCACGACGCCCAGAGCGTGGAATTATTCATGCTGGTTCGGCCCGAGTAATGCCGCGCCGGTGTGCAATGGATAGTGATGCCTTTGAACTCGGCCTGCTCCCACCAGTCCATCTCATGAATCTGCGCGCGAGCTACGCCCCAGCGCTCCAGATGGGCACCAATGCCAAGGCCGACAAAGAAATGGCTGCCACCTTGCGCCAGATGTTCGATGCTGTGCTGGTCCAGATGATCGAAGTGGTCATGCGAAATGACTACTGCGTCAATATTCTTCCAACTCGCCAGCGCAAGCGGTACCGAATGCAGCCGGGCAGGGCCGATCCATTGAAACGGCGATGCGCGCTGCGAAAACACCGGGTCAGTGAGAATACGCACACCATCGATCTCGATCAGCGCACTGGCATGACCGAGCCACCAGGCGCGCAGGCCGGGCGCAACCGGTGCGGCGAGCAGATCCGCCGACATCGGTAACACCGGTACTTCAAAGGACGGTTCACGGGCCTGTGTGCCCAGGTAATCCTGCACTTCGCGCACGATCGAAAAATTGCTGAGGTAGGGTGGGGTATTTTCGAAGCGGCCATTCTGGAACTGCGGGGACTTCTGCATGCGCTGCAGGCGTGCGCCCTCTGCGACTGCGCCGAAGGCAGGTAATCCCAGAATAATCCAGACCGCACCCGCCAGCATGACGACCAGAGTGACGGCCAGCGGCAGCGCTAACTTGAGCAAGAATTTCAATGGTCGCGTCCGCAGAAGAAGCGCCCTCAGAAGCCCATTTTTTTCTTCAAGTCCTGGTCAACCCACATGCGCGCATGCACGGGCGCCCACCAGAATCCGCCGCCGTATATTTCGCCTTCATAATTCTTCACCCACGGCCACCAGGCTGCATAGGTATAGGCGGTGGGCAGCCAAATGTAGGGTGCCTTTTCGAGAATCTCACGCGTCATTTCGCGCACCATCTTCTGGCGTGTCGGCTCATCACGATCGGCGTACATGACGCGCATTTTTTTCTCGAACGCAGGATCGTTCCATTGCGAATTATTGGTGTACTGGCCTTGCATGAAGTTCTTGCGCAATGTCGTCGTCGGCCCGCCGTGCGAATTGGTGTAGACCATGCCGGGATGATTCTTGCCGGCCCGCAGTATCGAGAAAAATGCGCCTTGCTCGAGCGGTTCGAACTCCATCTTGACGCCGACTTTTTGCAAGTAGGCCGCTACCAGCGGGCCGAGATCCATGGCGACCGGGTCGCAGGCGCAGATATGGGCTTTGAACGTGAAGCCGTTCGGTAATCCAGCTTCGGCCAACAGCTTTTTGGCTTTCTCCGGGTTGTAGACAAACAACTCCTTGATCGCTTCTGGCATCGCCGATAACGGTTCGAAATAGGCGCCATAGTCGGGGTGCTGCGGAAACGCGAAGACTTCAGCGTTGCCGCCGAAAAAACTGCTGGCGATCTCCTGTTTGTTGACCGCCATATTCAAAGCGCGGCGCACGCGGACATCATCAAACGGCTTGGTGTCGGTGCGCATGGCGATATAGCTCGCGCCATGTTGCAGCCAGCGTGCCCACTTCAGTTGCGGTGTACTCTTTTTGAGATCTTCGGCGGCGCTCCAGGTAATCGACTGCAAGACATCAAGTTTGGCCGTGCGCAGTGCCGCATAACGCGAGGCTTCATCCTTCATGATCCGGATGCTGAGCTTATCAACAAACGGTAACTTGTACTCCTGGCCGCCGATCTTCTCCTTGCCCCAGTACAGCGGGTTCTTCGAGTAATTTTGCGAATTGCCATTGACATATTCGGTCAGCGCAAACGGGCCGCTACCGTTGGCCTTTTTCCAGTCGGCGATACCGGCATCCACCACTTCTTTTGGATACACCGACGAGTAGACGCCCCAGCCCAGCCGAAAGCCCCAGTCCTCGTGAAAGGACTTGAAATACATGATGACGGTGTGCTTGTCGGGCCCTTCGACTTTCTCAACATGATCCACAAAATCGGGGTACCGCTTCGGACTCGCCAGCAATCGGTTATAGCTATAGACGACGTCTTGCGAGGTCAGTTCGCGCGCCGCCATGACGCCGGGCTTCTCCGGAAACATGACGCCCTTGCGCAACTGAATCTCCAGACGCAGCGGATTCTCCAGCCACTTCCAGGTCTCGGCCAGATCACCCTTGTAGGCATCCGACGGCAGATACGAATCCGACTTGAACAGATAAGGGCCACCTTGCGCCTTCGACTTCGAGAAGTCAGCGATGAACAGCCGATCGAAATACATGCCGGCGTCCTGTGCCGTCTTGTAGTTCCAGTCGGCCGGGTCCCAGGAGAGTGGCGCCAGGGTAGGGGAATTCGTACCGATGCTCAACGCGCCGCCGTATTGCGGCTTCTCGGGCTGCGCTTGGGCCGATGTCACCTGAACCATCGTGAGCGCTGCCACCGCCAGCCAGCCGGATAGGGCGAGCGTCGTAAACCTGTTTGACCGATTCATAAGTCTTCCTTGGTAGATAGCAGCCCGAACGGATGTCGTCAACGATTCACAAATTAGCAGTCGCCCCCGGTGTCGTCAACGATTCACAAATTTTCCGGGCCGACGCTCGGCGACCGATTTTGTGCCTTCCTTGAAATCCTCGGTTTCCCGCAAGCGGCCCTGCTCGGACGATTCCCAGTCGGTCACTTTTGCGTAGGTATCGCCCATGCCGGCACGCATCGTTGCCCGTACTGACTGAAGCGCCAGCGGCGCGGCGGCGGCCATTTCATTGGCGAGCTCGTGGGCACGTTGCCGCAAGGCTTCCAGCGGCACTACATACTCGCAAAGGCCCAACGCGAGCGCCTGTTCGCCCGTGTACCGACGTCCGGTGTACAGCATCAGGTTAGCCTGTTGCTGACCGATCAGACGCGGCAGCGACATGGTCAGGCCGAAGCCATGATGAAAGCCCAGCAGCACAAAGTTGGCCGAAAAGCGCGCGTCGGGACTGGCGACTCGAAAGTCAGTAGCCAGCGCCAGACCCAAGCCGCCACCAACGGCCGCGCCCTGAATCGCGCCGACACTAGGCTTTTTGGTACGGAACAGGCGCACGCCCATGTCGTAAAGCGGATTCTTGCGATCGCCGCTGACGCGAGTCACATCGGCACTGGCCTTGCTGAAGTCGTTGCCGGCGCAGAAGTTTTTCCCCTGGGCACACAACACGATGGCGCGGCAGTCATCAATCGTATCAAGCGTCTCAAAGGCGGTGGCGATCTGATCGATCAACGACAGATCAAAAAAATTGTTCGGTGGGCGACAAATTTCGACTGTGGCGACATGATCTTTGATGTCGACCTTGATGTCGGCGAAGTTGGCGAGCTGGCTCATGTGGGTTCTCCTGTTATTCTGTTTGACGGCGCCATTCCGAACAATCAATCGGCAAGGCAATTCCTTGCGCACTATAGCGCAGGATCTATGTCCGAGCATTGGCAAGTAACCTTGAAAGATTGAAGTGCGGCAAGCAACTCGTTTTGCGCGAAGATCATCGCGTCAGCAAGCGCCGGCAGCGTTGTGGTGAGTGCTACTCCCGAACCCGGCGCGGCTCGTTCGTTAGCCCCAGCATCGGCCACAGCTTCGGCAGCGCCACCGGCAGCAGTCAGTTTCGCCGAGGCGTTTCGCTTCTGGCTGAAGCTCGGTTTTGTCAGCTTCGGGGGACCAGCCGGGCAGATCGCCATCATGCACAGCGAATTGGTCGAACGCCGCCGCTGGATCAGCGAGAAACGATTTCTGCACGCGCTCAATTACTGCATGGTCTTGCCCGGACCCGAGGCGCAACAACTGGCGACGTACATTGGTTGGCTCATGCACCGCACCTGGGGTGGCATTGTGGCCGGCGCGCTGTTCGTATTGCCGTCCTTGTTCATCCTGATCGCCTTGTCCTGGATATACTTGCGCTTCGGCGACGTGCCGATAGTGGCCGGTATCTTCTACGGTATCAAGCCCGCAGTCACCGCGCTGGTGCTCCATGCGGCGCACCGCATCGGTAGTCGCGCCTTGAAGAATCGCTGGATGTGGGGGATTGCGGCCGCGTCATTCATCGCCATCTTCGCGTTTGACACGCCATTCCCGGCGATTGTTGCGGCTGCTGCACTGATTGGCCATTTCGGCGCGCGCTGGGCGCCACAAGTGTTCTCGCTGGCCGCGAGCCATGGCAACGCAAAAGCTGGGTATGGTCCGGCCCTGATCGACGATGACACACCGACACCGGCACACGCCCGCTTTTCGCGCACGCATCTGATGAAGATTCTGGCGACCGGTCTGGTGCTCTGGCTATTGGCGATGGGCGGGTTGCTGGCGAGCGTCGGTGTACAAAACACCCTGACGCAGATGGGTTGGTTCTTCACCAAAGCGGCCCTGCTGACCTTCGGTGGCGCCTACGCGGTTCTGCCCTATGTCTACCAGGGCGCGGTTGAATCGCACCAATGGTTGAGTGGCCCGCAAATGATCGATGGTCTGGCGCTGGGCGAAACCACGCCGGGCCCGTTGATCATGGTGGTTGCGTTCGTCGGCTTTGTCGGTGGTTGGGTCAAACAGATCCTCGGACCGGATGCGCTGTTTCTGGGCGGCGCGCTGGCCGCGACGGTCGTGACCTTCTTCACGTTTTTGCCGTCCTTTATTTTCATCCTGGCCGGTGGCCCGATGGTTGAGTCGACGCACGGCAAGCTAGGGTTCACGGCACCCCTGTCGGCGATCACGGCAGCAGTCGTTGGCGTGATCCTGAACCTGGCGATGTTCTTTGCCTATCACGTACTTTGGCCACAGGGTTTCGCGGGCCGTTTCGACTGGATATCGGCGATCATTGCCGCCGTTGCCGCCATCGCACTATTTTGGTTCAAAGTCGGCGTCATGAGCCTGCTGGCCGCGTGCGCGGCTGCAGGGTTGGTGATTACGCTGACGATCAAGTAGAACCGCTAGGACGCCGCGACTGCTCCGCCGTCACAGGCAATCGTCTGGCCAATCACATACTCACCGGCACGCGAACACAGGAACGTGGCGAGCCCGGCGATGTCCTGTGCGGTGCCGACTCGCCCGCTGGGCGTTCGCTGTCCAACCTTGCCCCAATCAACGCCTTCGGTTTCGCCACCAAAGCCGACACCGGTCGATAACATCCAGGTCGGAAACGGCCCGGGAGCGATCGCATTAAAAAGAATGCGCTCGCGCGTCAGCCGCGCTGCCATGAACCGGGTCAAATGATGAACCGCCGCTTTCGAGGCGCCGTACGACCAGGAATCAAAGCTGGCCGACTTGATGCCGTCAATCGAGCCAATGTTGATGACCCGCGCGGGCGACGGGCCGCCGGCTGCCTTGCGCAGCAGGGGCATTAACTGTTGGGTCAGGAAGAACACACCCTTGACGTTGGTGTCCATGACCTTGTCCCAGCCGACCTCGGGAAACTCCTCGAGCGGTGCGCCCCACGACGCGCCCGCATTGTTGATCAGAATATCGAGTTGCGACTCGCGGGCCGCGATAGCCTTGGCGAGCGCGCCAACACCCTCGATTTTCGACAGATCGGCAGCGATGGGAATGCACTCGCCGCCATAGGCTTCGACCAGCCGCTTGGCAGTCGCTTCGCAAGCATCGACCTTGCGCGATGAGATGTAGACCTTGGCGCCCTGTGCCAGAAACCCGGCGGCAATCATTTCGCCAATACCGCGCGAGCCACCGGTGACCAGCGCGATCTTGCCTTTGATCGAGAACAGATTGTCGAATGATTCAGTCATGTTGTGTACGCTCACGCAAGCTCAACTTCTGAAGACTGCAGCCGTACTCTGGTCTTCGTCACCGCCTTCGAGCATGCGTACTTCGTTGCGGCCGACCACCAGGTGATGGACCTCGTCCGGGCCATCGGCCAGTCGCAAGGTACGCTGTTGGGCGTACATGCGCGCCAGCGGTGTCTTCTGTGAAACGCCTAGTGCACCATGCATCTGTATGGCCTGGTCGATGATGTCGCAAACCCGCTCGGGCACCAGCGCCTTGACCATGTGAACCCAAACGCGCGCTTCGCGATTGCCGAGCACGTCCATCGCCTTGGCGGCCTTCAGCACCATCAGCCGCATCGATTCGATCTCGATGCGCGCACGCGAGACGATCTCGATGTTGCCACCGAGCCAGATCAGTTTCTTGCCGAATGCTTCGCGCGACAGTCCGCGCGCAAGCATGAGGTCGAGCGCCTTTTCGGCCTGACCAATCGAGCGCATGCAATGATGGATACGCCCCGGGCCGAGCCGTACTTGCGAAATTTCGAAGCCGCGACCTTCGCCGAGCAAGATACTGTCCTTGGGCACCTTGACGTTATCAAACACGATATGCATGTGGCCGTGCGGTGCGTGATCTTCACCGAACACATGCATCGCACCCATCATCTTGACGCCCGGGGTATCTTTGGGAACCAAAATCATCGACTGCTGTTTGTGCGGCGGCGCATTCGGGCTGGTCCGCACCATCGTGATCAATATCTTGCAGCGCGGACTACCGGCGCCGGAGATGTAATGCTTCTCGCCGTTGATGACCCAGTTATCACCCTTGAGCACGGCCGAGGTCGCAATGTTCTTGGCATCCGAGGAGGCATGATGGACTTCAGTCATCGCGTAGGCCGAGCGAATCTCGCCATTCAGGAGCGGCTTGAGCCATTGCTCTTTTTGTGCCGGCGTGCCGACGCGCTCGAGCACTTCCATGTTGCCGGTGTCGGGCGCCGAGCAGTTCATCGTTTCCGACGCCAGCGAGTTCTTGCCGAGTTCGGCCGCGATGTAAGCGTAGTCGAGGTTCGACAAGCCTTCGCCGGTTTCAGCATCGGGCAAAAAGAAATTCCACAGACCTTCCTTCTTGGCTTGGTCCTTGGCAGCGTTCAGGACGTCGAGCTGGCCCGGCGCATAGGTCCAGCGATCAGCGCCGGTGCGGCCTTCATACAGCTCGTGATACTTGACGCTCATCGGCTCGACAGTCTCCTTGATGAATCGCTTGACGTGTTCATAGAGCGGCATGATCTTCTCGGACATGCGCAAATCATGCAGTTCATCGGTCGGATTCAGCCCGAACGCCGATGCCCGTTGGGTGGCTGCCTTTGACGCAACTTTGGTCGCCGGCTTGACGGCTGGCTTCGAAGCGGCTTTCTTCGAAGCAGGTTTGGCAATGGTTTTTTTCGCTTCGGGTTTCGCGGTGGCTGACTTGCTCATGGTGATCCTTCCTCGGTTAATTCAGTTCAAATGTTGGTTCGAATGCTCTGTCTGTATGGGTTTAATTTGATTGTATGTTGCCAAGCTCGAATAATCCCGAATTCCGGGTAATTGCGATATTGCGACGTGAAACTCAGGCGACCAAGCCCTGCGCCCGCGCGGCCTCGATTCGCAATCGCTCCGGTGAGCCCAGTAACTGACGGTTCATGCCGATGCGCTTGAACCAGAAATGCAATCCCAGCAGGTCAGTAAAGCCCATGCCGCCATGAACTTCGGTCGCCGTTTTGGCAACGAAGCGGCCGACCTCATCGAGATTCGCCTTGGCGTGACAGGCGATCAGATGCGCATCGTCATGACCTTCACAAAGGGCGTGTCCGGCGTACCAGACCATCGCTCGGTTCGGTTCAAGGCTTGCGGCCATTTCCGCGCACATGTGCTTGACCGCCTGGAACGAAGCGATGACCCGCCCGAATTGCTCGCGTTGGCCG
The DNA here is from genome assembly GCA_031363055.1 of Burkholderiales bacterium. GTDB lineage: Bacteria > Pseudomonadota > Gammaproteobacteria > Burkholderiales > Burkholderiaceae_E > JANLTP01. The sequence continues at coordinate 12,165 of JANLTP010000005.1, read as the reverse complement.
GCATAGGCGACAGCCTGATCAAGCATGCATTGGGCAGCGCCCAAAGTGTCGGCGGCGAGCACTGCGCGGCCAAGGTCGAGCAAGCGTCGACAGATTTCGGCATTGGCGCCGACCAAAGGTTCCGCTTCGACGTTATCAAAAAGCAACTCGCCCACTGAACGGGTCCGATCGATAGTCTCGAGCGGTACCCGCTTGAGTCCGGCCGCTTTGGCCAATACCAGATGCAAGCCCCGAGTCGAATCCGCGATCAGATAGGCGTCAGCGTCAAAGTCGAGCACAAAAAGCGCGCGCCCACTGAGTTTGCCGGCACTCACCGAGATCGTGGCCCCATTGCGAGCGCCGCAGAGCTCGGACAGCGCCGCACCGACTACGATCTTGCCGCTCGCAATATCGGATAACCAATGGCCTTGCTGTGCCGGGCTACCGGCCATCAGCAATGCATTCGGCACCAAAACCGAATTGGCGATGTAGGCCACCGGTGTGACTCGATAGCCGAGCGTCTCGGCGACCAGGCAGGCCTCGAGGGCACCCAGTCCGACACCGCCCAACGATTCGGGAATCATCAGCGCGGTGACGCCGAGCTCAGTCAGTCCGGCCTGCAGATCGGTCGCGCGGCCTTCCTTGAGGTCGGCAAACCGTCGAACGCGATCGAGCGGGGCGCGCTCACACAAGTAGTGATCGACGCTGTCTTTCAGCAGTGTCTGCTCGGCGGAAAGTCCAAATTCCATCAGCGTGCTCCGGCTCGATGTTCGGCCGACGCCTTCGGCTCGCGCGGCATGCCCAAACCGTGTTCGCTGATGATATTTTTCTGGATCTGGCTGGTACCACCGCCAATGATGAGACCGAGATAAAACATGTACCAGAACTGCCAACTGCCTTTGTCCTGCACATAGGGATTGTCGCCGTAGGCCAGCCCGCGTTCGCCCATCACATCGATCGCCAGGGCTTCGAGTTCGTGGCGCAACTCGGTGCCCTGATATTTGGTGATCAGGCGCGCCAGTTGTGCGTCCTGACCCGGATTGAGTTTGCTCGACAGGACGCGCAACTCGTTATATTGCATCGCCATGACGCGGCCCTGCAAGCGCATGAGTCGATCCAGAAATTGCGGATTCTCGATCAACGGCTGACCATCCACCGTCTCGGTTTTCATGAGGCTGATCACGAGGTTCAGGCGTGCCAGCGATTGGTTGGCGTCGGCCAGCGAGTCGCGTTCGTTCTTCAGAATGACATTGGCGACCATCCAGCCGTCGCCGCGCCGGCCAACCATCTGATCTTTCGGTACCCGAACGTCGGTGAAGAACACTTCGTTGAAGTTGCGATGCATCGTCATGTCAATCAGCGGGCGAACTTCGATGCCCGGTGTATCCATCCGGAACAGCAGAAAACTGATGCCGCGATGTTTGGGCGCATCTGGTTCGGTGCGCACCAGACAGAACATCCAGTCGGCGAGATGGGCGGTGCTGGTCCAGATTTTCTGACCGTTGATGGTCCAGTCATCACCAGCCAGCACTGCTGAAGTTTTGAGGTTCGCCAGATCGCTGCCGGCACCCGGTTCCGAGTAGCCTTGGCACCAGACCATTTCGCCGCGAATGGTCGGCGCAATGAACTGCTGCTTCTGGGCGGTGCTGCCGACCTCGAGCAAGGTCGGCACCAGCATCGAAATGCCCTGGCCGCCGAGTCCCGGGCTGACGCCGGCGTTGGCGAATTCCTCGGCGATGATGCGTGACTTCAGAATGTCCGGTGCCAATCCGGCGCCGCCGAATTCCTTGGGAATGGTCCGGGCTGCGTAGCCGTGTTCAATCAGCAAGTGCTGCCAGGCGATCGCCGCCGGGTCCTTCGGCGTATTGCGTCGGCCCGGAACAGGCGCCTCATGGGTCGCAACGAAGTGACGCAGTTGCGCACGGAATTGTTCGTATTCGGGGCCGTAATTCAAATCCATGGCGTTAGATCCATAGTGTCAGATCCTTGGTTTCAGATCCTCGGTGTCTGCTCCACGGTGTCTGATCCATCGCGTCAGAGCGCCAAAAGTATATCGGCGAGCCGACGTCGGTGATGGGCGGCGTCACCGAACGTGTATTGCAGCCAGATCGCGCGACGCAGGAACAATTGTGCGTCACATTCATAGGTGAATCCAAAGCCACCGTGGAACTGGACGCCACGGTCACCGGCGTGGGCGAAGCTGTCGCTGGTTTCCACTTTCGCCATGCGCAGGGCGATTTCGGCGTCCTCGCCGGCTGCGATCAGCGAGGCGGCGTGATAAACATGGGAGCGCGAACGCTCGAGGCCAATCAAGATCTCGGCGCTGGTATGTTTCAGCGATTGATAGCTGCCGATCTTGCGGCCGAACGTGCTGCGCAGATTCAGATAATTGACGATGACATCAAGCGCCCCGGCAATACCGCCAGCAGCTTCGGCCGATGCCAGCAGCAGTGCGCAATTTCGGATCGCCGCCAGTGCTGCGAGCGCCGCCTTGCCGGTAATCAGTGAGTCGGTCGGCACACTGACCCCGGTGAGATCGAGCGTGAAGCTGCGTCGGGTTTCGTCGATGATGACCTCGCGACGGCGGCGCTCAACGGGTAGATCCGATGCCTTCAGAAGCGCCAACGCCGGGGCGTCGGCCAGCTTCACCGACACCAGAAAGAGGTCAGCCACCGCTGCATCGCACACCAATGACTTGCTGCCACTGAGCGTCGCATGCTTGCCATTGACCGTTGCGCTCGATTCGGGTCGCTCGAGTTCCCAGTCGCCGTCGCGCTCAAACAGAGCGACCGTTGCGATCAGGCCATCGCTGATCTTCGGTAGCCAGACCGCTTGCAGCGCTTCATCGCCGCTGGCCAACAACCCTTGCGTAAACAGTTGCGTGCTGACGAACGGTGTGGCGAGCAGATACCGGCCCATCGGCTCGGCGATACTCGCCGCCTCGGCCAGCGATAGCCCGCTGCCGCCATGCCGCTCGGGGATGGCGATGCCGGACCAACCGAGCTTGACCATCTGCTGCCAGAGCGCCCCATCAAAGCCATGCTCAGAACTCAAGAGGCCACGAACCGAACTGATCGGGGATTGGTCGCGACAGAAGCTGGTCGCCGTCTCGAGCAGCATGGCCTGCTCGTCGCTGAAGGTCATCAAGCTGCTCAGGGTCGTCATACCTTCAATCCTTCGGCAGGCCGAGCACGCGTTCGCCAATGATGTTGGCCTGAATCTGGCTGGTACCGCCGCCGATCGTGCTCGAGAACGCATTGAAATAGGCGCGCTGCCATTTGCCGCCGTCGACGGCATCGCGGTCGCCGACCCAACGCGCCGCGTTCGCGCCCTGCAACGATAACGAGAATTGATAGAGGCGGCGCGAATGTTCGGAGCGACGCAGCTTCGCTGACAGACCGAGCGCTTGCGGCCGCTCGCTGCACAGCGCAGCGATTTCCGAGCGCGATTGGCACAACCGGTCGCCTTGATCTTCGATGATGAAGCGAATCATCTGATCGCGAATCAGCGGGTCTTCGAGCGCCGGTCGGCCATCACGGCGGGATGCTCGCGCCAGCGCCACGATGTCGTCGACGCTTTGTGCCATGCGGGCCAGGCCACCGGCTTGGCCGCCCGTCACCGAGCGCTCGAAGGTCAAGGTCAGCATGGCAATCTTCCAGCCTTCGCCTTCCTTGCCGATCAGACAATCGGCCGGTATCCGGGCATCTTGAAAAAAGGTTTGGGTAAAGCCGAATTCGCCCGTCAGCTTGCGGATCGGTTTGGTCTCGATGCCCCGTGTGTGCATGGGCACCAGAAAATACGACAGGCCCGCATAACGCGGCTCCTTCGGATTGGTTCGCGCCAGCAGGATCATGTACTTGGCATAGGTCCCCAGACTGGTCCAGATCTTAGAGCCGCTGACCACATAATGGTCGCCGTCGCGGCGCGCCTTGGTCTGGGTATTGGCCAGATCGGAGCCTTGGTCCGGCTCTGAAAAGCCCTGACACCAGATGTCATCGGCATTCAAAATGCCGCCGATATAGCGCTGCTTTTCCTGCTCCGAACCAATGGCCAGAATCAGCGGCCCGGCCCAATTCAAGCCAATCGTATTCGGTACGAACGGCACCTTGAGTCTCGCCATTTCAGCGTTGACAATATCTTGATAGGCTTGCGGTTTGCCGCCACCGCCATAGGCCTCCGGCCAGGACATGCCCAGGTAGCCGGCTTTGTAGACCTGTCGTTGCCAGTTGCGCAGAAACTCGAACTGCGCGTCATTGCTGACTTCCATGAACGATTCAGGCAGCAGAAAATCCGGCTCTGGCGGGCGATTGGCCGTTAGCCAGTCGCGGACTTCGAGGCGAAATGAATCGAGTTCACTCATTTAATGGGTTCCTTGATCCAGGAGGCCTGACGCTTTTCGCGAAACGCCGCCATGCCTTCGGCAGCCTCTGGCGTACCGAACATGCGCTTGCTCCAGACCGCCATTTCGGCGAAGCCTTCGTCGATCGCAAGCTGCGGGACGCGGCGCGCAAGCTTTTTGCATTCCACCACCGCGATCGGCCCCCCAAGGCAGATCATGTCGATCTCCTCCTGTACAGCGCTGTGCAACTGATCCTGCGAAACGGCGCGATGAGCAAAGCCCATTTCGACGGCACGCTCACCGGTAAAGCGCTCGCCAGTGACGAATAATTTCATGGCGTGATGTTGCCCGAGTTTCGGCATGCAGACGACAGCGATGATGGCCGGAATCACTCCGATTCGAACCTCGGAAAAACTGTACAGAACGTCATTGGCGGTAATCACGATATCAGCCGCGCCCACCAGTCCCAGGCCGCCGGCAAAGGCGGCGCCGTTGACGGCGACAATGACCGGTTTCGGGCTCGCCATGACCCGCTTGAGCAGATCGGGGTAGGCTACGGCGCGGCCGCCATCGGCTGACTGGCCAGGGGGATTTTTCAGGTCGGCGCCGGCACAGAAGGCGGCGCCCGTGCCAGTGATGACGATGCAGCGGGCGGCCGGATCGTCATTCGCGACTTGCAGGTGGTCGTAGATCTCATTGACCAGGACCGCCGATAAGGCATTACGATTGTGCGGCCGGTTCAGCGTGATCCAGGCCGCCCCTTGCCGGACTTCGTAAAGCGTCGATTCAGTCCCCGACATTATTTTCCTCGAACACGACCAGCAGGGCGCCATTGGCGACCTGATCGCCCTCGGCTATTTTCAGCGCTTTGACGACACCCTTGGAGGGCGCCGTAATCCGATGCTCCATCTTCATGGCCTCGAGGATCAACAGCAACTGGCCGGCTTCGACTTCGGCGCCTTCGGGAACCGCAATCGATAACACCTTGCCAGGCATCGGCGCCAACATCGCACCACGGAACTCGGCGCGCTCGGGGATCGGGTAACGCGGCAACTCGCGAAGTTCAACATCGCCGCCGGGCCCGTGGATCAATTGCCGGTCGGCCATCACCGTGATGGCGACCGTGTTGCGCTGGCCATCGAGCTCAAGGTCAATGCCGTTGGCACTGGTAGCAAACACGCGGACAGAGCAGGACCGCTCATTGATCTTCACGGCGAAGCTGCCGTCGCGGTTGTTCAGATAGCTGACCGTCAGCGCCTGCGTGCCGGCGCGATAGCGCATGATTTCGGGTGGCATATGTGAGTTGCGAAAGCCGCCGATGATGCTTTTCTGTACCTTGGCCTGCGCCCGTCGGCGCGAACGCGCGAACAGGGCAGCGGCAATGGCGACCAGTTCCAGCTCCGATTGGGCGGGTTCGCGAATTGCGCGCGGTGCCACCCGTTCAATGAAGTCGGTGGTGGTGTCGCCCGCCAGAAACGCCGGCGAGCGCAAGCAGGCCACCAGGAAGTCGCGGTTATGGGTAATACCCTGTATGCGTGTCAACTCGAGCGCTCGGGCCAGCCGGGCGGCGGCCTCGCGCCGGGTCGGGCCATAGGCAATTACCTTGGCGATCATCGGATCGAACTCAACGCCGATGGTGCTGCCCGATGCAATGCCGGCGTCGTAGCGCAAGCCGACGCCCTCGGCCGGTTGCCAGATCTCGACGGTACCGGGCGTCGGCAGGAAGTCGTTGGCCGGATTTTCGGCGCAAAGGCGTGCCTCGATCGCATGTCCCGTGATCTGCAAATCAGACTGTGCAAAGGCCAGCGCCTCGCCCTCGGCGACCCGAATCTGTTCGCGTACGAGATCAAGGCCGGTGATCGCCTCGGTGACTGGATGTTCGACCTGCAGCCGGGTATTGACCTCGAGAAAGAAGAACTCGTCGCCACTGACCAGAAACTCGGCCGTACCGGTTGAGTAGTAGCCAATGGCGCGCGCCGCTTTCAAAGCGGCCTGGCCCATGCGTTCACGCAATTCGGGCGTTACCGCAGGCGAGGGCGCCTCTTCGATAATTTTCTGATGGCGCCGTTGAATCGAACATTCACGCTCGAACAGGTGAACCAGATTACCGTGTTGATCGCCGAGAATCTGGATCTCGACATGCCGCGATTTCGTCAGCCAACGCTCGAGAAAAACGGTACCGTCCTTGAACGAGGCGGTCGCTTCGCGACGCGCGCTGGCGATCGCCTGGGCCAGGCCCGCTGGCGATTCAACAATGCGCATGCCGCGTCCGCCGCCGCCGGCCGCCGCCTTGATCAGGACCGGATAGCCGATTTTTTCGGCAGCCTTGGCTGCATCGCGGTCACTGCTGATTTCATGAGCATCCAGGGTCGGCACCTGAATCGTTTGCATGAGTCGCTTGGCTGCCAGTTTGTCGCCAATGCCGCGGATGGCCGCAGGCGACGGGCCGATCCAGCTCAGGCCCTGGTCAATGACGGCTTGCGCAAAAGCCGCATTCTCGGACAGAAAACCATAACCCGGATGAACGGCGTCGGCGCCGCCGCGTCGGCAGGCCGCCAGCACCTTGTCGATATCCAGATAGGTCTCGGTCGAGCTGCGCCCGTTCAGCGCGATCGCATTGTCGGCCTCGTGAACAAACGGTGCATCGGCATCACCGTCGGCATAAATGGCTACCGTGCCGATGCCCATTTGCCGCGCGGTGCGCATGATGCGCCGCGCGATTTCACCGCGATTGGCGACCAGCAGGCGGCTGATCGGTTTGATCGGCGCCTTCTTTACATTCGCCATGTGCCAAACTCCTTGGTGCCCTTGACGGCTCTGTTGTGACAGGCCGACAGCGCGATGGCCAGCACGGTTCGGGTATCTCTTGGATCAATCATGCCGTCATCGGATACCCGCGAGGTTGCGAACAGGCCCTTGGAGCGCTCTTCGGCCCAATGCTCGACCGCAGCGACTCGTTTGTCATTGGCGGCTTCATCGAAGACCTCGCCGCGTCGTTCGGTGGCCGAGCGCTGGACGATGGACATGACCCCGGCCATCTGCTTGGGTCCCATGACAGCAATTTTTGCGGTCGGCCATATGAAGTTGAAGCGGGTGCCAAACGCGCGCCCGCTCATGCCGTAATTGCCAGCGCCATAGGACGCGCCACAAATGACGGTCAGGTGCGGTACCGTGGAGTTTGACACGGCATTGATCATTTTCGAGCCGTTCTTGGTGATGCCGTTCTGCTCGAAGTCGGTGCCGACAATGAAGCCGGTGATGTTGTGCAAAAAGAGTAGCGGCACGTCGATCTGATTGCACAGTTGAATGAACTGCGCGGCCTTCTCGGAAGACTCCGAGAACAATGCGCCGTTATTGGCCAGCACGCCGATCGGGTAGCCGTGAATCGATGCCCAGCCGGTCACCAGTGTCGGGCCGTAGAGCGCCTTGAACTCTTCAAAGCGCGAACCATCAACGATTCGGCCGATGACTTCGCGCATGTCAAACGGGGTACGCAAGTCCGGCGAGACCATGCCCAGCAGGTCTTCCGGATCGTGAATCGGATCATCGCCCGGCAAGGACGGCTCGGGGCCTTCCTTGCGCCAATTCAGGTGTCGAACCACCTCGCGACAAATGCCGATGCCGTCCATCTCATCTTCGGCCAGATAGTCACCGAGCCCGGATACCGCGCAATGCATCTGGGCGCCGCCCAGGCTTTCTTCGTCGGCATCTTCACCGGTCGCCATCTTGACCAGCGGCGGGCCGCCCAGAAAGACCTTCGACTGACCGCGAATAAAGATGTTGTAGTCACTCATGCCGGGTTGGTAGGCGCCACCGGCGGTCGACGCGCCGAATACCAGCGAAATGGTCGGAATCCGCAATTTCGAGAGTTCGGTGATTTCATAGAACAGGCGACCGGATTCCGCAAAATGGCCGACCTCACGGCGGATCGCGGCTTCCGGATCGCGCTCCCCGGAGTCGCCTCGCAAATCGGCGCCGGCCGATTCGACGAACTGCACGTATGGCATGCGGTTGCTGCGCGCGATCTCGAGGCCGCGCATAAGCTTCTTCGAATTGAACGCATTGAACGCACCCGCGCGCACGGACGGGTCGTGGCCGAGAATGACACATTCAACGCCTTCGATGACGCCGATACCGACCACAAAACCCGAGCCAACATTGAAGTTGGAGCGCCAGGCAGCCAACGGGCTGATTTCCAGAAAGGGCGAATCCTGATCCAGTACCAGCGAGATTCGTTCACGCAGCGGCAACTTGCCGCGCTGGCGCAATCGAGCCAGCGTTTCCTCGCCACCGCCAGCCGCCGCTTCGGCATACAAACCGTCCAGCGTAGTCAGGGTCGCCAGCATGTGGTCGCGATTTATCTTGAATGAGTCCGAACGTTGGTCGAGCTGAGACGCTAAAACCGGCATGTTGCTCCTTGATCAGGCGTTATCGTCTAAATATTCATTAGATTATTATTGTAATCAATAATTTAACGTAATTTATTCATGTGATTTATTTTAAGCGATACTGTTAAAGTGATTTGTAGATTCTACGGTGTAACCATTTGACTGATTTCAAATCTCATCTGACGAACGTCTAACCAAGCAGGACCCTGACTAAACGGGATCTACCCAGGCAGAAACCAAACCAAGCGTACTCCTACCTGATCGCAAACGGACTAGAGCTCGAACGCCTTGAGATAGGCCGGTCGCGCGGTTATGTGATCCCAATAGCGCTTGATGTTCGGCGTGAATGCCTCGTCAATCCCAAGGGACTGGGCTAGCACCAATACATAAGTAATACAGATGTCGGCCACCGTGAAGCGATGCGCGCACAAGTATTGGCGATCGGCCGTCGCCTCTTCAACACAGCGCAGGCGTGCCAGGAACCATTTGCGGTAGTCCTCAGCAACCTGCGGGTTACGCCTGGCCTCGGGTTCGAGCCGGGTGTAGCGCAGCACCAGGGTTTGCGGGAACGTCAAGGTCGCGTCGCTGCGATGCAGCCAGTTCAAGTAGACGCCGTAATCGGGTTCATCAACCCGCACCGCCAACTCGGTCGGGCCATAACGCTCGACCAGGTATTGGCAAATGCCGGCCGACTCGGTCATCTTGACGTCGCCGTCGATCAGGCAGGGAATGGTACCCAAGGGGTTGATCTTCAGGTACTCGCGGGTCGTCACGCGCGGTGGAAATGGCATGACGATCAACTCATGCGGAAGGCCCATTTCGAGCAGGGTCCAAAGCGGTCGCATGGAGCGGGCGCGCGTGCAGTGGTAGAGCTTCAGGGTCATACGCTACAGCGCTCCTTGATCATTTGCGCAACAACGCGTCGTTTTCGCGCCAGGGTGAAAGCTGCCCTTCGTACACTTGTGCGCCCTTGCGAAAATGGGCGGCTTCTTCGAGCGTTTCAACAAAGGGCATATTGATCGGGTACAGATCCTTGCCATGCGGGCGCGGCCCGGATTTCGACACATGGCCCCACAGGGCATGGCCGACGACTTCCTCGGCCACGGCGACGGCCTCAATCAGTTTGTCGAGCTTGAAGCCGGTTTCGATGCCCATTTCATGACACATATCGACCAGATCTTCGGTCGGCACATGTCCGGCGGCACGGCCATTGCCGCAGTAAGGGCAGCCACCCATGCCACCCAGGCAGGTGTCGAATTCATTGGCACCGAGCTGCAGGGATTCATAATAACTGGCCAGGGTCGCGCCGCGCTGGTTATGCAAATGCATATGAAAGCTGGTGACATCGGGCCAGCGCTCGCGGATCGCCGTCAGCGTTTCGCGCACCTGATGCGGCATATTCCAGCCCATGGCTTCATAAATTCCGACCCGGTTGACCTTGATACCGGCGGCCTGCCACTTGCCGATCATCAATGCCAGCAGGTCCATGCGTTGCTTGAGGCTGAACGCGCCTTCGAAATTCGAGCCGAATGGATTGCCAATACCAACCCAAGCCTGGCGCGTGCCGTTGGCCTGGGCGGTGGCGATGATGGCGTCCAATCCGGCGATTTGCTGAGCCTGGCTGCGGTTGTAGTTTCGCCGTGCGAACGAGTCACAGAGCTCGACGCTGGCACCCGGCCCCCGATCCTTGCGACGCACGTCGAGTTTCGGAAAATAGGCGTCGGCGCGGTCGTAGCCCTTTTTGTTGAACACGGCGGCGGTATAGCGCACGCCCGGTTTCGGCACGAAGCGCTCGGCGATCTCCTCGATACAGGCCATTTGCGGCGTCCACTTCGGGCTGGCAAAGGAACCAATCGAGATCACTTTGGCGCCGGTATCGCCGAGCGCGTCCAGCAATCGCAGCTTGGCGTCGACCGAAATCGAGGCGCTCTCGATCTGCAGTCCTTCGCGCATGGTGTCGTCATTGATAGTGACCGATCTGGGTAAATTCATCGCGATATCCCTGAACAAGCGTTGGCAAGCGTGGGTCGTAATCACCACACCGGATTGTCACAGGAAATGCGGACGGCGGCGAGTGTCGGGCAATCATTCAGTTTCAATTCGACGGCGCACAGTGTCGGATCGCGACAAAACGGGCGCGGACCTTTTCGACGCAGTGCAGCATGTGCTAGCCTGAGAGCAAGGTGATTACCCAGTCATCATATAAAACCGATTGCCAGCGGGGGGAGACAACATGCGGCGGCTTGAGGAACTCATCGACGATCAGATGGTGATCCGCCGGCGGCTCTGCACAGTCTGAATCGTGCAGGCCTACATCTTGCGCCGCTTGCTGGCGCTCATCCCCACCTTGCTGTTCGCCAGCATCATAGTATTCGTTACTGTGCGCTTGATTCCGGGCGACGTCATCGACATGATGTTGAGTCAGAACGACGTCAGTGCTGGCAAGATGGACCGCGAAGCACTCGTCAAGGCGCTCGGCATGGACAAGCCGATGTGGCAGCAGTACGGTATCTGGCTCGGCCAGTTATTTCAGGGAAATCTGGGCAACTCGCTTTGGCAATCGACTCCCGTTACCGAACGCCTGGCCGAACGGCTGCCGATTACTGCCGAGCTTGGGTTCCTGGCGCTGCTGATCGGTGTCCTCATTGCCTTACCCATCGGTGTCTACTCGGCGATCCGACAGGACACGGCCGGCGATATTTTGACGCGTTCGTTTTCAATACTGTTGCTCGCCATCCCCAGTTTCTGGCTGGGCACCATGGTGGTGGTGATTCCGTCCATCTATTGGGGTTGGTCGCCGCCGGTCAGCTACATTACGTTTCGCGAAGACCCGGTCGGCAATCTCAAACAAATGCTGCTGCCGGCTGCCGTGCTCGGCGCGGCCTTGTCGGCCATCACCATGCGTATGACCCGCACCATGATGCTTGAGGTCCTGCGACAAGATTACATCCGCACGGCTTGGGCCAAGGGCTTGCCCGAAAAACTCGTGGTCATGCGCCACGCCTTGCGCAACGCGCTGATTCCGGTTGTCACCCTGATCGGGCTGCAAGCACCGCTGATCATCGGCGGCACGGTCATTCTCGAGCAGATTTTCGGTATTCCGGGCATGGGTAACCTGCTGCTTGAAGCCGTCAATACCCGCGATTACCCGATCATCACGGGGGTTTTCCTGGTGGTTGGGGTGGCCGTCATGTTGATCAATCTGCTGGTTGATCTGAGTTATGGAATGCTCGACCCACGGGTACGGGTGCGTGCCTGAATGTGCGCTTTTACGTACTCCTTGATGGACTCTTTTCTGTATGCTGTTCACGAATCTGAGGTGGCCGGGCGATGAATGCAGCCGTAGAAGCGATCCCTGGCCTGGTTCCCGTACGCCGGGGGCCGGTACTCGAATTCGTCGTCAGGATATTTCGCGAGAAGCCGGTCGGCGCGGCAGCCGGCGTGGTGTTTTTGCTGTTC
>JANLTP010000022.1:0-5926 GCA_031363055.1 Burkholderiales bacterium | reverse complement strand
GTCGAGATCATGGCGCCGACGACGCCGGTTGAGACCATCCAGTTGCACATGACACCGCGCAAGAACAGCGTCAACATGCCAGCCGCGCCGTACTCCTTGTAGCCCAAGGTTCGGGATTCGCCGATCACGGCGATCACCTTGCCGACCTTGTCTGGCTCGTGCGAGAAACCATGGGTAAAGACGATCGCCATCATGACGGCGACGGTCAGGGCGCCGAGGAAATTTCCGGTGAAAACCAGGCCCCAGTTTTTGAGAATGCCGCCAACGGTTACGCCAGGTCGTTTGTCGATCAACGCCAAGGGTGTCAGCACGAACACGCCGGTCAGCAAATCGAAGCCCAGCAAGTACAGCATACAAAAACCGACCGGAAACAAAATTGCGCCGGCAATCGGATAGCCAGTTTGCACCGAAACGGTGACTGCAAACACGGCCGCGATCGCCAAAATGGCACCCGCCATATAGGCGCGGATCAAGGTATCGCGCGTCGCCATGAAAATTTTTGATTCACCTGCATCGACCATTTTTGTAACGAATTCAGAAGGTGCCAAATAAGCCATATATGTGATCCCGGGGTTTCAACATTGAGTGAACCGCAGTACCAAGCAATTTCTGTGCCTCGGTATGGTGCGCCATGCACCAGAGAACATCAGCGGTTGTTTTGCCCATAAAGGTGCGTCGCTGCCTGTTGGTGGTGCTTATGGCTGTGAACTTGCGCGGCTTTGGGGCGCGCTCGCTTAATAGTGCGGTTAGTCCTGCGCGCTTAGGCCCACCTGAGTAGTCACTACTGATTTGACCTACACGTTCAGGCCTGGTCGGTTTAGACCCGCCTGTTTAGTCCGTCAAGACGAATTGTTTTGCCGCGCCCTTGTGTTGAAAATGACCTCCATCGCTGGCACCCAAGCCGTCGATTAAGCACTCAACCAACATCAACCAACCGGAGCTGTCCATGCAAAAAAAATCCCGAGTACGAGGTCAAGGTATGACCGAGTACATCATCATCGTCGCTCTGCTGGCGGTCGCTGCCATCGGCGTATACACCTTGCTGGGCCAGACCCTGCGCAGCCAAACTGCCGGGCTGGCGCTAGAGTTGTCCGGTCAAGATGCCGGTGCGGCCATCAACAGCGCACAAGGTAGTGCCACCAATGCCCAGGGTAACGCCGCCCAGCGCAAGGGCCTCGACACCTACAACGCGCAGAACCGTCCCTGAGGCACATGGCCATGTTTCGTTCATTGGCAAACCGAGCCCGTCAATCCGGCCAGGTTTTATGGCTGGCGCTGGCGCTGCTGTTGCTGGCCTCATTGGGCCTGGTCTTTATGGTGGCCAGTGGACAGTTGGTTGCCGAGAAGCGACGGCTCGTCAACGCCGCTGACAGCGCCGCCTACAGCGCCGCCGCCTGGCGCGCTCGAGTGATGAACTTTCAGGCGTACTCGAATCGCGCCATCATTGCCCAGGAGGTGGCCGTCGCTCAGGTTTTGACGCTCGTCTCCTGGGCACGTTATTTCGAGCATCTGAGCGAAGAAGCCGGCAAGCTGAGCGGTGCAACCGGCGAGATCGGTGACATCGGGCGCGCCGATATTGCACTGGCCGTAAAGGCGGCGCGCGAAACAACTGAACAAGCTGCCGCGCTCGATCTCTGGCTTCGGGCGGCGCCTCAAACCGGCTACAAGAGTCTGTTGAGCGCGAACCAGGAGTTGCTACAGCACTCGGCGGGCGTATTCGGGTTGGGTGCGGTGGCCAACGAGGTTGTTCGCGCCAGCGATTCACGCCAGTTCGCCTTTGCATTACCCGACCAGGGTTATTTCGAATCCCTGAGTCGGCGTTATACGAATACGGCCGATCGCCAACGTCTGGCCGACCTGGTGCTGCGCTCGCTCGATGCATTTGTTCGCGGTCCTCGTGGCGTTGATCTTTCGGTCACCTTGCCTGATCCTTGCTCAAACGCTGCCGCTGCACCGCACACCTACCGCAAGCGCGGCAGTACTCGGCTGGCGGATGATCTTCAGTCATGGCAGGCGTTCGATCTGGGCTCAGTTCACTCGCTCGTTGATCCCCACCAATCGCCCTCTAGCAACGTCTTGTGTACGGGCACCGAGCGACGCGCGTTGGGGTGGGGCGAATTGCAATCGGGACACCCAGCCGATTTTTCGCGCCAGGGCGATTCCGACTCGCTGTTGCGCGTCAACCCGAATGCTCGCCAGCGAGCGCTCGCGGAAATGTCCGAACGCCACAATGCACTGCTCGAAGGCTACGACGGTATTGCCGCCGTGCGCGAAATCAGTGAACGATTTCGCTCGTCGGCTTTGCCGGTGAGCGCGCCGGTCGCCGTGCTGGCGCGCAAGGACGAACGTCACTTGAATAGCAGCCGCTTGGCCAGTCTCTTTCAAGGGCGACTGCACTTGAATGCTGAACTGCCCAATCAACGACTATGGGCGCTGGCGGCGGCCAGCACCTATTTCAGGCGGCCGCCGTCGTTTGATGCCTCCGGTGTTGCCATTGAGCAGATCGAATTGGCCAGTCTCTTTAATCCGTACTGGCAGGCGCGTTTACAGGCGCCCAGTGCCGAACAGCGCGAACTGGCGTCCAGTTATGCGAACTGAAATGGCCAAACATCGGTTGCGCGGTCAGGCACTCATCGAACTGCTGGTCGCCAGCATCGTGCTGGTACCGCTGCTTTGGGCGCTGCTGCAATTCGGTAAGTATCTGAGCATTCAGGACTCGGTGATCAATGCGTCGCGCTGGCTGGCGTTCGAGTGCACCGTTCGCGCGTCGGACTGCCAATCGAATCCGAATGCCGAGGCCGATTCCGCTCGCTTGTGGGCGCAGCAATTCACCGCTCCGGGTACTCCAATTCAAACTTCTCCTGGTGCACCCGCGGTGGCGCCAGGGGCGGGCGGCGCCGCAGTTCGAAATCCACTCTGGGTAGATTCCAATAATCGCTCGCTACTTACTTCGGCCCAGAGTCTGCGCGCAAATTTGATTGAAGACAGCTTTGACGCCGGCGCTGCGGTCGCATTATCGGGCGCCGGAGCTCGTTCGATCGCTGCCAACACGTTGGAGGCGGCGGGACCCGAGCGATTTGGGTTGGCAATGCGCTCGGGCTTGCTGCGATTTTCTGTCGATGCCGAAGTAAACGCCGTTGGCCAATCGGGCAGTGCGGCCGCGCGAACCGGCCTGGTCTGGCCACGCCTGCTGCTGTCGGCGCGCTCCGCGATACTGGTGGACTCCTGGAACGCGAGCGGGTCGACCGGCAGCGACCCCGACAGCGTCGAGTGGCGCGTTTCTCGGGCGCAAGACCCGACAGCGCTCGAGCAGCGCAGCGATGAGCAGAACTACACGGCGATTCGCGCCTGGTTGAGCCTGGCCGGCCGGCGCGGAATTGAACCCGACGCAGATCTGTTCCGCTATCGGGCACTCGATGTCGAGGTGCTGCCGAACGATCGAACGGGCCAGCAGCCATGAACAAAAAAATATCGCTCGGCGGATATTTCTGGTCAGCCTATCAGTCGCTGCTGGTTTTGTTGATGTTGATGGGCCCGGTGTCGGCGCAACAGAACGACTCACTGCTCGCCGGACTCCCGTTCACCGTTCGAGTCGTTCCGATCGCTTCGGAAATGCGTATCGATCATCTTCGGTTTGAGGTCTTTGCGATTCGAATCGATGGCTCGATCAACGCGATTACCGCACACTTTGTGCAGACCAATCAACGTGCTCAAGCCGCTGGTTGGTCGTTACCTGTGCGCATACAGCAATCAGGCGGCCAACTGTTTGTCAGTGGCTGGCGTCAATCGGGACTGGTGACCTTAAAGCTGCGCGCAAACACTTCACCTGAGGATGCTGCGATGTCTGCTGGCCTTCTGATCGTCTCAAAGACCGTGCCAGAAACGACAGCGCGCGTGCCGGTGCGATCTGACTCGAGTGCTTTGATTGCGAGTCTGATACCGGCCGAAGCGCGGCCGCTTCGAACCGTCATCAGCCGTGATGGCGAAATTGAACACTTCATGATTCTGGCGCGGATCTCGAAGCCGTCCGCAAGCGCGGCGCGCAGCGTTGTTGATCACTTCCAACGAAACGGTTTCGCACGCCCGGCCGTGCCCGTCATTCAAGCCGAATCGCGCCAACTGCTGCACTTTCAGAAAGAGCGCCTGCAAATCAGCGTTGGTGTTCATGGTCAGGGTAACGAAGCATTGCTGCTGATTCAAGCCAGCGCCGCGCGACACTCGACTCCTCCCCATTCCCTTGCGCAAAGGTAAATCATGTTCAATCCTGCCCGTTTTCTTAGTGGTTATCGCAATCGCTGTCGTAATGGCTGTCGAGGTCAGTCGTCGCTTGAATACATCATCTGCCTGGTGCTGATGCTCGGTTCACTGAGCTTGCTGTTCGATGATCCCTGGGCTTCGGTCGTCGGTGCGCTGCACGGTCGCTATCAGCAGTTCTCCGCGCAATTGGGACAGCCATGAAGTTACCCATCAAGCTGCGGCGTTTGCAAACGCCCTTGATCATTGTCAGCGCCGTGGTGGCTGGCTGTCTGGCGGTGCACGGCATGCGTGAGCACATTGCCGAACAACTCGCCCTTGAAACGCGCAAACTGAATCCCAAGCAGGAATGGATGGAAGTGCTGGTAGCGAAGAGCGACTTGTTGGCGGGCGATTCTGTGCATGAGCGCACAGTCGCCTTGCGTCGGATTCCACGTGAGTATTTGCCGGCGCAGGCGATCGCGGCCGATCGTTTCGATTCATTGGCGGGACGCAAATTAGCCATCGGACTGAAGGCTGGTGATCCCTTGTTGGAATCGATGGTCGAGCAACGCGAATCGGCCATCTTCTCGAGCCAGTTGCGTCCCGGCGTGCGAGCGTTGAGCATTGCCGTCGATGAGATCAATTCATTTGCAGGCATGCTGCAACCGGGTGATCGGATCGATCTGCAACTGTCGGTCAAGCCGTCGTTACTCGGCGCGCTGAATACAGCTCAGGAAATTACGACACCGCTACTCGACAATATTCTGGTGTTGGCAACCGGCAGACAGGCTCGCATGCAAGGCACGGAGGCCGGCGGCCGAAGTTTTTCAAGCATGACCGTCGAGGTCAGTCCCGAGCAGGCGCAACGATTAATTGTGGCGCAACGCAGTGGTCGCATCACAGCCTTGCTGCGCCCCCGCGATGATCAAGCGCCCACCGAATCGAAGTCGATGGATTTGGCGCGTCTTCTGCAATGGTCGACACCGGTCGCGGCGAGTCTACCCAGGGCCGGCCCGGAAATCATTGTCGGTGGCCGAGGTTCACTGACCCTTCAAACCGGGGGGCAACATGTATTGGCCAAATGAGCTCAGACCAGGCCGGTGCTTGCTGGCCGTGATGACGGCAATCTTCTATGGATTCATGGCGGCTGGTCACGTTGCAGCGCAAACCCAGGTGCTCAATCTGGCCGTTGGGCAGGCGCACCTGCTCAATGAGCCGACGGTGCGCCGAATTGTCGTCGGCAACGGCCGAATCATCCAAGCGACAGCACTGGAGAGCAAACAAGTTCTGATTATTCCGGAGGCGCCAGGCCAAAGCAGTTTGCATCTTTGGAACAAGGCGGGCCAGGAACGGCAATGGCTGGTCAATGTTCACAACGGCGAGGGCCAGCGTGCGCTCTCAGAAATTCAGGGATTCCTCGGATCGTCGGCTGGACTGGTGTCGCGCGTTGTCGCCGACAAGGTCATCGTCGAGGGCAGCGGTCTATCCGAAGAGCAGTCCCGCCGGCTCTCGGAGTTGGCCAAGCGTTATCCACAAGTGGTCGATCTGAGCTCGAAAGTTGCGATCGAACGAATGATCAACATGGATGTCCGGATGGTTGAAGTCAAACGCGAGGCACTGCGCAATATCGGCGTCAAGTGGAGCGGTTCAGCGCAGGGCCCGAGCATTGGGATTATCGGTGATCTGCATC
>JANLTP010000242.1:0-10061 GCA_031363055.1 Burkholderiales bacterium | reverse complement strand
CATCGACTTCGCTAACTTTGCCCTCTTCGTCTATGAACTCGAAGTTCGTCCACACGTGCCACGGGTCACGGTCGGGCAGGTTACTGCGCAACCACTCCAGCGCTTCGCGCTCCCAGGCAAAGTTAGATTGCGCAATGACGTGCCAGCGGGCGGCACTGAGACTCACTTGTGTTCCTCACTGGTCTCGGAAAAGTGTTCGAACAGGTCGCCAACGCGACAGCCGAAAAGCCGGCAGAGCTGATCGATTGCAGGCAGATCGACTCGCGTCGCAGTTTCACGGTAGAGCGCCGTTACCGTGCTGCGATTGAGCCCGGTTTGACGCGCAACGTCCATGATGGATAACTTGTCGCGACCCATCAAGGTAGAAAGTTTGCAGCGAATCATCTATTCGTTTTCATACGGGGTGTTGCGTAGAATAACAAAATGTGACCCTGCGCACAACCCCGTCATTTTAGGACGTAAAGTTCCCTATCCTAAATATTATTGATCAATACGGAAATGGCCGTCAGACCGGACAACTTTTGGCCACTTGAGATCACCTAACGCGGGCAACCGGGACGCGTCGCTGACGTAAGACGGGTCGATGAATTTTCAAAATGAAAGTGAGCTGATCCACCTGGCAATTTAACTCTGACCCATCTTGAGCCGTCTTTTGAATTTCTGAGCGAGCGCGAGAGATAGCCCGGCGTACGTCCATTACTGTTCGCCAATTCATTCAACGCAGCGGGTTTTGCGCGAAATTCCCCTCCGGCGATCGCCATGGTGCGTGCCTTCATTTCTTCGTAAGTGGCAATACTGACCTTGAGTGTCTTCATTCCCAAACTCCCTTTTCCCGCATTACCGATTCAACTTCTTTCCAGAACGCGGCCAGCAACGCACCCGCGTCCGTGTACTCGTACGGCTTGATCGCGCGCAATCGGTGCCAGTGATCGCCAAGATTCCACCCGTTCGACAAACAGACGCCATTGGAATAGGTCAGAACCGTAGATTAGGTGGAGACTCGGACCGCGATTTGTAAAATCGGAGTTAACGCGATATTGGAATCACGTCATCGCGCGGTATGGAATGCTTGACGGGAAAACATCGCCATCGATATTTTCACTTTGCATGAACCGGCGTATCGCGGCCTCCGACGCTCCGCTCTCCAACGATGGCCCGACCCATACCTGGCAGCCCTGAAGGCGGTCCGTCGAACGCTCTTTCAACCGGAACTGCACGAAGGGAGCAACGCCGATCGCTGTTGGTCGAAACTGAACCTTGGGGTTGTACTGTCCAGATCCATGCCGGTGTTCCGGGATATGTATCAAACGAAACTCTCGTTCCACTTCGAATCCCTGGTCTTTCATGAGCGCACCGATCCACTTGAGGGAAGTCAAAAGGCTGGCGTGATGGAAATGACGAAATACTTTAGAAACGATATCTGAGCCGGGGCCGGCGCTATCAATCTGATTTCGAAGCGTTTGAATGGTTCGATGCACAATCTCGTGGACGGCTTGCCGCTGTAAGTTCGGTTTGTAGATACAAGGTTGAATAGAAAAACCCTGTTGCATCGCCACCAGCTTCCGAAGCAAGGACATCCTGAAGCCTACTGAGTAGCCGCCAATGCCCTTTCCGTAGCTTCGCCACTGCGACAAATTATTGGCATGCGCGCTCAGAGAACAGACATACACATCGGCGTCTTGCGGATCATCGTCGATCGCCCTCAGGGCTTCGTCAATTACCTCCACTTCAAGCTTTCTTTTATCTGGCTCCAAAGACAGACTCTGAGTCTTGAATGCACGCAGTGCGTCTTTCGCCAAATCGAAAACAAGGCGCAGTTCCATGTGGTCATTGAGGAAGCGGACATTTGTGGCCCGAAGGCAAGGAAACTCTATTTTATTTGCGGGTCCAGCCGGCACAGGAGAGTCGCCCTTTATCGTCCTTTGCTCACACTCCTCTGGCAAGTGAGCACCGGTGTGATAAGTCGCCGGAGTGAGTATGCCGATGATGCCTGCGGCATCAGTGTAATGATGCAGATAGCCGTCGTCGCCGATTTCGGCGATCGGATCCTGCCTTTCCTTTTCAAAACTCGGAACGCCGTCAACGAATGAAGAGGTATCAGCTGTATCGTTGGATTCAGTCATAAATGATGGAAAGTTTTGTAAACATGCCGCATCAATAAGTTTGACGAAGGTTCATCGGAAGTTAGTTCGGCTCATGCCAATCACAACCGGCTCAAATTTACACCTTCGTACTGTTTCAATGACAGCTTTCGCTTCGCCCACTCGGCCGCCACATCCCCCATCGTCTTGTCGTGACCGTCCTTGATCCAGGCCATGAAAGCCCGATCAAACTTGAATTCCGGTCCGCAAGCCCATGTCAGGAATCGTCGAACGTTCTGAGTATTTCGATACGTTGCGGTAACCGGAGTAGCGTTCGTGATCTGATCACAGTGCCAGTCAAAACCAGTCATCATTCAAGGCCTCTTTCTTCGAGCGCTGAGCAACATCACTAACCCCCCTGCGACCAGCCCCCAGAACGCCGAGCCAATACCACCGATCGTCAACCCGGAAGCCGTACACAAAAACGTCACCAGCGCCGCCTCGCGCTGCTGATCATCGGCCATTGCCACATGCACCGCATTGGCGATCGTTCCCAACAGCGCAAGCCCAGCCAGAGCCTTGACCAACTCCACCGGGAACGCTGCCAGCAGCGCGGCGACACTGCCGGCCGCCAGCGCAGTCAGAAAATAGTAGCCGCCGGCCGCCATCGCGGCGAAGTAGCGCTTGCGCGGATCTTCATGCGCTTGCGGTCCCATGCAAATCGCGGCGGTGATGGCCGCGAGATTCAAGGCAAACGCGCCGAACGGTGCCAGCACCAAGGTAGCGACGCCGGTCCAGGCAATCAACGGCGAGATGGGCGTTGCGCCATAGCCGGAGGCCTTCAAGGTCGCGATGCCTGGCATGTTCTGCGATGCCATCGTCACCAGAAAAAGCGGCAGCGCCACACTCAAGCCGGCACGCAAACTAAATTCCGGTGTTTGCCAGACCGGTTGCGCCAATGACCAGTTGACCGTCTGCAGATTCAGCAGGCCCAGCCACCAGGCCGTCGCAATTCCAAGAATGAGGACCAGCGGAATCGCGTAGCGCGGTTGCCAGCGTTTGAAGAACAAGTAGCCGACAAACATGGTCAGTACCAACGGCAATTGCGTGCTCATGGAGCCGAACAGATCGACCCCGAATCGAAACAGGACACCGGCCAACATGGCAGAGGCAATGGCCAGTGGAATCCGGTTCATGACTCGCTCGAACCAGCCGGTGACGCCCACCAGGGTAATCAAGGCGCCGCACACGACGAAGGCCCCGATCGCTTCGGCCATTGGTACGCCCACCAGACTGCTGGCCAACACGGCGGCCCCTGGCGTCGACCAGGCGGTCAGTACAGGCACGCGGTAATGCCAGGACAGCCCGATCGAGGTCACGGCCATGCCGAGGCACAGCGCCATCATCCAGCTCGTGGTCTGTGCGGCGTTGGCACCGGCCGCGGCGGCCGCCTGATAGACAATCGCCGCCGAACTCGTGAAGCCCACCAGCACCGCTACAAAGCCGGCGGCGAGCGGACTCAGCCATTGCCTGGGGCCATTGCCTTGGGTTTCAGTTATAGCCATTCAACAGAGACCAGTATCTTCAATGGTTTCCTGTCATACCTTTAGTAGATCGTTGCGCTCGTTACAGGCGCTGCTCAAGATTCACCCAAAAAGAAAAACCGCTGGAAGTTCATCCCAGCGGTTCGACTTACTCCGGCAAACGACGCCTGAGTAGGCAGCAATCGTCCGCCCAGGTGCGCAACGGCACGTGCTTGCCGAGTTCCAGCATGTAGGAATTTCAAACTCAGTTTTTCTTTTCAGGCGTCTAGTAATTCTTCGACGGTGACACGCAGCGCGCGTAGACTCGCCTCAATAATTCCCCAGACAATCTGGTTATCTACCGTCGCGTAGCCGTGGACTAACACGTTGCGAAACGCGATGATTCGCGGTAGATCTGGAACAAGGGCGGCAGTTTCGCCATCAAGTTTACGAAGTTGCGCAAATGCTTCGCCGGTAATTTCGAATTGGCGCTCAACTGCCGAGCGAAGCATGTCATCGGCGCAGTAGTCGGTGAAATTCTTGTCTTTGATGAAACGGGAAATTCGCTCCATCGCGTTACGCGCATCCCAAAGCAGCTTTTTCGACTCAGGCTGCATAGAGTAGCTGAGAGGTTGATTCAATGCTCTCGAGAAAGTAGGGATTGACCACCGACGATTTAGTGACCAGATCAACCGGCCGCCCGAACATGAGCTCTAGCCCCTCTTTAAGCGAGAAGTACGCATCCATATACTTCGCGGGCGGCAGGCGCTCAAACTCCACCAAAAAATCCAGGTCACTCAGTTCTGGATCAAAATCGCCGCGTGCCGCAGAGCCAAACAATTCCATCTGCTTTACTTGAAAGCGACGGCATAGCCCATCTAGTTCTTCGCGCTTGGATTGAATCACGGGCAACATCTTAGCCTCCATCTTTCAATTATAAGACGGGCTTACGGAGGATAGGAATTACAAACGCCGTATTCGCGCTTGATGCACCCGGATGCACCCGGCAATGTCATCGAATTGAGTGCCTTTCGGCGAACGACTCGCGTGATTATTGACAAAACGATGCGCTCGTTACAGGCTCTGCTCAAGACACACGCAAAAAGAAAAACCGCTGGAAGTTCATCCCAGCGGTTCGACTAACTCCGGCAGCCACCCGAGTATTCAAGCGATCATCCGGCCTGGCGCTCGATCAATCAACCTTGCGCTTAGCCAAACGATCAAGCCATCAAGCACCACCCTCCGGGTTATCAACCCCGGAAGCAATCGCCGTCTCTTCAGCCGGTGCTGTGAACAGAGCTTCGGCTTCGGCCAGCGCTGAACTCTGCGCTGACGCGGCCAGGGCGGCCTGCTCTTGAGCTTCCAACAACTCCTTGGTGCGTCGTGCACGGTGGAACGCCAGACCAGTGCCCGCCGGGATCAACCGGCCAACAATGACGTTTTCCTTCAAGCCACGCAGGTCGTCGCGTTTGCCCATGATGGCCGCTTCGGTCAGCACTCGAGTGGTCTCCTGGAAGGAGGCCGCCGAGATGAACGAATCGGTCGACAGCGACGCTTTGGTAATGCCAAGCAGCAAGTTGATGTACACCGCTTCGCGCTTGTCGGCGGCACGCATCTTGTCATTTTCGTCGAACAGGTTCGAACGTTCAACCTGCTCACCCGGGATGAAATGGGTATCGCCGGGATCAACAATCTGCACGCGGCGCAACATCTGACGAACAATCACTTCGATGTGCTTGTCGTTGATCTTCACACCCTGCAGACGGTAGACGTCCTGCACTTCGTCAACAATGTAGCGCGCCAGCGACTCGATACCCAACAGTCGCAAGATGTCATGCGGATCGGCCGGGCCGTCGACGATCATCTCACCCTTGTTGACCACCTGGCCGTCATGCACCAGTACGTTCTTGTCCTTCGGGATCAGGAACTCATGAGCATTACCGTCGAGGTCGGTGATGACCAGACGTTGCTTGCCCTTGGTGTCCTTGCCGAACGACGCGGTACCGGTGACTTCGGCCAACATGCCGGCGTCTTTCGGCGAACGTGCTTCGAACAGCTCCGCCACTCTTGGCAAACCGCCAGTGATGTCGCGAGTCTTTTGCGATTCGGTCGGAATCCGCGCCAGCACTTCGCCGACGCTCGCCTGCTGGCCGTCGCGCACGGTAATCAGCGCGCCGACCGGGAAGGTGATCGTCACCGAGTGATCGGTGCCCGGAATCTTGACCTCATCGCCGCGCTCGTTCAAGAGCTTGACCTGCGGACGAACGTTCTTGCTCGCCGTGCTGCGACGCTTGCTGTCGATGACGACCAGGGTCGAAAGGCCGGTGACCTCGTCGATCTGTTTGGCGACCGTCGCACCTTCTTCGACGTTCTCGAACTTGACCGTACCGGCGTGTTCACTGATGATCGGACGGGTTAGCGGATCCCAGGTTGCCAACGCTGTGCCGGCCTTGACGACCTTGCCGTCGAGTGCCAGCAAGGTGGCGCCGTACGGCACCTTGTGACGCTCGCGCTCACGACCGTTGTCATCGGTGATCATGACTTCGCCGGAACGCGAGATGACGATCTGCTCGCCCTTCGCATTCGTGACGTAGCGCATGGTCACGGTAAAGCGCACCGTGCCGTTCGACTTGGCTTCGACCGCACTGGCCACCGATGCCCGCGAAGCCGCGCCGCCGATGTGGAACGTACGCATCGTCAACTGGGTACCGGGCTCACCGATCGACTGGGCGGCAATCACACCGACCGCCTCGCCGGAGTTCACCAGCACACCGCGACCGAGGTCGCGACCATAACACTTGGCGCACAAACCATAACGAGTTTCGCAGGTCAGCGGCGTGCGCACGCGCACTTCGTCGATGCCGAGTTGCTCGATCAAATCGACGGCATCTTCATCGAGCAGTGATCCGGTTTCGAACAAGGTCTCCTGGGTATCCGGCTGAATGACGTCGCTGATCGTGACGCGACCGAGAATCCGGTCACGCAAGGCTTCAATGACTTCACCGCCTTCAACCAGCGCTTTCATCGCCACACCATTGCTGGTGCCGCAATCGTCTTCGATGACCACCAGGTCTTGTGTGACGTCGACCAGACGACGCGTCAGGTAACCCGAGTTCGCGGTCTTCAAGGCCGTGTCGGCCAGACCTTTCCGGGCGCCGTGCGTCGAGATGAAGTACTGCAACACGTCCAGACCTTCGCGGAAGTTCGCGGTGATCGGCGTCTCGATGATCGAGCCATCCGGCTTGGCCATCAAGCCGCGCATTCCGGCCAACTGACGAATCTGCGCGGCTGAACCACGGGCGCCCGAGTCGGCCATCATGTAGATCGAGTTGAATGACTCTTGCTTGACGGTGTCGCCCTTGCGGTCAACCACGGTCTCGTGAGCAAGCTGCTCCATCATGGCCTTGCCGACCTGGTCGCCTGCACGGCCCCAGATGTCGACGACCTTGTTGTAGCGCTCGCCCTGTGTGACCAGACCCGAGCTGTACTGCTGCTCGATCTCCTTGACTTCCTTCTCAGCCTGCGTCAACAACGCTTCTTTTTGCGGCGGCACCAGCATGTCGTCGATCGCAATCGAGATGCCGGCACGCGTCGCGAGCTTGAAGCCATACTGCAGCAGGCTGTCGGCCAGAATCACGGTGTCACGCAGACCACAACGACGGAACGAGATGTTGATGAGGCGCGAGATTTCCTTCTTCTTCATCGCCTTGTTGATGTTCGAGAACGGCAAGCCCTTCGGCAAGATCTCGGACAACATGGCGCGACCGACGGTGGTATCGACCCGGGTCAGTTTCGGCACATAGTCGAGCGCTTCCTTGTCGAAGTCGTACTCGGTAATGCGCACGCTGATGCGGGTGGCCAACTCAACTTCATTGGCCTGATAGGCGCGCTCCATCTCGGCCAGGTTGGCGAACTGCATGCCCTCGCCCTTGGCGTTGATCCGGTCACGCGTGGCGTAATACAGACCCAGCACGATGTCTTGCGAAGGAACAATCGACGGCTCACCGTTCGAGGGGAACAGCACATTGTTCGATGCCAGCATAAGCGTGCGAGCCTCGGTCTGCGCTTCGAGTGACAACGGCACGTGTACGGCCATCTGGTCACCGTCAAAGTCGGCGTTGAAGGCCGCGCAAACCAGCGGATGCAACTGGATCGCTTTGCCTTCGATCAACACCGGCTCGAACGCCTGAATACCCAGGCGGTGCAAGGTCGGTGCGCGATTCAGCATGACCGGGTGTTCGCGAATGACTTCTTCGAGAATGTCCCAGACGATCGGTTCCTGGTTCTCGACAAACTTCTTGGCCTGTTTGATGGTCGTGGCAACGCCCATGGTTTCAAGCTTGTTGAAGATGAACGGCTTGAAGAGTTCGAGCGCCATCAGTTTCGGCAAACCGCACTGATGCAATTTGAGCTGCGGGCCCACCACAATGACCGAACGGCCCGAGTAGTCGACGCGCTTGCCCAGCAAGTTCTGACGGAAACGACCGCCCTTGCCCTTGATCATGTCGGCCAGCGACTTCAGTGCACGCTTGTTGGCACCGGTCATGGCTTTGCCGCGACGACCGTTATCGAGCAGCGAATCGACCGATTCCTGCAACATGCGCTTTTCGTTACGGACAATGATTTCCGGTGCCTTCAACTCGAGCAAGCGCTTCAGGCGGTTGTTGCGGTTGATAACACGGCGATACAAATCGTTCAGATCGGAGGTCGCAAAACGACCGCCGTCGAGCGGCACCAAGGGACGCAACTCGGGCGGCAGTACGGGCAGCACTTCCATGACCATCCAGTCGGGCTTGATGCCTGACTTCTGGAAACCCTCGAGCACCTTCAGGCGCTTGGCGAGTTTCTTGATCTTGGCCTCGGAGCCGGTGGCCTCGAGATCCTTGCGCAGGGTTTCGATTTCACGCGTGACTTCGATCGAGCGCAGCAACTCACGGATGCCTTCGGCACCCATCAGCGCGCGGAAGTCATCGCCATACTCTTCGGTCTTGGCGATGTAGTCGTCTTCGGTCATGATCTGCGAGCGCTTGAGCGGCGTCATGCCCGGCTCGATAACCACGAATGCTTCGAAGTACAAGACCCGCTCGATATCCCGCAAGGTCATATCGAGGACCATGCCCAGACGTGACGGCAGCGACTTCAGAAACCAGATGTGCGCGACCGGTGAGGCCAGTTCGATATGGCCCATGCGCTCACGACGCACCTTGGTCAGCGTGACCTCAACGCCGCACTTCTCGCAAATAACGCCGCGGTGCTTGAGGCGCTTGTACTTGCCGCACAAGCACTCATAGTCCTTGATCGGACCAAAGATCTTGGCGCAGAACAAGCCATCGCGTTCCGGCTTGAACGTACGATAGTTGATCGTCTCGGGCTTCTTGACTTCGCCAAACGACCAGGACCGGATCTTTTCAGGCGACGCCAAGCCGATCTTGATCGCATCGAATTGTTCGTCTTCCTGAACCTGTTTGAACAGATCTAGTAAAGCTTTCATTGACAGTTCTCCTTCATCTTGTCGCTGCTGGCTCAGTCACGCTCGAGATCGATGTCGATCCCGAGAGAACGAATTTCCTTGACCAACACGTTGAACGATTCCGGCATGCCGGCTTCGATCGCGTGTTCGCCCTTGACGAGGTTTTCATAGACCTTGGTTCGACCATTGACGTCGTCCGACTTGACGGTCAACATTTCCTGCAGGGTGTAGGCGGCGCCATAAGCCTCGAGCGCCCAGACCTCCATCTCGCCGAATCGCTGACCACCAAACTGCGCCTTGCCACCGAGCGGCTGTTGCGTCACCAGCGAGTACGGGCCGGTGGAGCGCGCATGCATCTTGTCGTCAACCAGGTGGTGCAGCTTCAGCATGTGCATGTAACCGACGGTGACCAGTCGATCAAAGGCATCGCCGGTACGACCGTCGTACAGCGTGACCTGGGTCTTGCTCGGGTTAAAGCCCAACATCTTGGTACGCGGCTCTTCGTTCGGAAACGCAATGTCCAGCATCTGGCGAATCTCGTTTTCCGAGGCACCGTCAAACACCGGTGTTGCGAACGGCACGCCGTTACGCAAGTTCGATGCGAGCTCCATGACTTCGTCGTCGTTCATGTTGACGATGTCGGCTTTCAGGCCACTGGTGTTGTAGATCCGATCGAGCAACTTGCGAACTTCCACCACTTTCGCCTGCTGCTTGATCATCTCGCCAATCCGCAAGCCAATGCCTTTGGCAGCCCAGCCCAGATGGGTCTCGAGAATCTGACCGACGTTCATGCGGGACGGCACGCCGAGCGGATTCAAGACGATATCGACCGGTGAGCCATCGGCCATATACGGCATGTCTTCGACCGGCACAATACGCGAGACCACACCCTTGTTGCCGTGTCGTCCCGCCATCTTGTCACCCGGTTGCAGGCGACGCTTGACCGCCAGATACACCTTGACCATCTTCAGTACGCCTGGCGGCAAC
>JANLTP010000233.1:0-8651 GCA_031363055.1 Burkholderiales bacterium | reverse complement strand
CCCGATCTGCGATCAGGGCGGCGAATGTCAGTTGCAGGATCTGGCGGTCGGTTACGGCGGCTCTTCGTCGCGTTACAGCGAAGAAAAACGCGTGGTGTTCCACAAGTCGTTGGGGCCTCTGGTGAGCGCCGAGGAAATGAGTCGCTGCATTCACTGCACTCGCTGCGTGCGTTTCGGCCAGGAAGTCGCGGGCATCATGGAGCTCGGCATGGGCGGGCGCGGCGAACATTCGGAAATCATGAGCTTCGTTGGTCGCTCGGTCGACTCGGAGCTGTCCGGCAACATGATCGATGTCTGCCCGGTCGGCGCGTTGACCTCGAAGCCGTTTCGCTACAGTGCTCGCACCTGGGAATTGTCGCGCCGCAAATCGGTCGCACCGCATGACGCGCTGGGCTCGAACCTGGTGGTGCAGGTCAAGAACAATCAGGTCATGCGTGTCGTGCCGCTCGAAGACGAGACCCTCAACGAATGCTGGATCTCGGACAAGGACCGCTTCTCTTATGAAGGGTTGAACTCCGAGCATCGCTTGACCATGCCCATGCTCAAGCAGGGCGGCGTCTGGCGTGAGGTCGATTGGCAAACCGCACTCGAGTATTGTGTGCTGGCGTTCAAGACGGTGCGCAATGACTATGGTGGTCAACAGATCGGCGCCTTGTTATCGCCACACTGCA
The DNA here is from genome assembly GCA_031363055.1 of Burkholderiales bacterium. Taxonomy (GTDB): domain Bacteria; phylum Pseudomonadota; class Gammaproteobacteria; order Burkholderiales; family Burkholderiaceae_E; genus JANLTP01. Next base: position 7,980 of record JANLTP010000233.1, on the reverse strand, counting down.
CGACCGAAGAGCTCTATCTGGCCACGCGTCTCATGCACGGTCTGGGTAGTGATAATGTCGATCACCGGTTGCGGCAATACGATTTCAGCGGTGATGCGCCGAAGTCTGTCGATGCGGCCGGTACCGGCGCGGCCGTGGACGCGGCCGGAGCCGTCGGAGATACCGGTACTGTCGCGACGTTGCCGATCGCCTGGCTTGGCATGAAGGTACAGGACATCTCCAGCCTCGATCGAATGTTCATCATCGGATCATTCCTGCGCAAGGACCAGCCGCTGATCGCTTCCCGAATTCGCCAGCGCGTCAAGCGCGGTGCCAAGGTCAGTATCCTGCATGCGGTTGATGATGATCTGCTGATGCCGTTGTATGCCAAGGCGATCGTGGCGCCCAGCCAGTGGCCGGCGCTGTTGGGCGAGGTAATCGCGGCAGTCGTCGCCAAGCTCAGCAGTACGCAAAATGGCGGTGCGATGGCCGCTGGTTCACCGACCTTTGGCGATCAGGCTGGCCCGCAAATTTCCGTCAGTGCGCAGGCCATCGCCGCCAGCCTGTGTTCCGGTGAGCGACGCGCGATCTTCCTCGGCAGCGCCGCGATCCAGCATAAGGATTTTGCGCAACTGCATGAAGTTGCGCAAAGGCTTGCGGAATTGACGGGTGCAACGCTTGGCGTCATGCCTGAGGCCGCCAACAGTGTCGGTGCCGGCCTGGTCGGTGCTGTACCTCGAATCGGTGGTGCCAACGCGCGAAAAATGATCGAAAAGCCGTTGAAGGCTTATTTTCTGATGAACGTTGAGCCCAGTCTTGACCATGGCCGACCGCAACAAGCCGTACAAGCGATGGAGCAGTCGCAAACGGTGATTTCGATGGCAATGTTCAAGACCACCGAGAACATGCACCTGGCCGACTGCCTGCTGCCACTCGCGCCGTTCACTGAAACCGCCGGCGCCTTTGTGAATTGTGAAGGTCGGGTTCAGTCATTTAACGGTGTGGTGCGGCCAGCCGGTGAAACCCGTCCGGCCTGGAAAGTGCTGCGTGTGCTGGGCACCATGCTCGAGTTACCCGGTTTTGAGTATGAGACGGCTGAGGCCGTGCGCGCCGAGGCCTTGCCCGAGGGCATTGTGAATTTGCTGTCGAATCGTCTGGCGGCGCGTGCTGCGTCGGCCGCGCCGGTCGATGCCACCGAACAAGGTGATTACGAGCGCATTGCCGAAGTCCCGATTTACTCGGCCGATCCGCTGGTGCGGATGGCGCCGAGCCTGCAGCAAACGAGCGATGCAGCCGCCGCCTGTGCACGCATGAACGCGGCGACGCTCGCGAAGGTTGGCGCTGGCGCCGGTCAGCGTGTCAAGGTCAGCCAGGGCGCATCGGGTGAGGCCGTACTGGAAACGCGGCTCGATGAAACCGTGGCTGACGGTGTGCTGCGCATAGCCGCCGCCAATGCAGGCAGCGCTACTTTGTCAGCGTTGGTCGGCAAACTGCGTGTGGTGAAGATTTAGTGGCAGTCACTGCGCACTAATCAATCAACATGGACTCCTTCGTCAATTCGATCTTCAGCTTCGGCAGCGGCGCACTCGGCGTAGTCTGGCCAGTGATCTGGAACCTCATCAAGATTGTTTTGGTGGTCGTGCCCATTTTGCTGTCGGTCGCTTATTTGACGCTCTGGGAGCGCAAGATGATCGGCTACATGCATGGTCGCATCGGGCCGAACCGCGTCGGACCGCTGGGCCTGTTGCAGCCGATTGCCGACGGCTTGAAGCTGATCCTCAAAGAGATCATCATCCCGAGTCAGGCCAGCAAATTGCTGTATTTGATTGGTCCGGTCATGACCATCATGCCGGCGATGGCCGCTTGGGCGGTGATTCCGTTCGGACCGGAAACGGTGCTCGCCAATGTCAACGCCGGTCTGCTGTTGCTGATGGCGATCACGTCCATGGAAGTCTATGGCGTCATCATTTCCGGTTGGGCCTCGAACTCGAAGTATGCGTTCCTGGGTGCCATCCGGGCGTCGGCACAAATGGTGTCCTATGAACTGGCGATCGGCTTTGCGCTGGTGGTCGTGCTGATGGTCAGTGGCAGCCTGAACATGATCGACATCGTCAACGGACAGGGTCAGGGCCGGTTCGCCGAACTCGGCTTGACCTTCCTGTCGTGGAACTGGTTGCCGTTGTTGCCGGTCTGCGTGGTCTACGTGGTGTCGGCTGTGGCCGAGACCAATCGACATCCGTTCGATGTGGTCGAGGGTGAATCGGAGATCGTCGCTGGCCATATGGTCGAGTACTCGGGCATGGGCTTCGCGGTGTTCTTTCTGGCCGAGTACGCGAACATGATTCTGCTCTCCGCGCTGGCCGCGATCATGTTCTTTGGTGGCTGGCAGTCGCCGATCAATCACTGGCTGCTGAACTGGATCCCCGGGTTTTTCTGGCTCTGGATCAAAACCTTCTTCATCGTCTCGCTGTTCGTTTGGTTCAGAGCTTCATTTCCGCGCTACCGCTACGATCAGATCATGCGCTTGGGTTGGAAGATATTCATCCCGGTGACCTTGGTCTGGCTGGTGGTGGTGGCCGTCTGGATCCAGACGCCCTGGAACATCTGGAAGTTAAGCTAGTGACCTGCCCCGCATCTATCTGGAAGTTGAACTAGTGCAAGCCGTCAAGGATTTTCTGTCCAGCTTCATGTTGCTGGAAATGCTCAAGGGCCTGAAGCTGACTGGCCGGTACTTCTTCGCGCGCAAGATCACCGTGCTTTATCCGGAGGAAAAGACGCCAATGTCGCCGCGCTTTCGCGGTCTGCATGCGCTACGCCGTTACCCGAACGGCGAAGAACGCTGCATTGCCTGCAAGCTGTGTGAGGCGGTCTGTCCAGCGCTGGCTATTACCATCGAGTCGGAAGTGCGCGCTGACGGCTCACGCCGCACCACACGCTACGACATCGATCTGACCAAATGTATTTTCTGCGGCTTTTGCGAAGAGTCTTGCCCGGTCGACTCGATCGTCGAAACACATATTCATGAATACCACGGCGAGCGGCGCGGCGATTTGTACTTCACCAAGGAAATGTTGCTCGCCGTCGGTGACCGCTACGAAAAAGAAATCGCCGCCAGCCGCGAGACCGACGCCCAATATCGCTGAGACATGGATCCCAAAACCTTTTTGTTCTTTGCGTTCGCCCTGGTCACCGTCGTTGCTGCTGGATTGGTCATCACCGTACGCAACCCCGTCCACGCAGCGCTTTGGCTGGTGTTGAGCTTCTTCTCGACCGCCTGTATCTGGATGTTGCTCAAGGCCGAGTTTCTGGCCATCACGCTGGTACTCGTTTATGTCGGTGCCGTCATGGTGTTGTTCCTGTTCGTGGTCATGATGCTCGACATCGATCTCGACAAGGTGCGTGCCGGCTTCTGGAAACATTTCTCGGTCGCCGGAATCGTCGGTTCGGTCGTGATGGTCGAGTTGTTCTTCGTGCTTTGGCACAACTTCAATACGGTTCGCGTCGCCGATGCGCCGGCCGTACCGGCCAACTACAGCAACACCAAGGTGCTCGGTAATCTGATTTACACCCAGTATGTCTACCCGTTCGAGATTGCAGCGGTGCTGCTGCTGGTCGCGATTGTCTCGGCGATCGCGCTGACTTTGCGCAAACGCAAGGACACGCGTTACAACGATCCAACGGCGGCGGTGCGCACCAAGAGCGGCGATCGGATTCGGATCGTGAAGGTGGATTCGCAGGCGAGGGTGCCTTCGGTGTCTGCGCCGCCCACCACCCCCGGAGCCGCCAAGTGATCGGCGGTCTGACGCTGGCGCATTACCTGTTGTTGGGTGCCGTTTTGTTTGCTATCAGTGTGGTCGGCATCTTCCTGAACCGTCGCAATATCATCATCATCCTGATGTCGATCGAGCTCATGTTGCTGGCCGTCAATCTGAACTTCGTCGCGTTCTCGCATTTCCTGGGCGACGCCGCCGGCCAGGTGTTTGTGTTCTTCATTCTGACCGTGGCCGCTGCCGAGTCGGCGATCGGCCTGGCGATTCTGGTGGTGCTGTTCCGCAGTCTCGACACGGTCAATGTCGAAGATCTCGACAGCTTGAAGGGCTAACCGCAATGTCGACAACTTATCTGCTGGCGGCGTTCGCTCCCCTGGTCGGCGCTATCCTCGCGGGATTCTTCGGCCAGAAAATCGGCCGCACGCTGTCGCACACGGTCACCATTCTCGGCGTGCTGGTGTCGTTCGTGGCGTCGGTCACGGTCCTGTGTCAAGTCCTGGACGGCAAGACCTTCAACGGCCCCCTCTACACCTGGGCGTCGGTGGGTGGCGTGCGCTTCGAGATCGGCTTTCTGATCGACTCGTTGACCGCCACCATGATGTGTGTCGTGACCTTCGTGTCGCTGATGGTACACATCTACACCATCGGCTACATGAGGGACGATCCGGGCTACCAGCGCTTCTTCTCGTACATTTCGCTGTTCACCTTCTCGATGATGATGCTGGTCATGTCGAACAACTTCGTGCAGCTCTTCTTCGGCTGGGAAGCGGTTGGCGTGGTGTCGTACCTGCTGATTGGCTTCTGGTTCACCCGGCCGACCGCCATCTATGCGAACCTGAAAGCGTTTCTGGTCAATCGCGTCGGTGACTTCGGCTTTGTACTGGGCATTGGCCTCGTGCTCGCGCACTTCGGTTCGCTCGACTATGCAGAGGTGTTCAACATCGCGCCGCGCCTTGCCGAAAAGACGCTGGAGTTGATTCCGGGCTCAGCGTGGTCGCTGCTGACGGTGACCTGCATTTGTCTGTTCATCGGTGCGATGGGCAAATCGGCGCAGTTCCCGCTGCATGTCTGGTTGCCCGACTCGATGGAAGGCCCAACGCCGATCTCGGCGCTGATTCACGCCGCCACCATGGTCACCGCCGGCATCTTCATGGTCGCGCGCATGTCGCCTTTGTTCGAGTTGTCGGACACGGCACTCGGATTTGTCATGATCATCGGCGCGATCACGGCGCTGTTCATGGGATTTCTGGGCATTATCCAGAACGACATCAAACGTGTGGTCGCCTACTCGACGCTGTCGCAGCTCGGCTACATGACAGTGGCGCTCGGCGCTTCGGCGTACAGCGTGGCGATCTTTCATTTGATGACCCATGCATTCTTCAAGGCGCTGCTGTTCCTGGCCGCCGGTTCGGTGATCATCGGCATGCACCACGACCAGGATATCCGCAACATGGGTGGCCTGCGCAAATACATGCCGATCACCTGGATCACATCGCTGGTCGGTTCGCTGGCACTGATCGGTACGCCGTTCCTGTCGGGGTTTTATTCGAAGGAAAGCATTATCGAAGCCGCGCATAGGGCCAATGTGCCGGGTGCCGGTTTCGCGTATTACGCGGTGCTGGCGGGTGTGTTCGTGACAGCGTTTTATTCATTCAGAATGTACTTTCTGGTGTTTCATGGTGAGTCGCGCTGGGGGAAGACCGCGCATGCTGCGGCAGCGCATGATGATCACGCTGTAAAGTCAGCACTCGATGTGCAACCCGATGATCATGATCACCATGGCCATGACGACCACCACGGTCTGGGCGCGAACGACAAACCGCGCGAGTCACCTTTGGTCGTCACTTTGCCACTGATCGCGCTGGCGATACCTTCGTTGTTGATCGGTGCGCTGACCATCAAACCGATGTTGTTCGGCGACTTCTTCAACAATATCATCATGGTCGCGGACCGGCATCCGGCGATGGCCGAGATGAGCACCGAGTTCCACGATTGGATGTCCTACGGCATACATGCATTCACCACCTTGCCGTTCTGGCTGATGGTGGCCGGTGTGGCGCTCGCCTACTACTGCTACATGATCAACCCGAAGCTGCCGGCGGCGATCCAGCAACGATTCGGTGGCCTGTATCGCCTGCTCGATAACAAGTACTACCTCGATCGCTTCAACGAGGTGTTCTTTGCTGGCGGCTCGCGTCTGCTCGGTCGCGGTCTCTGGAAAGTCGGCGACCAGGGACTGATCGATGGCGTACTCGTCAACGGCTCGGCCAAGCTGATTGGCGGCCTCTCGTCGATGGTGCGCTGGTGGCAGTCGGGTTATCTCTATCACTATGCGATCGCCATGATTCTGGGCGTCGCCTTTCTCATTTGGTGGTTCGTGCCACTGATCAAGGTTTAATCGGCCCATGGCGCAGACCTTCCCCTTGTTGTCGGCCGCGATCTGGATTCCGATTCTGTTTGGCGTTGCCATCCTCGCGCTCGGCCAGGACCGCAACGCCGGTGTCGTGCGCGCTGTGGCGCTGGCGGGTGCCGGCCTGGGATTGCTGACCACCTTGCCGCTGGTGCTGAACTTCGACAAGAGCACCGCCGCGATGCAGTTTGTCGAAAAAATGCCCTGGATCGAGCGCCTGTCAGCCCACTACTCGCTCGGTGTCGACGGCATCTCGGTCTGGTTCATTGTGCTGACTGCTTTCATTACCGTGATTGTTGTCATTGCCGGCTGGGAAGTCATCGAAGAAAAAGTCGCGCAGTACATGGCCGCCTTCCTGATCCTGTCGGGCCTCATGATCGGTGTGTTCGCCGCACTCGACGGTCTGCTGTTCTATGTGTTCTTCGAAGCCACGTTGATTCCGATGTACATCATCATTGGCGTCTGGGGCGGCCCAAACCGCGTCTATGCCTCGTTCAAGTTTTTTCTCTACACCCTGGCAGGGTCGTTACTCACGCTCGTTGCTCTCGTGTTTCTGTTCATCAAGTCCGGCTCGTTCTCGATCCTCGACTGGCACAAGCTGCCGCTCACACTGAACGAACAGGTCGTAATCTTCCTGGCACTGTTGGCGGCCTTTGCCGTCAAGGTACCGATGTGGCCAGTCCACACTTGGCTGCCCGATGCCCACGTCGAAGCACCCACCGGTGGCTCGGTCGTGCTGGCGGCCATCATGTTGAAACTCGGTGCTTACGGCTTCCTGCGATTCTCGTTGCCGATCACACCCGACGCCAGTCACCACCTCGACTGGCTAATGATCACGCTGTCGCTGATTGCGGTCGTCTACATTGGCTTCGTCGCGCTCGTGCAGACCGACATGAAAAAACTGGTCGCCTATTCGTCGATCGCACACATGGGCTTCGTGACCCTGGGCTTTTTCATGTTCAATGCGCTTGGCATGCAGGGCGGCATCGTACAGATGATTTCGCACGGCTTCATTTCCGGCGCCATGTTCTTGTGCATCGGCGTGCTCTACGATCGCATGCACTCGCGAATGATCGGTGACTACGGCGGCGTCGCAAACACCATGCCAAAGTTCGCTGCACTGTTCCTGTTCTTCGCGATGGCCAATTGCGGGCTGCCGGCCACCTCTGGCTTCGTTGGCGAATTCATGGTGATTCTGGGTGCCGTCAAATATAACTTCTGGATCGCGCTGCTGGCCTCAACCACGCTGATTCTCGGCGCCGCCTACTCGCTGTGGATGTACAAGCGCGTGGTGTTTGGAGCGGTGGCCAATGACCATGTCGGCCAACTCAAGGACGTCAATCGCCGCGAGTTCTGGATGCTTGGCGTGTTGGCCATCATAGTGCTGGCGATGGGCCTCTACCCGAAGCCAGTGACCGACATCAGCAATGAATCGGTCGACGCGCTGCTCAAGCATGTTGCGAAATCGAAGCTCAAATAATTGAATCTCAACTGACCATGGACAAGCTGAACCTATTTGCCAGTCTGCCGGAGATCGCGCTGCTGTTGGCCGTGAGCTTTATCGTCATCGTCGACGCCATGCAGGTCGCCAGAGCGATCAAGATGACACCGAGTCCGGTTTTCGTGGCGGGTGCGGTGGTGGCACGGGAAGAGGTGACCAGTGCCTACACCGACAGCTCGGCGAACAGCTCGAGCGCGGCGAACTCACCAGGCGCTGCGAACTCACCGGACATGGCGAACTCCCCAGGCGGTTGGAGCACCGACAAACTCGCGTTGCTGGCGCTGCTGCTGCCGCTGGCGGCCACCCTCTGGCAGTGGAGC
>JANLTP010000215.1:0-11750 GCA_031363055.1 Burkholderiales bacterium | reverse complement strand
GCGCCTGTTCATGGTACCGGGCAGTCAGTACCGGGCCTTGATCGATCTGCTGGAGCAACCCGCGCAGCCCAATGAGGGCTTGCGCGACCTGTTCTCTCGCAAGGCACCTTGGGACGCAAAGTGAGTTTGCGCGGGCCGGAGTCCCTTGGTGCGCAGCACCGGCTCGACGGTTTCGATTGCGGCAAGCTGGCACTGAATGATTGGCTGATGCGCCACGCACGACAATCTCAGGACAGCGGATCAGCCAAGACTTTTGTTGTGCTTGACGACGACCGGCTAGTGGGCTATTTCAGCCTGACCGTCGGCCAGGTCGATGTGGTGGACGCGCCGGAGCGGGTTGTCAAAGGTATGGGGCACTACCCGGTACCGGTGGTCATCCTTGCGCGTCTGGCGGTTTCAACGCAAGATCAAGGCCGCGGTATTGGCTTCGGGTTGTTGCAAGACGCCATTCGCCGTACCGTGCTGATTGCCGAGCAGGCCGGCATTCGGGCCATGCTGACGCATCCGATCGACGACGAAGCCGCGAAGTTCTACACCCGATTCGGTTTTGTTGCATCGCCGTTACGAGACTCGCAATTGCTTTTGCTTCTCAAAGACGCGCGCCGCTGGGTTAAGTAAGGCGATCTCACACGAATCAAAGCCGCTCGGCCAATCCCGGGAATTGTCCCGTCATTGTCGCGACAGCGTCGCGGCAATCCGCGTACATTTAGCGGTAGTTGCGCCCATTTGCCTAACGCTCGATCAGATGCGTCAACAACGACGGCGAAACACGCCAATGCCCCGGGTAGTTGTCGACATCAACACTGACACTCTTCGCGTTGACACGCACCACCGTGCCGGACAACAGCTTGAATTCGCGGTCCATGAAAGACACTCGATCACCAATCTTCCATAGGGGTGGCTGCACGGCTGCCGGAGACGGTCGTACCGGTTCGGCCAAGGCGTCTGGCGCACGATAATAGCTGGTGCCGCTCAGATTGAGCGCTGCATAAGGCACGCTGGTTAGCCGAAGCTTGCGATCCGCGTCATCGATCGTCACGCCGGAATCTTGAGTTCGCGCGATGCGCCCTCGTCGATAGGTGCCATCGCGAGCATCAAAGTATTCAACCGCCATGCCGAGGTTGATTTTGATGCGTGCTGCGAGCGTGCGCTTGGGTTCGCTGTAGAGCGCGCGAATGATGTACTCAAGTCGATACAGGTCGAGCGTTTCGGCCTGCGGCAGGTTGACCACCAGGTTGGAAAATTCTTCGGGACTCACGCTTTTGTCTCGCCTTGTTCGCTTGTGGTTTGTGGACTCAACTACTCTCTGAAAAGCTGACTCGCCAGCAAACCAGGAGCGCTGGCGAATCATCCTTTTGTATTTCGAAGTTTAGCGGCATAGCCGTCGATCTGACGGGCGGAATTTTCGTAAATATTGATCCGATAGACAAGCTCGTGCGAGGCCCTATTCCGACACTCACTTGTCATCCGTTAGTATTACAATAAGTGATCAGTAAGTTCGAATGGAGTAATGCAATGGCTCAAAGTGCGTTGGTTCAGACCCGTATTGATGTCGATATTAAAAAGCAGGCAGCCACCGTACTCGAAGCAATCGGGTTGACCGTTTCCGATGCAGTCAGAATAATGTTGACCCGCACTGCCAAGGAAGGCATGTTGCCCTTCGCTTTGGCGCCAGATTCAGCCACTTATGACCGGTGGTTCCGTAGCCAAGTGCAAGCGGCCTTGAATGACCCAAGAGCGGCCGTTTCGGCCAAGGAGGTTAACGCACACTTCGCGCTTCGACGGGCGGATGCGAGCCGCCGGATTCATGATGAGCCAGAGTGAAACTGGAGTGGACGCCCGTGGCGATCGAAGATCGCGAAGCAATCTTCGATTACATTGAGACCGAAAGTCCAAGGAGCGCCATCCTGGTTGACGATCGGATCGAATCTCAAATAGGCACGTTGCGACAATTCCCACAGCTCGGACGTGAGGGGCGCGTTGCTGATACTCGCGAGTTAGTAATTGACCGTACTCCCTACATCGCGGTGGACGATGTCGACAAAAATCGCGTTCGCGTTTTGCGCGTGCTTCACACGTCATTGCCTTGGCCTGTAGTGTTGAAGGATTGATGTATCCGGGTTCGAAAGATGTGTCTTTTCCGGAGACGGCGACTGTGCTCACTGACGATTTCTCTTTAACTCGCGAGGACACGGATTCGATCGATGAGCAGCGCTTTGCCACGCTCGGAATCAGTGCTACCGGCGCGCTGCTGGTGGTGATCTTTACGCATCGAGAGCCAGACATCTATCGAATTATTGCCTCGTGGCGTGCCATCAAGCCGCAAAGGAAACAGTATGAAAAAAACCGCCGCTGAGCCCTATAGCGACATTGACTTCTCGAAGGCCAAGCGTGGCCCTGTAGTTGCGGTCGAACCGGGCAAAACCAAGATCTCAATCCGGATCGACAACTCGGTAGTCGACTATTTTCGAGGGCAAGTGGAACGGGCGGGCGCAGGGAACTACCAGACCTTGATTAACGACGCATTGGTGGCCTTCATACAGCAGCGCTCCGTTATCGATGCAGTTCGCCAAGTTGTACGCGAAGAGCTATCGGCACCAAAGGCCAGGCCGCGGCAGTCTCGGTCAAGAACGGTAGCAGCATAGTCAAGTTCGATAGCGTCGAGTCGATTATTACTGACAGGCGACTCGATTGTTATTGCGACACTGTCACTGCACCGTTAACGTATAAACCAGCGATTTGGTAACCCCACCCCCACTCGCCACAATCGTAATCGGATAGGTTCCCACAGGCGTGACGGCGCCAGTACTGGTAGCCGCCCCGCCACCACCGCCACCGCCTCCGCCTCCGCATGCGACCACCCCGGCCAGCACGACCGATGCAAAAAGCATCATCAAAATCGCCGGCATACGACTGCGAAGTTCCATACGACCGCGACGCTGCATACGGCTGTGACGCTGCACACCATTGCGACGTTGAACGCGAGCAAAGCGACCCGCAAACCCGGCCAAGCCAAAGCCTCCAACCATCGCAAACCCGAAGTTCAAGCCAATCCCTCGATCCAACTCTTGCAAGGCGGTAGCGAGCGCGACGTCGGTGTTGATCGTCAATACTGTCTCGCTCGCGCCCGCCCCTGGCGCCAGCGAGGCCGGACTGAAGCTGCAACTTGCATACGCCGGCAGGCCCGAGCAGCCGAAGCTCACGGCTTGATTGAAGTTCGCGCCAAAACTGAGGCTGATTCTGGTTTGTACCGAGCCGCCGGACGCGAGGCTGGCGCTGCTTGCGCTCAGCCTTGTCGAAAACTCGTTGCTTGCAGCGGCAGGCGCGCCCGTGCCCAAGCTGACCCGTGGTGCTGCAACGCGAAGCAAGGGTACGACGCCATCGGCATTGACCACCACCGCATCCATGGTCCGGTCGCCATTCAGATTCACTGCAATCGCGTAAGTGGAGTCTGGGGCGATGACCAGGGCACTAACGGCTGCTACGCTACCATCGCCCTCGCCGACGAGCACTTCAGTATAGCGCCCGGTAATCATCACATCGATATTGCCGTCAAAGGTGAAGTCGCCCACGGCCAGGCTGTTGATTCCGGGACCTCCGCCAGGCAGGACGAAGGTTTTGGGCGTACCGAAGCTGCCGTCGCCCAAGCCTGGTAATACATGGACCGAATCATTGAGGCCGGCATCGAATGCTGAAACCACCAGATCGGCCTTGCCATCCTTGTTCATATCGGCAATCCCCAGTGCTGGGAAGCTTTCGCCAGCGGGCGTCAGGGTCAACGGTGCCGTGAAGGTACCGTTGGCATTGCCTCGATAAATTCGAACGCCGCGCAAAAGATTGGGGCTGACGTAGAAATTCGTCGAAAAATTTCCGATCACGAGATCGGCTCGGCCATCACCATTCACATCACCCAAGGTGACTGATCTGATATTGGTTGAATTATCGATTTGTGTCGGCGCACTCAAGCTTCCATCTGCATTAGCAAGGTACAGAAACGCTCCGCCACTGGTGGCGCTTTGCCCGCCAAGAACCAGGACCACATCCGCACGACCATCACCATTCACATCACCAAGGGCCATGTTCACGATTGAGCCGGTCACACTGGGTAGCGCAAAAACGAGGGCGGACGCGAACGCCGAATTGCCGAGGCCACGCATGACGGCAACACTGGAACCGACGGCGACCACGTCGGGCTTGCCATCGCCGTCCAGGTCACCGGAGGCAAAAAGTCTCGGCAAAAAACTTAAGGTCGCCACACTGCCGGCTGCCGAGAAGCTGCCTTGCGCGCTACCCCGATACAGAATTACGCTCGTATTGCTCAGCGGCGAACGTGCGACCAAATCCGGCAAGCCATCGGCGTTAAAGTCAGCGATGGCCAGCGTCGGCGCACCAGCGGAAAAAGACAGTCCCAGCCCTGGCAGGGTCTGTGCGGCGACGAAACTTCCGTCGCCTTTACCGAGGAGAAATTGAATGATCGTTTGAGCATCACCACTGGCGCCAAAAATACCGGCCGCCGAAAGGCCGACGACCAAATCCAGGATACCGTCCCCGTTGACATCCGTCGCGCTCAAGGCATCGGCCCCACGAATGCCGGCGTAGCTGCTTGCCTCGCTAAAAGTTCCATTGCCCAGGCCTTTGAAGATCGTAATGGCTGACCGTCCGGAGCGCACTGCGGCATCCAGGACACCATCACCATCAAAGTCGCCGACGGCGAGTGTGCGGCCGTCGACCAGTACCGGATTGGCAAACCGCTGTGCTGCTGCGCCAAATGTTCCGTTGCCGGCGCCGGGCAACCAATAGCCGCCAGCGCTCAGAATGTCCAGATGTGCGTCACCATTAAAGTCAGCCAGCACAAAGGCGCCCAGGGACATTGTCTTGACCGCGACACTGCCCGCGACAAACGTACCGTTACCTGCGCCGAGCAAGGTGACGACGGTCGGCAAGTCGTTGCCGGCGTTGGGTGCACCCATGGCGACGATGTCGAGTTTGCCGTCGCCATTGATATCTTCAATACTGGCTCGAACATAAAACCGATTGATATTGGCCGGGTATCCGCCGTAGACGCTTACCGCGCCGAAGCTGCCATCGGCTCGGCTCAGATATACCCCGACGCCGCTCGTGTTGTTCGCGCTGATGAGCGGGGTGACCAGGTCGGCAATGCCGTCGCCGTTGAAATCGCCGGCCACCAGGGTATGCGCCGCGTTGGCCGATGCAAGTACAGTCTGGCTGACGATGGCGCCGCTGGTACCGATTTTCAGTACCGTAATTTTTCCGGAGTCGTCGACATAGGCGGCCATGCTGCTGCCGTCGCTCAAGCGGCCCAAATGAACGTAGCTGGTCGATGGCGTTCCCAGGCTTCGGTTGCTGCAGCCTTTCGGGAAAGTTCCGGCCGTGCCACTCAATCCGGCAAGCTGATGCAGGTAGGCATCGACGTTGGGCAGCGTTGCAACAATCGAGCTGCTCGAGCCATAGGCGCCTTGAACGCCATAACTGACCGCGTACTGGGTCAGGCTGCAGTTGCTCTCTCGAACCAGAAGCGCCGCACCCGGGTCGGTCGAGCTGACGCCCGTACCGCCCAAAATCGCTACCTGATTACCAAAGAAGGCAGCCGTCGGCGTAAAGCTGGCCAGGGCAAGCGCGCCGCCGGCAGGCGCTTTCGGCGTTTTCGCACTGCTTTGAAGATTGCCGGCGAGGATCAAATCCTGCGTTCCACCAGAGGATATCGGTGGGTTGTAGGTTGCGTTCGGGAGCAGAATCGCCAAGCGAAAGTCTGGATCATCCTTGCTGCAACCCGACAAACTGAAGAACAGCATCACACCGACCAGAGTAGGTAACGCGAGACGGAGCACGGTATGACTGAAGGAAACAAGACCGAGCACGGTAAAACCAAGCGGCGCTTCGCGACGACCAGCTTCAAAGAAAAACATGTTCGATCTCCGGCAGCAAGTTCCGGTGAATTATGAGAATCAGGCTGCGCCGCATCAATCCCCTCAAACTGGGGGATCAAAGAAGCAAAGCGGAATTCGACGCCGTTTGGATCCGGAAAGCTGCCCCTCCAGCTCTGCGCGCGCTATCATCTCGACAGCCTGGAGGTCCATCATGGAATACGATTTCGAACATTTGAAAACTGACGTTCGCAGCGCCCTGCTGAAAGGCAATTCGCCGGCAGAGATAGAGGCTGTACGCCAGTCGTTGGCGAAACTCTTGACCAACAAGGAATTCATTGAACAGACCTGCGGTGAGAGCGCTGAGTCGGGCCTGCACTTGCTCTATGAAGATCCGGAACTCGGCTTCCAGGTGCTCGCCCACATCAATGAGAAAGCACGCCAGTCGCCACCGCATGATCACGGCGAGTCATGGGCGGTGTACGGCCAGGCCCTTGGCTACACCGATATGAGGGAATGGAAGCGATGCGATGACGGCGCCGATCCGGATCACGCCAAGCTCGAGGCGACCCGCGCGTACCGGCTGAACCCCGGCGAGGTCGGCGTCTACTCGCACGGCGCGATTCATGCAATCGACTATCCGGACAAGTCTCGCTTCATCCGGATAACCGGCACCAATCTCGACAAGATCTGGCGCATTGCGATCAGCGAGGAAACCGGTCAAATCAGACGGATGGGTCCGCAGCGGGCTAGCTAACGGAAGTGTTTGCGTAGGGGTTGCCGTTAGCTTTTTCGCTGACACGCTTCAAATTGGCGCTTCAGCACATCCATGTATCGCCGGCTCGGGGTCGACGATTTCTTCCTATTATTTCCGGCTTCGCAAGCCGGCCAAGTCAGTCGCGATTAATGGGCCAGACGCGCCGCAGCGGCTTGACGCTATTTGCGATAACCGCAATTGGAAGGTTTGCGCCATCGAGCCCGCTTGCATCATCGCCGGTCGGTCGGCAAAGCCTGATTCCAGCACCCTGTGTTATTCTAAATTTGGAATACTCAGGAGCGGCAACATGGCTGAGAGAATAAAGATGACCCGCAGTACAGGCAACGTGTTCGCTGATGCGGGCTTCGAGCCTGAACAGGCGGCAAACCTCGCCCTGCGCTCGACGTTAATGATTCAGGTTCGACAGGTCGTCGAGAAGCTCAACACTACACAGGCCATCGCTGCCAAGAGGCTCGGAGTTACCCAATCGCGGCTGAACCTGCTTTTGCATGGCAAGATTGATTTGTTCACGATCGATTCGCTTGTCGTCATGCTGGCGCGCGCCGGATATCGGACTGAGCTCAAAGTGAAACGTCTGCCGACGAAGCTGGTGTTGCTAGCTGCCTGAGTATCACCCCGGCCTGACCTCAGCGGCCATCATCGCGTCGTCGAAAATCACCTCGCTCGCAACCACGGCCAGCCTAATAAGTGCCGGCTTGCTGTGCGTAGGCATGAAGGCGTCGCTATCCACCCAATGTCATCGAGCATGTCCATGATCGTATCGAACGGCAATCGTTCAGGGGTACACGGCATATCGCGCGGCGCGCTTGCAGGTGATCGACGATCGGCTGATGGTTTTGGTGATCGCGGTTGGCAAGCGCAAACGCGAGGTTGTGTACCAAGCCGCACTGAAGCGTTTGCGCGAATTGCGCGTTCGGGGTTCCCGCGCGGGCGATTTGAAGTAGACGAAGGTTGACAGTTTTATTTTTCTGTTTGCGGGACGTTCGCCAGGCGTTTCGTTCGCGAGGCCGTGCCGAGAGCTGCGCCCACACTCTCGGCATTCGCTGCGCTCATGTCCGTTCGCGCGGGCCGCCGATTCGCTTGCAAGCGAATCGCTTCGAATCCCTCACGGACAGTCCATTTGGACTGTCCTTCCCTTCGCCAAAAAAAAATGCCCGCATTCGCGGGCGATTTTTGTTGGCGGAGGGAGAGGGATTCGAACCCCCGGTGGATTTAAACCCACAACAGTTTTCAAGACTGCCGCATTAAACCGCTCTGCCATCCCTCCTGCTGTGTAAATTGTAAACGACACCCGACCATGGCAGTACGCGCCCGTTTTTCACTGCCTGCGGTTCCAACACGATTGTGTGTTGCGCAAGTTCAGTCAAGATGACATCCATCGCGGAAACGGTCAGGCCATGCCGGGCGCGTATTTTTGGCCGGATCCGCACGGCACGGTATTCAGTCAACAAGTCGTTCGACAATACAAACGGGAACGCCCCCCACTGCATACCGTAGAAAATTCGCGCGTCTTGATGCCACAAAAGTCCAGGCTTTTGTCAATAAGCTGGCCGATGGTTTTGCCGCCTTCATCTGTGCGTCCAATTGCCACTCCCTCGAATTCACTATGAAATCACGAAGTTTTTACCGAACTACAAAATAGATGCATTATTTTCGTAGTTCAGTATAATTTTCTGGATGAAACGCTATCTCGAACCGCACATCCAGAGCGATCTTGCCAAGAAAATGGTGTTCATCGGCGGGCCACGCCAGGTCGGCAAGACAACCATGGCCAATAACATTGCCTCATCCACGGCGCCCATCTACGCCAATCCAACCTACTTGAATTGGGATAGTCGTGACGACAAAAAAGCCATTCTCGGCAACGTCTTTGCAGGCGGAACCGAATTGGTGATTTTCGACGAGATCCACAAATACAGGGACTGGAAGAACCATCTGAAGGGCGTGTTTGACACGCGAAAACAGGACTTTGCGATTCTGGTTACCGGCAGTGCCCGACTGGATCTGTACCAAAAAGGTGGCGACTCACTGTTGGGTCGCTACTTTTATTACCGCTTGCATCCGCTGAGCATCGCCGAGCTACTCGGCAAAACCCATGATCGCGAGGCGGGGTTGATATTCGCGCCCGAAATCCCTGAGGTGATCTGGCAAGACTTGATCACCTTCGGCGGTTTCCCGGAAATCTATCTGTCCAAAGATATTCGCGACCTCAAGCGTTGGCATCACGATCGCGAGAAGCGGCTGATTCAGGAGGATGTCCGCGACCTCAGCAACATTCGCGATCTGTCGACGTTGGAGATCCTGGCGACACTGTTGCCCGAGCGGGTGGGGAGCCTTTTTTCGCTCAATGCGCTAACCAACGATCTGAAAGTGACCCACAAAACCATCTCGCACTGGATGGACACGCTGGAGCAAATGTATTTTTGCTACCGTATTTATCCTTACCAACATTCGCGGATCAAGTCGCTTCGCAAAGAGCCGAAGATTTACTTGTGGGATTACACCGGCATCGATGACTTGGGCGCACGATATGAAAACATCGTCGCCAATCATTTGCTGAAGTACACGCACTATTTGACCGACGTGTACGGCTTGCCGGCTGAACTCCATTTTTTGCGGGACAAGGAACAACGCGAAGTTGATTTTTGCATCGTCGTGGACGGCGAAGTCGAATTCATCATCGAAGTGAAGGCTAAGCGATCGGCGCTATCGCCGCAGTTGAAATACTTCAAGGACAAGCTTGGCGTCGATCGAGCGTACCAATTGGTTTTCGAAGACGGTGTTGACGAAGACCACAATGGACTGCGCATGATGAGCGCGGCCAAGTTTTTATCGGCACTGGTTTAGCCGGCGTCCGCCTCAAACTCCGGCCACGGCCAGCTACCCGCGTAAATACGGTCCAGCCAATGCACCGCAATCTGCGTCTTCACATCGGTCAGACGCCCCGCCCGCAGTTCGTCCATCAACCAGCCCAGAGTAACAATATCCAGCTCGAGAAACTCCCCTGTGTCGAGTTGCTGCTGAGTCTTGACGAGCTTGCGACACAGGAAAATATCGATGATCTCGTCTGAGAATCCGATCGCCGGATTGATGCGCGTCAGAAACGCCCACTCGCCGGCGCGGTAACCGGTCTCTTCGACCAGCTCGCGTTTGGCGGTCTGGATGAAGGTCTCGCCCGCATCCAATTTGCCGGCCGGAAATTCAGTGAAGACCTGCGCTGGCGCGTAGCGGTATTGGCGCTCGATCAACAATCGTCCGTCGTCGAAGATGGGCACCATGGCCGCGGCACCCGGGTGTTTGACGTATTCTCGCGGGCCGTGGCTACCGTCAGGCAACCGCGCCACGTCCTTGCGCACATCGAGGAACGCGCCCTGATAGACGGACTTCGACTCGACTGTGTGTTCGGTCAGGTCGCGCGGTACTTTGGGCATCGATGGTGGGTGTAACGGGTGGGCGGTGGTGCTCTTGCGACTGGGCTGGTGTTCTGGCGACTTAACCAGCGAGTGCTTTCTGCACGGCATTCAGGCACAGCGTCATCAACGGGCCGGGCAAGACGCCCAGAACGAGAACCAATATTCCGTTAACCGCCAACAATGACTTCGCATCTGCCTGCGGTTCAATTTTCGCCGTGTCGGTCGGCTCATCGAAGCACATGACCTTGATGACTCGCAAATAGTAGAACGCGCCGATCAGCGATGCCAGCACGGCTACGACGGCCAGCCAGATGTGGCCGGCATTGACGACCGATTGCAGCACGATCAACTTCGCGGTGAAGCCAACGGTGGGCGGTATGCCGGCCAGCGAGAGCAACAGCACGATCATGACCAGCGCCATCCAGGGGCTGCGTTTTCTCAAGCCGCGCAGGTCGTGAATGTCTTCGGACTCGAAACCGTGTCGGGCCAATAATTGAATCAAGCCGAAGGTGCCGAGAGTCGTCAGCACGTAGGTGATGACGTAGAACAGCGACGAGCTGTAGGCCGAGGCCATGGTGACTGCTTTGTTCGGGTCTTGGCTGACGACGCCCGCCAGAAAGCCGAGCAGCACGAAGCCGATTTGCGAGATCGCCGAGTAGGCAAGCATGCGTTTCAGATTGCTTTGAGAAATGGCGACCAGGTTGCCGATCACGACCGACAACACAGCGAGCACCATCAGCATCTGCTGCCAGTCATAAGCGACGCCAATCAGGCCTTCTGCGAGCAGGCGAAACGCGATGGCGAAGGTGGCGAGCTTAGGTGCTGCGGCAATCATCAAGGTGACGGCGCTCGGCGTCCCCTGGTAAACGTCGGGTACCCACATGTGAAACGGTACCGCGCCGAACTTGAACGCGAGGCCTGCGACCAGGAATACAACGCCGAATACGAAGATCGTGTGATTCGCCTTGTTGGTCTCACCGACGGCGATTTTTTTGGCAATCTCGTTCAAATCGAGCGTGCCCGAGGCTCCATAGATCATTGACATGCCATAGAGCAGGAAGCCCGAGGCCAGCGCGCCCAGAACAAAATACTTCATCGCGGCTTCGGTGGCTTGCGGTGAATCGCGCCGCAGCGCCGCCAGCGCGTACAGCGACAGCGACATGAGCTCCAGCCCCATGTAAACCACCAGCAGGCTGTTGGCCGAGATCATGATCATCTGACCGAGCAGCGCGAACAGGGACAGCGTGTAAAACTCGCCGCGGTTCAGCTCGCGGTCGCGGGCGTAGGCTCGGGCGTACAACATGCTTGCGCCGACCGCCAGGTAGGCGCAGAACTTCAGCAAGTGGCTCAGGCCGTCGGCTACATACATGTTGTTGTAGGCGTACTGGGTGTCGCTGCTCCACTGCCAGAGGGTGGCCGCCAGCGGCAGCAGCAGCGCCAGCAACGCGAGTTTGTCGGTGCTCCAACCGCCGGGGGTGTTCGCCATGCCTGGGGAGTTCGCCATGTCCGGTGAGTTCGCAGCGCCTGGTGAGTTCGCCGCGCTCGAGTTGTTCGCCGAGCTGTCGGTGTAGGCACTGGTCACCTCTTGACGTGCCACCACCGCACCCGCCACGAATACCGGACTCGGTGTCATCTTGATCGCTCTGGCGACCTGCATGGCGTCGACGATGACGA
>JANLTP010000203.1:0-3636 GCA_031363055.1 Burkholderiales bacterium | reverse complement strand
ATCGAGCAGCAGTTCGGGGCCGATCCGTTTGGCAACGCGCTGCATGTTTTTGTGAACCGGCAGCGCAGCAAGATAAAGGCGATTTATTGGCATCGCAACGGATTTTGTCTTTGGTATAAGTAACGATGTTCATACTGCGACTCCTCTTCATGAAGTACAAGGTTTTTATGCTGCCTCGGTTTTGACGGCAGGTTTTCGATCAGCAACTCGATCCCAGCGACTGCTATGTTTGATCGGCAGGCCCTGGTCTGGCAAATCGTATAAGTAAGCGTGAGCATTGAACGCGTGACGGACCACGAGGCCGCTTTTGGCCCATGTCCCCAGCGTCATAACGTGGATACCGAGCTTGTGCGCTGCTTCGTGTTTGGTCAGCATGCCGCGCTGGCGAAGTCGATCGTAGCGAGAGCGCAGTCTGTAGCGTTGAACGATAAAGCTGACGCGCAGGGCGTCGAAGACGCGATCACCGCGTCCAGCCCGCGCAGCACCGCCAGGGCGCAACTTTTGCGCATTCAAGTAGTCGGCAATTTCGGCGTTGGTATGATCATCGAGCAATGCGTCGACCAGCTCGATGATCGACGGCGCTGTTCTTACCTGTTGTCCCGGTGATTTTGGATTTTGCGTCGTAATCGTCTGCGTCAAGCCCCCTTTGAAGCGCACGTGAATGCGGGTGATGCCTTGCACGGGAACCTTGATTAGTGTCGCGTCTTCGACCAATAGGTCGAGCATGCGTTTGCGCTCGCGATTCGGCGTATCCGGGTCAGCCCACAGGCGGCGGAAGTCGCTCGTCATCGCCAATAGTCGTATGCGGATCGTTTGGTCCAGCGTGTTCTGATCGGACTGCCTATCGCGCTCGCGGTCTTCACGCGCTTTGGCCAAGGCGCGCAACTTCTCGTTCCACTGGGCCTCGAGCGTATCGGCGACCAAGCGGTTGCCAGGGTCCACCAGCATGAAGCGGCGTTGTGCAAGTTCGGCATCGATTTGAGCCCGCTCGATCGCCCGACACCGAAGCTGATCGGCCTCTTGACTTCGGGTTTCGATCTCGGCGCGGATCTGCAACGCCAGTTGAACTGCGGCCGGCGTCATCTGCTCGACGACCAGATCGCCGAGCGCCTCATCGACGGGTGACCCGGCGATCGATTGACAGCTCGGTGCGGCACAATCGCTTCGAGCACGCTCGCATGCATACCACGCTTCGCGCCTGCCTCGGCGCGCGGCGTATCGCACGCTCATATGCCTTCCACAGAGCCCGCATAGCGCTCGCCCCTGAAGCAGGGCATGTCCCTCTCGCGGCGGTGAGGCCCGCGCCAACTCGCATTTGCGGCCGTTCGACGCGAGTATTTTGAGGTTCTCCTGGAATCGATCCCAGGTGATGTAGCTGGGGTGAGCGTCCGGAATGCACGCGAGCCACTCCTTGCATGGGCGATTTCGAACATGCGTCTTGCCGTCGGCCCCTCGCCGATACCCTCGCTGCCCATAGGCATACGTGCCCGTATAGCGAGGATTGTGCAGCACGCGCATCGCCGTGGATACGTTGAGTACTCGGAAGATCGTTGCCTGGCCACCGCTTTGGCGTGAGGGGAAGCGCAGCCCCTCGGCGCGAAACACCTTCACCGTCTGACAGGCCGAGCCGACACGGCTGAATGTTTCGAAGAAGTACGCGATCGTCTGCCGGATCTGCGCGTCGGGATCGAGCGCGACTTGGCCGGCGCCGTCGTACACGAATCCCGTAGGCAGTGCACATCGGTATTCTCCACGCCGCACCTTGTTCAGCACGCCGCCGCGCAGTCGGGCCTTCAGCACATGCAACTCGGCTTCGCTCATGGCACCTTTCAGTCCGAGCAGCAACCGGTCGTTAAAGTGCGACGGATCGTACACGCCATCCTCATCCAGAATCAGGGTGTCGGCCAGCGCACAGATTTCCAGCAAACGGTGCCAGTCGGCGTTGTTCCGTGCCAAGCGAGAGACCTCAAGCCCCATGACGATACCTGCGCGGCCCAAGCCCACATCGCTGACCAGACGCTGGAAGCCCTCGCGCCACGCCGCTGACGCGCCGGATTCGCCTTGGTCACTGTCGATGACGATGATTGCCTCATCGGACCAGCCCAGTGCGATCGCGCGGGCGCGCAGCGCGTACTGCCGTTTGGTACTCTCGGTGTTTTCTAAGACTTGGCGCATCGACGATTGCCGAATGTACAGGTAAGCGCTACGGGCCAAGTGATGCGGCTGAACCTTCAAAGACTCGTGCATCGAAACCTCCGGTCGTTGCGGTTGATCGCCATAGCGGCGAGAACGTGAACAGCAGCTCGTTGTTCGAGCGGCGCGGTCGCACTCGGAGCGCCCGAGCACAGCGGCGGCTGATGATTCATCTGACCGATCGCCAGCGAGCGCGCCCACCCCCACATCCCGCAACGAAGGAACACGACCAGTCCGTGACGCGCCTCAAGCGGTAACGCTCCGCCCAGCGCGGCCCCGCGCAACGTCTCGTACCTGGCCGTGGTGACGCTGGGCGCACTAGATGCGCCGCCATCATCCTCACTACGGCTATTGAGCCGTTTTTTTTTCCCGAATGGCGCGCTCGATCGTTCTCGGATGGACATCGAGGCCAAATCGTCGTCGGATCGCCTCCGCAAGTTCGCGCGCCCGCAGTGGCTCGCCCGCCACGAGCCGCTGCTGCACAAACGCCAGAACGTCGCCCTGGATCTTGCGCGGACCCTGGGGACCGCGCTTCTTGGGCACCAGCCCCGCGATCCCGATTTCCTCGAAGCTTGTCTTGGCCAGGTAATACACCGGTCGTGAGACGCCGTACTCGTGGGTTGCCTGCGTCACGGAGGCACTCTCGACGAGCACGCGTCGCAACATCTCGTACTTGACCTGCACCGCGTCGCGCGCATCGAAGAACTCGTTGTTGCTGAACTTCGGGTCGCCGACCTTCTCGGGTGCCGGATTCAACGTGCCCTCGGCGGCCAGGGCGATGGACTTCGGATTCTTGCGGCTGAACTTGGCGGCCATACTGCGCTCGAATCTCGACGTTAATGTAACTATAAATATGCCTCATATATATCTCAATGTCAATCCGTATTAGCATGAAATCAGCCATGAAAGACTGAGTAAATAGTAATCATCCAATGACATTTTCGACATATTTATCATTACATATGCGGCACAATTCTCGTTACACCGTCTGGCAATCGACTTGCGACGAAATCGGCTTGGCGAGTCGCGATACCAGTCGCTCCAACTCGACCAAGTCCGAGACTCGAAACAGCGCACGCCCTCCGCCTAAAGCAATCTCTGGATCGGCGGCAATCACATCCGTCCACTGTGGCGGAACCGAGCACACCGTGTGCTTGTCGACCTGCAGCAGCAATCGCTTGCCGTAACGGTTGTACCGCTCACCGACGCATGGCAATGATCGTCCGCTCAAGGGATGAAATGGATGCGTGACCCGAACAAGATGTGTCGCGACGACAGCAGTGGCTGCATTCCGGACTGAGTTATAAAAGGCTTGAGAGCGAGCGATTTTGCTGGCCGACGCTGGGTAGCGGTGAGACGTGCACGGTGAGTTTGCAGGAGTTGCAGTGGCTGCTCGAGGGGTTCGATCTGTGGCGCGGTGGGCCGCATAAAAAATTGCATTTC
>JANLTP010000162.1:0-6775 GCA_031363055.1 Burkholderiales bacterium | reverse complement strand
AAGGACGGTGGAATTGCCACGCTTCAGTACCATCAGGCTCCACCGGAAGTGTTCACTGGAAAAACTGCAATGAGACACTGGGCAGCAAAGGCGTTACTGGCGGCGCAGCAGGATTCCGTCTCGAAGCAGCGAGCACCAAAGGCAAAGCGCGGTGACGCCTAACCCCTCATGTCAAACGTTCTCAGCCGATTAACTTAAAACATTAGATTACAGCGCTGTAGACGATAGTTGCGCATACGTATCCCATGTGATACATTCAAGAAATGATCAATGTACGTGAAACTGAAGCGTACGCAGCTTGGTTTGCAAGTCTAAAGGACAAGCCCACTCGCGCGCGAATCAGCATCCGAATTCGTAGACTTTCGCTCGGAAATCCAGGAAGGTCGGAATCGGTGGGCGGTGGTGTTATTGAACTGAAGTTCGACTTCGGTCCAGGTTGGCGTGTGTACTACACCGAACACGGAAAAAAGTTGGTAATTTTGCTCGGTGGTGGAGACAAATCTTCGCAAGACGAAGATATCAAGGCGGCGAAAGAGCTCGCGAAAGAACTTAGGAAAACACAATGAGCAAATTGAAGGTAAAGACCCGAGTGTGGGACCCTGCGGAGCATTTGGAATCCGAAGAAGACATCACAGCGTATCTTCAGGCGGCATTTGAGGAAGGTGATGCGACGCTGATTGCGGCGGCATTGGGGGACATTGCGCGTGCGAAGGGAATGTCGCAGATCGCGCGCGAGACTGGGCTGGGTCGCGAAAGCCTTTACAAAGCGCTGTCAGCCGAAGGGAATCCAGAATTCTCCACAATCCTTAAAGTAGTTGAGGCCCTCGGGTTGAAACTGCAAGCGTTGCCCGCAGCGGAAGCTGTTTAATTTGACATTGGACACGGACAATTTTTGCGCGCCAACGCTTGTGGGTTGAGCTGTCGCACCGTGGCGCAGGCTTGAAATAACAGCCAGTCAACTTGGACGCCATGCGCCGTGAACGCAAATTTTCCAGACTGCTTCCCTGATGCACTTCACCGGCGTAATCTTTGACTTCAACGGCGTCCTCCTGTGGGATGCACATCTTCACTTCGAAGCCTGGCAAGAGTCCGCCGTCCTCCTACGTGGCAAAGCGCTTACGGAGGGGGAGTTCCGGTTGCACGTGCACGGCCGTACGAACTCATCCATCCTGACCTATCTCGTAGGACCTATTGACCGCGAAGAGGAGGCCAGACTCGTGCAGGTTAAGGAGTCGGCGTACCGGGCGCTCTGCCTAAGCCGAGCTGCGGATTTCGTGCTTTCGCCAGGCGCCCCCGAACTCCTCGACCATCTTGCCGAACGCGGAACGCCCATGACGATTGCTACTGCATCTGAGGCGAGCAATGTCGACTTCTTCTTCCAGCACCTTAAGTTAGGCCGATGGTTCGAGCGTGATCGAGTCACCTACGATAACGACCTTCTTGCTGGGAAACCGGCCCCAGACATATACCTTGCAGCGGCGCGTTGTCTCGGGCTTCATCCGGGCTTGTGCATTGTCGTGGAAGACGCCGTCTCAGGCCTGGCGGCCGCATACGCCGCTGGCATTGGCTACATCATTGCGCTAGGTCCGCATGAAGAGCATCAACGACTCAAGGCATACGCAGGTGTCAATCAGGTAATTGAAGATCTGCGAGCCTTCCCGAAACGGGCATTGCGAGAGCCGCGTGCGAGCCTCGGCGCCTAACCCCACTTTCGGGCGGACGTTCCAAAGGCTGCTGCGCGCTCTTTGGTTTGCCGCTCCTGTCGAACTTTAAGCGTCGCGAGATTCCCGTGGACTGCCGAAATTCTCTACCCGATTGCGCAGAATGTCCGCTGACTCGGCTTTGCTAAGCACCGTACTTGACCTCATGTCAGGAATGGGCGTTCTTCGTCAACGCAAGATGTTCGGCGGTGTCTATGTCTACTGTGATGATCTATTCATCGCCACGATTCACGACAAAACGCTCTACTTCAAGGCGAACGCCGCCACTGCGGCAGAATTCGTTGCAAGAGGGCTTCCAATGTTCTCGTATCCGAAGGACGGTGGAATTGCCACGCTTCAGTACCATCAGGCTCCACCGGAAGTGTTCACTGGAAAAACTGCAATGAGACACTGGGCAGCAAAGGCGTTACTGGCGGCGCAGCAGGATTCCGTCTCGAAGCCGCATAAGAGTGTGGGCACGCCAAAGGCGAGCTCCGTAACGAAGCCGCGAGCACCAAAGGCACGGCGCGGTGACGCCTAACCCTCATGTCCAACGTTCTCGGCCGATTAACTTATCTCACTGGTCGATTAATTCAGACTCACCCCAATCAAGCGCCCCACCCCGAAAGTCAGCGCCGCCGCAATCGCGCCGAACAACAACTGTCGGGTCGCCGAAAACCACATGCCGCGTCCGGTGTAAAGCGCGGTCGCCGCGCCACTGAGCATCAGCGCAGCGCTGGCGCTGACGCCGATCCAGATCAACACTGATTGATCGTTGACGAAGAAAAAAGGCAGAATCGGGCACAGAGCGCCGAGCGAGAACAAGACAAATGACACGACGGCTGCAGTCCAGGGGCTGCCACCCAGGTCGTTCGGATTGATGCCCAACTCTTCGCGGATCAAAGTATCGAGCGCGACCTTCGGGTTCTTCATGATTTCATTGGCGACCACTTGCGACTGCGCCTTGGACAGCCCCTTGGCCTGATAGATCAGCGCCAGCTCCTTGAGTTCAGACTCCGGCGAACTGGCCAACTCCTCGGCCTCACGCGCAATCTGGCGCTGCGCACTCTCACGCGCATTGGCCACCGACAGCCATTCGCCGAGTGCCATCGACGCTGCCCCGGCTATGAGTCCGGCCAGACCGGTCAAGAGTGCCGTTCGATTGCCGGCACCGGCACCGACCATACCGACGATCAGGCAAAAGTTTGAAACCAGGCCATCGTTAACCCCGAGCACGGCGGCACGCAGACTATTACCACCCAAGGCCCGATGCGATGGCTCTCGGGAGACCACCGCTTCTTGCAAGCGCTTGGCATGGCCGCCCTCTTCCTCCGCCAATCCAGCGGCCTGCGCATCGGCCTGCTGCGCGTAGCGATTACCACCGGCGGTTTCGGCCGCCGCCAAGGTTGGCAACACAAAAGCGGGACCCAAACGCCCGGCCAGAAAGATCAGGATACGCGAGCGCAACGACGGTTTGAATGCGGCAATGGTTACGCCATTTTTCAGCAAACGTTCACGCCAGAAATTCGCATGCCGACGTTCGGCGTCGGCCAATTCAGAAAACAGATGGCGACGCGACTCGTCGCTTTCCATCTGGGCCAGCGCCTCGTAAAGCGCCATGCCGTTCAACTCTTCATTGAGATTTTCCCGCCAGCGGGCGATGTCGTCGGATTGCATCGAGTCAGTTTAACCCTATGCACCGCGGGTCGAAATGCAGCCTCGTTCGAATGTCGCTCGCGTCGGAAAATCACTCTTGATCAAACTCAGAAACTCGCCAGCACTGAAACCCGGAAGGTTCGCGGCGGCGCCGGAAACAGATAGGTGCCACCCCAATACTGGGTCGGCGCGTCGCGCCAATAGCGCTTGTCCGTGACGTTATCAACACCAACCCGCCAGGTGAACTGCGTGCCGCCGAGCTTCTGACGATAGGCGACGTAGCTATCCCATTGCCAGAACGATGGCAGCTCCACTGAGTTATCGCGCGTAATGGCTTTTTTGTCGCTGTAGAAGATGCGATTGGTCCAGCCGAGTCCCGCCAATTGCGGCACTTGCCAGGTAGCGGCCACGCTGGCAGTGACCGGTGCCACGTTCGGCGTGCGTTTGCCTTGCAGATTATCATCAACGCTGCGTAATGCCTTGGTATCGATCAACATCGCTTGCGCATTGATGCTCCAGTCACGGGAAAGGGCACCGGCCCAGGTGCGCAAGGCCACCGCCGGCCAGCGTCTGCTTGAACCCAATTTCTTTCTGGGTACTGCGCATCGCCGGCAACACCGACCCGGCATTGGTAAACAAGCTGGGCCGATTGGGCACCACTTCGCTCTCGACTCCACTGCCCGCCGACACGTACGCATAACCACCTGCCCACGGTTTGTAGCCCAGCGCACCCCAGGGTGTCGTGAAACTCTGTTCGTAGCGCGTCGCTCGACTGCCGTTGGTGCGTTCGCTGGACCGATCGAGCCGGCTGTGCCTCAGGCCCAGCCACAGCGACCAGGTGTCATCAAAACGGATCGCGTCCGAGAGATAAATTTCGTTGGTTCGCGAATCGATCTGCGTGTTCAGACTGGTCGGCGTCGGATCGGCCGGCAACACAACCGGTGTGAACTGATTGCCGGTACCGACGAGGTTATAAGCCTGCTGTGGATTGAATCGTTCGGCGTACTGTGTGTGCGAAAGGCCAGCGCTGAATTCATGTCGGGTTGCACCGAGCTTGACCTCACCGCGCAAATACCAGTCCGCGTAGCTCAAATTGCGCCGCTCGTTGTCGCTGCGATAGTCATACAGATCAAAATCGCCGTTGCCGCAAAATCCCGGATAGACGTAGTTGGTGCCGCTGCTGCAACCATCTGGAAGCGGCAGTCGGTCATTGATGCGGATGTTCTGTCTGCTGATTCGCGCACCCCAGGTCCAGTCATTGGCCAGGGTCTGCGAAAAGCGCAACGATGCCACCAGGTTCTTAGCTTCGAACGGTTGCGCCCAAGGCTGTGCAGCCAGATTGATCCGCGGGTTCACCGGCGCCGGCACAGTGGTCGCTATCCCGCTACCGGTCGTGTCGGGCAGACCAAAGCCCGGCACACTCGGCTGGCTCGAGCGCTGATACTCGAACTCTGCCTCGAGCAGGGATCGCGCCGGCAATCGGAAGTCGAAAAACCCGCTGACAAACTCACGTTGACTGCGGGCGTTATCGGCGATCGGCCGCTTGTCTTCGAACGCGGCATTGAACCGCTAGCCGAGCGCCTGATCGACACCAAAGCGTCCACCCAGATCGAGATGGACCAGCCGCGTACCGCGCTCTTATAGCCCAACGGTGAGCTCGCGCAGTGGCGCGACGGTGGGTCGCTTGAGCGAATAATTCACCAGCCCACCCGGCGCCGAACTGCCGGCCTGAACGCCTGACACGCCCTTCAACATTTCGATCGACTGTCGGTTCTCGAACGCGGCCGGCGCATAGTTCGATGCATGCTCATGCAGCAGGCAGCGCATTGACAATTTGAGTGGCCAGTTGCAGGCGCCGCGCCGGTTCGCCTGCAATGACGTCAAACGGCAGGCCGCCTGCTTTCAGGATCTGCAGCAAGCGACTTTGCGCGCTTGCGCGTCGCTGCGCACTATCGCGCTGCCAGCCCTCGGCAAGCCAGGGAATCGCAGCATCGGCGACCAGGCTCAGGCTATAACGCTGTTGGTGGGCCAGCGCCTGCGCACAAGGTGTCTCGTCGTCAAAGTACTCCAGGCTGTAGATAGCCGTCATGAGCGGGCTGGAATCAACTACTACCCAGTTGACGCCGGCGCGCCAAGCGTCTTCGCAAGCCGCACGCTCGGCATCTAGCTGCCCTTCGATAATCAGCGCCTGTTCCCGCTGCTCGGGCGCGCGTTGTTTCTCGTCGCACCAGCTCCTTAAAAATTCCGGTACCACCAGCGCTGGCAGGCCCACGCCCAGGGCTGCGCACAGTTGCGTCTTGCCTGTACACTCGGCGCCCAACACGGAAATAATTCGGGGAGATACGTTCATGCGTTGCGCGAACTTGCCTGGCAACATCGGCTTCGGCATTAGGTTCGGCATTGGCTTCGGAAGTAAGTTTGGCGTTGGACTCGGCATTGGCTTCATCAATCTGGCGTGCAAGATATTCCTGGGCCTGGCCGGGTTAGCCCTCGGTACCTTCGGTGCCGCACACGCGGCCTTCCCCGACAAGCCGATCAAGGTGATTATCGGCTTTCCGGCTGGCGGGCCGCTTGATCAACATGCACGATTGCTGGCGCCGAAACTGACCGAGATCCTGGGCCAGCAAATTCTCATCGACTACAAGTCCGGTGCCGGCGGCGCGATCGGCGCCGAGGCAGTGGCCAAGTCGTCTGCCGACGGCTACACGCTGTTACTGGCCAACACCGGTACCTTGGTCATCAATGGCGCACTGTACGCCAAACTACCCTACGATACGCTGCGCGATTTCACCCCGATCGCACGGACCGCCCAGCAAGCGTTGGCCCTGTTGGTTCATCCGTCGGTGCCGGTGCGGACTTTGCCTGAATTCATCGCCTATGCCAAACAAAATCCGGGCAAACTGAACTACGGATCGGCCGGCAACGGCGGTATCTCGCACTTGGTTCCCGAAATGTTTAAACAGGCGGCGGGCGTCTTTATGGTTCATATTCCGTATCGCGGCAGTGCGCCTGCGTTTACCGATCTGATCGCGGGCCAGGTGCAGTTTATGGCCGAATCGATTCCGCAAGCCGCGCAATATGCGAACTCCGGCAAAGTGCGCGCCATTGCAGTGACCAGTGCGGCCCGCAATCAGGCGTTACCCGAAGTACCCACGGTCATGGAATCCGGAATAAAGGGCTTTGAAGTCGTCGGTTTCTACGGCTTTTTGGCCCCCGCCGGTACGCCTAAAGAGATTGTGACAAAACTCTCAGCGGCGTTTGCGCAGGCGCTCGAGTCGGCCGACGTGCGCAATCGCATGGTCAGTCAGGGTGCCGACCCGGCGTTTCTGAGTGCTGATGCATTCTCGGAATTTTTGACTCGGGAAACACCGCGCTGGCGCAAAGTGGTCAAGGACTCCGGCGCCCGCATCGACTGATTC
>JANLTP010000143.1:0-30521 GCA_031363055.1 Burkholderiales bacterium | reverse complement strand
GGCGGTGGCGGGGGTGGGCATTTACCTGTCGCGCTATACCCACGACGCCAGCGGTGCCGACGTCACTTATCTGCGCTTTTCGTTCGCCTGCCGCATCATTGGCGTTGATCGCGAGCGCCCGCTGGACCGGGGCATCGTGCGTACCCTGTGGTTGAGCGCCGATGAAATACGCGAGCGCAGTGACATGCACCGCAGCCCGGTGGTCATGGAAACGGTTGATGACTATGTCAAGGGAAAACGCTTCGCGCTCGAGCTGATCTACACTCACTCGAGTTGCATATATTCGCTGGTCTGAGCGGGGGTTCCAAAATTTCAGAGCTCATCGCCGATCAACTTTATGCGCCGCCCCCAGGCAGTCGGATTGTCGTGGGCATGTCGGGCGGTGTCGACTCGTCGGTCGCTGCCTGGTTGCTCAAGGAACAGGGCTACGAGGTCATCGGTCTCTTCATGAAAAACTGGGAGGACGACGATGACGACGAATATTGTTCGACTCGCCAGGACTGGATTGATGCCGCCAGTGTTGCTGACCGGATCGGCATTGATATTGAAGTCGTCAATTTTGCGCAAGAGTATCGCGAGCGGGTATTCGCCGAATTCTTGCGTGAGTACTCGGCTGGTCGCACACCGAACCCCGATGTACTGTGCAATGCGGAAATCAAATTCAAAGCCTTCCTTGATTACGCGGTCAAGATGGGCGCTGAACATATTGCGACCGGGCACTATGCACAAGTGCGACGCACCGACGGCGGTTTGTTCGAGTTGCTGCGCGGCGTTGACGCGGGTAAGGATCAGAGCTACTTCTTGCATCGGTTGAGCCAGGCACAATTGTCGCGAGCCTGGTTCCCGATTGGCCATCTGCACAAACCGTTGGTGCGCGCACTGGCCGAGAAAATTGGCTTGGCGAATGCGGCCAAAAAGGACTCGACCGGTATCTGCTTTATTGGCGAGCGACCGTTTCGCGAGTTCCTGAATCGTTATCTGCCGATGCAGGCCGGGCCGATTCGAAGCGACGATGGCCACGAGATTGGCGAACACGTCGGATTGGCGTTTTACACGCTCGGGCAACGCAAGGGCATTGGCATTGGCGGGCGGCGCGACGGCAGCGGCGCAGCCTGGTATGTAGCGCGCAAGGACATGGTCAATAACACCCTGTATGTCGTGCAAGGTCATGACCATCCGTGGCTGCTGACGAAGTCACTGCGCGCGCAGTCCGCGCATTGGATTGCCGGTGCGCCACCGCGGGCGGCGATCGGCGCCAAAACCCGCTATCGGCAAGTTGACGCAGCCTGCCGGATAGACTTTGATGCGCTGTCCGCTGCCGTGCCATCGGATGAGTTCACCTTGAACTTCGAGCAGCCGCAGTGGGCCGTGACACCGGGACAGTCTGCGGTGCTGTATGAGGGCGACGTCTGTCTGGGCGGTGGCATTATTGATGGCTTCTAGCACTGTCATCGAGCCGACTTGGCGCTGCCATTAAACTTTCCGGCTGCGCCGTCAAGCTGAACCGGCGCCATTTTGTTGCGCATTTCGAGCCTTCGACGGGATTGATTGCGGTTAAGCTACTTGAAGCCCAAATCAAAGAGGTCGAGGCAATCGCGCGGACATTTATAGCCGCAGAACAATAGATCCGCAGACACGCAGAAACGCAGAAACGCAGACAGGTGGGTGAGACATAGTGCAGGCATACCTTCGGTACACGACCCTCGGGGTCGCGATTCTGGTTTCGATCGTTCTCTGGTTAATGTTCTCGCGCGAGATGCTCGGTTGGTTCTGGCCTGTCACGGCGACGGCGCTGGCGCTGCTCGGTACCCGCGATTTGCTGCAGTCCAAGCGTTCGGTGCTGCGAAATTATCCGTTGATCGGTCATATGCGGTTCCTGCTCGAATACATCCGACCGGAAATTCGCCAGTACTTCTTTGAATCCGATAGCGAGGCCGTTCCGTTCTCGCGTCAACAGCGTGCGATTGTTTATCAGCGCGCCAAGGGTGAACTCGACAAACGACCGTTCGGCACGCAGATAGATACTTACGCTGACGGCTACGAATGGATCACGCACTCGATTAATCCGGCGACCCCGGCGCCGTCCGATTTTCGCCTCAGCATCGGCGGTCCGCAGTGTGCCGTGCCGTATGACGCCTCGGTGTTCAACATTTCGGCAATGAGCTTCGGTTCGCTGTCGCCGAACGCCATTCGAGCCTTGAACAAGGGTGCCAAGGCGGGCCGCTTCGCGCATGATACCGGCGAGGGCTCGATCAGTATCTATCATCGCGAACATGGCGGCGATCTGACTTGGGAAATCGGTAGCGGCTACTTTGGTTGCCGAAATTCAGACGGAACCTTCAGCGCTGAACGCTTCATGGAGAACGCCCGCGATCCTCAGGTCAAGATGATCGAGCTGAAACTGTCGCAGGGTGCCAAACCAGGCCACGGCGGCGTGCTGCCCGGTGCCAAAGTGACGCCCGAGATTGCACAGGCACGTGGTGTGCCGGCCTGGACCGATTGCATCTCGCCGGCCAGCCACTCGGCGTTCAAGACGCCGATCGAGCTGCTCGAATTCATCGCGCGATTGCGCGAGCTGTCGGGCGGCAAACCGACCGGTTTCAAGCTCGCCATCGGCCATGCCTGGGAATGGTTTGCGATTGCCAAGGCGATGCTGGCGACCGGCATCACGCCCGACTTCATCGTCGTTGACGGCAAGGAGGGCGGTACCGGTGCGGCGCCCGCCGAGTTCATCGACCGTATGGGTACACCCATGCGTGAAGGGCTGTTGCTGGTTCACGGCACTCTGGTTGGACTCAATTTGCGCGACCAGATTCGTATCGGCGCGGCCGGCAAGCTGGTGACCGCATTTGATATTGCCCGCACCATGGCGATCGGCGCCGACTGGTGTAACAGCGCGCGCGGCTTCATGTTTGCGCTCGGATGCATACAGGCGCAGAGTTGTCATACCGGCAAGTGTCCAACCGGAGTGACGACTCAGGATCTACTGCGTCAGCGAGCGCTGGTGGTGCCGGATAAAGCCGATCGCGTCGCGAGTTTTCATCACAATACCTTGCACGCATTGTCGGAGCTCATTGCGGCCGCCGGCCTGACCCATCCGGCACAATTGCGTCCGCATCACATCGTTCGGCGCGTGGCTCATAATGATGTCAGACTGTTGTCAAATCTTTACCCGTTCTTGCAACCGGGCGAGTTACTCGACGGCGACGCCGAACCGACCGTGTTCAGGACGTTTTGGCCGAAGGCGCGGGCCGAGAGTTTTGATCCGGCGTGAGGGTATCGGCCGGCGGTGCCGATTGTTCGGCCTGGGCGGCCAGGACGCGATCATAGGCCGAGAGTTCAGCTTGAATTTGCGTCGCGCTTCGAGTGTCGGCCGTGCGCAACGCGGCGTTTGGGCGCAAGTCGAATCGGTCAATGATCCATTTGCGAACGCGCTGGTCGTAGTGGCGATCCAGCCAGGTTGCGGTGACAACCAGGGCCAGCAAAAAGAACGCCGGCAAGAACAGCGCCAAGGGCGGACGAGCGCCGATTCCCGACTGATGGACATAACGCTCAAACAGTATCAGGCTCGGGACATGCAGCACATAAACCGGATAGCTGGCGGCACCCAGCCACATGAAATAGCGCAGTAAGGCGCCGTGGGCATGCAATGGTGCGCCGATCGCAATCGCGAACGGGAAGAAGGCGAGCACCGCAATCGCATCAATGAGGCCGTTCAGTCGCCCCGAGTCCGGTAGCGCCAGGGGAATGGCTACCAGACCGAGCATCAGCACGGCGCGGACATTGCTGTTGATCGGCCCACGCGCCGAGAACAAGCGCAGCAGCAACACGCCAGCCATAAATCCGAAGGTTGCGCGGATCGATCCGTAAACCAGAGAACTGATACTCCAGGACCAGCCCATCTCGAGGCCATTGCGCCGCAAGGCGACGACGCCCAGACACAGACCGGTGGCGATCACGACACCCCACAGAACCTTCAGCGTCAGTTTGCCGTATACGCAGGCGTACAAAATATTGACCACGACTTCGAACATGAGCGACCAGAACGCCGTATTCAGCGGAAACAACAACACGCTGTCGCCGAGCCGCGACGGCAAGAAGAACAGGGTCAATGCCGCACTGCCCAATATTTCCAGTGCCGATGAATGCGGTGAGGTCCACTTCGATAAGACATTAGGTTCGAACTCCGGTCGCGTCAGGGCGACGAATGTAGCCAGGCAAACGGCTAGCAAGAACATCGGATAAAGCCGGACCAGTCGGATCGCCACAAACCGCAGCGGCGTCAGGGCGCCCGATCGCAAATGGCGCTCATAGGCATGTGCAATGACGAATCCGCTCAGCATGAAGAACAAATCGACCGCCAGATAGCTGTGCGACTCGGCGCCGGCGGTGCCAAACAGCTCGGTGTGACGTGATATGACCATCATCGCGGCAATGCCGCGTATGGCGTCCAGTGTCTCAAAACGGTACGAAAGGACAGCCATTCTTGACCCCGACCCTCCTAGACCGGACGCGTCGACGCGAACGCCGGGCGGGTATTCAGTTTGTCATGGTGCCTGGACAGGTTAGGGTACTGAAAGCGCCAATCGAGTTGTGGCAAGCGGAATTCAAGCCAGCCCAAGGTACAGCCGATGGCAATATCGGCCAGCGAATATTTTCCTTCGCAGGCCCAGGGCTTGTTCCCCAAGCCCGACGACACGCTGGCCAGTGCAGCGTTGACCTTGCCCATTTGCCGGTCGATCCAACTTTGGCTGCGCTGCTCCAGAGGGCGCTGCTGGACCTCGACTCGGGCGAGAATGGCGGCATCAAGAAGGCCGTCACCTAGTGCTTCCCAGGTCTTGACTTCAGCGCGTGCTCGACTGTTGGCGGGGATCAGTCGATTGACCGGCGAAACGCTGTCCAGGTACTCAACGATCACCCTTGAATCAAACATCGCGCCGCCATCTTCCATCACGAGGCACGGTACTTTGCCGAGTGGGTTGGAGCTGTGTACTTTGGATTGCGCAGACCAGACATCGTCGAGTTCGAACTTGTACTCAATCTTTTTCTCGGCCAGTACCACCCGAACTTTTCGAACATAAGGACTGGCGAGCGAACCGATTAGCTTCATGTTGCCGGAGTGGGTTGAACTGCACACTGTTCCGGGTAAAGTATATCAAATGGAGTTGTGGTAATTCTCCCCGTAGAATTGGCATTATGAACAGTTTCGAGCTGAATGCACTCTCGCCGCTTGACGGTCGTTATGCCCCTCGACTCGCGAGCATTCGTGGCCTGATGTCTGAGGCCGCGTTCATGCGCAACCGCGTCAAGGTCGAGGTCGAGTGGCTGATTGCGTTATCTGACGCGGGTCTGCCCGAGCTTGCTGCATTGCCAGCGGCGGCGCGCGCCCGGTTACGCGCGCTGGTCGCGCAATTTGGTGATGCGCACGCGCAACGAATCAAAGAAATTGAGCAGGTGACCAATCACGACGTCAAGGCGGTAGAGTATTTCTTGAAGGAATCGGTCAAGGACGACGTCGATCTGTCGCGCAGCGCCGAATTCATCCACTTTGCCTGCACGTCGGAGGACATCAACAACACGTCACATGCGCTCATGCTCAAGTCGGCGCGCGATCAGGTGCTGATGCCCGTGCTTGCAAAGTTAGCCGCAAGTCTTCGGCAACTGGCGCATCAACACGCGGCGGTGCCGATGTTATCGCGCACCCACGGCCAGACTGCCTCGCCGACGACCGTTGGCAAAGAGGTCGCCAACGTTCTGGTGCGACTGGAGCGCGCGCGAGATGTACTTGCTGCGGTGCCGTTGCTGGCCAAAATGAATGGCGCCGTGGGTAACTATAACGCTCATTCGGTTGCCTATCCCGAAGTGGACTGGGAGCAGTTTTCGCGGCAAGTCATCGAGTCGTTGGGCCTTGAGGTCAATGGGTACACGACCCAGATCGAGCCCCACGACTACATGGCTCAATACTTTGACGCGTTGGCGCGAATCAACACCATTTTGATTGATTTCGACCGCGACATCTGGGGCTATATCTCGCTCGGTTACTTCAAACAGAAACTGAAGGCCGGCGAAATCGGTTCGTCCACCATGCCGCATAAGGTCAATCCGATCGATTTCGAAAATTCCGAAGGCAATCTCGGTGTCGCCAATGCCTTGTTGCGGCATATGTCCGAGAAACTACCGATTTCACGCTGGCAGCGTGACCTGAGCGATTCCACAGTTCTGCGCAACATGGGCACAGCACTCGGCTATTCGCTGCTCGCCTACGACTCCTGTTTGCGCGGCCTGGGCAAGCTGGAAATCGATCGCGCTCGGCTCGAACACGATCTGAACGACGCTTGGGAAATTTTGGCTGAACCGATTCAAACCGCCATGCGCCGCTTTGGCGTTGACAATCCATACGAGCAACTGAAAGAGTTGACCCGCGGGCGCAGCATCAACGCCGCCACGTTGAGTCAATTCATTGATGGTTTGACGTTGCCCGAGTCGGTCAAAACGCGCCTCAAAGCGCTGACTCCGGCGGCCTATGTGGGGCGCGCTGCGGAGTTGGCCCGACGGGTATGAGCTAGCCTCAAGCAAGGCTGGAAATTTTGCTCTAGACTTAAAACAGCTCGTACTTGAGCAAACTTTTGCCAATATTTCGATCTCTATCAACCGAGGAGTCTGTGATGAAGTCGTTTCGTATTGCCCTGGCCAGTTTGATCATGCTGGCGCCATTTGCCGCTCAAGCGCAGTTTGCCAAACCGGAAGATGCCATCAAGTATCGCAAAGCCGCGTTTACCGTGATGGCCTCGCATTTTGGCCGCCTGGGTCCCGTTGTAAAGGGTGAGCGTCCCTATAACGCGGCGGAAGTGTCGGCCAATGTTGCGATCGTCGAGCAAATGGTCAAACTACCGTACGTAGCCTTCATTCCCGGTTCGGACAAGGGTGACACCAAGGCCAAGCCAGAAATCTGGTCGAACGAAGCCAAGTTTAAGACGGCGGCCGAAACCGTCGACAAGGCCGTTGATGCACTGGGCGTCGCCGCCAAGGCAGGCAGTCTCGATCAGGTCAAGGTTGCGTTTGGCGATGTCGGCAAAGCCTGCAAGGGCTGTCACGACGAGTTCAGAAAAGAGTAAGCAGCACCGGCCATTGAATCCGGAAAAGGCCTACACCCGAACCGCAATCAGTCTGCATTGGCTGGTTGCGGTTTTGCTTTTTGCCGGTTTTGCGCTGGGCCTTTTTATGGTGCCGCTGCCTTTTTCACCGTCCAAACTTAAGTTCTACGCTTGGCACAAGTGGCTAGGGGTGACGGTATTCGGCTTGTTTTGGCTGCGGCTGGTCTGGCGACATTGGCATCGGCCGCCGCTGGCGCTTGGCAGCGGTTGGCAACGGTCAGCCGCGCGTCTGGCTCACGCGTTGTTGTATGGGCTGATGTTCGCGACCCCGATCAGCGGCTGGCTTTATAGTTCATCTGCCGGGGTGCAAACGGTTTATTTGGGAATCCTGCCGCTGCCGGATCTGATCGGACGCGAGGCTGGCCTCAAGGATTTCATGAAAATGGTCCACTATGGCTTCAGCATGAGTATGGCGAGCCTGGTTTTGATACACATTCTGGCTGCCTTCAAACATCATTGGGTGAACCGCGACGACACTTTGCGTCGCATGCTGCGTTGGAGTCGTTGAAGTCATGAAGGTTATCCCCGTCTCTTGGCTGCTGACTGCGGTCCTTACTCTGCTGTCGAGCGGGTGGTCGCACGCGCAGGCGCTCGATGCCGCCAAGAGCAGCATCAGCGCGACCTTCAAGCAAATGAATGTGCCAATCAATGGTCAGTTCACCAAGTTCAATGCGCAGATCAGCTTCGATCCGTCGAAAGTCGAGCAAGCGCGCGCCAACCTCGATATTGATATGGCCAGCTTTGACCTGGGCAAGGGTCTGGATGACTATAACGATGAGGTTCGCAAAAAGGATTGGTTCGACAGTGCGCGTTTCCCAAAGGCCACCGTCACGATTTCGTCGGCTCGCGTAGTGAGCGCCAATCGAATCGAGGCCGCCGGCAAGCTCAGTCTGAAAGGGAAAACCGGCGATGTGCTGGCCAACCTGAGCTGGAAAGACGAAGGTGCGTTTCGGATGTTCGACGGCCAGGTGCCGATCAAGCGAAGTTTCTTTGCGATTGGCGAAGGCGAGTGGCGCGATACTTCGGTGGTTGCCGACGAAGTCATCATCAAGTTTCGCATCGTCACGGCGCGCTAGCGTCGATCGGCAGTTCGACGATCGGTAGTTCGACGATTTAAGGTTTGGCAGTTCGATTTTCAGGAGTCTGTATGGTGTTGCAGTCGAAGTTTGGAGTTTTGCTTTTGGCGGCGTCCTTGGGTTCATCGCTGCTGGTATTGCCCTTGTCCGGTTTGGCGCAACCGCAGTCGTACACCATCGATCCTTCACATACCTACCCGAGCTTCGAAGCCTCGCACCTGGGAATTTCCTGGTGGCGCGGGCGCTTCAACCGGAGCAGCGGCAAAGTGACCCTCGATCGCACTGCTCGAGCGGGAACGGTTGAAGTGCAAATGGAAACCGCGTCGCTCGACTTTGGCCATAACAAAATGAGTGAGACGACGCGCGGCAAGGATTTCTTCAATGCCGAGCAGTTTCCGTTGATTACCTATCGAGGTAGCTTCAGCCGCTTTGAGGCGGATACCCCGGTCGAAGTCACGGGTGAATTGACCCTGCTGGGGGTGACCAAACCGGTGTCCCTGAAAATCAGTTCATTCAAATGTATGACCCATAATCTGCTCAAGCGCGAGGTCTGCGGTGCCGATGTGCACGGCTCGTTCAAGCGCTCGGAGTTTGGGATGAATCGGGGTATTCCATTGCCGGAGGAAGCCGTTCGGCTGGCCATTCAGGTCGAAGCCGTTATCGATCAGTAAACGTTGCCTCGATCGGTAAACGACAGCTCGATCAGTAAACGACGGCTCGACAATAATCAAAGTTGCAATGAATCGTTCGCGGGTGCCGGGCGGGACATCAGGTTTTGGCGGGCCAATTGACGATGAACGCCACAACGAGCGCGCAGATACCGAGCAAGATCAGCGCCAGCGCGCGTGAACCCCGATCATCGCGGCTAGCGAGGGTGTTCAGTTCAGGAACTTCGGCAGCGCCGGCTTGCATCTCGGCAAGTTTATCGCCACTGATCATCGGTCGAATGAGATTCTCTCGCTTGCGCAGCAGGTAAAAGAGCACCGCCGCCAAGTGCGTGATCACCAGAACGATGAGTACTTTCTCGTTCAGATGATGAATCGAAGTGAACCAATTGCTGGTGGCGTTGCTGATAAAGCGTACCAGCGGCCCTTCCTCGGAGATGTCATCGTTCGAGAACAGGCCGGTTGTCGCCTGCAGACCGACGAAGCCGATCAGGGCGAAGACCGACAGGCTGCCGATCGGATTGTGCCCAAGGGTTTTCACGGCATCGGGCGCGCCGCGAACATACTGAAGAATTTGCGACGGCGAAAATAAAAAGCTTGTGAAGCGAGCGTATCGACCGCCGACAAACCCCCACAGTACCCGAAAGCTGATCAGGCTCAAGATCGCGTAGCCACTTAAAAAATGCCAGCGCATCCAGTTGCCGCCGACCTTGGCGGTGACAAACGAAAAGATCATCAACAGCACCAGCGACCAATGAAAACTGCGGGTCGGCAGATCCCAAACTCGAACGGTGGTCTTCATCGCGCAATATCCTGTTGGCGGCTGGGCGCCCGGTTCAAGGCAACTCCGGTTCGCCTTCCTTCTTCTTGATGGGCTTGATCAGATCCTCGCGCTTCACGCCAAGCCACATGGCGACGGCAGCGGCTACGAACACCGAGGAATAAATGCCGAACAAGATGCCGATGGTCAACGCCAACGCGAAGTAGAACAAGGTTGGCCCACCCCAGATCAACATCGCCAGAACCATCATTTGTGTGCTGCCGTGGGTAATGATGGTGCGCGAAATCGTGCGCGTGATGGCGCTGTCGATCACTTCGACGGTACTGGCCTTGCGCATCTTGCGAAAGTTCTCGCGGATTCGATCGAAGATCACCACCGACTCGTTGACCGAATAGCCGAGCACTGCCAGTACGGCAGCCAGCACCGACAGCGAGAACTCCCATTGGAAAAATGCGAAGAAGCCGAGAATGATGATGACGTCATGCATGTTCGCGATGATGGCGGCGATCGCAAACTTCCATTCGAAGCGCAACGCCAGGTAGATGACAATGCCGATGACCACGAAAAGCAAGGCCTTGGCACCGTCAACCGCCAGTTCCTCACCGACCTGGGGTCCGACAAATTCGACCCGGCGCCGCTCGACACCCGGGGTTGCCTTGTTCAGTGCAGAGAACACTTCGTCAGAGAGCTGTGCAGTGGTCACGCCCTTCTTCAAGGGTAGTCGGATCATGACATCTTTTGAGGTGCCGAAGGTCTGCACCTGCGCGTCGGCAAAACCCATCAATTCAACGGTCTTGCGAATTTTCTCGAGATCGGCTGACTGCGGATAGGCCACTTCCATGACGGTTCCGCCGGTGAACTCGATCGACAGATGCAGGCCTCGAGTGCTCAGAAAAAATACCGCCAAAAGAAACGTCACCAGCGAAATGATGTTGAAGATCAGCGCATGCCGCATGAACGGGATGTCGCGCTTGATCCTGAAAAATTCCATGTAAATCCCTATCAAAATGTCGAGTTCGCCGACCGCGTTATCTGCGGCAGGACCTTACGGCGCAGTCGTATCCGGTTTCCAGACCTGACCGATGGATACGCCGGACAATTTCTTCTGGCTTCCGTACCAGAGATTGACCAGGCCGCGCGCGAAAAATACCGCCGAGAACATGGAGGTCAGAATACCGAGGCAGTGGACCGTCGCGAAGCCCTTGACCGGCCCCGAGCCAAACACCAACAGGGCCAGGCCGGCGATCAGCGTCGTTACGTTGGAGTCGAGGATCGTGCCCCAGGCGCGCTCGAAGCCGGTCGAGATCGCTGCCTGCGGCGAGGCGCCGTTACGCAACTCCTCGCGAACCCGCTCGTTGATCAGCACGTTGGCGTCGATCGCCATGCCCAGGGTCAAGGCGATGGCGGCCATGCCGGGCAAGGTCAGGGTGGCCTGCAACAGCGATAACATCGCCACCAGCAGCAAAAGATTGACGCCCAGCGCAATGGTCGAGAGGGCACCGAACAACAGGTAGTAGCCGATCATGAATAGCGCAATGGCGGCGAAGCCGTACTTGACGCTATCGAAGCCCTTTTGAATATTTTCGGCGCCCAGACTGGGGCCAATGGTTCGCTCTTCAATAATTTCCATCGGCGCGGCCAACGCGCCGGCGCGCAGCAGCAGCGCGAGATCGTTGGCGGCCTGCGAGCTGTCCATGTTGGTGATCTGAAAACGCGAACCCAGCTCGGACTGGATGGTGGCGACCGTCAGCACTTCGCCACGACCCCGTTCGAACAGCACCACGGCCATCGGCTTTTTGATGTTTTCGCGCGAGACTTCGCGCATGACGCGACCGGCGGCTTCGTTCAGATTGATGGCAACGGCGGCCTTCTGGTTTTCATCAAACGTCGCCTGGGCACCGCTGAGTTGTTCGCCGGTAAAAATCGCCTGCTTCTTCAACACGACCGGCGCACCTCGACCGACCTTGAACAATTCGCTACCAAACGGCACCGCGCCATCGCCAATGGCGGCACTGGTGGCTTGCTGCGACAGGTCAACCAGACGCGCCTCGAGGGTTGCCGTGCGGCCCAGAATATCCTTGGCCTTGGCGGGGTCCTGTACGCCAGGCAACTGCACCACGATACGGTCTGAGCCCTGCCGTTGAATGACCGGTTCGGCGACCCCGAGTTCGTTGACCCGGTTACTCAAGGTGGTCATGTTCTGGGTCAGGGCGCTTTCAAGCACTTCGCGCTCGAACTCGGGCTTCAGAGTAATCGACAATTTGAGGTCAGCGCCGTCGCTGCGGTCGGTGACGCCCAATCCAGAGTTGCTGTCACTGATGATGCCACGTGCCTTATCAAGTGTCTCGCGCTCGCGAAATTTCACTTCGACCTGATTGCCGTCGCGCACGATGCCGGCATGACGCACGTTCTTGTCACGCAGCAGACTGCGCAGATCGCTAACCGTGCCGTCGACGCGCTTGTTGAGCGCTTGCTTGGTGTCGACCTGCAATAAAAAGTGTACGCCGCCGCGCAAATCGAGGCCGAGATACATGGGCAGTGCGCCAATGCTGGTCAACCAGCGTGGCGAATTCGATAACAAATTCAGCGCAACGATATAGACCGGTTCGTTCGGGTCCGGTACCAGAGTAGCGCTCAGCGCATCGCGCGCTTTGGTCTGGGTGTCGGGATCGGCAAAGCGGACTTTTATCGAGTTGCCGTCGAACTGCACGCCAGTGTGTTGTATGCCAGACTTTTTCAGCGCTTCTTCAACCCGGGCCAGCAACGCGGTATCGATTTTTACCGTCGCCTTGCTGCTCGATATTTGTACGGCCGGCGCCTCGCCAAAAAAATTCGGCAAGGTGTAGAGCAAGCCGAAGCTCAACGCCACGGCCATAATCAGGTACTTCCAGATCGGATATCGATTCACGTTGCCCGGGCCTCGCTCAATTTCGGTTGCGAAGAATATCGCGCCAGTTTGATTTCGCGCTGGATCGCGCTAGATCGCTTTGATGGTGCCGTTTGGCAGCAGGGTTCCGATGGCCGCCTTCTGAACGTTGATTTCAACGCTTTCTGACTCACCTTTGACCGCGGCCAGCTTCGACACTTCAAGGGTGACGTAGCTGTCGCCAACTTTGACGATCTTGCCCAGAATGCCGCCGGAGGTCACTACCTCATCACCTTTTTTGAGTGATTCCATCATCGATTTTGCTTCCTTCTGACGCTTCATTTGCGGGCGGATCATGAGGAAGTACAAAACCACGAACATTAAAATGATCGGTAAAAACTGGATCATTGGATCGGATGCGCCTCCGAAGCCTTGGGCCCATGCGCTGGAAATCATTGTCTCTCCTCAGTTCAACCAAACCTTCAATTATAGCCGCCGAACGCTTGCGCACCGGCGTGGTGCTTTTCCACTGTTGTGAGCAGCCGACTCATTTCAAATCGCCGAGTCGGTCGAGAATAAGCGACGATGCGCGAGTAACCACTTGACACACAGGCCCTAATTCTGCGACAAAGCGTCCTCGAACAATAATTAAGGATGGTGGCGGCGTATGTCCGAACCAACTAGAGACATACGGCCCTTGCTGGTCGTTGATGGGGTATCCGTAAGATTCGGTGGCATCATTGCCTTGGACGGCGTCTCGTTCGACATTGCGCCGGGCCAGATCTGCGGATTGATCGGCCCGAACGGTGCCGGCAAGACAACCTTGTTC
The DNA here is from genome assembly GCA_031363055.1 of Burkholderiales bacterium. Taxonomy (GTDB): domain Bacteria; phylum Pseudomonadota; class Gammaproteobacteria; order Burkholderiales; family Burkholderiaceae_E; genus JANLTP01. Next base: position 17,150 of record JANLTP010000143.1, on the reverse strand, counting down.
AACTGCCTGTCACGGCTCTACGATTGTCAGGCCGGCCGCATTACCTACGATGGCACCGAGCTGAACAAGCAACCCATACATCTGATTGCCGGCATGGGGCTGGGCCGCACCTTTCAGAATCTGGCGCTGTTCCGGACCATGTCGGTCCAGCAAAATGTCGAGGTCGGCCGGCATTGCCGCACCCAAACCGGTTTTCTGGCGAACGCCTTGCGCGGTTCGGGCGTGCGTCGAGAAGAGCGCTCGTCGCAAGCCAAGGTCGACGAAATGATCGACTTGCTCGACCTGAAATCGGTGGCCCATGTGCGGGTCGCGGACTTGCCCTTCGGTACCCAGAAGCGCGTCGAGTTTGCGCGTGCGCTGGCGGCTGAACCGCGATTATTATTGCTCGATGAGCCGGCCGCCGGATTGAATCACCAGGAAGTCGACGAGTTGGGCACGCTGATTCGCCGGATTCGCGACAAGCTGTCAATTACCGTTCTCTTGGTCGAGCATCACATGAGCATGGTGATGAGTATTTCAGACAAGGTCGTCGCGCTGAACTTTGGCAAGAAGATTGCCGAAGGCACGCCCGCCCAGGTGCAGGCGCATCCTGATGTCATTGCCGCCTATCTGGGCACCGGAGACGACACACCGTGAGCAACATACTGGAAGTCAAGGGTCTGCATGCGGCCTATGGCCAGACGAAGGTCTTGCATGGTCTGAATTTTGCGATCGGCAAAGGCTCCATCACGACCTTGCTCGGTGCCAATGGCGCAGGCAAGACCACCACCTTGCGCGCCTTGTGCCAGATGATGGTGAAGACGCAGGGTCAGATCCTGTTTGAAGGCCAACCGATCGAAGGCAAGGCGACCGAAGATATCGTGCGTCTGGGCGTTGCCCACGTGCCGGATGGACGCGGCACCTTTGTGAACTTGAGCACTGAAGAAAATCTGCGCCTCGGCGCCTACACCCGGCGCAACAAGGCCGAAGTGGAAGGCGACTTCGAGCGTATTTACGGCTACTTCCCCAGACTCAAAGAGCGCCGGCATCAGCAGGCCGGCACCCTCTCGGGTGGTGAACAGCAGATGCTGGCGGTGTCGCGTGCACTGATGCTGCGACCCAAGGTGCTACTGCTCGACGAACCGTCGTTCGGGCTGGCGCCGTTGATCGTCAAGGAAATCTTCGGCATCTTTCGAACCATCAATCAGCGCGAAAAGGTCTCTATCCTGCTGGTCGAACAAAATGCTGCGATGGCTCTGGACCTGGCTGATAACGCCTACCTGATCGAAACCGGTCGGGTGGTCGTGTCGGGCGCCTGCAGCGAGATCAAACAAAACGACGCCGTTCGTCGTTCGTACCTCGGATATTGAGAGACACATGGAATCTTTATTGCTTCAGGTCCTGGCCGGTCTGGCCACCGGCGGAATCTATGCCAGTGTGGCGCTGGCGTTGGTCATGATTTATCAATCGACCCATCACATCAATTTCGCGCAGGGCGAAATGGCGATGTTCTCGACCTTTATTGCCTGGATGCTGATCCAGGCCGGCGTTCCTTACTGGGTGGCGTTTTTCCTCACGGTGATTGCGGCGTTCCTGTTGGGCGCTGGCATTGAACGACTGATCATCCGGCGCATCGACGGCGGCTCCACTCTGTCAGTGGTGGTAGTGTTCATCGGCTTGCTGGTCATTTTGAACAGTATGGCGGGCTTGTTGTTCGGCCATACCATCAAGACATTTCCGAGCCCGTTCCCGACCACCCAGCCGTTTGGTAGCACGATGATTTCGTATCATGACCTGGGCTCTATAGGCGTGACCTTGGTGGTTCTGGTGCTGCTTTATTTGTTCTTCAAGCACACGCCGGTGGGACTGGCGATGCGGGCGGCGGCCCAAAACCCGGTCTCCAGCCGTTTGGTCGGAATTCGAGTCAACACCATGCTGGCGCTCGGCTGGGGGCTAGCCGGAGCGATCGGTGCCATTGCCGGCATGATGGTGGCGCCGATCGTCTATCTTGACCCGAACATGATGGCCGGTATCTTGCTGTATGCATTTGCGGGCGCCCTGGTCGGTGGCATCGACAATCCCGGTGGCGCGGTGGTCGGCGGTTTTATCGTAGGCGTACTTGAAAACGTGTTGGGCGCGTTCGTGATTGGCAACGATCTGAAATTGACGGTTGCTCTGGTGCTGATCATCGGCGTGTTGACGGTCAGGCCTTCCGGTCTGTTCGGCAAAGTCAACGTCACCCGAGTCTGAGGTTGGAGCCACAATGAAGAACCTGCAAGCTATGAAGAGTCTTCGATTCATGCAAGGTCAATCCAGTCAGGCGCTGCTCGGATGGGTGGTGCTGGCCGTGGTCGTTCTGGCGATTCCGTTTCTGTTGCCGAACTATCGGATTTTCCAGCTCACCCTGGTGATGGTGTACGCCATTGCGTTGCTGGGCCTCAATATTCTGACGGGCTATAACGGCCAGATCTCACTCGGCCATGGGGCGTTTTATGCGGTCGGCGCCTATGTCGCCGCCATTCTCATGGACAAGGCCGGTGTGCCCTATTGGGCAACGGTCCCGATTGCCGGATTTGTCTGCCTGGCGGCCGGATTTGTGTTCGGATTACCGGCGCTACGCCTCGATGGCCACTATCTGGCGTTGGCGACTTTTGCGCTTGCGGTGGCACTGCCGCAGCTTTTGAAGAACAAACATGTGGAAACCTGGACAGGCGGCGTGCAAGGCATTGTCATCAGCAAGCCGGATGCACCCTTTGGTCTGAAGTTGAACCCGGATCAATGGCTGTATCTCTTTACCTTGTTCGTTCTGGTCATCATGTTCTGGATCGGCATTAACTTGATCAAGGGGCGAATTGGTAGCGCCTGGCAGGCGATTCGCGACCAGCCGATCGCGGCTGCCGCGATGGGCATCAACAACCCGATCTACAAGTCGATGGCGTTTGGCATTTCGGCCATGTTCACGGGTGTGGCCGGCGCGCTGGGCGCGATCGCGATTCAATTTGTCGCGCCCGACAGCTTCAACGTATTCCTGTCGATTACCCTGCTGGTCGGTATTGTGGTCGGCGGTCTGGCTTCGGTGCCGGGTGCCATTTTCGGCGCGTTTTTTGTGCAGTTCGTACCCAACATCGCCGATCAAATTTCGAAGTCGGCGCCCTGGGCGATCTACGGTATTTTTCTGATCGTGTTCATGTACTTCATGCCGCTGGGTATCGCCGGCGGTGTACAAAGGCTGCGTGCACGCTTTTTCGGCGCGCGCGTTTAGGGTTTACGGCTGTAGTCGGCTTGCCGACAATGGTTGGGTTGCGGACATCGGCCGGGTTGGGGACAAATTTTGAATGTTTGTATAAAAGGAGGGACTATGAAGCGAACTTATATCGGTATGCTCACGGCAGTTTCACTGGCGCTGGTCAGCTCGGCCGCACTGGCTCAGAAGAAATACGACGTCGGTGCCAACGACAAGGAAATCAAGATCGGCCAGACCATGCCGTACAGCGGCAATGCGTCGGCCTACGGCACGATTGGCAAGGTCGAGGCCGCGTACTTCACGATGATCAATGAGCAGGGCGGCATCAACGGCCGCAAGATCAATTTCATTACCGTTGACGACGGCTATGCGCCGCCGAAAACCGTTGAAATGGTGCGCAAGCTGGTTGAGCAGGACGAGGTGTTGTTTGTCTTCAATACGCTGGGGACGCCGCCGAATACCGCCATCCAGAAATACCTGAATACCAAGAAGGTTCCGCAAATGTTTGTGGCGACCGGCGCGACCAAGTGGAATGATCCGAAGGGCAATCCCTGGACCATGGGCTGGCAGCCGAATTACCAGTCGGAAGGAATCATCTACGCGCAGTACATGATCAAGAACAAGCCAGACGGCAAAATCGCGATCCTGTATCAGAACGATGACTACGGCAAGGACTACCTGAAGGGTTTCAAGGACGGGTTGGGCGACAAAACCAAACAAATCGTCTCGGAACTGTCCTACGAGGTGACCGATCCGACCGTTGATTCACAGATTGTGGCCATGAAAGCGTCGGGCGCCGATGTGTTCTTTAACATCACCACGCCGAAGTTCGCGGCGATGGCGATTCGCAAGGCGGCTGATATCGGCTGGAAGCCGATGCACTTTCTGAACCAGGTTTCGGCTTCGGTGGGTGTGGTTCTGGTACCGGCAGGGCTTGAAAAATCGGTTGATATTCTGTCGACGCAGTACCTGAAAGATCCGACCGACAACGCTTGGCAGAAAGACGCTGCACTGTTGGAATGGCGAGCGTTCATGACGAAGTACTACCCGGGTGGTGACCAGAAGGATGTGTTCAACGTGTTTGGTTACTCCGTGGCCCAGACGATGGTGGAAGTTCTGAAGCGCTGTGGCGATAACCTCACCCGCGAGAACGTCATGAAGCAGGCTGCCAGCCTGAAGGATCTGACCCTGCCGCTGCTGTTGCCAGGTATCAAGATCAATACGTCCGAGACCGACTTTGCCCCGATCGAGTCCGAGCAGTTGGTCAAATTCGATGGTAAGGAGTGGGTACGCTTCGGTGAGATTATCGGTAAGTAGTTTTATCGGTTAGTCGTTTTATCGGCAAGCGATTGTTTGACGCTATAGTGTGGGCAATTCTTCAGAGGAGTTGCCCACATGACCTCACTGACTCATGGCGAAGCCTGAGATGTACTCGCCCTACATCAGCGCAACTCAGTTGCGCAACCTGCTCAGTGATGGTGAGGAGCTTGCGCTTCTCGATGTTCGCGAAGGCGGAATCTTCGCGCAATCACATTTGTTGACGGCTTGCAGTCTGCCGCTGTCGCAACTCGAACTCGAGATCCCGCCATTGTTACCGCGCAAGTCCGTGCGGTTGGTGCTGCTTGATGACTCGCCGGCCTTGGTTGCCGGCGCGGCGCAGGCCGCTGCCAATATTTTGCGCCGTTTCGGCTACCTGAATGTGTCGATTCTGAACGGTGGCATTGCCGCTTGGGGCGAAGCCGGCTATGAACTCTTCTCGGGTACCTTCGTGCCGTCCAAGGCGTTTGGCGAAGTGGTCGAGCATGTCAACGATACACCGCGCATCGATGCCGACGTGCTCCGGCAGTGGCAAGCGGATGGCCGCAAGATGGTGGTGCTCGATTCGCGGCCGATGGACGAATACCAGATGATGAGCATACCGGGTGCGGCTGACTGTCCGGGCGCAGAGCTGGTCTACCGATTGCCGCAACTGGTTGATGATGACGACACGACGGTGGTGGTGAACTGCGCAGGGCGCACCCGCTCGATCATTGGTGCGCAATCCTTGCGCAACGCCGGCTTCAAGAACCCCATCTATGCGCTTAAGAATGGCACGATGGGCTGGCATCTGGCCGGGCTCAAGGTAGCCAAGGGGGCGAATAACCTCGCGCCCGAGCCAACGGGCGAAGCGCTCGCGCGTGCGCAGGAACATGCGATGCAGGTGGCGAACCAATATGGTGTTCAGCGCGTCAGCCGAAAACAACTGACGCAGATGCAGGCCGACGACAGCCGGACGACCTATCTGTTTGACGTACGCTTGCCGCCAGCCTATCGGGCTGGTCATCTGGCGGGGTCGATCAATGCACCAGGCGGGCAATTGGTGCAGGCGACTGACACCTATGCGCCGGTCAGCGGCGCGCGGATCGTGCTGATTGATGAACACCGGGTGCAGGCTATCATGACCGCGCATTGGCTCTTGCAAATGGGCTGGCGTGAGGTGTTTGTACTGATTGACGCCGTCGTTGGTGCGCAGGCGGTGCGGGCCGGTGTGCCGCAGGAGATCGGTCGAGGACTTGTGCCAGGGCTCGGACAATCTGAATTGCGCGCACCCGAGCTGAGTCCGGCGCAATTGCTTGCTGCACACAAATCCAACTTGGTCGAGATCATCGACGTTGGGGCGAGCCTGAAATACCGCAAAAGCCGCATTCCCGGCGCCTACTATGCCATTCGCTCGCGACTCGCTGCCTGCCTGAGTCGCTTCGATAAAGATACGCGCTTGGTGTTCGTCTGTTCGGATGGTCGCCTGTCGCGTTACTCAGCGGCTGATGCGGTGGCCTTGGGCTATGCGAATTCCGCCTCCTTAGCGGGCGGCACCGAAGCCTGGAAACATTCGGGATTCGCGACCGAAGCGTCAAGCGGTGATGACGATCCCAAGCTGCTGACCACGACTGACGACGTCTGGTACAAACCCTATGACAAGAGCGCCGGTGTCGAGCAGGCCATGTTGCAGTATCTGACCTGGGAAGTGAATCTGGTCGATCAACTGAAGCGCGAGCCGTATTTGAAGTTTGCACTGCACGGTTGATTGGCGCTGCGGATTTGCTCTTCATTGCACAGTTGATTGGCGCTACCGAGTTGATTGGCGGCGTGCGTCGGGTTGGTTTTAATCGACGCCGTGCGCGCGGCAGTCGTGAAACTGGCGGGTCCATTCGGCTAGCGTGCCACTTTTGATGGCGTCGCGCATGTCGCGCATCAACTGCAGGTAGTAATACAAGTTATGAGTGGTCGCCAAGCGTGCGCCGAGAATCTCATTGACCTTCTGCAAGTGGTGCAGGTAACCGCGTGAAAAGTTTCGGCAGGCGTAGCAGGAACATTGCGCATCGATTGGCCGTTGATCGTTCTTGTATTTGGCATTGCGCAGCTTCAGATCACCCCAGCGGCTGAACAGCCAGCCATTGCGCGCATTGCGGGTAGGCATCACACAATCAAACATATCAATACCGGCGCGAACCCCGGCCACCAGGTCCTCCGGCGTGCCAACACCCATCAGGTAGCGTGGCTTCGCCTGGGGCAGTCGCGCCCCGACATGCTCGAGCACGCGCATCATGTCTTCTTTCGGTTCACCGACCGACAGGCCGCCGATCGCCAAACCGTCAAAGCCGATTTCGTTCAATCCAGCCAGCGATTCATCGCGCAGTGCTTCAAACATCCCGCCTTGCACGATGCCGAAAAGCGCGTTCGGATTTTCGCCATGATTGAATTCATCGCGCGAGCGCTGCGCCCAGCGCAGGCTCAGACGCATGGAATCGGCGGCTTCATCCAGCGTCGCCGGGCGCCCGGCAATCTCGTAGGGCGTGCACTCATCGAAGATCATGACGACATCCGAGTTCAACGCGTGTTGGATACGCATCGACTCTTCCGGGGTCAGCATGAGTCGGTCGCCGTTGATGGGTGAGGCGAAGCGCACCCCTTCTTCGGAAATCTGGCGAATGTCACCCAGACTGAATACTTGAAAGCCGCCCGAGTCGGTCAGAATCGGTTTGTGCCAGCCGTTGAATTGATGCAGGCCGCCGTAGTTCTGAAATGTCTCGACGCCAGGACGCAACCACAGATGAAAGGTGTTGCCGAGAATGATTTGCGCACCGATTTCATCGAGCTCGCGTGGCGACATCGCCTTGACGGCGCCATAGGTGCCGACTGGCATGAAGATCGGCGTCTCGACGACGCCATGGTTCAAGGTCAAGCGAGCACAGCGCGCCTGGCCATCTTGCGCCAAGACTGAAAACTCAAGCATCGTGCAGTTCTCGCTCGATCAACATGGCGTCACCATAGCTGAAAAATTGGTAGCGATTCGAAATCGCGTGGGCATAGGCGCGGCGAATCGGATCGACGCCGGCGAAGGCGCTAACCAACATCAGCAAGGTCGAGCGTGGCAGATGAAAGTTGGTCACCAATGCATCCACGAGCTTGAAGCGATAGCCGGGCGTGATGAACAAATCGGTTTGATTCTGCGTCGCTGTGATCCGGCCCTGCGAATCGGCCACCGACTCCAGGGTCCGTAATGAGGTTGTACCAATGGCGACGATCCGCCGTCCGGCAGCGCGCGCTGCATTGATCCGCTCGGCGGCCTGCTGCGAAATTTCGTAGCGCTCGAAATGCATACGATGTTTCGATAAATCGTCGTCACGCACGGGCTTGAAGGTGCCGGCGCCAACATGCAAAGTGACGAAGGTGTGCTCGATGCCGCGTTCGGTGAGCGCAGAGAACACAGTCTCATCGAAATGCAGACCTGCCGTCGGTGCCGCGACCGATCCCGGGTTTACGGCATAGACTGTTTGGTAGCGCAGTTCGTCGTCGGAATTTTCGCCGGCCGCAATGTAAGGCGGCAGGGGTGTCTGACCGATGCGATCGAGGAGCTCGATGACCGGCTCCTCGAAGTCAAGCCGATAAAAATCGCCTTCGCGGGCGATCACCTTGGCCGGATGGCGCTCAGCAAACATCAAGCGTGTGCCATTCCGAATGACCTTGCTGGCACGCATTTGCGCCAACGCCTGGTTCGGACCGCAAATGCGTTCAATCAAGGCTTCAACGCGACCGCCAGAGGCCAACTTATGGCCCAGCAGTCGTGCCTTGAGGACGCGCGTGTCGTTGCCGACCAAGAGATCGCCGGGGCGCAGCAAGCCAGCGAGTTCGAAAAAGCGGTGATCCCTGAGCTGACCCGACTCCAGGTGCAGCAGTCGGGATTCATGCCGAACACTGGCTGGCCGTTGGGCAATCAGTTCAGTCGGAAGTTCAAAATCAAAATCGCTGGTACGCATCGGCCGGGATCATAGCCGACCTCGTCCCCAAGCCAGACAATTGCTGCATCGAGGAGCCGATCCGTAGCACCCAGGTCTGCTACAAAATTGCCCCGAGTGGCGACGTGTTAAAATTTTCATAGTGTTTCTCGATCCGTTGCCGGAGTGGTGGAACTGGTAGACGCGCTGGACTCAAAATCCTGTGCCAGAAATGGCGTGCCGGTTCGATTCCGGCCTTCGGCACCAAAAATAACAACCCGCGTCAGCGGGTTTTTGTTTTTGGGGTCGAAGAGAACAGTGCCAATGCACTGTTCCGGCCCAATTCGAAGGGTGGTTAGGCCGCTCGGTTCTTCGGTATAGCATTCTGGGATGAATACCCTGACGGACAGTCTATGGATCGCGCTGACGCTGATTGGCACATTGGACGAGAAGCTGGCGGGCATCCTCCTTTTGAGTCTGCGCGTCAGTCTTTCGGCGATTGTCCTGGCTGCCTTGCTAGCGCTGCCGCTCGGTGCGGTGCTGGCCGTCAAACCATTTCCGGGGCGGAATTTTCTCGCCGCATTGCTGAATGGTTTTATGGGGCTGCCGCCGGTTGTAGTGGGTCTCTTGATTTACCTGTTGCTGTCGCGCTCCGGGCCGTTAGGAGCTTGGGGTTTGTTATTCACGCCAACCGCCATGATCATTGCGCAAACGCTGTTGATCATTCCTATTATTGCGGCATTGACGTATCAATCGGTGGCCGATGCCTGGCGCGAGTATGAAGAGCAGTTACATTCGCTCGGTGCGTCGCCGGCACGCGCTGCCTCGACCTTGCTTTGGGACAGCCGGTTTTCATTGCTGACTGTAGTCTTGGCTGGTTTTGGTCGGGCGGTGGCCGAGGTCGGTGCGGTGATGATTGTCGGTGGCAATATTGATGGTGCAACCCGGGTGATGACCACGGCGATTGCACTGGAAACCAGCAAGGGTGATCTGGCCCTTGCGCTCGCCTTAGGGCTGATTCTGATCTCGTTGACCTTATTGTTGAATCTCGGTGCGCAACTCATTCGTCACCACGCGGCGCGACGCTACGGATGATGCATCGCACCGATTCCATGGCTCTGCTGCAACTTCACGAGATCGGATTCAATCGCGACGGCCGCGCGATCATCGACGCCGTCTCGTTGAGCTTGAGTGGCGACACACGCAGTATTTTGCTCGGCAGCAATGGTGCTGGCAAGAGCGTGCTGATGCGCCTCATGCATGGTCTGCTTATACCCACGGCCGGGCATATGAGCTGGTCCGGCAGCAGGGTACGGCCGTCCTCGCAGGCAATGGTGTTCCAGCGACCGGTCATGCTTCGATGCTCGGTGCTGGAGAACTTACGGTTTGCGCTGAAGCTCGGCCAGGTACCGCGCCGCCAGCGCCGCGAGCGCGCTCTCCAAGCGCTGGCAAACGTCGGGCTGGAGGCATTCAGCGAACGTCAGGCACGGTTGTTATCGGGCGGCGAGCAACAAAAACTGGCATTGGCACGCGCTTGCTTGCTGGCGCCGCGAATTTTATTTCTCGATGAACCCACCGCCAGTCTGGACCCGCGGGCGACGGCTGAAATCGAGGCTTTGATTTTGCAAATATCATCGAGTGGCACGAAAATTGTCATGAGCACGCACAGTCTTGGTCAGGCGCGACGATTGGCAGACGATATTATTTTTCTGGATCGCGGTCGGGTGCTGGAACATGCACCGGCCGCGAAGTTGCTGCGCGCGCCGGAGTCCATTGAAGCGCGTGCCTATATTGAAAGCGAACTGCCATGAAATCAACGTGGACGCTGAGCATCGAACGGCTATTGCAATCGCCGTTACGGTTGGGAATTCTGTTGGCACTCTGGCTCGCTATGGTGCCCGATCAGGCAAAAGGGCAACCGCAAGAAGTATCCATCACCGTAGCCTCTACGACGTCTACCGAACAGTCTGGTTTGTTCGCGCATTTGTTGCCCATCTTTCAACGCAATTCGGGTATTCGCGTGCGTATCATTGCCTTGGGTACCGGTCAGGCGCTCGAGCTCGGGCGACGCGGCGACGCCGATGTCGTGCTGGTCCACGATCCCGAGGCGGAAGAGAAATTTGTGGCGGCCGGCTACGGGGTCAGGCGCAAGCGGGTGATGTACAACGACTTTGTTCTGGTCGGTCCCAAGGATGATCCGGCAACCATTGCGGGTAGCCAGGATGTTCTCGTGGCGTTCAAGCGCATTTCAGCGCAGCGCGCAGCGTTTGTTTCCAGAGGTGATAACAGCGGCACGCATGCGGCCGAATTGCGGTATTGGCAAGCTGCGCGAGTCGATCTGGCTGCCGGCAAGGGAAGTTGGTATCGCGAGGTCGGCGCCGGGATGGGGCCGGCGCTGAACACGGCCTCATCGATGAATGCGTACATCCTGGCCGACCGCGCAACCTGGCTGGCATTTCGGAACCGATCGATTTTGTCGATCCTGGTGCAGGGCGATCAGCGTCTATTCAATCAATACGGCGTCATGCTCGTGAATCCGGAGCGCCATCCGCATGTTCGCAAGGAGCCGGCGCAGTTGTTCATTGACTGGCTGGTATCGGAGCAGGGGCAGTCGGCGATTGCGAGTTATCAGATTGGCGGCGAGCAACTGTTTTTTCCGAATGCGAGTCAACAGTGAGTCGTCGAAAGCAGGCAGCACAATCGATGATTTGATGGTAATCTTACAATCAGCTAATTTGTAAGGAATTTGAGATGTCAGAGTCGGCGATCACGAGCAAAGGTCAAACCACAGTTCCTCAACCAGTCCGCGATGCCATGCGTGCGTCGCCTGGGACCCGACTGATCTGGAGCGTCATGCCGGATGGCACTGCGATCGTTCGAGCCAAAACCAAGTCGATCCTCGATATGGCCGGTATGCTCAAGCGTCCAAAGCGCAAGCCGGTGCGAATCGAGAATATGAATCCCTGGCGTTAACAGGACTCTCCCATGTCTGCGCTCGATACCAATGTGCTGGTCCGATTCCTGGTTCAAGATGATCGGCGCCAGGGCCTGCTGGCCAAACAACTGATCGGCGCTGCAGTGTCTAAAAATGAATCGCTGTTCGTTCCGATTACGGTACTGCTCGAACTCGAATGGGTCCTTCGTTCGAGCTTTGATTACGAGAAGAACCAAATTATCGAAGTCATTGCGAGTCTGCTGGCGGCGACGGAACTGAAGTTTGAGTCTGAATCATCGGCTGAGGTGGGGCTTGAGATGTTTCGGCAAAATAGCGCTGATTTTGCTGACTGCATCCACATTGCATTGGCCCATGCGGCCGGTCATAGCCCGCTTTGGTCGTTCGATAAAGCCGCATCGAAGATCGAAGGTGCGAAATTACTCCAATGATTGATCGTGCCGGTAACTGGCCAGCCGCGACCAATCGCGCAATCAGTTCTTGAGAAATGCGGCAAGGGCGTCGGTTTCCTGGCGCTGACCTGCATGATCCTCAGCAATCCGCGTGTAAAACTGTGCTACTGCTTCATACATCAGCCTGGCCGCCAGATCGTCGCCGGCAAAATCGGCGATCTCGCGCATTTCGCCCACGAACCGATAGGCTTTATCAAACATGTCCGGTACTGATTTCTCGAAGCCCTGCAGAAGCGACGCTTGCGTGCGCGCCAGTTCGTTATGCAATTCCTTGGCGACACCTGCGCGGCTGGCGGCCAACATCATCATCGGTGCGAGTGCCAGCAAGCCTTTGGTGATGCCAGCATAGGACATCTTTAAGGCGGAGGCAGCGCCAATCGGCGCATCGATCAGTTTGATTTCGATGCCGAATTCGTTCAGCGCAGCAAAGCGGGCTGCGTCTTTACCGCTGGCGTGCAACACCGGCCCCTGATTTCCTTTTGGCGGCAAGCCGATGATGCCGACATCAACAAATCTGGAACCGGCCTTGATCAGAGTATCGCCTATGATGATTTTGGTTTTCGGACTGACAGCGTTGCAGTCGACATAAACCGGCTTCTGGTCGCTCATTGCAATGATTCGCGCAATTCTCGCGGCCAGCGCCGGCGCTTCGCTGGGCGGGCAAATTGAAAGGAAGAAATCCGCTCGCGCACATTGCTCGTCAGTTACGGCTTGCATGCCGGCCACCCGGGCGCGTTCAGCGCTGGCATCGCTGCGCCCGGCCAGTGTCGTCAACACGGTGACGCCGTGCTCGACCAGTCGCGCGCCGACGCCCGCGCCCATCGCACCCTGTGCGACGATAGCAACAATCGGTTTCAAACGATACTCATTTTTACGCAACTCATCTGGCGCTCGGACATTTGGCGCGCGCATTCTTCAATGTGCTTCGTCAAGGTTTCCGGAACTTCCGAAGTTTAAACCGTCTTGTGCGCGCTGATATCATCAGGACATTCGGCGTTAGACACCCCACCGTAGACGAAGATGAACCGAACCCTGACAGGCCCCTGACGTGCGCGAATTTGACTACATTATCGTCGGCGCCGGCTCGGCCGGTTGCGTGCTGGCCAATCGACTGAGCGCCAATGGTCGCCACACGGTATTGCTGCTCGAGGCCGGGCCGCGCGATAGCAACCCGTGGATCCATATTCCATTGGGCTACGGCAAGCTGTTCGCGAATTCGAAGGTCAACTGGGCCTACCAATCCGAGCCCGAACCGACCTTGGGCGGTCGCAGGATTTATACGCCGCGCGGCAAGGTCCTGGGCGGCTCGTCGTCCATCAATGGTCTGGTTTACATTCGTGGTCAGCGCGAAGACTTCGACGGTTGGAATGTCCCTGGCTGGAGTTTTGATGAGTTGTTGCCCTACTTCATCAAATCCGAAGACCAGAGCCGCGGTGCCAGTGCGTTTCACGGCACGGGCGGCCCGCTGGCGGTATCGGATCTGCCGGATCGCCATGAAATGTGCGACGCATTTATCGCTTCGGCCGAAGCCAACGGCATTGCTCGCAACGATGACTTTAATGGCGCGACACAAGAAGGCGCTGGCTACTATCAGGCCAGTGCGCGCAACGGCAGGAGGGTCAGCGCTGCGGTTGGCTACTTGCGGCCGGCCGAGCGTCGCTCGAATTTGAGTATTGAGGTCAACGCACTGGTGACTTCGATTGACTTTGAAGGCACTCGTGCCTGTGGCGTCAGCTACCGGCAACTGGGCGATCAAATCAAGGTGCGAGCGCGGCGGGTGATTCTGGCCGGTGGCTCGATCAACTCGCCACAACTGTTGCAACTGTCGGGCATTGGCCCGGCGCCAATGCTGCGCCGGCATGGCATCGCCGTGGTTTACGATGCGCCAGAGGTCGGCGAGGGCTTGCAGGATCATTTTTACGTTCGCACCTTCTGGCGCTGCACGAAGCCCTTGACGGTCAATGATGACATGGCGAGTTGGTGGCGGCAGGCACGCGTGGGTCTGCAATGGCTGCTCGCCCGGCGCGGACCGTTGACGGTGAGCGCAGGATACGCCGGCGCGTTTGTTCGAACCCGCCCTGAATTGACACGGCCGGACGCGCAGTTCTACTTCATCAATTTCTCGATTGCCAAACGGGGTGGCATTCTCGATCGATTCAGTGGCTTCACCTGTTCGGTCTCGCAGTTAAGAGCCGAATCGCGCGGCTGGGTACGCTTGCAATCGTCCAATCCAAATGAAGCGCCGGCCATTCACTACAACTATCTGGCCACCGAGTCCGATCGGCGCAGCATGGTTGATGGCCTCAAGCAACTGCGCCGACTGGTCAATACATCACCGTTCAGCGCTTATGTGGCCGAAGAACTGGCGCCAGGCACACCAGTGCAAACGGATGATGAATGGCTGGACTTCTGTCGGCGCACTGGCGATACGGTCTACCACCCAACGTCGACGTGTCGCATGGGCGTTGATGCGCGCTCAGTCGTCGATGAACACCTGAACGTTCGTGGCGTCGACGGTTTGTGGGTGATCGATGCCTCGATCATGCCGGCGGTGGTGTCGGGCAATACCAATGCGGCGGTCATCGCCATCGCCGAGAAGGGCGCGGATCTGCTGTTGCGCGCGAATCCTTGATCCGTCAGTCGATCCGCCCGTTGATTCGCCCGTTGATCTATCAGTAAAGTATAGAAATACAGATTCACTCCAGTGTCCTGGCACTGATTTTGCTGATACGATATTGACATGATGCACCTGAACCGACACAGATTGGTCAGCAGCACTGCGCAGGAATGTGCTGGCGGTCATTTAAATGAAATGCCTTGGGGAGATGATTAATGAAGCTGTATCAAAGACTGGCCGCAACGGCCGCCTTCGCGTGCGCTGCCTTCGGTGCACCGGGCACTGTGATGGCGCAGAACAATGTGCTCAGAATCGTGCCACACTCGAATCTGGCCGTGCTCGATCCGATCTGGACGACGGCTTACATGAGCCGCAATCATGGCTACATGATCTACGACACCTTGTTTGGCACCGATGAAAACGGCAAGGTCAAGCCGCAGATGGTTGAATCCTGGACCGAATCGCCCGACAAGCGCCTGTGGACCTTCAAGCTGCGCAAGGGCCTGGAGTTTCACGATGGTAAACCGGTAACCAGTGAAGACGTTGTCACCTCGTTGCAGCGTTGGGGCAAACGCGACGCCATGGGTTCAGCGCTCATGCAATTTGTGCAGCGTATGGACTCACCGACACCTGATACCTTCCGCATTTTCCTGGGCGAGGCGTGCGGCTTTGTACTCGAGGCACTGGGCAAGCCGTCATCGAACGTGCCGTTCATCATGCCCAAGCGGATTGCCGAGACCGATGCCTTCAAGCAGATCGAAGAGCATATTGGCTCAGGCCCATTCACCTTCAAGAAAGATGAATTCAAGCCCGGCGACAAGGCGGTGTATTTGAAGAACACGAAGTATGTGCCGCGTGACGAGCCGCCGTCGGGTTCGACCGGCGGTAAACGCGTGTATGTCGATCGCGTCGAATGGAATCTGGCGCTGCGCGATGCGCAGGCGCAAGTCAATGCGTTGCAAAAAGGTGAAGTCGACATTATTGAAGCGCTCGGTTTCGATCATTTTGAAACCGTCAAGGCTGACAAGAATCTGCAACTGCCCGTCTATGCCAAATACGGGTTGCAGTACATGGCGCGCTTTAATCACCTGCACAAACCGTTTGATAACCCGAAAGTTCGCCAGGCCGTCATAGCGGCCTTTAGCCAGGAAGCCTTTTTGCGTGCCCAGGTCGGCGTCAAGGAACTGTATAGACCCTGCGGCTCGATGTTTGTCTGTGGCACACCTTACGGTTCGCTGGCGGGCAGCGATCTGCAAATGAAGTCGAACATGAAGAAGGCGCAGGAGTTGGTCAAAGCCTCGGGTTATGACGGCACCACCATTGTGCTCATGAAGCCGACCGATCTCGCGTCAATTCAAAAGCTGCCTGATGTTGCGGCACAGCTAATGCGTCAGGCCGGACTGAAGGTCGATCTGCAGGCCATGGACTGGCAGTCGCTGGTCGGTCGTCGCGCCAAGAAAGATGCGCCTGACAAGGGCGGTTGGCACATGTTCCTGACCGCTTGGCAGACCTTCGATGTCTGGAGTCCAATTGCCAATCCTACAATGGATACGCGCGGTGAAAAGTCGACCTGGTTCGGCTGGGCGACTGATGAGAAGATGGTCGAGTTGCGCAATCAGTTCATGCGCGCCACCGAAGACGGCGCCAAGAAAAAGCTGGCCGATCAAATGCATGCGCGCGCCTTCGAGATCGGCACACATGCGACGCTCGGTGAGTACGAACAGCCGATGGCCGCCGGCAAGAACATCAGCGGATTTTTCGTGACCAACGGCAATATCTATTGGAACCTTAAAAAGAACTGATGTTCTCGTTCGTCGCGCGCCGCCTGCTCTCGACCGTACCGGTACTGTTGATCGTATCGGTACTGATTTTCTTGATGTTGCGACTCACGCCAGGTGACCCGGCGGCGGTGCTGGCGGGCGATGCCGCATCCACC
Source organism: Burkholderiales bacterium (assembly GCA_031363055.1). GTDB lineage: Bacteria > Pseudomonadota > Gammaproteobacteria > Burkholderiales > Burkholderiaceae_E > JANLTP01. The sequence goes on along the minus strand of JANLTP010000143.1, from coordinate 714 downwards.
GAACAGATTGCGCAAATCCGCAGCGGCCTCGGTCTCGACCGATCGATTCCTGAGCAATTCTTTATCTGGTTCGGCCGTACTCTGAAGGGCGACCTCGGTCAGTCGTACTACTACAAGACTGAAGTCACCACGCTGATCGGTCAGCGCCTTGAACCGACGGTGTCGCTGGCGCTGATCACGTTATTGATTGCCGTATCGCTGGCGGTACCGCTAGGGGTGCTGGCAGCCTGGCGTTTTGGTGGCTGGTTTGATCGCGCGCTGATGGGCTTCTCGGTGTTGGGGTTTTCAGTGCCGGTGTTTGTGCTCGCGTATCTGCTCATCTGGCTGCTCGCACTCAAGTTGGGTTGGCTGCCCGTGCAGGGTTACAAGCGCATTGCCGACGGCATCGGGCCCTGGCTTTACCACTTGATACTGCCGGCCATTACGCTGTCGTTTATTTACATTGCGCTGATTGCGCGCGTCACGAGAGCATCGGTGCTGGAGACGCTCGGTGAGGATTACATTCGCACCGCCCGTGCCAAGGGTCTGCCGGAAGCCACTGTATTGATGCGACATGCGCTGGCCAATGCCGCCGTGCCGATCGTGACGGTGATCGGTATTGGCATTGCGTTGCTGATTGGCGGCGTGGTGGTGACCGAATCCGTTTATGCGATTCCGGGCTTGGGTCGGCTGACGGTTGATGCCGTGCTGGCGCGTGATTTTCCGACCATCCAG
>JANLTP010000141.1:0-32470 GCA_031363055.1 Burkholderiales bacterium | reverse complement strand
GACCTTGCGGGGCGTATTCAGCCCTGAAAGCAACAACCCGGTGCCAGCGGTACGGATCGCTTCTGCGTACGCATCATCCGGGCTTTCGAGAATCGCCATTCCGGCCGTCTTCCTGACCTTGCTGGACATAATCGGTAACGCCGCCAACATTGGCTGATGCAATTTCGTTTCGATTTCCTCGCGCGTATTCACATGGTTATTTAACTGCCGGTGCAATAGGGCTGCACCAATGCTCGCCAAAAGCGCCAGGATGGCGGCAATACCAATCACCTGCGGTTTGTTCGGACGAACCGGTCGAACCGCCGGCACCGCCAGGTCAACCAAACGAGATCCAGGGGTTGCCGCATCGGCCGTCGCAGACGTTTCCTTTTGTCGTGACAGAAAGGTCTGATACAACTGCCGATTGGTCGCAGCCTCGCGCTCCAGATTGGCCAGTTGAATTTCCTTGCGATTCAGATTCTGGATCGTGCCCTTTGACCCGGTCAGTTGCTCCTCGATCATCTTTTCGGTCGCACGCGCCGCGTTGTATTCCTTGGATACACTCTGGACAATCGTTTGTATCAGTCGCTTTGTGCTGGCCTTTGCTGCGGCAAGGTCGCTCTGCGCGGCCAGCATTTTTGGATGGTCAGGACCATATCGACCCGAAAGTTCCTGAAACTTCTTCTCGGCTTCCGCTTCAATTTCCTTGGCTCTTTGGACACCCGGGTTACGAACCACCGCTGGCACCGAATCGTAGTTGCTGGCTTCTCCACCGCGTACCTGATTGAACGACTCCTCCGACTCGCTGCGGCGCACACGGGCTTCGATCAGTTTTTGCGTCAAGTCGTCTAGTTGTTTGCCCATGCCGCCCAAGACGATGCTCTTTGAATCAAGCAGACCTTCGCGCTCCCGGTAGGCCTGAACCTGCTTGTCGGAAGTCTCCATCTTGCTCTTCAACTGAGCCAACTGCTCTTGAAGAAAACTGCCCGCACTCCGAGTGATCTTGACCCTGGCCTCCATATCGGTCTGGATGAACGCCTCGCCGACCGCGTTTGCAATATCGGCAGCGAGCATCGGGTCGTTCGCCTCGAAACTGATTCGAATAAGCTGACTCAGTCGAACCGTTTCAACCGAAAGGCGCGTACTGAAATTTCGTACGATCGACGCTTCAATTTCCGACTCGCTGCTCGGTAACTTGTCTTTCGCCAGGAAAGTCGACGCCAAAGGCAAATGTTCACGAAGCCATTGGCGCCAGGGCTCCTCCTCGGCCTGTCGCGGATCAAATTCAGGATGGGTCATCAACCCGAGCTTGCGCACGACCTTGAGCGCAACCGTCCTGGATTTCAGGTTCTCGGCCTGTGTTTGAAAATGTTCGCGATCCGGACTGGCGCCGGAATAAACTTCCTCAACCGAAACGATCTTGGTCTTTGCAGACTCAACCATCAAAGTTGCAGTAGAGCGGTAAGCCGGTACCATTTGACCAACGACGAAAGCTGCCAAAGCGGCGATCAGCGCAGTGAACAGCATAATCGGCCACTTGCGCAGCATCAGAGCTCGCCAGGTTTCAACAAACGCCGGCACTTCGGCCATTACCGCAGCAGGATTGCCCTGAAGGGGTTGTCCGTTGCCTTGTCCCCCATACATGCCAGAATTGTTATTCGCAACCGGCGGCGGGCCAGATGCACCACCCGGTTGATTCCAGAGATTCTGGATTGAATTGATCATTTGGTTCATTAGAAGAAGCTTTCTTCAACGGTAATCGAATCGCCCGGGCCGACAATGGTGTTGACGTCGACCTTTTGCGGTAGCTGTGAAGCATCACCTTCCTTGATCAAGAAAATCTTGTTCAGCGATGCGCGCTCCTTGAAGCCACCGGCCAGCGAGACTGCTTTGCGAATATTCAAGCCGGGCTGAAATGGATAGCCGCCCGGCCGTTCGACCATGCCATTGACAAAAAATGGTCGATACTCTTCGATCCAGATAGTCACCCTGGGATTGACCAGAAATTTGCCTTTAAGGCCAGAAGTGACGATTTCCTGAATTTCTGTAACGGTTTTTCCCAGAACCGGCACCTCGCCCAGAAAGGGCAGCGAAATCGAGCCGGCATCGTTCAAACGTGTTTTGTCCCGGGTGAAATCTTCCTCTCCGAAAACTCGAAGCGAGATCACGTCGCCCGCCCTAAGCTTGTAGGTCGACAGCAGAAGTCGTTCTGCTTCAGAACGCGCCACCGGTTCGATCACGCTGCCGGCAGCTCGAGCCTGATTGGGAATTGCCTGCGATGCCCCACCGGTCGTTTGTGCAACGGCTATCGCGGGGACAAAAATGAGCGAAAGCGCGATTCGGTGCCACGCGATTGCTTGCAGTAAGCTTTTGAGCATAATCGGAATCCTAATTAACTGAATACTAGGCTCAAAGAGTTGCGCCGATTGTGAACATCAGCACATTTCGCTTGTAGTCCGCGCCGATGACGTCCGACGAACGTGCGTTCGAACTGACTTGTGCACCAAACCTGATCCAGGTCCGAACGTCAAAATACCCACCGAACGAAAGATTGGTCAGCCGGTCAGAGCGGGAGGATTCACGAAAGTCGGAATTGACGAGCTGCATGGACGCGTAGGTACTAAAGTAACTTTGCCAATTGTGATTCCAGCTTACGCCCAAAACCGTGTTGACCGTCGCGCTTCCCGAACCAGTCGAGTCGTACGGCACACGCTGGGCAACGAAATCCCAGGTGGAATACGTCAGCGGCAACCAGCGCAAGGCCACTTCCATGGCCGGCGCCGTGAAGTCCTTGTAGCCGTTGTCCTTGAAGTTCTTGTTGACAACACCGATTTTCGCGGTCCCGGAGACTGCCGCGCCAGCGTCAAGGGAAGCACCGAACAACAGCCTGCGTTCGCTACTGTCAATATTGTTATTTTTATAGCTGTACTCAGTGTCGCGAAGCTCTGCCAGCATCCGTACACGCGGGGCGACCCGATACAGGAAGCGGCCAGCAATGTTGAACGTACTGACGTCGAACGCACTATTCACCACCCGAAAGTTGTCATATTTCTTATCGGTGAACCCTAGATCCAGCTCAAAACGTCCCTGTGCTGCCAAGGCGCCATAACCAAAGGTGCCATTGGCGCCGAACGCGCTGAAGTGATCCGGTTCGTTGTTGAGCAATCGGTTCAATGAGCCCCGCGCCTCATTGCGTGACAGATAAAAGGCTTGGGCATTCAAGTCGCTACGCGCGCTGAACTGGTTGCGCGACTGGCCGATAAGCTCGTGATCAATAACATTATCAGGCGCGCTGTTCGCATACCGAACGATACTCGCCTGATAGGTCAGTGCATACACTTGACCGCCGGACTTGATGTCAGCCGTCAGACGAGGGGCAATTTGAAAGAAGTTGCTCTTGATCGGGTCGGTCGATTGCAAGCGCACATTACTATTGGTTCCAAACCCGGCGGCCACAAATGGATAGATGAAGAACGGCTCGGAACGAACAAAGCCGCGCTGGCCCGGAACGGAGCTCCCCAATGCCCCGCCCCACAATGGCGACGGCAGGGCAGCGTTATAAGGAATCAAAGTTGCACCAATGGGCGTCGTGAAGGTCGAGCCGGAGCCACTCGAGCTGACTGCCTGTGCCAATGCCTGATGGGTTGCACCGGTTGATACCAAGCCCAGCACGGCAAAAATACCTTGTGCCCACGTCGGGGATTTCTGCCAATTATTGATTTTCAAGGATTTCCCCATGACTAGGATTTGAGAATTGCCACGATCATAGCCACGTCTTTAACAATCGGGCTCGTCAGTAATGTTGCAACAGGGTCGGGAATTTTTACTCAGTCACTTGGGCATTGCCATGGATCATCAACTACCCAAAAAGGGTAGCAATGCCCATCGGACGTAAGATTGAACGACTCTGCTCGCCCAATCCTCAGGCGCTAAACTTGATCCATGTATTTTACTGTGCGAAGCCAGACGTCTTCAAGCCGGTGGCTGAATTCAACTCGTCTGCTCGTCGCGGTTTTTTTTCTCTCCGGCGTGTCAGCACTAATTTACCAAGTCGCCTGGCAGCGTTTGCTATTCGGTGCCTTCGGGGTTGACGTTGAATCGGTCACGATCGTTATTTCAACGTTTATGTTGGGTCTTGGATGTGGCGCCCTGGCGGGCGGACGATTGGCGGACCGCTTTCCTGAACGCTTGGTACTTTTATTCGCGCTTTCGGAAGTTGGCATCGGCCTGTTCGGTCTGGCCAGCCCTTGGGCGGTTCCCGCGGCGGGCGCGTGGTTCATGCAGGCCTCGTTACCGGTTATTGCTTTAGTGAATTTTGTGCTGATCCTGTTCCCCACGTTGTTAATGGGTTCAACCCTGCCGATCCTGGTGGCGCATTCCTTCAAGAATTCCAATAACGTCGGCGTTTCGATCGGCTCACTGTACTTCTTCAACACGATGGGCGCCGCCTTGGGCGCGTTCTTGTCAGGTGCCGTTCTATTTACATTCATTACGTTGAACCAGTCGATCCAGGCGGCTGCGTTCGGGAATTTTCTAGTCGCGGCGATCGCAATTCTCCTCAGTAATTCCGAGCGTACAGCGTGATAGTTGCCGCTCGTTTGCTGTCGTTTCTGACCGGCTTCCTGAGCTTGAGCCAGGAAATCCTCTGGATGCGCATAGTCAGCTTTGCCTACGCCGGCGCACCCCAGGCATTTGGACTGGTGCTCGCAATTTACCTGGCCGGAATCGGTGTGGGCGCGGCAATCGGCAAGCTATTCTGTCAAGGCAGAACCGATTTGTTCAAAGTATCGGGCTACGTCCTGCTGATCGCTGGTGTGTTCGATTTATTGTTACCCTGGGCAACAGCGCATGCAATGGGTTATGGTCGCCTGCCGGGCACGGCGACCCTGGCCGTCAGCGTGTTTCTGACTTCCATGGGCAAGAGCATCATTTTCCCAATCGCGCACCACCTCGGTTCGTCGCAGAGCCAGTCGTCGGTTGGCTCGTCAGTATCAAAGGTCTATTTTGCCAATATCGCAGGATCCACCCTGGGTCCTTTATTGACCGGTTTTGTGCTGTTGCAGATAATGACCTTGGAGCAATGCCTGACCGTCATGGCAGGCCTGACCTTTCTCGTCGCATTGGCTTGCCTTTGGCAGGCGAACGGTAGGGTTCTACAGATGCAACCGCTGATCGTTGCTTTGATCTCGATGTCGATTCCTGCGCTTGTTTCTGGTCAATTGGTTCGAACATTGGCCCGAAATACTGGCAACGGCGAAGGCGGCATCAAGCAAGTGGTTGAAAATCGCTATGGCATCATCCACGTCGTTAACGCGCCCAAGGGCGGCGACGCGGTGTTTGGCGGCAACGCCTACGACGGCCGCATCAATATCGACCTGGTCAATGACAGCAACGGTATCGCCCGCGTCTATGCTTTGGCCGCGCTTAAACCAGACGCAAAACGAATTCTGAACATCGGTATGAGTTCGGGTGCCTGGACTCGGGTCCTGGCCGCTTTTCCGGCCTTGGAGCGACTCGACGTCATCGAGATCAACCCTGGCTATTCTGCGGTCGCCAAAACCTATCCGCCGATTGCGCCGATTTTTGATGATCCTAAAGTCATGATCCACTATGACGATGGACGTCGCTGGCTAAAACGGCATCCGCTCGAATCCTATGACCTGATTGTCATGAACACCACCTGGCACTGGCGCGGTTATGCAACCTTGTTGTTGAGCCAGGACTTCATCGCCGAAATCAAGCAACATATGCTCAAAGGCGCTGTGCTCGCGTACAACTCAACGGGGTCGCCCGAAGTACTCAAGACGGCGTCAACCATGTTCAGGCAGGTTTATTTGCAGGACAACTTTGTGGTGGCCGGTGATGACATTGTGATGCCAAATCATAGCGATGCGCAGCCGCGCATTGCGGCAGTACAGCGGCGTATCGATCCGGCTTTGGCGGTTTCTGTTACGCGCCCACCCATCATGACCGAATATTGGAGTCGGGCATTCATACCGTTCGCCGAGGTCGAGAAAACCTCGAACCGCGCTCTTGAAGTCATTACCGACCAGAACATGTTGACTGAGTTCAAACACGGTCGCTCAGTGCTGGGTTATCTGAACAAAAAGCAGTAGTACCTGCAGCGTGGCCATCCAACTACTTCGCGCGGATTTGCAGAGTCTGCGTCACTATGCTGCTGCGACTGGCCTCATTTTCTATCCGTGCGCGGTCTCGATGGGCCTCATGCTTTGGTCAACGCCGAATACTGCCCTGTTGGCGCGTTTTGGGGTTGCCGCCTTTTTTTGTCTGGCGTTCTCGCTCGGACTGGCCCTGACGGGTCGCGCCCTCCCCTTCAAGTTGGTCCGTCGACTCTACGGGGGCCTGTTGCTGCTACTGCTTGGCGTTTATACCTTCAGCCTCGGATTTCACTACAGACTCTACGGGCAACTGTTCGGAGTCCCGACGCTCTATTCAATTCTCGAGTCGACCAGCACCGAGGCAAGCGAGTATTTGCGCTCGGTTACCAGACCAGACGTGCTTGGGTTCGCTGTTGTGCTGGTGATCCCGCTATTATTCGCCACCCGGCCCCTCCAGGGCTGGTTCGCGGGCTCTGCGCGATACCGGTTGTTCAACGGCTTGGTGGGTGTCTCGCTCCTGGTCGGCACCGCCTGGTTCACCCTGCCCAAACCGAATCTGCAGAGCCACAATCCATGGCTTTTCATATACAAAGGCGTTGAGGAGTCGTTGGCCCAGCGAACATTAATCAAGTCCGCCTACGCGAACATTTATCGGGGGACACCGATTAGCGCGCACGCCAACTCGGCCGAAACGGTCACCCACATTCTGGTGATTGGCGAATCGACGACCAGCCGGCATATGTCACTGTACGGATATGGCCGACAGACGACGCCGCGCCTCGACTCGATGCGCGACTCGCTGAACATCGTGGCCGACGCGTGCTCATCCAGAGGTAACACGACCGAAGCCTTGAAGGAAATGCTGAGCTTCGCGACCCGCGAACGCCCGGAATTGTTGTTTCAACGCCCGAATTTAATCCAGTTGATGAACAGTGCCGGCTTTCGTACCTACTGGCTTTCGAACCAGCAGAAGGTCGGTAACAGCGACAGTTGGTCCGAGATCCTGTCGTCGTCGGCCAATGAACGGGCATTCGTCAATCGCCGCGGCTGGACCGACGGTATCAGTCTTGACGACGTGCTGCTGCCGGAACTGACACGAGTACTCGGCGATTCCGCCAGCCGGCGCTTTATTGTCATGCATCTTTTGGGGACACATACTGCCTATGCTCTTCGCTATCCGTCCAGCTTCAAAAAATTCGACAGCCAACAAGATATCCCTTCGGAAGTGTTGCGACAGAACACCGGCCTGAGGCGGCTCAGCATCAACTCTCCAGTCGCACAGTTCAATGACTACGATAACGCGGTGCTTTACAACGACCACATCGTTGCCAGCATTCTGGCTGCAGTCAAAGGCATGTTGCGGGCCTCGGTGACATACCTCTCGGACCACGGTGAGGCACTCGGCGAAGTGGACGGATTCGTCACACATGTCGACGGACCCGCGCCAAAGCAGGTATATCAAATTCCAATGTTTTTCTTCACGACGCCGCAATTCAGCACGGATGCGAGTTCAGAAATTCAGGCCTTGCAGCAGAATCTTGGCAAACCATTTCAGTCAGACCAATTGATTCACACCTTGCTGGATCTTTACGGTATTGTGCATCCATATCCGCAGCCTGAACGAAGTCTCGCCAGCCGGCAGTTCACGGCCGTTTCGCGTTTTTGCGATACCTTGACGGCGGCTCGATAAAGCAGTCCAACCGGAGTCTTCAGTTTGAACAAAGTTGCACTCGTCACAGGAATTACCGGCCAGGATGGCGCCTATCTAGCCGAGTTTCTCTTGGGCAAAGGCTACGACGTTCACGGTGTCAAGCGTAGATCGTCATTGTTCAACACCGATCGGATTGATCATCTCTACAAAGACCCGCACAGCGCCGATCGACGTCTTCATTTGCACTATGGTGATCTGACCGACGCGTCCAACTTGATCAGGCTCATCCAACTGATACAACCCGATGAAATTTATAACCTGGCGGCCCAAAGTCATGTGGCCGTTTCGTTCGAGACTCCGGAATACACGGCCAATGCCAATGGCCTCGGAACCCTGCGAATTCTCGAAGCGATCAAGCTGCTGGGCTTGACCAACAAAACTCGCTTCTACCAAGCCTCCAGTTCGGAATTGTTTGGCAAAGTGCAAGAGTTCCCACAGACCGAGACGACACCGTTCTACCCACGAAGTCCTTATGCAGTGGCCAAATTATTTGCATACTGGATCACGGTGAACTATCGTGAAGCGTATGGCATGTACGCCTGCAACGGATTGCTGTTTAACCACGAAAGCCCACTGCGCGGTGAGACCTTCGTCACCCGCAAGATCACCAGAGCCCTGGCACGAATCAAATTAGGGCTCGAGAAAAAATTGTACCTGGGCAATCTCGACGCACGGCGCGACTGGGGGCACGCAAAGGACTACGTCGAGGCACAATGGTTAATGCTGCAACAGCAGACCGCTGAGGACTTTGTGATTGCAACCGGCGTACAGTATTCGGTTCGCGATTTTGTGATGGTCGCGGCCGCAGAACTTGGCATTGACCTGGTCTGGTCCGGCTCAGGTTGTGACGAGCAGGGATGCGATCAACACGGTCGTTGTATGGTCCAGGTTGATTCGCGATACTTTCGCCCGACCGAGGTCGATACGCTGCTAGGAAATGCCGCCAAGGCGCAAAAGAAATTGGGCTGGAAACCAAGGATCCCGTTCAAGGAGTTAGTTGCAGAAATGGTCAGGGAAGACTTCAATTTGGCACAACGCGAAGCTCTGATTTCCCGACATGGTTACGCGACCCGGAACCAATACGAATGAATCCGGAAGCACGCATCTTCGTGGCTGGCCATCGCGGGCTGGTAGGATCGTCAATAGCACGTGGCCTTGCAGCACTGGGCTATTCCAACTTGCTATTTTGCGCATCGCACGAGCTTGATTTGCGCGATCGCCACGCCACAGATCGCTTCTTCGCAGAAACCAAACCGGAGTATGTTTTTTTGGCCGCCGCCAAAGTGGGCGGAATTTTCGCCAACTCAAATTATCCGGTTGACTTCTTGCACTCCAATCTTTCGATTCAAGAGTCGGTGATTGCGGCGTCGCATCGCCACGGCGTGCGGCGTATGCTGTTTCTCGGCTCTTCTTGCATATACCCGAAACGCGCGCCGCAACCTTTAAAGGAGTCCTATCTGCTAACCGGGCCGCTCGAAGCGAGCAACCGGCCTTATGCCTTGGCAAAGATAGCCGGCATTGAACTTTGCTGGAGCTATAACCGGCAATACGGCTGCAAGTTTCTAGCTGCCATGCCCACGAACCTTTATGGCCCTGGCGATAGCTATCATCCGGAGAATTCGCATGTGATACCCGGCCTGCTGCGCAAGTTTCACGAAGCCAAAGTCAACCGAGCTCCTACGGTAACCGTCTGGGGTTCAGGTACACCGCGCCGCGAATTCCTGTACGTCGACGATATGGCCCACGCCTGCATTCACCTGATGAATCTCGACGATTCTCGGTTCGATCAATTACTCGGTAACAACAGCGTTGCAGGTGACGAGTTTGAACCACCGCTGATCAATATTGGCGCCGGGAAAGACCTGACGATACGCGCCCTGGCTGAACTGATCGCCGAAATTACGGGCTACTCGGGCAACTTGAAATTCGACCCGACTCGACCCGACGGCACCATGCGCAAGCTGCTGGATGTCACGCGGATCAACTCGATGGGTTGGCGGGCGACCACAGAACTCAAGCAAGGACTTGCGACGACCTATAAAGACTACTGCGCGAATGTCACGGAGTCAGGATCGTCAGCACCGTACCCTGCGCATCATCCGCGGTAAACCAAAGTCCGTCGGCGCCAGCACCGTTGTAACTGATCTCCTGCGTAATGACGCCTTGAGCATTGCGCTGATAGGCCGTATAACCGCCGATTGGATCGTCTGCGGTGAACGCTACTGGCGCAGAAGCGGCTGTCGGAGCTGATCCACCGCCGCCGCCACCACAGCCGGTCACGAAAGCCGCAGCTATCAGCCTGGCGACCGCAGCTCCAAGTTGACTACTCACCAAAGATTTCATCGGTCGACTCCAATAAACATGTCCGGGCAATAACTCGCCACGAGATTACCAACGATCATTGCCGCTACCTTGTTGCGCGCCAATGGAAAGCATTTCGACACACTCGGGGATTGCTGAATTAGAGCGCGCGATGAATGCACAGCAGAATGAGAGTCGCCTGATTGCGAGCATCGCTACTCGCGTCAGTTCTTTTCCGGGTAGCCAAAGCTCTGATGTTCGCGTAAGCGGGGACGCCTGATTCTTTACTTATCGATCATCGTTGAAATGAATTATGCTGCGAGGCAAGTACGATTGGGCAGCGCACATCGAATGCTCAAACCATTCGTACCTTTCTGTGCGGGGTAGGAATTGGAGACGCTTTGGCGATGAGGGAGAATATCAAGAGAATCAGCAGAGCATTACGACGATTTTCGAAGCCGGTCACCTCGTTTGATCTCCTGCGCGTGGAACCCGTAGGCAGCAAGATGGGCTTGGAGCGTGGCACTCCTGTGGATCGGAAATATATCGAAAGTTTCCTGCAACACAACTGCATGAGTATAAGAGGTCGAACGATGGAAATTGGCGACCCAAAATACGTAAGAATGTTCGGCGGCGATCGCGTAACGAACACCGAAGTCCTGCATGTTTCCAAAGAAAACTCGAAGGCAACTCTGATAGGCGACTTGAGTCGACCGGAGGGACTGCCTGAAAACTGGTTGGATTGTTTCGTTTGCACTCAGACCTTGAACTTTATCTACGATTTCAAGGCAGCCGTCCGTGGAATTCATCGTTTGCTGAAGCCCGGGGGCAAGGCTTTGGTTACCCTGGCCGGAATCAGTCAGATTAGCCGTTACGATATGGACCGGTGGGGCGATTTCTGGAGGTTCACGCCACTCTCGGCAAAATTGACCTTTGAAGAGGTATTCAAAGGCGAGGTCGAAGTGAACGGACACGGAAACGTACTCGCCGCGTGCGCTTTTCTGCAAGGATTGTGTGTCGAGGATTTACCAGATGCCACGCTGCTTGAACATAACGATCCGGACTTCCCGATGATTGTTACCGTGGTGGCGGAGAAGGCTGCCAATCCGCTCGCTTGAATCCTGACGAATGCGCTGATGGCCGGTTGGGTTCGTCATCGTGATCGCATCGCGTCGAGCGTAACGAGTTCAGTGCGACAATGCCGGGAACCGAGGGCAATCATGGTTAGTCATTTGCTGCTCACTATCTCCAAACTGATTCCCGGCGTCTTCAAGCACAGGTGTTGTGCGCTGCCTGGCCTCGCGCGGCGATTTGTCGCAGCGCTGTTAGTGATCGGGTCGCTCGTGGCCGCCAACGCGTATTCGCGCGATTTACTACCCAGCATTCGATCGCGAAGCGACCCGGAGCTGACCCAGCGTCCAGCGGATCTGCCGTCGGACGAAGCGCTCGAGGCGGCTGGCGCGGTCATTGGTCAGATCGAACTCGAAATAAACGACATCTTTGCGACCGAGAATTCCGAGGAGGACGTATCGCTGTTTCGACTGGCCAATTTCCTGCATGTCAGGACCAAGCAATCGACGATCGCCCAACGCTTGCTGTTCCAAACCGGCGATCGGTTTTCGCGGCAAAAGCTCGAAGAGTCGGAACGACTGCTGCGGACACAGCGCTACATCGTTGAAGCGCGCATTACCCCAGTTGCCTACCGAGACGGCACGGTCGATATCAAAGTGTTTACCCGCGATGTCTGGACGCTCAAACCGGGTGTGTCTTTCGGTCGCAGTGGCGGCACGAATTCGACCGGCGTGAAGATCGAGGAATCGAACTTGTTTGGATTAGGCAAACAGTTATCGCTGGATTACGCCTCGAATGTTGATCGCACTACCACTGTACTTGACTATCGCGACCCGCAGGTTTTCGGTTCGCGGTGGACGTTGGCGGCGCAACTGGGCAATAACAGCGATGGACGAAAAAATGCGCTGGCATTGGAGCACCCGTTCTACTCGCTGGACACACGCTGGAGTGCCGGCATCAAGGTGTTGGATGAACGGCGCATCGATGCGGTTTACGACCTTGGTAACGTCATCGATCGCTATCGCTTGAATCAGCGGGGGGCGACGCTCTACTACGGCTTTTCTGGCGGACTGCAAGACCAATGGGCTGCGCGCTGGACGGGTGGCATGACGGTTGACGACAGTCAATTCGAACGAATCCCGAATCAAGCCGGACCTGGAAATATTCCGGCGTCCCGAAAACTGGTTTACCCCTGGGTCAGTTACTCGCTGACTGAGAACCGCTACCGCAAGCTGCAGAACTTCAATCAAATTGGCCGCACCGAGGACCTGAGCCTTGGTTGGTCTGCCGAGGCACAGTTTGGCATCGCAGCCAGGGCAATCGGATCCGATCGCAATGCGTTAATCTGGAGCGGCACCATAGCGCGCAATCTTGAACTCGGCGAACACCAAATTACCGAATTGAAGTCGAGTGTATCCGGACGGCTCGACGCTTCGCGGATTGAAAATGCGCTGTTGAGCCTTTCGGCCCGATATTTCTTGCGGGACTCACCGAACCGCTTGACCTACCTGAGCCTTCAAGCCGATGCTGGCCAGCGTCTGGACGCCGATATGCGACTCAGTCTGGGCGGCGACAATGGGCTGCGCGGCTACCCTCTGCGCTATCAAGCCGGTTCAGGACGATTACTCTTCACCGCTGAACAGCGCTTCTTCTCCGACTGGTATCCGTTTCGACTGGTCCGCGTCGGCGGTGCCGTGTTCTTCGATGCCGGTCGCACCTGGGGCGAAAACCCGCTAGGCTCGCGCTCAATCGGTACCCTGCGCGATGTCGGCGTGGGTCTGCGCATCGGCCATAGCCGTTCGGGCCTGGGTAACGTGACTCATGTCAACTTGGCGTTTCCCTTGGACGCGCGCGGCGATATCAAACGGGTGCAACTGGTGGTCGAGACCAAGAGTAGTTTCTAAAATCTGCGATCGACTCCAAGTAAGATTTACCGACGCGCAGTTTGTGAACTCTGGTTTGTTGACAACCCGAATCGTCGCGGCGATACTCATTTGCATCGGTACTGATGCACACGCCAAAGGACGATTCAAGCTCTGCGTTGATCCTCAATTGCATTCTCTGATTTGCAAATGATTAATCCATGAACAGTTGCTTTCGGTTCAAGTCTGCGCCAGCAGCATTTCTTCTTTTCGCGACGTTATCCGTTCCCGGTCCGGCATTAGGTGCCGACGACAGTGAGTTTGCCGAATTAAAGCGCGCAATTCAAGCGCTTCAAAATGAGAATCGAAAACTTTCCGAGCGACTGAATTCGCTTGAATCCGGGAAGTCACCCCCGGGTCCGGCGGCACAACCGAAGCCGGTGCCCGGCAGTGAGAAGATCGAGCAGTCTGTTGAGCCTGCGGAAAGCAAGGAGGGCCTGTCGCAGCGCGTAAAGGAATTGGAGATTACCAAGGCTGCGCAAGAACAGGCAACGCGAGCGATCATTCAGGATTCTCTCTCGAAACTCGGGTCAAAGATCAATGAGACCGTTACCTTGGGTGGTGCGCTCGAGGTGTCTGCCGGCAGAGGCAGCGATTACGCTGCGCCAGCCGCGAAAGTCCTGAAATTTAATACTGCCGAATTGGATTTCGAAATCCAGATGAATCCGTGGACCTTGGGCACGTTTGTCATCAACTATGACAATGGTACTTCCCCACTGTTCTCGACCACCACCGGTTTTCAATCCGGGGTTGATCGAATTAATGTCGACAGAGCGTTCGTCACGATCGGCGACACACAAAGATTCCCGCTATTTTTTAGGGTGGGTCGGGTGAGCTTGCCTTTTGGCACTTCGACCGGCGTGAGTCGTGTCGACCATTTGTCGATTGACACACCACTGACCATCGAAGCGTTCGAGATTAAAAAGACCGGTGTCGGTGTCGGATTCGGCTATCCAACGCCTAAACTGACCCAGGCTCCTCGGCTAGTAGTGGTGCCGGTCGTCAAACCCTTGTTGGTCAATCCTTGGGTAAGCACATTCGCCAGCGAAGTTGGCTACTCCCCGATACCGACCAAACCCAAGCGGCAACTTCCCACTGCATTGACGCCTGACATACCGCCGTTTTACGGCAACTTTTATCTATATGACAGCTCTGACACCGGCGCTCGCCCGCGCAGCTTTACCAATAATTTTGTTGGTCGGCTGGGCTACCGCGCCAACGGACATTGTGGTGTGCCCTATGAGCAGTTAAGCAAAACCGGCGTGTGCCCTTGGTCTCTGGATTTCAACTTCGACTACAACAGTTCGATCTTTGACAGCAAATTCCTCGAAGTCGAGTTTCGTCCGTTCGTTAGCCGGTTTGCTCCCGTGCGTGGCATGGCCACAAATACAAAGTTGACGCTTGGTGCGCTTTCACTGGTGGGTGAATGGAATTGGGCATCGCGCCGAGTCACTTTTGTAGACGATCGTTCCAGAACCATTTCGATCAGACCTTCCGCTTTTCAACTGGCGCTGGGCTATCAATTAAATTGGAATCCTTGGGTTGAATCGATTGGCACTCAGGGAACATTTCTCGCGCTCGGCTTCTCAGAGAGTAAAGATTTGACTGGCGCACGACAGGTTGTCGGGACTGCGGCCAGCCGTGTGGGCTTCTTGCCGAAGCGGCGCATGTCCGCGACGGTTGGCGAGTGGGTCTTGGACGGAGTCAAACTGGTGTTTGAGTATTCGCACTTTCGTGATTATTCGGTTGCCGAGGGCGGGACCGGAGCAGTCGGTCGTGGATTTTTCACAACCCTTACGTACACTTGGTAGAGAGAGTTCGTGGGTCATGTCAGTCTAACTAAAAAGGAAAAACGCAATGTATTCAGCCTTATCTGATCGCCGTAAAAATTGGTCGCCATTGCCATTGGCTGTTCTTGGGGTTTCCGCGACGCTCTCCTGCCTGCTGCTATTCGGCGACAACGTTGCAGCGCAGAGCGGAGCGGCGGCCAAAAAAGCGACTGCACCGAAATTGGAAACGATGGATCCAAAGACGTTCGATCGATCGACCATTATCGATAATAAGTGGATGCCAATGAAACCAGGAACACGCTGGATTTACGAAGGCACCACGGTCGAGGACGACGGTAAGGTATTACCGCATCGGGTTGAAATCAACATCACCGATTTAACCAAGGTCATTGACGGCGTACGCAATATTGTTTCCTATGATCTGGATTTCTCAGGCAACGAGCTTAAAGAGGCCGAGCTTGCTTTTTTTGCGCAGGCCAACGATGGAACCGTCTGGCACTTTGGTCAATATCCGGAAGAATACGTAGGCGGTCGAAGAGTCAAGGCTCCCACCTGGATTCATGGCTTCGAGGGTGCCCGCGCGGGCATTGCGATGAAGGCAAAACCCGCGCTCGGAACTCCGAGTTATTCGCAAGGCTGGGGACCGGAGGTCGGATGGACGGACCGTGGGCAGACCTACAGGATGGGCCAAAAGACATCGGTCCGAGCGGGTAAGTATGAGGATGTCTTGTTGATCCGGGAGACCTCAATTGAGGAGACTACCAAGGCGTTTCAGCTTAAGTACTACGCCGCTGGTGTTGGTAATGTTCGGGTGGGTTGGGGCGGCTTGAAGGAAAAGACCAAAGAAACCTTGGAATTGGTAAAAGTCGAACAACTAAGCCCCGAGGAAATGGCAAAAGTTCGCGAAAAAGCATTAGAGCTTGAGAAGAGTGCATATGCCGTAAGCAAGAACGTTTACGCGCACACAAAGCCGATGGAAATAAACCCGAAATAGATCACGATTCGCTGAATCTTGTGGGGTGCGGTGCGAGACACCGCACTCAGATCAATGCCTGAAGGCTTCGGCAGGTTCCAGTTGTGCGGCACGCAGCGCGGGGTAAATACCTGACAGTATTCCGATTGCGCCACCGACCAAGGGTGCCAGAAGTGGCGAGGCCGGATCCAGCACAGGACTCCATACCTGGTAGGCAGAAACGCCTATTACGATCAACACCCCGATGCTCGCACCTATGATTCCGCCGACGACGCCCATCGATGCACTCTCGAGCAAGAACTGGGCCGCAATTTGTGCTCGCGTTGCACCGATCGCGCGGCGCAAACCGATTTCGCCGATTCGCTCCATGACTCCGACCAGTGTGATGTTGGCGATACCAAGTGCGCCGACGACCAATGACAATCCACCCAACAATAGAAACATGACATCGAGGTCCGATTGCACTTCTTCACGTACTCGCTTTGGCTCCAACGGCACCTGCACTCTGAGTGCGCGCGGCTCGTCAGGGCGAAGCGCAGCACCGGTCTGCGCGGCGATTAAGTAGGCCGCGCCGATTTTTGTCTCGACGACCACGGTACCCGGACCAGCCAAGGCGAAATAGCGTCTGGCGGTGCCTTCTGGGATGATGATGGAACTCAGCAACTCGGGTTTGCGCCCTACGTCGCTGAGAATTCCAAGAATGGTGTAGAGCTGATCACCAATCGAAATCGCCGGAAGTCGTTCAAGGCTGACGATACCCAAACGCGACGCAGCATCAGGGCCAAGCACCGCGACCCGGTCTGCGCGAATCGAATGGCCGAGGTCAGGCAGTCGGCCGGATTGCAGATCCGCACGGACCGCGCGAAATAGCTCCGGCGATGCGGCGCGTACTGCCAATTTGAATGCGCTTTGATTCAGAGGATCTCTGACCGGCGATGAGCTGATCAGCGCGCCACCGACATCCACGTCACTCAAAATTCCGGCCACCACCACGCCGTTTAACCGCATGAGTCGAGTCGGCGCGTCCCAGGGTATGGCTTTAGGATCGACCAAACCAGACGCGGTACCTGGACGCGCGGTAACAATCAGCTCGGTCGCGGCCAGTTGATCGAATTGACTGATAATCCGATTGCCAGCGGTACGGGTCAGGCCCATCGTGGCAACCAACGCGGACATGCCAAGTACAACGCCAAGCACCGTCAGCGCCATGCGAATTGGTCGGGCGAAAAGTCCAGCGAGCGCTTCGTTCAAGAGGTCGCGAACACTGATGCCGGAGCGTGATACGGGCGCAGTTGCCGTTGCAGGCGCAGTTGCCGTTGCAGGCACCGTTGAAGTTGCGGGTGCAGTTGTTGGCTTAACCAGCCGACTATTCGAGCCTCTACCGGATTCAGGGTCGTCCGGCGTCCGGCTATTTATGATGGAGCCGTCAACAATGTGCACGCGTCGCGTCGCACGACTGGCGACGCTCTCGTCGTGCGTCACAATGGCCAACGTCAGACCGTCCTTGTTCAGCTCGGCGAAAAAATCCAGGATCGCGGCCGAATTCCTGGAATCGAGATTACCGGTTGGCTCGTCGCACAACAGCAGACTCGGTGAGCCAACCAGCGCGCGTGCAATTGCTACCCTCTGCCGCTCGCCGCCCGACAATTTGATCGGCAGGAAATCGGCGCGATTGGTAAGTCCGACCCGTGCGATCGCGGCCATCGCGCGCTCGCGTCGGCCACGATGTGTTCCGCGACGATACACCTCCGCCAGCATGACGTTCTCGAGAACACTGCGGTAGGGAAGCAGATGAAAGGATTGAAAGACGAAACCAATCCGTTGGCTGCGCAATCCCGCCCGCTGATTATCGGTCAGCTCGGTGGTGTCTATACCGTCGATGAGATAGCGGCCGCTGGTTGGCCGATCGAGGCAGCCAATGATATTCAACAGCGTTGATTTTCCTGCTCCGGACGGGCCGGTAATGGACAGCCAGTCACCGCGTTCGACAGTCAGATTGATATCGACAAGTGCGTGTACAGCAGGCTCGGTACCGTATTGCCTGCCTATATTGACGAGCTCTAGTACCTTGGCAGATCGGTCGTGAAGCTGCGCGGTCATTTTAGTTCTGGCGCTTTTGCCTCTTTCTCCGCAGCCACGGTCGTGCTCACCCGCGTCTTGGATTCGTCGCCCGATTTCGCCGACTCGCCAACCGAAGCCTTCAGATTGTTGTAGCCAACAACAACCAGCTCACCTCGTTCGAGTTTGCCATTGACCGATGTGATTTCCACAAACCCATCCGCAGACAACCCCGGTGTGACCTGAATATATTCGAGCTGGTCGTTTCGCTTGACCTGGATTCTGGTGGTTGAGTCGGCGGCCAGTGACACTGCGCTGACCGGAACTACCGTAACGGCCCCTTGAGTGGATTTCACCGGAATCGTCAGTCGCACAGAAAAGCCGTCAAGTTTCACCGTTGTGGGCTCAACCTTGACTTCCATATAGATGTGGAAGTGGTCGACGCCTCGCGTGCCAGGGGTACTGGCAATGCTTGCGACAATACCCTGTGCCTGTCCACCAAGCGCCTGCTCGTCGATGATCACGGGCATTCCTGGGCGAACCAAAGGTGCCGACTCGAGGCTGAGTGACGAATCAATCGATAACTGATTGTCGGTCACGGTCATGACCGTAGCCGTTGCCGACCCTCCAACTTGTGACTTAATTTCCTCGACCCGAACCGGAAACTTACGAATAAAGACCAATTCATCGACTGGAATCTGGACACCCATCTTGCGCTTTGCAATTTCCAGGTCGGCCGCGAGCTGACGTTCACGGTCAGTCGCTTGCTTGGCGTCCAGATCGGCAAGCTTTTGCGCATCAAGCGCCGCCCTGACGAGCCGGTCGCCCTCGAGACGCACCGACTTCTCCGCAGTGCGCGCCGATATCTCGCTCACTTCGGCTTGCTTGAGTCGGTCGCCCACTGACATGGCAGCGCGCTCCGCAACCTGTATCGCCACCTGCCCCGCCAGCGTAGTTCGCTGTACCGCCGCTCGGGCGACTTCAAGCCTTGCATTGGCATTGATTCGTGCGGTGTCAGGCTGGCGCGGATCGAGTTCGATGAAGGCACGTTCGGCAATTTGGGCGGCCAGTTCGGCCGCCGCCGCAGCGTCGGCATAAGTTGCCTTTGCACGCTCCTCTTCAACCGAGCGATTGGTGTCGTTCTGAAGCGACTGCTCCAACCGTCGCCGTTCGGCGACTTTATTTGCAAGCTCCACCGACGCCATTCTGACGTTGTGCTCTGCCGTCGCGCGCGCTGCATCGACGGCAGGGACGGCTGCTTGTGTCGCAGCAACTGCCAAAATCTGGATTTTTGCTGCGTCGATCCATTCCTTTTCAAGAATGCGAACAACCGCGAGTTGCTCACGAGTCGGTCCGAAGGCTTCCCATCCTTTTGCCCGATACCATTTGGAGACTGCGGCTCCGGTCAGGTGGTCATAAAGCCCGTCGATCGGCCCCGGATCAAAGCCGAGGCGCCTCAGGCCTTTCTCAAGTTGAAGAACGTCGTCGCCCTTGGTGCCCGGGGTCAGATCTCGAAAGGCGGGAATCTGACCCTCCAAAGCAAACACCGGGCGCCCGGAAGCAGTGAGTATGACGCTGCCTTCCATTATTTGAGCATTACGCAAAGGCAGGGTGGTGATCAAGCTGGTACTTGCCTTCAATGTGGAGGGCGCAATCGATATCGGCTGCGGCAATCCAAATCGCGCGGTACCCCGCGTGACAATACTGCTGCCCAGGGTTCGCAATTCGACCGGCACAAGAATCGGCGAAGGAATCGGTGGCGCGGTTCGGGCAGCCGCGTCGGCAGGTGACTCGATCTTCGAACCGGCCACCCAAGATCCAACTGCAATAACCGCAATTCCGGTCAGGGAGGCAATCATGGCAAAAACACGATTCATATTGGTTTGCGCCTCCGCATTTGATCAGTCAGGTTCATTTGACGCCAGTGGCGAAAATCTCGCGCTCAATGCGTTCCTCGACTGGTTTGATTAATTTTTCAGCCAGCTCGAAATTTTTCACGGCTACCCGCCGTTCGAAATTTTGCAGCGCCTTCAGCGCCTCCAATTGTTCGGCCATCATCTTATCGACCGGAATGGTGCCACCTTTAGTCAGTACATTGAGCCGCTTTAACACGTCCGGCTCGACTTCATCCGGGTGACTGTAATCATAGCCACTCTTGCGAATTTCCAGCGCATACTTTCGCAGCGCCGCCTTCATGCGCGAATCTTTGTTGACCAGGGCATCCTTCGGGTTGTAATAGCTCGCCGACATCTGTTCAACGGTAAAGACTTGTTTCACAGCCTCGCGCGTGCAACCACCAACGCGCGAAAAATTCTCTCGCTCAAGTGCGATCGCGAATGTTGCCTCCGGATTTTCGCCAAATAGCGCGCGGTTGTAGGCGACTTGGCTTACCGCCGAAAGTCCTTTGAAAATACTGATATTGCGCTCTCCCAATCCAATTCGACCAGGGCTATAGCCAGCCACCAGTTGCATCGGCTGACCGGTGTACGTTGTTGTAATTCCGAATCCGTACTTGCTCACAAAGTCTTCCTCGCTGACCCCTGGAAGTGTCTTATCAGCGTTCATCCCTTTGCGTACGGTTTCGTAATCAACGGCGACGTATGCAAATCCCTGGGTGCGCATGCATTTGGCAATTTCTGCCTCAACCTTCTCGACAGACTGAACCAGTTGCTTTGGCGTCAGGCCGAACTCTTCTTTACCCACATGCGCGGCCGTCTGAGAATTTGCGCTGCCGTAAAACACAAGCGCAAGAAACATCGCCAACGCTCGATTCCTGATCCTCATGGTATCCATCTCATCGATCGACTATTTCTCAACGGCAAGCACCTTGCCGGTTGCCATGTCAATGACCACGTCCACTTCCTTGCCCGCATGGGTGATCACCTCTACGACATAGCGATTTGCACCAAGCTTTTTCTCGATCGTCACGTCAGCCGATTTCCCAGGCACTGCCTTGAATGCGATTTGCTTGGCCTCTTCCTCGGTAATCGTCTTTGCCGCAGCTTTCTTTGGATCCGCACCAGGGTCCTTGGCACCGCCGGTATTTTGCGCCAATGTCGTGAACTGGGTTTCTATGAACGAAGCATTGCCGTTCTCCATGACGGTCCCAATGGCGAGTTTGTACGCGGTGCCAGGATTCAGGAACCCGTCGGGCACTGAAAACGAGGTGGCATCGCCCGGCAAGTTCACCTTAAGTTCGCGACCCGATCGTGCATGCTCAATGATGACAACGGTCGAGGACAGGTTTTTTACGGCCCCCCAACTGAGCTTGAGTCCTTTGACCGGAATGTTCTTTGCATCGGGCGCAGGTCGTACGAACGACGACGCCGCCGGCAAAGCGTGACTGAGGGTCGCTTGTCCTTCAAGAACCGCACCGTTAACCGAGCTGCCTGAAAATTTGTACGCGCCCGCCGGGAAGTCTTTCTGAACCTGGCCGTCGTTCTTGGGTTCG
Organism: Burkholderiales bacterium; assembly: GCA_031363055.1. Taxonomy (GTDB): domain Bacteria; phylum Pseudomonadota; class Gammaproteobacteria; order Burkholderiales; family Burkholderiaceae_E; genus JANLTP01. Next base: position 11,095 of record JANLTP010000141.1, on the reverse strand, counting down.
GGCGACTCGAGTATCAGGTGGCGCATACCCAGTTTAGAGTCCGCCGCCCTGAAGTCGATAACCGTTCGCCCGTCCGGAGCGGTAACCTTCAAGGTTGCGAGACCGGCGTCACCGCCCGTTGCTTCGAATTTCACTTCAGCGTCGTTGTCTTGCAAATTCTGTTCGAAGTACACACGCACGTTTTCGAACTTCTCATTTGCGAACGCATGCAAAGGAATGCCACCGGCAATCAAGGCCGCGACTAATATCGTTGTTTTCTTCATGTTATTTCACTTTCGCACAGATTTGATAAAGCTGATTTGACCTAATCAGACAGCAACCGTGCTGCAAGAACGCAATAGTCTTGCAATGCGGCCTGATGATGCAGATGCTCATGCTTGCTGCGGCGTCATCTGCGGCTGCGCGGCAATCACCTCAGTCGCCGCCGTTCCCTCACCGAGCCGAAGATACAGCACAGGAATGATGAAGAGATTGAGAAAGGTCGAAGTAATCAAACCACCGAGAATAACGACTGCCATCGGATATTCAATTTCATGGCCGGGCAGATTTCCATAAATAACCAACGGCACGATAGCCAGAGCAGTCGCACCGGTGGTCATTAGAATCGGGGAGAGCCGCTCGCGCGCGCCGCGCAGGACCAAGGCAAGTCCAAATTTCTCGCCCTCGAGCCGCTCGAGATGCTGAAAATGACTGACCATCATGATGCCATTACGCGCCGCGATGCCCAACACCGTGAGAAATCCGACCAACGATCCGAGAGAGATGATGCCGCCACCTGCATAGGCGGCCAATATTCCGCCGACCAATGCAAACGGCAGCGTTAGAAAGCTCATCGCGGCGAGCCGCCAATGGCCCAGGCTAAGGTGCAGAAGCAGGAGAATGCCGAAGACTGCGCCCAATGTGTAGGTGAACATTCGATTGCGCGCGGACCGCAACTCGGCGTATTCGCCTTGCAGCACCGCTCGGTAACCGATCGGAAAATCGATCTTCTGAATGCGTCGCTGTACCTCTTCTGCGACCGACGAAAGATCCTTGTTCGCAGAAACGTTGGAGTGAACGTCTATGCGCCGAGAGCCTGCCTCGCGACTGATGCTGTTTGGAGTCGGCGCAATTCGGACATCGGCCACTTCGGACAGACGTACAGTTTTGCCGGTTGGCGTATTGATCAACATCTTTTCGAGCGCGTTTAGGCTATGGCGCGACTCGCGGTCACTCCATACGTGCACATCGTAAGTGCGTCCGCCAGAAAAGATATCACCGACCTCGTTGCCTGCCACAATGGCCGCCGACGCTCGGCGAACATCGCCCGGCTTGAGACCGTACTTCTGTGCTTCCTCGAGCTTTACTTTGACCTGAATCTGCGGAACTTCGACCATCAATTCCTTGTGCAGGCTGACGACCCCTTCGATGCCGGCCATTGCCAGCCGAATCTCCTCGGCCTTGTCGCGCAAGACCTGAAGGTCAGGGCCGTAGGTTCGAACGACAATAGCTTCACCAGCGCCGGTCAAAACTTCGCGAATCCGTTCTTTAAGATAAGTTTGGAGGTCGCGGTACAAGCCCGGATAGCCATCGACCATCGACGCGATCGAAGCAACTGATTTGTCGTAATCGGCGCTCGGATCAACGCTGATCCAGTTCTCTCCAAAATAAACACCGTAGACCTCATCAGCGAGGAACGCCTGACCGATGTGTGCGCCAAAATTGCGGACCCCTGGAATCGCGCGCAATTCGCGACTGGCTCGGGTAGTAATGCGAATCATTTCGGGATGCGATGTGCTGGGCTCAGTCACCCAGTGCATCAAGAAGTCACGTTCCTTGAAGTCCGGCAGCAAGGAGTGACCCAGTAGAGGCCAAATCGCGATGCCGAAAAGCGTGACCAGCACTACCGCGACATACGAAATGCGAGGCGCTTGGGTTACTTTTTCGAGCAGTTTGCCGTAGTAGTGCACCAACCAGACAACCAGCGGCGACTCCTTGCCTTTAAGCCGCCGATTGCGAAACATGATCAGACACAAGGCAGGTGTCACGGTTATCGCGACCACCATCGAGGCCAGCATCGCCAAGACATAGGCGAGAACGAGCGGTTTGAAAAATGCGCCTGACAGCCCTTGCATGAAGAACACCGGCGTCACGGCCACAACAATGATCAGGGTAGCGTAGAGGATCGGTGTCCTAACCTCAAGCGAGGCCTCGAGAACGGTTTTTGCGGTTGATTGATTGCTGCTGAGGCTCAATTGTTCGCGCAGTCGCCGCATAATATTTTCAACGTCAATGATGGCATCGTCGACGACCCCTCCCAGGGCGATGACGAAACCGGCCAATACCATCGTATTCACCGATGCGCCGCTCATGAATAGCACCAGAGCACCGGCAAGCAGGGACAGCGGTATCGCCAGCGCGGCAATCAACGCAGCACGCCAATTGTAAAGAAACAGCACCAGTATCGTTACGACAAATGCACAGCCAAGGGCTAACGCATGCGAGAGATTTCGGATCGAGTCTTCGATGAACGTCGCAGGCCGAAAAATTTTGGTGTCGATCTCGACGCCCGGAAGACCTGGCTTCATGGCATCGAGCGCAGCCTCCACACCTCGGGTCACTTCGAGGGTATTGCCCCACGGGAATTTTTCGACGATCAGCATAAGCCCCGGACCATCATTGATCACCGCGTCACCGATCATGTCAGGTGGTGCATACAATATATTCGCAATTTCCCCGAGCAACAACGGTTTGCCGCTGCGCGCTTTAATCGTGACTTTCGCCAGCGACTCAGGCGTCTGACCCGACGACGTGTGTAGTACCTCCATTCGCTGATTAGGCGAGTCGATAAAACCGCCAGTGCCGATATGCGCACCCTTGGAATAGCGCAGCAATCCCACATCGAGTGCGTCTGAAACCTCCTCTTGGACCTCGTCAAGTGTTACGCCAACGGCGGCCAGCTTCTCCGGGTCGACGACCACTTGCAGCATCTTGAGCTGCTCGCCCCAGATGGCAATGTTGGCAACGCCTGGCACGCCAAGCAATCTTGCCCTGATCGTCCAGTAAGCAAGCATCGAAAGATCCATGACGGATTTGTCTTTCGATGTGACGCCAATTTTCATAACTCGGCTGGTCGACGAAAGGGGCGGCATGATATGCGGCGGCGCGGCCCAGGTCGGCATGCTGTTGGTCGCAATGGCGACGCGCTCGGTCACATACTGTCGCGCCTGTAATTCATCTACCCCGGGCTTGAAAAGCAAGACCACAGAGGACAGGTCCGTGACCGATTTTGACCGCAACTGAGCAAGGCCAGGAACTCCGGCGAGTGCCTGTTCAAGTGGAACCGACACCAGCGCCTCAACCTCGGCCGGGGACAGACCAAGGCAGATCGTCTGAATTTCGACCTTGGTTGGCGCGAACTCCGGAAATACATCGACCGGCAAGTCCTGCAGCCGCATCGACCCTAAAAGGACCAGCGACAGCCCAAGGGCCACCACGACAAATCGGAACCGCAAACAGGTACTGACAATCCATCGCATCATGACTCAGATCTCCGTGACGATCAGTTACCTCCGATGCCTTTTTCGGTCCCGTATAACTCAGCAATTCCAACGGTCACGACGATCGTGCCCACCGGTGGACCTTCCTTAAAATACGCTTTCTCGCCTTTGATCGTCTCGATCACGACACCGTGACGCACATAATTAAAGGGTTTTGGCACCGTATAGACCCAAGTGCCGCCAGCCGGGTCATACATCAACGAGGAGTACGGAGCCGTCAGTTGACCGGGCTTTTCACTGAGCATTTCGATGGTCTGAATATCGAGCCGCTTGGCGGCTTTTTCGGTCAATATCACACGCTTGAGTTTTGAACCGTCGATTGCCTCAACCATGGACGGACGGTCCTTCTTTATGTTGGCCCTTGCCTCCGGCGCCGCCGTGGCCGGCGCTGTGGCAAGTCCTATTCCGATGGACAGTCCAACCAAAACCGAATGAAACAGTTGGCTACGATTACTCATGTCAGCTAGCTCCTTGTGACGGTTGAGAGTTAAGTGACTGTGCAGGCTGGGAGCTCAAGCCCAAGGCACCTGTTGTGGCCGCGCCAGCACCGAAACGCAGGTACATCGAAGGGACGGTAACTAAAGTCAAAATGGTCGAAGTCACAACGCCGCCCAGTATGGCCACAGCCATCGGATGAACGATCTCCAACCCGGCAACGTTGCCCATTACCAGGAATGGCAGAAAGAACAGGCCGACACTGACAGCAGACGCAATGATCGCTCTGAACCGTTCAAGAACACCCCGTTCAACCAGTTCAGCGCCGAACGCCATGCCCTCTACCCGTTCCAAGTAATGGAAGTGATGCACCAGCGTAATGCCGTTGCGTGCAGACAGCCCAAGTGCTGCAACGAAGCCGAGCAGCGTACCGAGCGACAACGTGCCGCCGCCAATCACGGTCGCCAGCAGGCAACCCGCCAGGGTGACCGGGATACTGATGATCGATAGCAGTGCAAGCCGCCAACTTCCCAGTGCAACTTGCAATATCAAGATGGAAACGACTGCCGCTGCTAAAGCATACTGGCGCAATGGCTTTATCGCGGATCGCCGCGAGAAATGCTCGCCAAGCACTTGGGCGTGATACTCAAATGGAAACGCCACGTCCTTTATCCGGCGCGCAACCTCCCTCGATACCGAGGCGAGGTCGCGACCGATTACATTTGCACCGATATCAATACGGCGCGACACGCCCTGACGCTTGATCACTCCGGGCGCAGAGACGGTACGCACGTCAGCCACGTCGGCAAGCCGGACCTGGGTACCCTTGGGGGTTTCGGCGTCGATCAACATATCACGAATGCTCTCAACGTTGGCCCGAATCTCCGGGGCTCCCCAGACAACGACATCAAAGACTTTCTGATCTTCAAACAGACCGCCCACTGTAATTCCTGCGACCATTGCGGACGCCGCACGACGGACATCGCCCGGCTTCAGGCCATACGCACGTGCCTTGTCGAGATCCACTTTGACCTCGATGGTTGTTTTATCATCGGGAGCCTCAACCTTTGGATCGTCGACGCCGTCGATCTTGGAGAGGATCTCCTTGATTTCCTCCGCCTTTGCCCGAATCGTCTTCAGGTCATGGCCATACACGCGAACCGCTATTTGATCTTCGCCGCCGGTCAGCGCCTCTCTCATCTTCTTGGAAAGAAAGGTGCTGACTTCGCCGTCGATTCCAGGGTGGTTATCAACCACCGCTTCAACGGCGGTCAAGGTCGCCGTGTAGTCGGCATTGGGGTCGATGCTGACCCACAACTCGGCTGAATTTACGTCAGACGCTTCGTCAGAGAGGATCGCGCGTCCAACATGTGCCGCAGCATTTCGGACACCCTTGATCGCACGCATCTCGCGAATCAGCGCAGTGGTGGTTCTGTTCATCGCAACCAGCGAAGTCCCGGGTGTCGACGTAAACTCGACCAACACATCGGTTTCCTTAAAGGTCGGAATCAATGATCGTTCGTTATGTGACCACAGGTAATAACTGCCAATCACTGCGGCCAGCGCCAGCAGATAGGTCGGATAGGTCGACCGCTTGAGGGTCGAAGCCAGGCGAACATAGATTCGCTGCAGCGGCGCAGCCAAATCAACTCGCCGACGCTCGCCAGCAGGAAAGCGACTCAGCACCAGCGCGCTTAATGCCGGGGTTACCATTAGCGCAACCAACATGGACGCGAGCACGGCGAGGATATAGGACCAGATCAACGGCTCAAAAAATGCCGCAGGCGGGCCGCTGATGAACAATACCGGTACCACAGTCAGCAACATGATGGTAGTCGCATAGAACAGCGGAGAACGCACTTCAAGCGCCGCTTTGACGATGAGTTCAAGCGAAGACCCGGTGCTTTTGATTCGAGTCTGGCCTAATCGTTGCAAAGTGTTTTCGACGTCCTGTATGACGTCGTCAACGATTGCAGAGACGGCCAGTAACAAGCCCGACACCGCCATCATATTCAAGCTGACACCGCGAAAATTGAGCACATAGCCCGCAACCACCAGCGACAAGGGGATCGTCAAAGCGGCGACCAACGCTGCCTGCCAGCGACCCAGCAATGCGAACACGGCAACAATCATAAACAGATACGCGAACATCAGCCCCGAATACAGGTTGCTGGTAGCCCGCTCAATAAAACTTGCTGGCCGATAGATTGAAGTGTCAACTTCAATCCCTTTCATGCCCGCGCTAAGCTCGACCAGCGCCGCCTCAACGCCGCGCGTCACTTCGATCGTGTTTGCGCCTGGAAATTTCTCAACCACCAGCATAAGTCCCGGACCATCCTTCAGGACCGCATCGCCGATCAGCGGCTGGCTGTTTTCAACGACTTGTGTAACGTCGCCTAACGCCACTGAAGTGCCAAATACGGGTATCTTCGCAAAACTCTCAGCCGTAATCGTCGGCGAAATGTGGCGAACGCCCAGTCGTTGATTAGGCGTATCGATAAACCCGCCAGCACCCGGCGTAGAAGAATTCAGAAAAGTCAGCGGTGACGCCCATACCGACTCTCCTGCCGTCTTGACGATTTGCTCTAGCGTTACACCATTGTTATGCAGCTTCGCGGGATCGACGAGCACTTGAAGTTGTCGATTGCGCAACCCCCACACAGAAACATTGGCCACGCCAGGTACGCCGACCAGACGCGGCACAATCGTCCAGCGCGCTTGCACTGACATTTCAATCATGGGTATGGTCTTTGAACTCAGACCGATGTTCAAAATTCGACTTGCCGAGGACACGGGCTGCAGCAGAATCGGCGGACTGGAAACATTCGGCAGCGCGTGCGCCTGAACCAGTCGTTCCTGCACCATTTGCCTAGCCTTCAGAAGGTCGGTCCCGGGCGCAAAGAACATTTCTATAGACGACAAGCCAGTGATCGAATCCGACTCGATCGAGCGCAGCCACGGCACGCCATTGAGCAAATCGGCTTCCATCGGCACCGTAATCAATGACTCAACTTCAGCGGTGGACAGCCCGAGCGCTTCGGTGCTGACTCTCAGGGTTAACGGGGAGAATTCCGGGATGACATCGAGGGGCATGTCTCGAAGTTTGCTGATGCCGATAAAGAGCAGAATCGCGGCTATGGTCAAGACCAAAGTACGCAGACGAATACTCGACAAAATGACGCCGTGCATGTGTCACCCCAATAGTCTTTAATGAGCACATTGCACGCTCATGTTGGATTGTCTTTATTTCTTGTTGGTGCTCAACCGACCTCAATATCAAAAGGCTTTGAACAAAAGCAAATCACCCTCTCGAATCCAAGACTTCAACTGCTCACTGGGCTCGCGATTCGCCGGTTGGCTGAAAGCAACCAGTAGACGTCTTCCAAAAAAAAGGCCTGAGCGTCGTGACAATAACGCAGGCCTATGATTCATGGAACCCTTCACAAATGTTCGTTAATTAGTTTTAACAATCGTAGCTCATTTTGACTTGTTGGATGCAATTATATTTTTGGTAGTTTCTTACACATCGATCTTCAGTGCGGTCGGTTCTATTCGGTGTCGTAGCCATGCCGTCGAGCTTGCGACCTGACCGACTTACCGGCTATGCCTGTGCCTTGGCTAACCGCGCGTCTCGGCAGCCGATCGCTGCACGCTGAGTGCTCAGGTCTCGTCTTTTGGTGGGAGATGACGTGGCAGCGATGCGTGAGCTTCGCGGGCCACGCAAGCTCGTTAAACATTACGACATAAATAGTGCCGCATAGATAAATTACAATCCAAGCTCCCAAATGTCATTGAGGAGCGAAGATGCGAAAGCTTCAGATTGCTGACCCCGAGATCATGAGGATTGCCATTCAACAAGAGATTGCCCGCTCCGATGAGTCGCGTTACGATCATCGACTGCACGGCTTGCTGCTGTTGACCGGGGGTCAGAGTTGCCAACAGATTGCCGATCTGTTCGGCGAAGACCGCCGCACGGTTCAGCGCTGGGTCAAACGCTTTGAGGAACATGGTCTGGAGGGTATGCGAGAAGGCGAGCGGCCCGGACGCCCGGCGTGTTTGGACGCCAAGCAGTGGGCTGCGATCGAACGCGATCTGCGCCGAGACGCCTCGGATTTCGGTCACGTCGGACACCTGTGGGACGGCAAGTTGCTCTCGGCTCACCTGAAGCAGCGCTACCAAGTCGATTTGGGCGTACGCCAGTGTCAGCGCATCTTCCGGCAAATGGGGTTTCGCTTGCGCAAGGGGTTTCGCTTGCGCAAGCCCCGGCCCCAAGTCGCTCAGTCCGATCCGACGCTGGTGGCAGCGTTTAAAAAAACTGCGCCTTCTGGCAAAGCGCGAGGACATTGAGCTTTGGAGTCTGGACGAATGCCACTTCCAGCAACACGGCAGCCGCTGCCGCATGTGGATCGCCCCAGAAGTCAAAGACCCGGTGCTGACGCACGCGCGGCAAACGCATGATGATCGTACTGGACAACGCCCGGTACCACCACGCCAAGCTTCTGGCAGCGTTACTGAACAAGTATGCCCACGTGCTCACGCTTTTATTCCTGCCGCCGTACAGCCCGCAATGGGCACCGATCGAGCGCGTCCGGAAACTCACGCGCCGCCTGGCTACCCACAACCGATACTTCGAAACGCTCGGCGCCGTGCTGGACTCTGTGCAGCGATGCTTCGCGAGATGGCTAAAACCGAACGTGACGCTGAAACGGTTATGCGGCTTTACTTTAGTCGCTATGTTTAGCTTCGATGCCCAAGGCAAGGCCCAGCCGGCCAGGGAGGCGATCAAGCTGGCGGCATTAGATACCGTCTAGTACTAACTACGAGAAAAGCGAATCCAAATGCGTTTGAAGCACGGCGGCCGCCTCGTTCTGACCGTGAATAACGGCTGAGAGCCAATTGCGTTCATTGCGATAAATAGCCACCGCCTTAAAATACGTGACCAAGCTGTTTGCATTCACCCTTTTTCCAGGCTGCCTCCCAAACACATGACTCCCGACGAAATAATCAACACCGCCTTGGAAAAGGAACAGCGATCCTGGCTAATCACTGGAGTGGCCGGATTCATCGGCAGCAACTTGCTCGAAACGCTGCTTCGACTCGATCAGAACGTGGTTGGCCTTGATAATCTGGCAACCGGCTTCCAACGAAACCTTGACGAAGTCGAAAGCCTCGTGTTGCCGGCGCAATGGTCCAGATTCAAATTCATCAATGGCGACATTCGAAATCTGGATGACTGTAAACAGGCTTGCGACGGAGTCGAGATTGTCTTGCATCAAGCGGCGCTGGGCAGCGTCCCGCGTAGCGTCGTCGACCCGATCAGTACCAACGCAACCAATATTGACGGCTTTCTCAACATGCTGATCGCGGCCCGCGACACCAACCAAGGTGCCGGTGTTCGCCGATTCGTGTATGCCGCAAGCAGCAGCACCTATGGAGATCAGGAGGATCTGCCGAAGATGGAAGACCTCATTGGTCGCCCTATGTCGCCATACGCGGTCACGAAATATGTGAACGAGTTGTACGCAGGGGTATTTGCACGTTCCTATCGCATGCCAACCATTGGCCTGCGCTACTTCAATGTCTTCGGCCCCCGACAGGATCCCGCCGGTGCCTACGCGGCCGTGATTCCTCGCTGGATCGCCAGTATGGTCAACGGCGAGCCGGTCATCATCAATGGCGATGGTCAGACCAGTCGCGACTTTTGCTATATTGAAAACACGGTTCAGGCGAATCTGCTGGCGGCGTTGTCCAACGACCCGCAGACTCTTGATCAGATCTACAACGTTGCCGTCGGCCATCGAACCAGCTTGAACGAATTATTTGCAATGATCAAAGATACTTTGATGCCGCAGTTCGCACATCTGGCTAACTGCGTACCGCAATACCAGGCGTTCAGAAGCGGCGATGTTCGACACTCCCTGGCAAGCATTGAGAAGGCCCGCAGTTTGCTCGGCTACCAGCCGCACTTTCAATTGAATGACGGCCTGAAGAAGGCGATGCCTTGGTATCTCAATATTTAAGTACCTGTGCCGGTCGGATTGAAAAAAAGATGTTCGAAACTCACCACGCAAACCGATTTGAACAACGTTTTGTGCGTCGAATGCTTGGCTTTTCCTGAGGTCATGGCTGTTCCGTGAAAGTCGGATCAAGCATAACGATCGAATCGTTCGCGGACCGCTTCAAGTTTGCTGAATTCATGTCGAGTTATTCGACTGCACGACTTACGCCTGACCAATAACAGTGCTCGTCGGCTGTGGGCGGCTGCATCCTCGAAGGGAGTCACCCAAAAACCGACATCCAGGAGCAGGCATGAGTCCGACTCGTTATGACAAATACTCGAGGTTGTCTTTTCCGATAGTTCATGTGACTATTTTCTGTCGTTCAATTCGATGCTGCGACACAGGTAAACTCGGCTCCCGACGGGAGTTGGAATTCGCTTGAACTCAATAAATGGACAGCGCGTATGGAGCGGCGCAAATATGGTGCTTGAAACTCGACGACGACTTGGTCGCGCTCAGCGAAGCGCAGGACGCGGGTTCCAAGCACGCGACCAGCTCGACCAACGATCGGAAAGTCAGCAAGCAAATTACTCTTTTTGCGGATTTCCTGAACGAATGATTTCACTCCGACTGGGTTATCTAAGGCGATGTAGTCGGCTATTTGGGCGAGCTTATCGAGAGCACTTTGCAGCCACTTAACAGTCATATTTCGCAAAGAAGTTAGCGACATATTCCTCGATTGCGAACTCGCCGCGGTCAGCCTCGGCGATCGCCTGCTTGATGCCACCGATCTGCCAAGCCTGAATTTTCAGGTACTCCTCCAAGGCTTCGACCGTCAGAGCGCTTTTTGTTCGACCGGTTACCTTCGTCAGGCTTTCGACCGTTGAGGCCAGTTCGGAAGGCAGCCGAACATTGAGCGCTTTTTCGGTGGCTGTAGTCATAGGACGGAGAAATAGTTTGTGTTGCAGACGTAGTATATGTGGTTCATCCGGGTATTCCGTGGGTCGGCCTGGCCGGAAATAAGTTGAGACCACCGCAATGGAAGTAGATGGCGATCTTGAAGTTGTCGCGATTCCTGAAGCCGCAGGCACGCTTCTGGACGGTGGCTATTTTCGAGTTCAG
>JANLTP010000108.1:0-11752 GCA_031363055.1 Burkholderiales bacterium | reverse complement strand
TGCCGCCCGACCTGTCGGTGACTGCGCGCTCCCGTTCGTCACACGACGGTAGCGGCTCGGACTGGTTGTACACCTATCTGCGCAGCTATTACCGAGACAACACTCGTGCGACCGGTTGGAACAATGCGGTGTTCGTGAACGTCGGTATGCCACATGCGTTGTGGGAGCTGCAAGGTACGCGCGGCGCCACGCTTGAAGAGGTTCACGCCAGCAAGAACGACAAGGGCGATGTCACCGGATTCGCCAAAACCACGGTCAAGTTTGATACCGCCGGCAATCGTAGCGAGCAAACCGAAAAGCTGGCCTTGGCCGGCGGCCACGAAAGCAGCACGTTGACCCTGGGCAAGGCCGAGGGAGGAGCCATTTCGCAAGCCCAATACGATGACACCATCGCCGATCTGGTGGCGTTTTTGACCTACGTGGCCGATCCCTCAGCCAAGACCCGGACCCGCATGGGTGTCTGGGTGTTGCTGTTCCTGGGTCTGCTCTGTGTGTTTACCTGGAACCTGAATCGGGTGTTCTGGAAAGACGTCAAGTAGTGCATTTTTCTGCACAAAATGTACTAGAGCACTTACTGTACTAGAACACTTACCGCAAGTTTTCGGGAGATTATTACCATGATGGTCCTGTACTCAGGCACCACCTGTCCGTTCAGCCAGCGCTGCCGTTTTGTGTTGTTCGAAAAGGGCATGGACTTTGAAATTCGAGATGTCGACTTGTACAACAAGCCGGAAGATATCTCGATCATGAACCCCTATGGCCAGGTACCGATCCTGGTCGAGCGTGATCTGATTCTGTATGAATCGAACATCATCAATGAATATATTGACGAGCGTTTTCCGCATCCGCAACTGATGCCCGCTGACCCGGTGATGCGCGCGCGCGCGCGCCTGTTCCTGTTCAATTTTGAGCGCGAGTTATTTGTCCATGTGCAAATGCTTGAGCGCCGCGATCACAACAAGGACACCGGTCGCATGATGGAGAAAGCGCGCCTGCAGATTCGGGATCGTCTGACTCAGCTCACACCGATCTTCATGAAGAACAAGTACATGCTGGGCGAGGACTTCTCGATGCTCGACGTGGCGATTGCGCCGTTACTGTGGCGCCTCGATCACTACGGCATTGAAATGCCCAAAACGACGGCACCGTTACTTCGCTATGCTGAACGCATTTTCTCGCGACCGGCCTACATCGAAGCTTTGACGCCGTCGGAAAAGGTCATGCGTCGCTAAGAGCGGATGCTCTGCCGATGCTGCCGATGCCGCTGATCCCGGCGATTTCGCTGATGCCGCTCTGTTCGCAACCCAGTAATGCATGAGCCTTGAAGGAGTGAAAATGACCGCCAGTTCAACACGTCCTTACATGATCAGGGCGATCTACGAATGGTGTAACGATAACGGGTTCACGCCGTTCATTGCGGTGTCGGTAGACGAGCGTACGGTGGTGCCGCGCGAGCACGTCCGCGCCGGTGAAATTGTTCTGAACTTGTCGGTCAGCGCGACCAACAACCTGACCCTCGGTAACGACCTCGTGCATTTCCATGCGCGCTTTAGTGGTGTCGTGCGCGAGCTGTCGATTCCGGTCGAAAACATCACCGCGATCTATGCACGCGAGAATGGCCACGGCATGGCCTTTGAAGTACCCAAGCCGCTGGCCGAAGTGTTCAGCGAGCCCGCTTCCGCTGATGATCCCGAGTCGGCGCATTCGCCTTTGCGTTCGCCTTCGCCTTCGCTTGCGTCGAAAAGTGACCCGCGCGTTTCGCCGATTCTCGGGCATTCACCGTCCGTGAGTGCCATGGCCAAACCAGGCGCCAGAGCAGTTTCCGGTCCCGTCTCTGGTCCGGTCTCTGGTCCCGTCTCTGGTCCGATTTCCGGTTCAATTTCCAGTCCTGTTTCCAGCCCAGGCGCCAGCCCGACTCCGGGTTCGGTCCAGAAAACGGCGTCCATCTCCAGCCTGCCCGCGCCGCGACCGAAGTCGGTGCCGAAGCGGGTCAGTGAAATCAATCCGGAATTGACGGTACCTGCCAAATTGACGGTACCGACCAAAGATAAAGCGAGCATTGTTCCCGCCGCCGACGGCAACGCCGTGTCGACAGAAGACGACACACCCGACCCGACCAACGAGCCGTCTGGCCCGGGGCAACGAACCGGCGGTCGCAATGGTTCGCGAGGACGTGCCAAACTGACCAGAATCAAGTAAATTTCAACCCCTTCCGGCTCCACCCGGAAATTCATATGCCGGCTTAGCTCAGTTGGTAGAGCAGCGGTTTTGTAAACCGAAGGTCACGAGTTCGATTCTTGTAGCCGGCACCATTTAAAAGCTCTATCGCGACCAAAAGCTCCGCCGCAACCTGCGGTAGCTGCGGCTGTGCAAATTCGTTGAAGTCTCAACCAACCCGGCCAATGCCTTCAGAACCATCGAACGTGCTCGTGCCGCGCCGATCCGCCTACCTGTTTACGGGTTTGATCGCGGCCGCGTTTGCGCTGCTGATAGTGCGCCTGCCACTCGTCAACCTGCCGGCGCTCTGGATTGACGAAGCGTTCTCGCTTTATCACGCCCGCTTGTCGCTCGCGCAACTGTGGGGCGAAGGCTGGCGGCTCGAATCGAGCCCGCCGCTCTACTACACCGCGCTGTGGGGCTGGATTCGTCTGACCAGCGATTCAGAGGCGTCCAGCCGCCTGTTCTCGTTGTTGCTGTCGGGCGTGGCGGCCTATTTTGTTTATCGAGCGGCGCGCAGGCTGTCCGGGCCGCTGGCCGGTGCGATGGCCGCCGTGGCTTGGTTGCTGCCAGCGCTCGGCCTGGAGTTCTCGCTTGAAATCCGCCCGTACGCGTTGCAACAGTGCTGGATCGCCATGGCCCTGTCGGCCTTTGTGAGCGCCACCCGCGCGTGGTCGGCTGGTCACTGGCGCCGCAACGATTTTCTGTGGCGCATCTTGCCGATGGTGCTGGCTGCCGTGGCGGCTTTTTATACCCACACCACGTCGATGGCGTTTATCGGTGCATTGGCGGTCGCCGGTTTGTACTTTGGTTGGGCCATGCGCGCCGGGCGCCCCTACTGGTTGACTTGGGCCGCCACCGCCGCGCTGACGGCTTTACTGTGTCTGCCGCAAATACTGGCCGCGGCGCAGGTGCTGGCGACCAATCGGGCCGGCCTTGCCTGGATTCCCTCGTCGCTGGATCTGCGCGTGCTGTCGCAGGTGGTCAGGCAATGGGCGCTGGGTACATTGCCCTGGAGTTATCCGTACTCGGCCCCATTGGCCGGGCTGGTGTTTGCGGTTCTGGCGAGCGGTGCCTGGCGCCTGCGAAAGCGCGCGGACGTGACGGCGATCGGTGGTGTGATGGGACTTGCCGGCGCCCTGCTGCTGGTGCTGGCCGGTCTCGTTCAATCAGTGCTGTTGACTCGTACCGCCCTCTGGCTGTGGGTGCCCATGGCAATCCTGCTCGGTTGCGCGATCGTGACGGTCGATTGGCGCAATCCCTGGCGCTGGCCTGTAGCAGCGGCACTGCTGGGCGTGTTTTTCAGCACCAATCTGGCCTACGTCGGCGGTCGTGCCGAACAACGGCCCTGGCGTAACAGTATCCTCATGATTGCGGAGCGGGCCCGCCCGGGTGATCGTATCCTCGTCATCGACCCTGAAGTCGCCTGCGTGCTCGACCATTACGCTGAAGGCTTGTTGCGGACCATGCCCAGAGCGCGGCTCGAGCTCGGTCGCGAACAGCGCTTTCGCAGCCGTCAGCGGCTCGATATCGTCTGTAACCATTTGTCGTCGGTCGAATTGCCGGCGGTGGCCATCATGCCGGCCGCAGGCGACTGGATCTTGACCGATGGCGAGCAGCAGCGCGCCGATCTCGTCGCGCTTTTGCAGCGCACGACCGGATGGTTGCGAACGACCGATGTCATCAAGGGTGCCGGGCAGGTGCAAGCAACTCGCGTGGTTCGATTCAACGCACCTTGATTCGATTCAACGCACCTTATTCCGATTCAACACTTCATGTTCTGGCGAGCTTAAATTTCACATTGTTAGCAATTCTTGACACTTGCCGATTTCGCGTTGCGGCTAAACTACGCATCCATGGTGAATTCAGCATTTAATGCTCTTGATTGGCGCAATCGCAACGTTCTGGTAACCGGCGGCCTCGGCTTCATTGGTTCGAACCTCGTCCGTCGATTGGTTGCGCTCGGTGCACATGTTCGGGTCATTGACAACCTGCTGCCGGGGCATGGCGGCGATCTCGCGAATCTGGGCGACATGTCCTCGCGAGTGCGGGTTGATCTGCTCGACCTGCGCGATGCCGCTGTACTGCCGGCCGTCGTGCGCGATCAGCAGACGATCTTCAATTTGGCCGGTCAGACCAGTCATCAGGGCTCGATGATCGATCCGCATACCGATCTGTCGATCAATGCGGCGGCGCAGCTTAACCTGCTCGAAGCCTGTCGCGCCCATGCGCCCGAGGCCATGATTGTCTATGCCAGTACGCGCCAGATTTACGGCGTGGCACAAACTCTGCCGGTCGATGAATCGCACAGCGTCAATCCGGTCGATATCAACGGTTTCAACAAACTGGCCGGCGAGGGGTATCACTTGTTGTACAACCGGGTGCATGGCCTCGCCACCTGCGCCTTGCGCCTGACCAACACCTACGGTCCGCGGATGCGTGTTTGTGACGCCAAGCAGAACTTTCTGGGCATCTGGATCAGCAGCATTATTCGCGGCCATCCGTTCGAAGTCTGGGGCGGCGGACAACTGCGCGATTTGACCTATGTCGATGACGCTGTCGACGCATTTCTGGCCGCAGCCGAGCCCTCGATGGCCGGTCGCTTCTACAACGTTGGCGGCTGCCCGCCGGTCAGTTTGCTTGAGTTGGCCGAAGCGCTGATCGCGGCCAATGGTGGTGGTCGCTATGTCGTGCGCGAATTCCCGGCGGCCCGCCGCCGCATTGATGTCGGCGATTATTATGCCGATGACAAACTGTTGCGCAGCCTGAGTGGCTGGCAACCGCGCCTGTCGTTGCGCGATGGCCTCGGCCACACCCTCGAATACTTCCGCCAACATATCGCCCAATTGGCATGACCCTCGGCCAGGCCTCGATGTCAGAGGATGACCTACCGGTACCGCAAGTGTCACCGGGTGCAGCCTACCTCGAGCAGCGTGGCGAAATCGATGCCGCGATCGCATCGGTCATGACCAGCGGCCATTACGTTTTGGGCGAACAAGTGGATGCGTTCGAGCGTGAATTTGCGCAATACCTCGGCGTATCGCAAGCCATTGGTGTCGCCAACGGGACTGACGCGCTTGCCTTGGCGCTACGCGCGCTCGGCGTGAAGCCCGGCGATGCGGTTGCGACGGTTTCGCATACGGCAGTCGCCACGGTGGCCGCGATTGCCATGACCGGCGCGATTCCGGTGCTGGTCGATATCGGCGCGGGCGGCTACAGCATGGACCCCTCACATCTGGCCGACACCCTGTCCCGGCGGCGCGTGGCGGCGGTCGTGGTCGTGCATTTGTATGGCCAACCGGTTGCGCTCGATGCCATTGCTGAAATCACGCGCCGTCACGGTGCCTGGCTTGTCGAGGACTGCGCGCAAGCCCATGGCGCGCGCTGGCAGGGCCAACGCGTGGGCAGTGTCGGTGATGTCGCCGCCTTCAGCTTTTACCCGACCAAGAATCTCGGTGCCTTTGGTGACGGTGGCATGGTCGCCACCCGCGATACGGCACTGGCCGAGCGCGTTCGGGCTCTGCGTCAGTATGGTTGGCAGAGCACGCGCGTGAGCCAGATGCCTGGCGTCAACAGCCGACTGGACGAGTTGCACGCCGCCATGTTGCGGGTTCGGCTGCCGTATCTGGATCGTGATAACCAGCGTCGTGCGCGGATTGCAGCGCGCTACGACTCGGCCCTGATCGATTCCGGGTTGCGCTTGCCGCCCCGAGTGACCGCGACCGAGCCGGTGTTCCACCAGTACGTCGTCGCGAGCATCGCGCGCGATCGCCTGCGTGCCGCCCTGCAGGCCCAGGGCGTCAGCACGGCGATCCATTACGCTGACCCCGCCCATCGGCAACCCGGCTATGCCGACGCCATACTGGGCCCAGGTGGTTTGCCGAATACCGAACGGGCGGCGGCACAAGTGCTGAGCTTGCCGATGTTTCCGCAATTGACCGACGCCCAAGTGGCGCGCGTCTTCACAGTCATCACGGCGGTTTGCCAATCGGATCAATTCCAATCGGATTAATGCCAGACGGATTAATGCCGATAAAGCATCACCACGCCGCCGAAAATTAGCGCGATACCGAGCGCTTGCTGCCAGCCTACCGGCTCTTGCCAATAGACTGCGCCAATGACGGCGATGACCGCGTAACTCAGGGCAACACTCGGAAACGCGATCGATACCGGAATGACCTGCAGCGCCACCAGATACAGGATCGCCGAGCCGCCATAACAGGCGAGTCCGGCCCAGGTCGGCGCTCGCGCGAGTTGCGTCCATAGGTCATTCGCACCGACCGAGCCAGCCTTCAGCAACAGTTGGCCGAAGATGCCGCCGATGATTGCGGCCATCAGGGCGGCATGGTGCTTGGTCATGGCACTGACCGATCGTCGCGCGCGGCGGTCGGCGTCTGGTCTCGCGACCGATCCTGAGTTTGGTCTCGCGGTTGATCCCGCACGGGGTCTCGGTTCGCCGGCTCGACGACTTCACGCACCGCCGATTGCGGTTTGCCGTTGGCGGTCAGTGCAATGTGCCCGAGGTATTCGCCGATAACGCCCAGCATCAGCAACTGCACACCCGAGAGCACAAGCGTCACCGCCGTCAGCGAGGCCCAGCCGGCGGGTGTGCGACCGAGCATCGCTTCGGCGAGTACGGCCACGGTTCCAATGGCGCCCAACACGACGAAGATCAAGCCGGCAATGGTGGCGACCCGCAACGGTTTGACCGAAAAATTGACAAACAGATTCAGCCAAAGTCGCACCAGCCTGCGCAAGGTGTAGTTGCTGCGGCCGTGATGCCGGGGCTGATGTTCAACCTCGATGCTGTCGAGCCGTCCGGCGACTTGCAAGGCCAAGCCGTCAATGTAAGGGAACGGGCCTTGATAGCGGATGACGTGGCTCACGACCAGCGCATTCATGCAGCGAAAGCTCGACAGATACAAGCCCTTGGGTTTATCGAGCAGCCAGTCGCCGACCCAATTCGCAAAGCGGCTGCCGAGGTTGCGCCAGGCCGCGTGTTGCTTGCGGGCGTAGCGCGTATAGACCACATCCCAGTCGCCGGCGCGCGCATGTTGATAGAGGCGAAAGGCTTCTGCGATCGGGTTTTGCAGATCATCGTCGACCGTCACCACATAGTCACCTTGGCTGTATCGCAGTCCGGTGATGACGGCATTGTGCTCGCCGAAATTGCGCGACAGATTCACAAACGTCACTGCAATGTCGGTGCGGCGCGACAGCTCGCGACACACCTGCGCGCTGTGATCGGGGCTACCATCGTTGACCAGGATAACTTCGTGGCCGCCGTCGACGTGCAAGCTTGCAATCGCATCGACCACCGCCGCGACGGTGTCGGCACCCCGGTAGACGGGGATGACAAAGGACAGTGCGTAGCGACGTTGATTGGCGGTCATGGCTTGCGGGCCACCGCCAGGATCGATCCGCCGGCCGGAAAACGCAGACCGAGGCGAATCATCCGGCGCTCGAGGGCAACGATGGCGGTCAGGATCGCGTTCAATGCGGGCGGCAAGGCGCCGACGTCACTGACGGTATCGGCGGGGGCTGGTCGCAAGCGGCGCGCGACCATGACCGGAAACAACAGGCTGTTCCAGTAGTGCATCGCAATGCGGGTGAAGCCCGCATCCTGCAGAAGCTGCGTGAGTTGCTGACGGCGGAAACGCCGCGCGCCATGCACGCGTTGGTCGTGATAAGAGCTCAGCCATTGAAAGGCCGGTACGTTGATCAACAGTAGGCCGCCGGGCAACAGGCAACGCAACGATTCACGCAGCGCGCGGGGCGGATCGACATCGCGATGATAGAGCACATCGGCACAGATAATGGCGCCGAAACTGCGGTCTTCGAACGGCAGGGCGTTCACCGTGCCGACCACGATGGCGGCATCACTTTTTGCCCTCGCCCGTGTCGCCGCGGGCTCGAAGCGCTCCAGGCCGATTCGCATGCTTTGCGGGTTGGCTTGTGCCAGCGCGCGCAGCAAACCGCCTGACCCGCAGCCCGCGTCCAGCACCGGCGCGCTGCCAGGTACATTGTTCGGCACACTGTTTGGCACACCGTCTTTCACACCGATCGGCGCGGTACTGCTCAACAACGCGTCGAGCAGATAAGTGTGCAACGACCGGTACCACCAGAGATGGTCCTCGGCGCGATCCATTCGTTCGTATTCCGGTGTCTCCAAGGCGCAATAGTCTGAAAAGGCCGACTCGTTCAACGGCGCTGATGGTAACCCAGACCGACCGGTTGCTGCGCGGGCTTGGCAGCGCGTGACGCCAAAGCGTTTGAGCGGTGTAGAGTACGCTTGCTGTTACTGATGCGATCAGGCACCGCATTGACGTACCGTCCCTATTCATATTGTCACAGGAGATATTCATGTTGCTCGACGTTCGAACTTATACCTGCCGACCCGGCACACTGGGCAAACATCTGGCGTTGTACGAAAAACTCGGCAAGGGTCCGCAGACCCAGCATTTGGGCCAGCCGCTCGCTTATATGGTCACGGAAACGGGCAACGTCAATCAGTACATGCACATCTGGACCTATGAGAACGCGGGCGATCGTGAACGGCGTCGAGCCGCCCTCTGGGCCGATCCGCAATGGCTGGCCTACGCAGCCGAAAGTGCCAACCTGGGGGCGCTCGAAGTGCAGGAGAATCGCCTGATGACGCCGGTGTCGTTCTTTCCGATGCGCTAACCTTGCGCCCACCAGGCGGGTAGCAAGGCGCGAACTTCAGGCCGGGCGTAGCGATCATCGATCAGAAATATCTGGCCCCTGTCTGAGGGGGTCCGAATGACCCGTCCTGCAGCCTGCACCACCTTGCGCAGGCCCGGAAACAGGTACGTGTATTCATAGCCCTCGCCTAATAACGAGTCAATGCGTCGCTTCATTTCCTGATTGACGGCATTGAACTGCGGCAGTCCGAGCGTCGCGATGAAAGCGCCAATCAAGCGCTGGCCGGGCAGATCGATGCCTTCGGCAAAAACGCCGCCCAGAACGGCGAACCCGATGCCGCACCCGTCTGGCGAAAAATGCGCGAGAAACGCGTGCCGTTCGACTTCGCCCATGCCGCGCGATTGCTGCCAGACGGGGATCTGCGGATACGCTGCTGCGAAGCGGCCAAGCACTTGCTGCAGGTAGTCAAAGCTGCTGAAAAAGGCCAGATAGTTTCCCGGCCGTCGGTCGTATTCGCGCGCCATCAATTCGCTGATCGGCGCCAGCGATTGGTCGCGGCGCCCGTAACGGGTTGAAATGTCGCTGACGATCTGTACCTTCAACTGTGAGGCATCGAAAGGCGACTCGATATCGATGCAGGTGACATCGCCAGGCAGCCCCAACGTTTCGGTATAAAAATGCGCGGGCGTCAGGGTCGCCGAAAACAGCACACTGCTATGAGCCGCCTCAAATCTCGACTTTAGAAACGGCGCTGGCAAGACGTTGCGAATACACAGGGTGGTCAGGATTCGGCGTCGTCCCGAATTGATAGGGTCTGGATGCAGTTGCACGTCGAAGATCGAGTGATCGCCGAAATGCTCAGCCATGCGGATGAAATACAACGCATCGAAGTGAAAGCGCAACAAGGTCGGGTCGGGTTTCTCGCCCGGTTCAGACAGGAGATCGCCGATCGCATCGGTCGCGGCAGCAATCGCAAGCATCAGCGCCTGTGGCAGTCGCGGTTGCGTCTCATACGCCTGAGTCTGTGTCCTGGTGAGCGCATTCCAGGCTCGATTCAAACGCTCGAGTGGTCGCTTCAAGACGAGTGGTGCCGATTTCCTGATCTGACCCAAATCCGATTGTGACAAACTGGCGCTGTACATGTCGCGAGCGCGGTCAATCAGGTTGTGTGCTTCATCAACCAGCAGCGCGACGCGCCAGGCATTGGTCAGCGTGAGCGCATGCAGCAATGCGCTGTAGTCAAAATAATAGTTGTAGTCGGCGATGACGACATCGCTCCAGCGCACCAGTTCCTGGCTCAGATAATAAGGACAGAGCGCATGATCGAGTGCGACCGCACGCAACGAGGCCTGGTTTAACTCGCCGATCGAAACAGCGGCCGCGCGGGCGGCCGGCAATCGGTCATAAAAGCCGTGCGCCAGCGGGCAAGAGTCGCCGTGACAGGCCTTATCGGGATGCTCGCAGGCTTTTTCGCGCGCGACCAGTACGAGGCAGCGTAGCGTCAAGGCCGGCTCGGTTTCGCGGATTCGGCGGATCGCCTGCAGGGCCAATTCATGGCCGGTGCCTTTGGCGCTCAGAAAGAAAATCTTGTCGAGCCGTTGTTCGGGCGCAGCCTTCAGTAGCGGGAACAGGCTGCCCAGGGTCTTGCCGATACCGGTCGGCGCTTGTGCCAACAGACAGCGACCCGAGCGGGCCGCGCGAAACACGTTGGCCGCCATCGCGCGCTGCCCGCGACGAAAGTCAGCGTGAGGAAAGCGCAGCGTAACGAGCGCGCGGTCGCGGTTATGCCGATGCGCCAGTTCAGTCAGTATCCAGGCATAAAAGCGTTCACACAGTAAATCGAAAAAAGTCTTGAGCTCGGTCGCCGTCACGCGTTCGCAGAAGCTGGTCTCTTGCTGGCTGGCAATCTCGAAATAGACGAGCCCGAGCAGCAACTCCGGCAATGCCGATTGTTCGCATAGCAACCAGCCGTACACCTTGAGCTGCGCCCAATGCAGTGCTCGGTGGTTGGCGGGCAGACGCGTCAGATCACCCTTGAAGGTCTTGAATTCCTCGAGCAGATTGCGTTCGGCGTCGTAACCATCGGCGCGTCCACGCACTCGCAGTTGTTTGAACTGACCGCCGAGCGCGATTTCGGAGCGGTACGACGGCCCCCGTCGAGCAGCCAGCAACTTGTGACCGGCGATGCCCTCCTGGGCGCTCGGTGATGGGGTGAAGCGGACGTCGAGACTCCCCTCCTTGGCGGCAAACTCGCAGAGTTCGCGGACCGAGACGGTGTAGCTCGGAAGATCGTCTTGGCAGACCTGCATGAAGGCCGTCGAAAGCGGTAGAAATGCCGACACTCTACACATGTGGTGATAATAGGGTTTGCGAGGGTGATCGCCGGACCGCTACTAAAACGCGGGTGTAGGCCTTAACGGGATCGTTCGTCCAATCGGTTTATTTTTGCAGTCTGCGGGAAATTATTGATGTACAGATCGCTTTTTTCTGTTTGCTCGTCAGCGCCTGTCGGCGGGCTGCTTGTGGTGTTGGGCATGACGCTGGCGGGCTGCGGCGGCGGCCCCAATAATGACGGCGCAACAGCGGTTTCAGCGGCATCAAATCCGTCACCTGTTTCCTCGGGCGACGCGACTGCTAGTGGTGGCTCTGCCGTTGCAACGCCGGCACCGGCACCAGCCGCTTCGGTTGTACAACCCGTCGTTACCGGGGCATCGGCGGTCATTGCGGCCACTCCGGCTGCTGAGCCTGCCGCAGCAACGCCGGTCGCCGCTGCACCAGTCACCGCTGCACCAGTCACCGCCGCACCCGTCGCGGCATCGCCACCAACGGCGGCAGTTGTAGTCGTGCCGACCGCGGTATCAACACCTGTAGT
>JANLTP010000058.1:0-23314 GCA_031363055.1 Burkholderiales bacterium | reverse complement strand
GCTTGAGCCAGGCGAGCGCTGCGCCTCGACCTCGAACCGCAACTTTGAGGGTCGGCAAGGTGCCGGTGGTCGAACCCATCTGGTCAGCCCCGCGATGGCGGCTGCGGCCGGCATTGCTGGCCACTTTGTCGATATTCGGCGACTCTGATTATGCAAAGCCTGAAAATACATCGCGGTTTGGTGGCGCCCATGGATCGCGCCAATGTCGATACCGACGCCATCATTCCGAAGCAGTTTCTGAAGTCCATCAAGCGAACCGGTTTTGGCCCTAACCTGTTCGATGAGTGGCGTTATCTCGACAAGGGCGAGCCGGGCATGGACAACACTCGACGCCCGCTGAACTCGAAATTTGTGTTGAATCAGTCGCGCTACAAGGGCGCGTCGATTTTGCTGGCACGCAAGAATTTTGGCTGCGGCTCGTCGCGTGAACACGCGCCCTGGGCGCTCGATGACTTTGGCTTTCGGATTGTCATTGCGCCGTCATTTGCTGACATCTTCTACAACAACTGTTTCAAGAATGGCTTGCTGCCGATCGTTCTGAGTGAATCCGAGGTTGATTGGCTGTTCAACGAAAACAACGCATTTGTCGGCTTCGAGCTGATTCTCGATCTGCCGGCGCAAACGATCAGCACGGCCTCTGGCAGCCGCAACTTTTCATTCGAAGTCGACGCTTTTCGCAAGCATTGCATGGTCAATGGACTCGATGAAATCGGACTGACCCTGCAAAGTGCAGACAAGATTCGCTTGTTCGAAGACAAACATCTGAAGGCTCAGCCTTGGCTGACCAAGACTTTGCCTGGCTGAACTACGGAACGACGGGAATTTCCAGGCCCGGCTTGTTCCGCAAGTCGGGCCAAATTTTTTGGATACATTCGAAGACATTGGGTTTGGGTCGACAACATTTGGCATTAGTCGGAAAAATTGGGTATTGATCGGAAACATGATGAGCAAACAGTTTCGAATTGCGGTTCTGCCGGGCGATGGCATCGGTCCTGAAATTACTGAGCAGGCGCTGCGCGTACTCGAGAAGGTCAGTGGCGGGGTCAGTGGCGGGGTTATTGGCGGGGCCAGCGAATCCTGTTTTAGCGTCACGACCCAGAGCGCGCTGGTCGGTGGCGCCGGCTACGACGCCGCTGGCGATCCGCTGCCCGAGGCGACCCTCAAAGTCTGCGAGGCCGCCAATGCGATTTTGTTCGGTTCAGTCGGTGGACCCCAATACGACAAGCTGCCCCGCCCGATGCGGCCCGAACAGGGCCTGTTGCGGTTGCGCAAACACTTCGACTTGTTTGCGAACTTCCGACCAGCGATTGTTTACCCGGAACTCGCGCATTCCTCCAGTCTGAAGCCGGAGATTGTGGCCGGCCTCGATATTCTGATTCTGCGCGAGCTGACCAGCGACATTTACTTTGGGCAGCCGCGTGGCATTCATGTCAACGCGGCCGGCGATCGCGAGGGCTTTGACACCATGCGCTACACCGAGCCGGAGATCCGTCGAATTGCGCACAGTGCGTTTCAGGCGGCGCACAAGCGCCAGCGCAAGGTCTGTTCGGTCGACAAGGCCAATGTGCTCGAGACCACGCAGCTCTGGCGCGACGTGGTGACCCAGGTGCATGCCGAGAACGCCGATTACGCCGATATCGAGCTGTCGCACATGTACGTTGACAATGCCGCCATGCAACTGGTGCGTAATCCGCGACAGTTTGACGTGATCGTGACGGGCAATATGTTTGGCGATATCCTGTCTGATGAAGCGTCGATGCTGACCGGCTCGATCGGCATGTTGCCGTCGGCGTCGATCAATGCGAAGGGCTTTGGACTCTACGAGCCGATCCATGGTTCAGCGCCAGACATTGCCGGCAAGGGTGTGGCCAACCCGTTGGCGACCATTTTGTCGCTGGCGATGTTGTTTCGCTATTCATTGAACGAGGAGACAGTTGCCAAACGGATCGAGCGGGCCGTCGCGGCCGTGTTGGCCGCAGGCCTGCGTACCGCCGATATTGCGGAAGCGGGCAAAAAGACCATTGGTACGGTTGCGATGGGCGATGCGGTGGTTGCGGCTCTCTAGTGGTCCCGTAGTAGCCCTGCAGTGACCCTGCAGTGACCCTGCAGCGGCACCGCAGCGGCACCGCAGCGCAGGTGACGCACGGTTTTGGTTGAATTTCGGGAGTAGCACGTCATGATGAAAGTGGGATTGGTCGGTTGGCGCGGAATGGTGGGTTCGGTGCTCATGCAACGGATGCAGGCTGAGCGCGATTTTGATCATATTGATCCGGTGTTCTTCAGCACCTCGAACATTGGCGGCGATGCGCCGCGTGGGGGTGACCGTCTGCAAAATGCAACATCGATCGAAGCGTTGCGAAAGATGGACACGATCGTTACCTGCCAGGGTGGCGACTATACAACCGAGGTGTTCGGCCCATTGCGGGCGGCTGGCTGGAAGGGTTACTGGATCGATGCGGCTTCGACTTTGCGCATGCACGATGAAGCGGTTATCGTCCTCGACCCGTTGAATCTGAACATGATTCAGCGTGAACTGAGTGCCGGTAGCCGCAATTTCATCGGCAGCAACTGCACCGTCGGTCTCATGATGATGGGGCTGGCCGGACTGCTGCGCGAGAACATGATCGAGTGGGTCACCGCCATGACTTATCAGGCCGCTTCAGGGGGCGGAGCGCAGCATATGCGCGAGTTGATCAGCCAAATGGGCCACAGCCAGCGCTCGGTTGCCGATCTGTTGGCCGACCCCAACTCGGCGATTCTCGATATCGATCGCCGGATCGCGGCGACCATGCGCGCCGACTCCTATCCGACTGAACACTTCGGTGTGCCGCTGGCCGGCAGTCTGATTCCGTGGATCGACAAGGACCTCGAGAACGGTATTTCCAAAGAAGAGTGGAAGGGCGACGCTGAACTCAACAAGATTTTGGGACGACCGAAATCAGGTTCCGGACACATTCCGGTTGAAAGTATTTGTGTGCGAATTGGTGTCATGCGTTGTCACAGCCAGGCATTAACGATTAAGCTGCGGCAATCGACATCAATAACCGACGTAGAATCCGTGCTTGCGTCAGGCAACGAATGGGTCAGGTTGGTACCGAACAATAAGGAAGCCAGTGTGGTTGAACTGACGCCGACTGCGGTTACGGGTCGTATGCACGTCGCAATTGGCCGGGTTCGGCCGCTTGCAATGGGACAGGAGTACTACAGCGCTTTTACTGTCGGCGATCAATTGTTGTGGGGCGCGGCCGAGCCGCTTCGGCGGATGTTGCGAATATTGCTCACTCACAGCTCGTGAATCGACATCAGCTTGCCTGTATAAGTGGTTGATGTTACTCTCAAAAAATCAAGGAGCAGCCTTGGGGAATACAGTGGCTTCCAAGTTAGAAGCAAATAATATAAGTCAGTTTTTGATTGCCCCGCGAAAGCTAGCCATTGCGGTGGCCCTGGCCCTCACAGCGGGTTCCCCATTGACACATGCAGCCGGACTCGGTCGTTTGACCGTTCAGTCCGCCTTGGGTCAACCGCTCAAAGCCGAAGTGGAAATCACCTCGTTGAGCAAGGAAGAAGCGAACTCGCTCTCGGTTCGACTGGCCCCGGCTGAAGCGTTCAAACAGGCTGGACTCGAATACAACGCTGCCTTGGGTAACGTCAAGTTTGCAGTCGACCGTCGCCCGGATGGCAAGGCGTTGGTGCGCATATCGTCGGTGCAGCCACTGAACGAGCCGTTTGTAGATTTGTTACTCGAGCTGAACTGGGCCACCGGTAAATTTGTTCGCGAATATACCTTTCTGCTTGATCCGCCCGAACTGAAGTTGGCACGTGAATCAACGACAGACAATACGCAGGGAACGCAGACCGCGCAAGCCGCACCGGTAGCACCCGTCGTTGCACCGTTGCCACAGACTGCTGCTGAACCGGCGAGCACGAATACCAATCCTGCACCGGCGCAATCAGCGGCACCAGCACAGCAGGCCGTGCCGCCAGTGCCTGCGGCAGAACCAGTGGCGCGAGATCCTTCACCCGCAGCCGCTGGCTCGGGCGCCAAGCGCGTCACCAAGCCAACGCCACCGAATGTGCGCGAACGCAATGTCAAAACAGCACCCGTTGCTGCCGCACCATCGTCTGAGGCCAGTGCGGCCGGGTCGACAGGCTCGGTGCAGGTCAAGCCCGGCGATACGCTGGCTGGTATTGCTGCGCGCAGCAAGCCGTCGGATGTGACGCTCGATCAGGCCATCGTTGCGATTTACCGAGCCAACCCATCGGCGTTCTTCGGCAGTGTTCATCAACTGCGCGCAGGCAGCACTTTGAATCTGCCTGAGCGCTCGAGCATTGCCGCAATCGATGCTGGTGAGGCGCGCACCGAAGTACGTGCCAAGTCGGCGAACTTCGCGGGCTACAAGTCGCGTCTGGCTGCTTCTGCCGCATCAGTACCGGCCGCGAAAGCCGGTCAGTCGGCGTCGGGCAAGGTCGGCGCGAAAGTGGAAGATGGTGCGCAGGGTGCTGGCAAGGGCGATCAGCTCAAGTTATCTCGTGGCGCCAATGATGTCGAAGCCACGGCAGCCGGTAAGTCACTGGCCACCAAAAACGCGCGTGCTGAACGCAAAGTGGCTACCGATGTTGCCGTGAAGGAAGCGCAATCGCGGGTCGGCGAACTCGAGAAGAATGTTTCTGATTTGCAAAAGCTTGTTGAAATGAAGAACAAGCAATTGGCTGATCTTCAAAAGCAAGTCGATGCCGCCAAGAGCGGTGCTACGGTTGCCGGCGCGATCGCGAAACCGGATCCGAAAGCGGCCGCCAAGGCGGCGTCCGAAAAAGCTACGCTTGACCGGGCTGAGGCGGCCGAAAAGTTAGCCAATGCCAAGCTGGCGGCCGAGAAAGCGGCTACTGACAAGGCGCTGACGCAAAAACCGCAAGTTGACAAATCCCAGACGGATAAACCCCCGACGGACAAACCGCCGGTCAGTGTCGATGCTCCGAAAGCTGACACGACCAAGGCCGACGCACCTAAAGTGGATGGCCCGATAGCCGACGCTTCCAAGCCGGTTGAGTCAATGAAGCCGGATTCTGCGGCTGCCACGGATGCGACAAAGAAAGTCGCGCCGAAACCGGCAGCGGTTGCCGAGAGCGGCGGCTTCTTTGACGACCTGTTGGGCAATCCGCTGGTGCTGCCCGGGCTGGGTGCCATTCTGGCGCTGGGCGCGGGTTATGGGTGGTACGCGATGCGTCGACGCAAGCGCGAAGAGAAATTTGAAGACAGCCTGATTGCGGCCGATGGCTTCACGCAGAACTCCTTGTTCGGTACCACGGGTGGTCAAAATGTTGATACCAACAACAGCATGTTTACCAGCCAGCGCAATACCGCTGCCGACGTTCATTCCACCGAGGTGGATCCGATCGCCGAAGCTGAGGTGTACATCGCTTACGGCCGGGAAGCACAAGCCGAAGAGATTCTGCGCGAAGCGCTGAAGAAGCAACCCGATCGTCAGGCCATTCGCCTGAAGTTACTCGAGATTTACGCAGGTCGCAAGGACACGAAGGCATTTGGCACGCTGGCAACCGATATGTATGCCGCGACAGCCGGGCAGAATGAAGAGTGGCCCAAAGTGGTGACTCTGGGCTTGGCCATTGACCCGGAAAATCCGCTGTACACCGGTAAGTCGCCACTCAAGGCTGCGACCGGTTCGGTGACTGAAGTTTCCCGGGTTGATCCGGTGATACCGGCCTCGGCCCAATCGGCAGCAGGCCAATCGGCAGCAACTCAATCGGCCGCCAGTATCTCGGCGCAGTCAAGTGCAAGCGCGCACGGCTCGAGTGCTTCACCAACTTCCTCGGGTGTGGTCGCGTCCGGTGCGATGGCGGCGGGTGCTCTGGGTGCCGGTGCACTGGCTTCTGTAGCTTCGGCCGCGAGTCAGGCGAAGTCGGCAGCGGCGTCAATGGCGGTGCCGGTAATCCCTGCGGCCCCGGTTGCCAAACAAGTTGCACCCGAAGAGATGCCCTCGCTCGATTTCGCGCTCGATCTTGATGCCGAAATTGACAAGGGCAAAGCGGCGCGCGCTGCCCCGGTCAGTGAATTGTCAAAGGCCGTTGAAGGCAAGTTTGATTTGCCGTCGCTTGATATGGGTAGTCTGAGTGCGAAGTCTTCACCACCCAAGCAGGACAATCTGCATGATGATTTTGGCGGCTTGAACATCGATCTGCCCTCGCTTGAGCGTATTGACTCCGGTCGATCTGCCTCCGATGGTCAAAGTATCGATCTGTCCGCGATTGGCCTCGATTTGCAGCCGTCGACCATGACGCCGCCGCCGACGGCGGATGCGGCACGCTGGCAGGAGATGGCCACCAAACTCGATTTGGCTTCGGCCTATGAAGAGATTGGCGACAAGGAAGGCGCGCGCGAATTGCTGCAGGAAGTGGTCAAGGGCGGTGATACCGATCAACAACAGAAAGCACGAACGATGCTTTCGAAAATATCCTAATCCCCAGCCAGGGATAGTTCGCGGGGAAGCTAGCCTTCCCCGTTTTTATTTTCAGAACCCAGACTATGCCGCGAGTGGTGTTGCATTTGTCCTACGACGGGCGCGCTGGTTCGGGTTGGCAAACGCAACCCGGTGGCATCGGCCTGCAAGATCAATTCGAGGCTGCGCTGTCGACCATTGCCGGTCAGAAAATATCGACTATTTGTGCCGGGCGAACCGACACGGGTGTCCACGCTGTGACCCAGTTGGTTCATTTTGATACCGAGGCCCAGCGTCCGCTGCAAGCCTGGATTCGAGGTGTCAATTCACATTTGCCTGCGACTCTGTCGGTGCTTGCTGCCACTGAGGTCTCTGCGCTTTTTCATGCACGCTTCAGCGCCCAACGGCGCCGCTACCATTACCTGCTTTATCAAGGTCGGGTACGTCGACCCTTGCTCGAAGGACGTGCGACTTTTGTACATCAACCGATCGATGTTGCTCTGATGAATGCGGCCTCAAAACACCTGTTGGGTGAGCATGATTTTTCGTCGTTTCGATCCTCGCAATGCCAGGCGAAGTCGCCCATCCGCGTCATGCAGTCGATCAACTTTACAGAGTCCGGTCCGTTGATTGCCATCGAATTCGTAGCCAACGCGTTTTTGCATCACATGGTTCGTAATCTAGTCGGTGCGCTGTTCCAAGTCGGTAGCCAACGCCAGCCAATCGACTGGATCGCCAGCGTGTTGCGCGCACGCGATCGCCGAGTCGGTGCGGCAACGTTTGCCGCCGACGGACTGTACTTGAGCGGCGTAGACTACGCAGACGATTTGGCCATGGACTTATGGCCCGAGCCACCGCCCGGATTGATCTGGTCCTAGCCCGCCTTGCCCTCCTAACCTGCCATGCGAACACGAATCAAATTCTGTGGATTGGTTGACGCCGCCGATATCACAACGGCGGTGGCGCTTGGCGTTGACGCAATCGGGCTGGTGTTTTACCCGCGCAGTACGCGGTTTTTGACCCGCGCCGATGCGCTGGCGTTGCGCCGATATATTCCGAGTTACGTTCGATGTGTGGGCCTCTTCGTGAATGAGCCTGCCGAACAGGTACACGAACTGCGCGATGCGCTGGGTCTGGATGTCATTCAGTTTCATGGTGACGAGTCTCGTGAGCAGTGTGAAAGCGCAGCCGGCAATACCCCGTATTGGCGGGCCGTGCGAATGCGCAGCAGGACCGATTTGCTAGAATCAAAAATTAAATATGTGACGGCTGAAGCCTTGTTGCTGGATACCTTTAGCGCCGGATACGGCGGCAGTGGCCAAAGTTTTGATTGGTCCTGGATTGCGCCTGCAACCGACGCACCGTATGTGTTGTCCGGCGGCCTGACGTTGGCAACGGTCGCGCAAGCCATTCAGCAAACTGCGCCGCTCTATGTTGATGTGTCGAGCGGTATTCAAAGCGATGATCCGCGCCGAAAAGATCCCCAGAAAATGACCGAGTTTGTCAGCCGCGTGCTGGAGCAGGATGCGTTGGCTGCTCGATCGAAATCCCGGAACACTTGATGAAACCTTACGACTTGCCCGACGCCCGAGGCCATTTTGGCCCCTACGGTGGAATTTTTGTTGCTGAAACGCTGATGCATGCGCTGGAGGAATTGCGCCTGGCTTATGACCGATACAAGGACGACCCTGAATTTGTCGCCGAGTTTCGCGATGAGCTCGCGCACTTTGTCGGTCGCCCCAGTCCGATTTACCACGCCAAACGCTGGTCGCAAATGTTGGGGGGCGCGCAGATTTACTTGAAGCGCGAAGACCTGAATCATACCGGCGCACACAAGGTGAACAACACCATCGGCCAGGCGATGCTGGCCAGACGTATGCGCAAGCCCCGTGTCATTGCCGAAACCGGCGCCGGTCAGCACGGCGTGGCGACCGCAACGATTGCGGCCCGCTACGGTATGAAGTGTGTGGTTTACATGGGCTCGGAAGACATCAAGCGACAAACCCAGAATGTTTATCGCATGAAGTTGCTGGGTGCGCAGGTCGTGCCGGTTGAGTCGGGATCGAAGACCCTGAAGGACGCGCTCAATGAAGCGATGCGCGATTGGGTCACCAATGTCGACGATACCTTCTACATAATTGGCACGGTCGCGGGTCCTCATCCTTACCCAATGATGGTGCGCGATTTCCAGTCGGTCATCGGCAATGAATGTATTGCACAGATGCCCGAGCGCGCCGGTCGGCAACCGGACTATGTGCTGGCCTGTGTCGGCGGCGGCTCGAACGCCATCGGTATCTTTTACCCGTATATCAATTACGAGGCGGTCAAACTGATTGGCGTCGAGGCGGCCGGTGAGGGTATTGCCACCGGTAAACATGCGGCGTCGTTATCGGCGGGTACACCGGGTGTGTTGCATGGCAACCGGACCTATCTGTTGCAAAACGATGATGGTCAGATCATTGACACGCACTCGGTGTCGGCCGGTCTGGATTATCCGGGTGTTGGCCCTGAACATGCCTGGCTCAAGGATTCCGGTCGCGCCAGTTATGTGGCGATTGATGATAACGACGCGCTGAAGGCGTTTCACGAATGCTGCCGCATCGAAGGCATTATTCCGGCGCTAGAGTCGGCGCATGCGATTGCGTACGCGACGCAACTGGCGCCGACCTTGCCGAAGGATCAGATCATCCTTGTCAATCTGTCCGGGCGCGGTGACAAGGATATGCACACGGTTGCAGAACGTTCGGGATTGAGTTTCTGATGTCCCGACTGGCTGCCTGTTTTTCTGAATTGGCTGCGGCCGGCCAAACCGCGCTGGTGCCGTATATCACGTCAGGCCATCCGCGCGCGGATCTGACGGTGCCGATCATGCACGCTCTGGTTGCGAACGGCGCCAACGTGATCGAGCTCGGTGTGCCGTTCTCTGATCCAATGGCCGATGGCCCGACGGTTCAGCAGTCCAACGAAAAGGCGCTTGCCCTGGGCATTGGCCTGCGCCACGTGCTCGACTATGTTGCCGAGTTCCGCGTGCGCGACAACAAGACGCCGATTGTGCTGATGGGTTACGCCAACCCGATCGAGCGCATGGGTTCGGCCGTGTTTCTCGACCGCGCCTGCAGCGTCGGCGTTGATGGCGTGATTGTCGTGGACTATCCGCCCGAGGAGTCAGAACAGTTCGCGCTGGCTGCGCGCGCGGTCGGCATTGATTTGATCTTCCTGCTGGCACCGACCTCCACAACGCAGAGAATCGCTTCGGTGCTGGCATTGGCTAGTGGCTATATTTATTACGTGTCGTTGCGAGGCATTACTGGCGGCACGCTTGATCGTGCCGACGTCGCGCGGCGTGTGACTTTGCTGAAGGCACAAACCCGTTTGCCGATCGGTGTCGGTTTCGGAATTCGCGATGCCGAAACAGCGCGCGCAGTGGCCGAAACGGCCGATGCTGTCATCATTGGTTCGCGCATGATTCAGGTCCTTGACGAGGGCGATGTTGCTCAAGCTACCACGCGCGCCGGTGTTTATATGGCCGAAATTCGTGCCGCGCTTGACGCACCGGCCTGATTGGTGTGCATTGCTGCTGATACCGATTGATGCATAGTCAAACTTCATCCGACAAGGACTCACCATGAGTTGGCTCGACAAGCTCCTGCCTCCGAGAATCAAACGCGCTGCGGGTAACTCAAAGAAAATTCCCGAAGGGCTCTGGGTCAAGTGCCCGGCCTGTGATGCAGTGCTCTACGGCGCCGACCTTGACCAGAACCAGAACGTTTGTCCGAAGTGTGATCATCACTTGCGCATCACGGCTCGCAAACGCTTGGACGCGCTGCTCGATGGCGAAGGCCGCTATGAGATCGGGCAAGAGGTGTTGCCGGTTGATGCGCTCAAATTCAAGGACAGCCGAAAGTATCCGGATCGCTTGCAGGAAGCCCTGAACGAAACCGACGAAACCGATGCACTGGTCGTCATGGGTGGCGCGATCCGCACCTTGCCGGTGGTGGTTGCCTGTTTCGAATTTGAATTCATGGGTGGTTCAATGGGCTCGGTGGTCGGTGAACGGTTTGTGCGCGGCGTGCAAGCAGCAATCGAACAGCGGGTTCCGTTTGTATCGATTGCCGCATCGGGCGGCGCTCGAATGCAGGAAGGATTGTTCTCGCTCCTGCAAATGTCGAAGACCACCGCAGCGCTCGGCCTGCTCGCACAAAAGAAGTTACCGTTCCTGTCGGTGTTGACCGATCCGACCATGGGCGGCGTGTCAGCCAGCTTCTGTTTCATTGGCGATATTGTCATCGCCGAGCCCAGAGCGCTGATCGGTTTTGCGGGCCCGAGAGTGATCGAACAAACGGTACGCGAAAAGTTACCGGAAGGATTTCAGCGCGCTGAGTTCTTGCTGGAAAAGGGCGCCCTCGACATGATCGTCGATCGTCGTCAGTTGCGTGATGAATTGGCACGGCTGATGGCCTTGCTGCAAAAGCAGCCGAGTGAAGCGGTTGTCTGACGCGCCTCGCCGCATCACGCTGGCCGATTGGCTGTCCTACATTGAGCAGGTCCATCCGAAGTCGATTGAAATGGGCCTCGATCGCCTGCGAGCAGTTGCCGGTCGGCTCGACATCAAACTCGAATGCACCGTTATTACCGTGGCCGGTACCAACGGAAAAGGCTCGACCTGTGCCATGCTGGAGTCGATTTTGCTCGCGGCGGGCTACAAGGTGGCGGCCTATATCAAGCCGCATCTGATCCGATTTAACGAACGCGCCAGGGTCAATGGCCAGGAGGTTAGCGACGAGTTGCTGGTGCACGCGTTTGAGGCGGTCGAAGCGGCGCGTCGCGAAACGAAGCTCACCTATTTCGAGTTTTCGACGCTGGCCATCTTGAAGTGTTTTCAGAATGCTCAAGTCGAAGTTGCCATCCTCGAGGTTGGTATGGGTGGGCGCCTGGATGCAGTCAATCTGGTGGATGCCGACTGTTCGATCGTGACGTCGATTGACATTGATCATGCCGATTATCTGGGTGGAACGCGCGAGGCGATTGGCTGGGAGAAGGCGCATGTCTACCGACCTGGTCGCCCGGCAATCTGCAGTGATCCGGCCGCGCCGAAAAGTCTCATCGATCATGCCGCCAGTATCGGCGCCGACCTGTGGCTGTTCGGGCGCGATTTCAACTACTCCGGCGACCGTCAACAGTGGTCGTTCGGCGGGCGGGCACAGCGACGCTCGGGTCTGGCCTATCCAGCCCTTCGAGGTGCCAATCAGTTATTGAATGCTGCCGGTGTGTTGGCCGCGCTCGAAGCCTTGCGCGATCGGCTTCATGTACCTGCGCAAGCGGTTCGACAGGGGCTAGCCATGGTCGAGTTGCCGGGACGATTTCAAGTGTTGGCGGGCCGACCCAGCGTTATTCTCGATGTGGGACACAATCCGCATGCGGCTGCGCACTTGGCCCAGAACCTGGATCAGATGGGGTTCTTTCCGTACACCTGGGCAGTGTTGGGCATGATGCGCGACAAGGACATCGACTCAGTTATTCGACATCTGAAAAGCCGGGTCGATCATTGGTTTCTGGCCGATATGCCGGGCAGCCGCGGCGCCAGCGCACTCGAGCTCAAAGAGGCGCTGGGACGGGAAGGCGTGGTAGTCGGTCCCGAGCGTCGCATCGAAACATTCGCATCACCCACACTCGCATTTGCTGCAGCACGGAATCTGGTCGCCGAGAATGATAGAATTTTGGTCTTTGGTTCCTTCATCACTGTCGGTCAGATCATGGGTCATTTGCAGGCCCAAGGTGTGATTCGCTAACCCGAAAACGCATGGCAAAGTCCAACGAAAATACGGGCAAGGATCCTTCCGGCGATCCCTCACTGCCCAACAAGAAACGCGCACGTCGCCGTCTGGTCGGTGCGGCTGCAATCGGGCTGGCGGCCGCGATTGGCCTGCCGATGTTCCTCGACTCGGAACCGCGTCGCGATGCAACTGAGGTCAAGGTGCAGATTCCGTCGCGCGATACGCCTCTGAAAACTCTGCCGTCACCGGGCCAGACCGGTGCTGGTACAAGTGCGCCACAAGTCTCGGGCGCCATCAGTACGCCTTCGGCAACAGCCGGTGCCGGTAATGCCGGTACGTCATCGTCCGCGCCATCCGCTTCGACGTCGTCTTCGCCGCCGTCGGCTGCCGGCGGCGCCAAAACGGGCAATGATCCCAAGGCCTCTTCTGCTAAGGCCGCCGCCGAAGACGCCGTCGAAAAGGCAACTGCACCGCTGGGTTCAGCGGCCAAGCCAGCAGCGGCGAAGGAAACCGCTGAAGAGCGCAAGGCTGCGGCAAAACTGGCTGCCGAAAAACGCGCGGCCGACCGCAAGGCCGCCGCCGATCTGTTGGCGCAAAAAGCCGCCGAGAAGAAGGCCAGTGTTGCCGCCGCAGCTGCAACCAAGGCTGAGGAAGCGGCCAAGAAAACGGCTGATGCCACGGGTACGAAGTCAAAGAGCGGCAAGCCCTTTCTGTTGCAGGCTGGTGCCTTTTCTTCGGAGAAGAGCGCGACCGATCAGTCGGCCCGAGTCAAGGCGGCCGGATTGCGCTCCTACACCGAAAAGGTCAAGACCGCCGATGGTGAGCGGATTCGCGTTCGGGTCGGACCCTTCCCGACTCGTGAGGCCGCTGAACAAGCGCGTGGCCAACTCAAATTGTCCGGCATCGATTCGGCATTGATCGCGCCGTGAATGCTTGAACCCTCGTGCCTGAGCTGACTGCCTGGGACTATGGACTTGCGCTGATCGCGTTGGTGTCGATCGGCTTTGGCCTGTGGCGCGGATTGATTCGCACCGTGTTTGCGTTGGCCGGCTGGATCATTGCGCTGGTAGCGGTGCCCAGCCTGGGGCCAATCGCGGCCGACTCGATGGCGTTGAACGAAAACGCCTGGGTGGCTTACATCGTCGTATTTCTGGTCGCATTGATCGGTACCCGAATGGTGGGTGGCTTGCTGGCGCGCGGCGCAAAGTCGGCCGGGCTGGCGGGCGTGGATCGATTGCTTGGCGGCGGACTCGGCGTCGCACGTGCGCTGTTGATTCTCACCGTGCTCGTGGTCGCTGCCAAGGCCGGCGGCCTGAATCAGAGCGCGGCATGGAAATCGTCCTTTTCGCGGCCACTTCTCGATCAGACGCTGAAGTTCATTGAGCCCTATTTGCCCGAAAAACTAAGCGGCATCAAACAGACCTAGAAGCCAAGCGACCGGGAAGCCAAGCAGACTCGCGCGCGCATCTAACGGCCCCTGGCTGCTTGTTTCGCAAACCGAACCGGAGAGCAACATGTGTGGAATTCTTGCAGTGGTGTCGAGCTCACCGGTTAATCAGTTGCTTTACGATGGCTTGTTGCTGCTGCAGCATCGCGGTCAGGATGCGGCCGGCATCGCCACGGCGAGCGCCAGTCTGTTGCAAGTCGACGGCGAGCGCAACATGTCGTTCAGCATGCACAAGGGCAGCGGCATGGTGCGCGACGTCTTTCGTACCCGCAACATGCGCTCGTTACCTGGCCACAGCGGTATTGCTCATGTTCGCTATCCGACCGCAGGCTCCGCCGGCAACTCCGAAGAAGCACAGCCTTTTTATGTCAATGCGCCGTATGGCATCACCTTTGCGCACAACGGCAACCTGACCAATTCCGATCAGCTCGCGCAGGAAATGTATCGGCGTGATCGTCGCCATATCAATACTGCATCCGACTCCGAGGTGTTGCTCAATGTGTTGGCCCATGAATTGAATGCCGCCGGTGGTGGCCGGTCGCTGGACCCGATGACCATCTTCAAGGCGGTCTCGCAAGTGCATCGGCGTGCCAAGGGTGCGTATGCTTGTGTGGCCGAAATAGCGGGCTACGGCATCCTTGCTTTTCGCGATCCGTTCGGTATTCGCCCCTTGTGTTATGGCGCTGCCGAGCGTCAATCGGGCACGGACTATCTGGTAGCCTCGGAGTCGGTGGCACTGGAAGGGCTCGGTTTTCGACCGGTTCGTGACGTGCAACCCGGTGAAGCCATTTTTATTGATCTGCATGGCAATTTCTACTCGCAACAGTGCGCCGATTCGCCGAGTCTGAACCCGTGCGTCTTCGAGTATGTTTACTTCGCGCGTCCTGACTCGGTGGTCGATGGCGCCTCGGTCTACGCCACCCGTTTGCAGATGGGCGAAATGCTGGCAGACCGCGTCGAAGGCGAGTTGCGCACTGGCGAGATTGACGTCGTCATGCCGATTCCCGACACCTCGAGGCCGGCAGCGATGCAATTGGCAGCGCGGCTCGGGCTTAACTATCGGGAAGGATTTTTCAAGAATCGCTACGTCGGCAGAACCTTCATCATGCCCGGTCATGCGGTGCGAAAGAAATCGGTGCGACAGAAATTGAATGCGATGAGCGTCGAGTTCAAGGGCAAGAATGTGCTGCTGGTCGATGACTCGATCGTGCGCGGCACGACCTCCTATGAAATTGCCCAGATGGCGCGCAGCTCGGGTGCCAACAAGGTGTTTTTTGCCTCCGCCGCGCCGCCGGTTCGTTACCCGAACGTTTACGGTATCGACATGCCGACGCGCAGCGAGTTGATCGCCCATGGCCGCAGCGATGACGAAATCCGGATCGCCATCGGTGCCGATGCGCTGGTCTATCAGCGCGTTGAAGATATGAAGCGTGCGATTACGCAGGTCAATCCGCGCTTGAAGAATTTTGATGCCTCATGTTTTGATGGTCGCTATGTGACCGGCGACGTCAGCTCCGACTATCTGGACGCCATCGAAATGCGCCGACATCTCGATCCGGGCTTGCTGGAGGAAGAGGGCTTCAAGAATCAGCTTAATTTGCAGCTTTCGACTGCTTCCGACTGAGCGCGAAACAGAACCCCAACTGAAAACAGAACTCCAACTGAACAAGCCTCCAAGTTGGCATGATTTGAAATATAGGGATATGATTCGCAACAGGTTGATGTGATCGAAATTACAGCGCTGATTTGCCTCGGCTTGCGGGCGCTTAAAAAGTACAGCTAAACAGAGCGTCATGATGACCCGCTTTGGCTGTGCCGTTTGGCATGTCCTGAAGCGGGTTTTTTTTTGGAAGATTGATGATGAGTAATGAAAGAGACGACCCGGTGGGCGACGATGGATGGGGCTTCGAGACGCGCGCCGTTCGCGCCGGATTTGAGCGGACCCATTACGGCGAGCATAGCGAACCGATTTTTTTGACGTCAAGTTTTGTGCACCAGAGTGCGCAACACGCGGCCGAAAAGTTTGCCAACGAAGCGCCCGGTTTTATTTACTCGCGCTTTGGCAATCCAACCGTGCAAACGTTCCAGGACCGTCTGGCGGCGCTGGAGGGTGCTGATGCCTGCCTGGCCACGGCATCGGGCATGTCGGCGATCATGTCAGTGCTCATGAGCCTGACGCGAGCCGGCGATCACGTGGTCAGTTCGCAGGGCGTCTTTGGCACGACCATTCAGTTATTCGGCCTGTTCGGCAAGTACGGCATTGAAACGAGTTATGTGCCCTTGAGCAACCCCGAGCGATGGCGCGCCGCGTTGCGGCCCAATACGCGATTCTTCTACCTCGAAACCCCGTCTAACCCGCTGACCGAAGTAGCGGACATTCGGGCGATAGCCGACATAGCTCACAGCCATGGTGTCCAACTGGTGGTCGATAACTGCTTTTGTACACCCGCCCTGCAACGTCCGCTTGAGCTGGGCGCCGACATC
The DNA here is from genome assembly GCA_031363055.1 of Burkholderiales bacterium. Taxonomy (GTDB): domain Bacteria; phylum Pseudomonadota; class Gammaproteobacteria; order Burkholderiales; family Burkholderiaceae_E; genus JANLTP01. Next base: position 7,154 of record JANLTP010000058.1, on the reverse strand, counting down.
GTTGTGCATTCGGCGACTAAATATCTGGATGGTCAGGGGCGGATCCTGGCCGGTGCGGTGCTGGGTTCGACTCAGTACGTGACCGAGAAATTGCAGCCGGTGGTTCGCTACACCGGCCCGACGCTGTCTGCGTTTAATGCCTGGCTGCTGATCAAGGGCATGGAAACGCTGTCGCTGCGGATGGACAAACAATCGGCAAATGCGCTCGAGCTGGCTCACTGGCTTGAACAACAACCCGGGGTCGCACGAGTCTTCTATCCCGGCTTGCCTTCGCACCCGCAACATGCGCTGGCGATGTCGCAGCAATCGAGTGGCGGTGCGGTGCTATCGTTCGAGATGGCCGGCGAGAGCGATGCCGAATGCAAACGGCGTTCGTGGCAACTCGTCGACGGCTGCAAGATGATCTCGATCACCGCCAACCTGGGTGATACCAAGAGCACGATTACCCACCCGGCCAGTACCACCCACGGCCGGCTGCCAGTAGCCGATCGCAAGCAGGCGGGTATCTCCGAGGGATTGATCCGGATTGCTGTCGGCCTGGAGAATCCGCGTGATTTGTGTCGGGATCTGGGGCATGCGGTCAACGCGAGCTAACGTGAAACGCCACAATAGTGGGATGCCGGATCAGCGTACGACTTGATTCAACGTACGACCTTGGGTGGCATCCAGCGATTCCCTTCGGTGCCCGCGGCAGCGCCCTCGGCAGGGTCGTAGAGGCGCATGGTGAGATTAAAGTGACCAGCGGGTGCCGGTAGCCAGTTTCGATGTTCCTGCGGGCTTGCGGGCGCGTTGGCACTGATCGTCAAGGTCAGTGAGCCGTCCTCATTAAAGTGCAGGGGATCGCGATCGGTCAGCGCGTAGCGCTGCGTCGGCGTATCGATAAAGTAGCCCTCGGCGTCGTACATCGTGACCGACCAGAACGCCTTCGCTGGCGGCAACTGCTGCCGGGTAAAGTGCATGGTGTAGCGAAACTCACCGCTCAAACGACGGCCTTCATCATCAAAATCGGTTGATGGGTACCAGGCGTCTTCGAGCGGCAAGGCGCCCAGGCCGGACAGTGCAATAGCCGACCGCAAGCCGTACTCCGAACCAAAGTGCCCGATCGCTGGCATATTGTTCAGATTCCAGCCGTTCGATTGCATCGCGTTTTTCGGATCACGCCGGCTCAGCCCTGCCTGGGCAAGCTGTGCGAAGGCATCGCGTTTGCCTTCCTCGAGTGCCTGCAGCCATTCGGGGCTCAGCTTGGGATTCGTTGGGGTGGTGGTTGTATCGTCCTGCGGCGGGAATGGTTGACCCGGTTTGACGCCGAGTGCAGCCAAGAGGGTAATCGGCGCCGCGTCCTGAGGTAAGGGCGATTGTTCCGCCATGATTGTCGCCAAACGATTGAAGAACTCGACTGCCGAGAGGTCACGCACCACCGTCGGCGGCAGCGCTCTGTCGGCAAGCGCCGGAATATTGCGTGCGGGTACGACGGGACTCAAGGTGAAGCCGTCCTGAAGCGCATGAACGGCCGGCAGGTCAGCCGGTCCGCGCAGCTCGATACGACCAATCAACCAGACCATATCGGTGGGCGCTTCGATGAGGTTGCTGCCCGCCGGAACAAGATGGCGTTGTGTGGACCGGCCGATCCACCAGGTCGCGCCGCTCTGCGATACTACCGACGCATGAGTGCGGCTGCCGACTGCGGCAAAGACATTGGTCCAGGCGTCCATCAGCGGCATGATCCAGTAACGGTCACGGATGGCCGGTACTGTCAGTTGCACTGGACCCTGACTCAGATCAAGCCAGGCCGCCGAGTACAACGTGTCGTTATTCGGTCGAATGACCGTACGCGAACGGGCGTTACTCAGTTGCCGAACATGGCGAAAGGTGTTGGCGATCGCGGCTGTGCCAGTCATCCGACTGATATTGGCGGTGCTGGTTTGGCGCGTTTGCTCCATGAGCACCAGAGGCAGCCCATAGATGACGGCCTTCTCGGCGTAGTTGCGGGCGAGTTCTGGCGTTGAAGCGGAAGGGATCATGAATGAGCAACCTGTAAGGAGTGCGACGAGGATCATGAGCGTCTGGCGCACCAGAAGAGGTTCGATCGGTCTGCGCATGGCCGACGCTAACTGAAGTTTACGAACATTTAGACAGAGTTTAATGAAAGTCGCGGCTGCGGGTCGATAACTCGCCCAAGAATTCGGTATGGTCAACGATTCGGCGCGCCACCAGGTGGGTGACGCCACCGCTGACCGCATCGCGTTGCCAGACACCGTACACGGTCATGAGCCGCGCACTCAGCACTTCCTTGCGATAGGTTTCAACCAGCGCCGGCCAGACGATGACGTTGACCGCACCGGTCTCATCTTCGAGTGTTACAAACAGCGTACCTTTGGCGGTTTCAGGTCTTTGACGATGTGTGACGATGCCGCAAGCGCGCGCCAGACGCGCGTTCGGATAGGTGTTCAGCACCTCGGCCGGCTGAATGCCGAAGCGCGCCAGCTTCGGGCGCAACAAGGCGAGCGGGTGACGACCCATCGGAATGCCGATCGAGCCGTAGTCGGCAATGATTTCCTCGCCTTCGCTCAAGGGTTGCAACTGGATTGGGGCCTCTTCAAAGCGAACATCATCAAGCAAGGCCGGCAGCGGCTTGATGGCAGCAACCTCCCAGTTGGCGTGCGCGCGGTGGCCGCCAAGCACCTGCAAGGCACCGGAGCGTGCCAGAGCATGCAAGCTACTTTGATCGAGCCGCACGCAGCGCGCCAGATCTTCAATACTGTCGAAAGCAAAGACTTCGTTCTCGTTCTCGTTCTCGTTCTCGGGCGGGGCGGTATTTTGCCGGCGCAGCTCAAGCTGTTGTTCGCGAACCAGAATCAGGCGGCGCGCGGCATCGGCATTCAGGCCGCGAATCTGATTCAAGCCCAAGCGCACCGCCGGCTGTCGGTGCTGGATGGCGCCCAGGCAGTGACTTGGGGTGCAGCGATCAAGCGTTCCCTTGTCACTCGCCCGCTCGTCACTTGACCCCTCTTCAACCACCCCCTCGTCCAGCGTGCACTCATACTGACTGAGCAGCACATCCACCGGCAGCACTGCAACGCCATGGGCACGCGCATCGCGCACCAATTGCGCGGGGGCATAAAACCCCAGCGGTTGGCTGTTCAACATGGCAGCCAGAAACGCGGCTGGCTCATGGCATTTGATCCAGCAGGAAACATAGACCAGCAGTGCAAAACTGGCGGCATGGCTTTCCGGAAAGCCGTATTCACCAAAGCCTTCGATCTGCTTGAAGATGCGTTCGGCAAAGTCGCGCTGGTAACCGCGCTCGAGCATGCCGCTCAGAACACGTTCATAAAACCCGCCCAGTCCACCCTTGCGTTTCCAGGCGGCCATGGCGCGGCGCAAGGCATCGGCCTCGCCAGGCGTAAAACCGGCGGCCAGAATCGCCACCTGCATGACCTGCTCCTGAAAGATTGGCACACCGAGCGTGCGCGCCAGCGCCGGTTTGATTTCCTCACGCGGATAATCAACTGACTCCAGACCCTGGCGACGGCGCAGATACGGGTGCACCATGCCACCTTGAATCGGCCCGGGGCGCACAATGGCGACCTCAATGACGAGATCGTAAAACTTGCGCGGACGCAGGCGCGGCAACATGCTCATCTGGGCGCGCGATTCGATCTGAAATACACCGACCGTATCGGCGCAGCAGATCATGTCGTAGGTGGCGCGATCTTCGGCCGGAACATCCTGCATGCGAAACGGCCGGCCGCGCCGCGCACCGATCAGATCGAGCGCGCGACGAATCGCCGACAGCATACCGAGCGCGAGAATATCGACCTTCAAAAGACCCAGTGCATCGAGGTCGTCCTTGTCCCATTCGATGACGCTGCGATTTTCCATGCTGGCATTCTCGATCGGCACCAGCCGACTCAAGCGATCGCGCGCGATCACAAAACCACCCGTGTGTTGCGAGAGGTGGCGCGGAAACCCCATCAAGGTATTGGTCATGCTGATCCAGTGCTGCACCACCAGGGATTGCGCATCGAAGCCCTGCGCCGTCAGTTTTTCGGCACTCATATGCCGGCCGTCCCACCATTGGTGAGATTTGGATAATTGCTCAAGTCGTTGTGCATCAATACCGAGCGCCTTGCCGACATCGCGCATGGCCGAACGCGGTCGATAGCTGATCACCACACCGGTCAGCGCAGCACGATCACGCCCGTACTTGTTGTAGATGTATTGCATGACTTCTTCACGCCGCTGATGCTCGAAGTCGACATCGATATCCGGCGGCTCGTTGCGCTCCTTGCTGATGAAACGCTCGAACAGCACACTCATGCGCGCTGGATCAACCTCTGTAATACCCAGGCAATAACAGACCGCTGAGTTGGCCGCTGAACCGCGACCCTGACACAAGATATTTTGGGAACGTGCGAAGGCGACGATGTCCGCGACCGTCAGAAAGTAGGGCTCGTAGCGCAGCTCGGCGATGAGCTTGAGTTCGTGTTCTATTTGTGCGCGAACTGGTTCGGGCAAGCTGCTTGAATCAGGCGAGCTGCCTGGATCAAGCAAGCTACTTGGATCAGGTAATTCGTTCGATTCAGGTGAACTGCTCGGATCAGTTGCGCTGCTCGATTGACATAGACTCATCGGGTAACGCAGCTTGACGCCCTCGTAAGTCAGCTTGCGCAGCCAGGAAGTAGGTGTTTCGCCGCTTGGCACAATTTCTTCCGGATACTCGTAGCGCAATTCATCGAGCGAAAAAGTACACAGTGATGCAATGGTGACGGTGGCTGCCAAGAGATCAGCCGAGTAGCGCTGTGCCAGACGCAGTCGGCTGCGCAGATGCTGCTCGGCGTTCGGTGCGACCTCAAAGCCCAACTCGCGCACCGTGCGGTTCAGGCGAATGGCGGTCAGGGTGTCCTGCAGACTCTTGCGTGAACGGACATGAAACTGAACGTCGCCGGCCGCAACCAGAGCGATGCCAGTTTGACTGGCAGCAGCGCGTAAATTATCGAGTAAAACTTGATCATGACCCTGGGTCAGCAACTCAACGGCGATCCACAACGCCGACCAACGTTCGCGCAGAAACAAGGCGTGCTCGCAGATCGATTCGACTGAAGCCCTCGGATGCGGCACCAGCAGCGCCACACAATCATCAACCCCGAAAAGATCCTCGCGCAGCAGGCGATACGAACCCTTCTCAGCCCGCATCCGCGCGCGCGTAATGAGCTCCGACAGATTGCCGTAACCATTGCGATTGCACGCCAGCAGCACCAGACGAGGTGCGTGCTCGGGCCAGAGTTCATGCAGCGAGAACTGCGCGCCGATAATCATGTGCAGACCAGTCGTCTTGGCCTGCAGGTGCGCACGCACGACACCGGCCAGTGAACATTCGTCGGTGATTGCTAGCGCTTTATAACCCTGGTGGGCGGCGCGCTCGACCAGTTCCTCGGGTTGCGAGGCACCCTTCAGGAAGCTGAAGTTCGAGAGGCAATGGAGTTCGGCGTAGGGGGAGAGCATCCGTAGGGGGCATCAGCAGTTTCGGAGCGTCTGCTCGAGCGCGTCTTGACGGGATAAATTTATAACTGTACATTTATACAGCTAACGGCGAGGTTGCGTCAATTGAATAAATGAACTCTTGCGTTACAGAAGAACGTTTTACGGATCGAGCCGATCAAAAGGACTGATAACGCCGCGTCCGCCACGGTTCAGCACGTGGGTATAGATCTGTGTCGTACTGACATCGCTGTGGCCCAATAATTCCTGGACGGTGCGGATATCGTAACCATTCTCGATCAAGTGAGTGGCAAAGCTGTGCCGAAGCGCGTGGCTCGTGACCGGTTTTGCCACCCCCGCCGCCTGCGCCGCGCGTTTCAATGCGCGCGTAAAAGCCTGATCGTACAGATGATGACGCCGCCAGATTTTCGATCTCGGATCAAGCGCCAGTTTTCGTGATGGGAATACCCAAAACCAACTCCATTGCGAACCTGCTGCAGGATACTTGCGATCAAGCGCATCAGGCATGTAGACGCCCGGTAGGCGCTCTTCGCGATCGTAGGCCCACAATTCTTGAATACGCTGTAAATGGACTTCGAGCGGCGTCACTAACTGGCCCGGTAAACAGGTAAGCCGGTCCTTTTTGCCTTTGGCTTCTCGAACTGTGACTTCGCGACGTTCCAGATCGATATCTTTGACGCGTAATGATAGACATTCGTTCAAGCGCATTCCGGTGCCATACATCAGCTCGCCAATTAATCGCAAGGTCCCCTGCAAATGGGCGAAGATAAGGCCAATCTCCCTGGGCGTTAGAACAACCGGTTGCCTAACCGGCTTTTTCGGGGTACTCAATCCTTCAATCCAGGGCAATTCCCGTCCCACAACTTGCGAATACAAAAACACCAACGCGCTCATTGCCTGACGGAATGTTGACGATGCGCAGTGTCGGTCGACCGATAGATGATGCATATAGCGCCGAATATCTGTCGGGCCGAGTTCAGCAGGATGCTTGAGACCATTAAAGTGAATGAAATCGCGGGCCCAACTGACGTAGGCAATTTCGGTCTTGTAACTATATTGACGGGCACGAATGGCGTAGCGCAGGCGATCGAGAAAGCGCATCCCCTTGGGAAATTGCTCCGGCGTTGACGAATGGATCAACGCACCGATTGGCAGGGAATGGTCGACAGCAGAAATTGGGCTGCGGGCCGCAATGGGCATCCTTCTGTGATTGGTCAATAGTTTGCCAGATTCGTGCATGATTCATTTATAGGCAGACTTGAAGCGGTTTCCAATCAGCCTGTCGGACTAGGCTGCGGAATCGCCACCGAACTTATGATCGATGGCACACGCTGAACCAGGAGTTAAGCTCAATATTGAAGCGATTGTTGACGGAAATCAGGTGTTCGAGGAAGATGATCAACATGCGATCAAGTTTGTACCGAAATCAATAAAAAAGCGCGCAATGGACCAGTTTGGCTTTGTTGTAAAAATCTTTGACGATTTGTCCACTAAACCGTGTAGCAAAACGATGCGACGAAACCATACAACGAATCCTTTTCCACTAATTGACAGTTAAAGCGCACTTGGGTCGGAGTCCGATTTCGAGGACACGAAATGCGGGAACTGAGTCCCAAATTGAAGACTGGATTCGGGCACGGCGTGCGATGTTA
>JANLTP010000031.1:0-11395 GCA_031363055.1 Burkholderiales bacterium | reverse complement strand
ATTTGTGGGTAAAAAACTTCTTGGAAAATTAGATAAAAGTCAACCATGGCAAGACACCTGGATTCGCGCCGGATCCGGAATCGGGATCGCATCAAACAAGGCTCGTGTATACGGATGCAACTTGACCCGGTGCAAGGCTTCAGTGGGCAAAATTTCGACGATCTTGCCCAGGTACAGAATGGCGACGCGCTCACAGACATGTTCAACAATCGCAAGGTTGTGTGAGATGAACAGATAAGCAATGTTCTGCGCTTGTCGCAGGTCCATCAACAAATTGATCACTTGCGCCTGCACCGACACGTCGAGCGCTGACACCGGTTCGTCGAGCACAATGAACCTCGGGTTCACTGAAACGGCGCGCGCGATGCCGATCCGCTGGCGTTGGCCACCACTGAATTGATGCGGGTACTTTTCAAGGTCGTGAATCTGCAGGCCGACGCGTTGAATGACAGCGTTCACCAACTGCTCGATCTGTTGACGCGTGTGCTGATGCAGGTTGCGCAGAGGCTCGGCAATAATGTCGCGTACCCGCATTCTCGGATTCAGTGCATCGTACGGGTCCTGGAAGACCACTTGCGCCTTGCCCTTGAGAACTTGCGCGGCACCGCTTCCCAACTTCGCAAGGTCGGTGCCTTCGAAGCTGATTCGCCCCGAGGTTGGGGCAGTTTGCATCAAGATCATTTGCCCGATCGTTGACTTGCCAGACCCGGATTCCCCGACCAGACCCAAGGCTTCGCCAGCGGCGATCTTGAAGGTCACACCGTCGACGGCCTTGACGACTTTCGATTTTGCGCGCAGCCAGGAGCCACCGGCGACGCGATAGTGTTTGCTGAGATCCTCGACGTCGATCATCGCGCGGCAGGCTCGAGATTGGTGGCGACTGGACAGGCGTGATAGAACGGCTGCTGGATGACCACAGTGGCCGGCGCCTCGATATGACAAGCGTCCAGCGCAAAAGCACAACGGCTTGCGAACGCACAGCCCGCGCCCAGCCGGGCCAGGTCTGGCGGTTGTCCTTTCATGGTCTGCAACGCTTGCTGGCGCTTGCCGAACACCGGGTTGGACGCCAGCAGACCCTGCGTGTAGGGGTGCAACGGCCGCCGAAAAATCGCCTGAACGGTGTTGTACTCGACGATCTTGCCGGCGTACATGACGGCAACCGTATCGCACAGTTGTGCGATCACCCCGAGATCGTGGGTGATAAAAATGACCGAGGTGCCATGTTGGCGTCGGGCGTTACGAATCAACTCGAGAATCTGCGCCTGGATGGTCACATCCAGCGCGGTGGTCGGCTCATCGGCGATCAACAAATCGGGCTCGCACATCAGCGCCATCGCGATGGCGATGCGTTGTTTCATGCCGCCGCTCAACTGAAAGGGGTAGCGCTGCGCAACCGATGCCGGTGCGGGCAATTGCACCTCGTTCATCAGCGCCAGCATTCGTTGTCGCGCACTCTGTGCGGCAGGCAAACGATCTGGATGAAAACGCAGGGTCTCCAGCATTTGTGCACCGACGGTAAACACCGGATTCAGTGCAGTGCTCGGATTTTGCGTGACCATGGCGATTCGGGCGCCACGAATCTTGCGCATTTCAGGCAGCGGCAGGGTCATCAGGTCGACGCCGTCGAAGACGACGGAGCCCTGCGCGCGCAGACGATTGGCCTCAGGCACGACACGTATCAGCGATTGCGCCATGACACTTTTGCCCGAACCGGACTCGCCGACGATGCCCAGTATTTCGCCTTTGGCCAGCCGCAGGCTGACGCCATTGACCGCCCTGACGACACCGCGCGGCGTTGAAAAATGAGTATGCAGATTATCGATTTGCAGCAGGCTGGTCACGGTGTCATATCCTCAGCGCTGCGCTTTCGGATCGGTCTTGACGCGCAGCCAGTTGCCCAGGAAGTTCACGCAAAGCACGACGACAAAAATCGCAATGCCGGGGAACACTGAAGTCCAATAGGCAATGCTGACGTACTTGCGGCCATCCGCCAGCATCGAGCCCCAGGACGGGGTCGGCGGTTGCACGCCCAAACCGAGGAAACTCAAGCCGGATTCGAAAATGATGACTTTGCCGATATCGAGCGTCACCAGGACGATCACCGAGTTCATGACATTCGGTAGTAGATGACGCCGCAGCAATGAGAACAACGACGTGCCGCTGACTCGCGCAAATTTGACGAAGTCGCGATCGCGCAGTCGCATGGTTTCGGTTCGAACGACCTTTGCGTAAGTCACCCAGTTGGTGATTGCGATGACGAGAATGACATTGCCGAGGCTGGGCCCCAGTGCACCGATCAAGGCAATGGCCAGCAGGATAAACGGGATCGATAGCTGGATATCAGCCAGGCGCATGAACAGGCTGTCGATCCAGCCGCCCAAATAGCCGGCGACCAGACCCATGAGCACACCGACGATACCGGACAGGCCGACCGCGCAGACGGAAACCAGCAAGGAAATACGCGCACCGGCCAGGATGCCACTGAGGATATCTTGTCCCAATGCCGCTGTGCCCAGCAGATGTAGGCGCGACCCGTCGGCATGCCAGGCCGGTGGTTTGAGCGTCTGACCCAGATCCTGCTGCACTGGGTCGTAAGGCGCAAGCCAACTGCCCAACAGACCGGTCAGTAAAAATGCCAACACCACGGCAGTGGCCAGCAGCGCTTGAATGTCGGCGAGAACCTGAAACTTCCGCTTCATTGAGCTAACCGGATTCGAGGGTCGAGCAGGAACTGCAGTACATCGGCCAGCAACTGGATCAGTACAAACAGCACCGAGCAGATCAAGGTGATGCCCTGGACGACCGGATAATCGCCGCCATACGCCGATTGAATCAGCAGGCGACCAATGCCTGGCCAGGCGAAAATGGTTTCGGTAATGACGGCGCCGGCCAGCAGCGTTACGAATTGCAGTGACACGATGGTGAGCAACGCCGGCAAGATGTACTTGAGGCAGTGCTTGAATAGAATCACCGTTGTCGGTGCGCCCTTTAGAACGGCAGTACGTACAAAATCTTCGGCCAATGCCTCGAGCATCGCCGAACGGGTCATTCGCGAAATGACCGCCGTTGAATACCATCCTAGCGTGACGGCCGGTAGCACCAGCGACAGCGCACCGGCTCGGCCCGAGGACGGCAGCAACCGCAGCTCGACGGCGAACAGCATGATCAGCATGATGCCGACCCAGAACGTCGGTGCCGCCATTCCGGAGAGCGCGATCAGCTCAAAGAATTTGTCCCAGAAACTGCCCGGTTTGATCGCCGAAATAATGCCGCTGACGACACCCAGAACGACCGCTATCACGATGGCAGCAGCGGCCAACTCCAGCGTGGCGGGAAAGCGGTCCCAGACAAGGCTGAGCACGGGAGTATTAAAGCGATACGACTCACCGAGATTGCCTTGCAACGCGTTCACGAGGAAAACAAAATAGCGCGTGATCGCTGGGCGATCGAGACCCAGCGATTGCCTGAAGGTTTGCCGGTCGCTCTCGGATGCCTCCGCTGGCATCAATAACTGGACCGGATCGCCAATCAGATGGGTGATCGAAAAAATGATGATCGAGATGCCGACGATGCAGATGATCGCTTGTACCAATCGATCGATGAGAAAGCCGGCATTGGTGCCACCGGCAGCGGTCTGCATCACTTCTCCAGACTGGCGTTCCAGAACTTGTAGACGTTATCGCCGGCTTGGGGCTTCCAGTTGACCTTGTCAAGCATTCCGAACAGGATTTTGCTCTCCCATAGAAAGACATGCGAGGCGTCCTCGTACAGGGTCTTGTCGATTTTCTGGAAATGAGCGTCGCGTTCTTTCTGATCGACGATCTTCAACGAGTCGTCGATCAGCTTGTCAACGGTATCGTTTTTGTAGAACGACCAGAACGCCTTGCTGTGCACGCCGAAGATCATCAGGCCCTCAGGGTCGAATATCGTGTTGCCAAAGGCTTGATAACTGACCGGATAATATTTCTTCGACAAGTCACCGACCCATTTGGCTGACTCCCACAGATTCAGATTGACATCGATACCGGACGCTTTCAAATTGTTGGCGATCGCCAATGAGATGTCCTTGTCGAGCGTGTAGCGGCCGACCGAACTGTACATATCAACCTTGAAGCCGTTTGGATATCCGGCGTCGGCGAGCAGCTTTTTGGCAAGCGTTGGGTTGTAGGCGTACGGCTGAAGGTTTTTGTCCACCGCCGCAACCGACGGCGCCAAGGCGCCTGGAATCAGCACTGCCTGGTTCTTCAACACATGGGTGACGATGCCTTGTTTGTCGATGGCATGGTTCAGGGCTACTCTGACCTTCGGGTTCAGCAACGGGCTGTCCTTGGCGCCGTCCTTGATGTTGAACACCAGCCAGTAAATTTCGCCACTGGGGTGTGACAGCGTCTTGACGCCTTTGATCGCGCTGATGCGATCGATCAGCGGTGGCGGCATTTCGGCGACTATGTCGGCTTCACCGGTCTGCAGCATCGCCAGACGCACCGCGTCTTCGGGTACGGTTCGCATCACCAGCGTCTTGATTTTGGGCACCCAGCCCCAATGAGCTTCGTTGGCCTGCATCTCGATCTGTTCGTTGATTGAACGCGATACGAACTTGAATGGACCCGTGCCGATGGGCTTCTTCGCGAAACCGTCCTCGCCAACCGATTGAATATAGTTCCTGGGAACAACCCAGCCAGCGAAGGCGAGCTTCTTCAGAAAGATCGCGTCTTTCTCCTTGAGTTTCAGTGCCACTGTGTCCGGGTTGACGATATCGATTTTCTCAATCGTCTTGATGTAGGCCAGCGCTGGATTTTTGGTCGCCGGGTTGATGGCCCGCTCCAGCGAAAACTTGACGTCATCGGCGCTCATGGGCGAGCCATCGTGGAACTTCACGCCCTTGCGCAGGGTGAAGGTATAAGTCAATCCATCGGGCGAAACCGCGACCGATTCGGCCAGCGCAGGGACCAGCTCGGCTTTGTCGTTACGGACGTACAAACCCTCGAACATGTTGACATTGAACAGATAGTTATAGCGGTTGCTTGATTTGTGCGGATCCAGGGTAGCCGGTTCGGACGGTACCGCAACGGTCAGCTTGCCGCTGGGCGCTGACCAGGCGAGGGGAGTGGCCACGACGATCAAACACAGTGCGGAGCCCAGAAACACGCACAAGTTCCGCAGACGGGTCAATGAGTGACTGAGCTGTGGCAAGAGAGGCATCATGATATTTCCTTGGTAATGGTCAATGCAGCGAGCCATTGACTGGTCATCAGATTGGCGAATTTTGGTCACCAGATTGTCGGATTTATCCTAGCGCTTCGGTTTTTAAGCGTCAATCGACGACGGGCGCTTTAATTTCGATTAACCGGGCGGATTCTTCAACTGCAGATCAACCCGCCAAACCATTCCGATGGCAAAGACCAAGACGAAACCCAACATCAGCAAACTCAAGGTAGTGCCGAGAAAGCCAACCCTCGGGATCAAGACCCCCACGCTCAGCAGCCCAATCGGCAAGGTGTAGATGGCCAGCATCCGCACGCCCATGATCCGGCCTCTGAAGCGTGGCTCCGAGGTGCGCAACAGCAGGATCGACAGCGATACCATCGACAGGCTTTGCGAAAAACCAGCGCCAAACAGGAGTGCGAACGCCAACGGAAGACTGTTCGAAAAGACAAAGCCGATCAGACACAAATGCCAACCGACCGCTCCCATCAGCATCCCGCGCGCCGTCGGAATACGTTCGCCGAAGGCGCTCATGCACAGCGATCCGAGGAAGGCACCGCAGCCGAAACTGGCGACCAGCCAGCCCAGTCCTTGCTGATTGACGCCGAAGACATCGCGGGCGATGTAGGGCATGAGTCCGGTGGTAAACGGGAACGCGGTCAGATTGACCAGCGCTGCCACACTCATGGCTGCGCGCAATCGCGGTGTCCGCCAGACGTAGAGCAGACCATCCTTGAGTTCGCGCCACGGCGAAGGCGTCGCTTTCGAACTCGAACTCGAACTCGTATTCGGACTCGAATTCGAATTCGAACTCGGGCTCAATCCAGGCGAATCACGAACCTGCAGGGTCAGCAACACGCCGGTCAGATAAATCGCGCAGATGACCCCGTAAGCCGGCACCATGCCGAACACCGCCATGAAGCCGGTTCCAAGCAAGGCGCCGCCGATGCGCGCGGTGTCCTGAGTCGTGCGCGAGATGCCGAGTGCCGCGACCAGGTGCTCGGGCGGCACGTTGGCGCCGACCAAGGCACTGCGCATACCGATGTCGGTGGGGCGAATCAGTCCGGAAAGCGCTGCGATCGCCAGAACCAGCGTCGGCGTCAGCGCGTTGGTCAGTGCCAGCAACAGAATGATTGCGGCAAATAGGGCATAGCTCGCACGCATGGCCGCCAATACGTTGCGCAATCCCCAGCGATCGCCGAGCATGCCAAGCAGCGGCGACAGCAGGGTGCCGACCAGCAGCAGCGAGCCGTACACGGTCAACAGCACCACCGAGCCGGTCTCGACCAGCACATACCAGCCGAGGATCAGGTTCTCCATCTCGAGCGCCCAGGCGGTACACAGATCGGCTGGCCATTGCAGCCGAAAGTTGCGGACTCGAAACGGCGCGAGTGCTGAGGTTTTGGCGGAAGAATTGATCATCGCGGTTCAGGATGGACCGCGCATACTCGCACTTGTGCAAAAATTGCCTGCTGTCATTGCCCGCGCTGGTTTCAGGATCGATGCCTCTGGCAGCGTAATTGGAGCAGGTCCGAGTCAATGAGAGCGAGTGAATGAACACCGAAAGGGCTGAACTGCGAGATGAATGAACACCGAAATGGATGAATCACCGCGAAAGGATCTTGCGCTTTGGGAGTCGCTGGGCGGGTACCGGATCCTGTCCTGGGACAAGCAGCGCCGCGTGTTGCGCGCTTCGTTCACGGTCAAGCCCGAGTTCTGCCACACCAATGGCACCATCGCGCAGGGCGGATTCATCACCGCCTGGATGGACGCCGCGATGGCTCAGGCGGTGATGTACGACACCGACAATCAGTTCTCGGTTGCCAGCCTCGAGATCAAGGTGAGTTTTCTTGAGCGCGTCGGACCTGGCGAAGGAATCGCCGAGGGTCGCGTAATCCGGCGCGGCAAACGTGTGGCGTTCCTCGAGGCCGAACTATTCGATTCGCAGGGACGCATGGCCGCCATGGCGACCTCAACCGGCATGATCATTCCCTTGACCGATTGACGCGCCCTCAGTTCAGGTATCCCAGCTATCGTTATCGTCGTTGCTCGCCAACGAACCGCCGTCGTCCCACGAACTCGAATCGTTGACACCAAAGTTCTGGCCACCCGAATCCTGGTTCGTATCGATCGGAATCAGATCATTGTGGGCGAGGCCCTCGCCGGCCTGTTGCGAATGTTCGTTGCCGCCCATCATGCTTTTGCCAATGGCCTGAGCCGCCATGACCCCGGCGCCAACGGCCAACCCGGTGGCGAGGCCACCCATGACCCTGCCGCCCATCCCCGTACCGCCGCCTTGGCCGAATCCCGAACCCATTGGGCCCGGAGCGCCGAAATTCTGTGGTCCGCCGAGGCCGCCGCCCGCTGCGGCCTGACTGCCTGGATTGCCGCCGTAGGCAGCCTGGGCGTTGTTCGGGTTAACCGGCATTGAACCGGCACGCGCCGTGGCGGCGCTGGCGGCCGATTTTCGGCGGAACATGAATAGACCCACCGCGGCTGCCAAACCGCCAAGGCCGATCGCCATGGTCCAGGGGAAGGGCTGGGCGGGAGCGACCGGGGCGGCATAGCCAGATGGGCGATCAGCGACCTTGCCGGCGCTCGGACTGGCCGTTGCAGTGCTTTTGGCCGAGAGCTGCGTGCGCAGATGTTGCACCGACTCAGCATTCGCGAACGGCAGGCCTGGTGCCAGCTTCTCTGCCGTCGCAAGCGCGTCGCGAGCGCGGCCGAGCTGACCTTGCTTCGCGGAAATTTCGGCCTGCACAAAATGCGCCTTGGCGCTGTTCGGATGGGAGATCAGCACCTGCTGCATCATCGTATTTGCTTGCTCAAGGCGGCCAGCCTGCACCGCTTCATAAACCTGATTCAGTGTCGGATCGGTTTGGGCAATCGCTGCAACGCTGACGCTGACGAAGGCAAGGGTAGCGAGCCATTTGACGGCGCGCTGATTAAAAGATCGATTCTGCATGGTGACTGAATTCCCTGGTTGATTCGCCGTTGGCAGGCGTTCAAATGAGCCTGCGTCGCTCCGATGCTAAACCTATCTCGCATCTTGACCGTCAAATGGGGATGTTCACGCGCAATTCAAGATCGAAATTTTGTCGTCTAGACTAGTGTGAAACACAACTCTGGCAAGCTGATGCCCGCGCTGACCGCCCAACTGAATCGTTACTTCGCCACCTCGCCGCTGCGACACGCGTCGTTTCGGCTGTTCTATGCGGGCGCCATTGGCACTGCCCTTGGCATCACCTTGCAGGCAACACTGGCTGCCTGGACGATGGCCACCTTGACGCCGTCGGCGCTGATGGTGGCGCTGGTGCAGACCGCCAGCACCTTGCCGTCCTTGCTGTTTGGTCTCTTCGCGGGAACCTTGGCTGATATCGTTGATCGCAAGCGGCTCGTGATCGGCGCATCAGTGGCGCTGGTGGCGGCTTCGGCCTTGTTGGGTCTGCTTGAAATTGCCGAGCTCGTGGGACCGATCAGCCTGTTGTTCGCGACCTTCGTCATTGGCTGCGCGTTTACGTTTTATATGCCAGCCCAGCAGGCCAGCATCAATGGCTTTGTGGGCCGCGAGGAATTGACCAAGGCGCTGGCCTTGGGCGCGGTGGCATTCAGTATCGCGCGTGCCGTTGGACCGGCGCTCGGCGGAACCATTGCGACCTGGTCGGGCTCCGGCATCGCGATGTTGCTCGGCGCCTTCTTCTTTAGCTGGATGCTGATTGCGTCGCGATTCTGGCGCAACCGCGAACGCGTACTGCCCGGCATCCCTGAAACACTGATGTCCGGTGCGATGATCGGCCTGCGCTACGCACGGCATTCGCCCGCGATCCGCGCCATCATCGTTCGCAACCTGACCTTCGGCTTTTGCGCCAGTGCATTCTGGGCGCTGCTACCGGTCATCGCGCGCGATCAGTTGATGCTCGGTGCCGGCGGCTACGGCTTGTTATCGGCGGCCTTTGGTATCGGCTCGGTGGTCAGCGCCTTGTCGGTACCGCAGCAGTTGCAGCGCCAGCCACTGGCGTCGGTCGTCGGCTACGGTGTCGTGTTGTGGGTCGTCTCTATCGGGTTGCTTGCCTGGACGCCGTGGACTTCGCTGGCCGTGTTCGGCGCCTTCGGTGCAGGAGCGGCCTGGATGGGCGTGCTGTCCAGCCTTTCTGCGGGCACTCAAAGCTCGGCACCGGCCTGGGTACGGGCGCGAGCGGTTGCCATGAATCTGGTCGCGGTGCAGGCCAGTCTGGCGATCGGCAGCATCGTCTGGGGTTCATTGGCGACGTTCACCGACACCCGTGTTGCACTGACTGCCTCGGCCGCTGCGATGGTGCTGCTGCAAATGTGGAATCATCGCATTCATGTCGCGATGGGTAGCGAAGCCGATGTGGTTGAGGGGGCGAAGTATCCGGACTTGGCGATTGACGTGAAGCCGATGCCCGACGATGGGCCGGTACTGATCCAGATCGAATATCAGATTCACCCAAAAAGCTTCGACGAGTTTTATCACGCAATTCACGCGATGGAGCGCATCCGGCGCCGTAACGGCGCGACCAGTTGGCGTGTGTTTCGCGATTTGTCGAGCGATGGCATCTTCGTGGAGCGGTTCATCATCGCTTCATGGGCGGAGTATGTCCGATTGCGCACCCGCATGACGATGGCCGATGGCATCGTGCAGGGGCACGTGGAGGAATTACAAGTGTCCGACGTGCCGATTCGAGTAGTACGGTATTTAGGCGTCGACGCGCCCGGTTAGGCGGACGGCGGCGTTAGTGCGTTAAAGTCAATGCGTCACGGTCAGCGCGATAACGTCGGTGCGTCAATCCCGCACCGCCGCAACCAGCGAATCCGCCAGCACCCGCGCCATGCATCGATAGCTCTGGTCGGTCATATGCAATTGATCTTCGTGCACCATCTGCGAGTAACCTTCGCCCAACGAGTCCGACCAGCCGGCCATCAGACGGTAGCGGTGAAATAAGGCCGCACTCGAATTCAGCGCAACTCTTCGGGTCATCTCGAGCACCTGATCGCGCTCCGGCAAGGCATCGATGCGCGGTGCCCGTTGCAGGTCCAGCAACATCACGTCGGCCCCGATCGCGTGTATCCTCTCGATGCCTGAGCGAACCGTGGCTTCCATTGAATCGACCGAGCGCCCGCGCAGCAAGCCGTTCGATCCGAATTGCCAGATGACCAGGTCGGGTGCAGCCCTGATGACATCCTGCTCGAGCCGCGCCAGCATGTCTGGCGCCTCCTGGCCGTTGACGCCGGCATTGAGGACGACAATCTCGCGTTCGGGCATTTGGAACTTCAGTGCGCGCTCCAGTTGCCTTGGATAGCTGCCGTCGGCTTTAGATGCGCCGGCACCGGCCGTCGAAGACGACCCGAGCGCGACGATGGTCAGTGAATGTTTTGCGCGCAATCGCGCCCGCAGACGTGGCAGCGTTCCCTCCAGTGCAGCCGTTTTGAGCGTGGGCGGGCATGGCGGCGTTACAACCGGGACGGCGGTCGACTCAGCTTGTGTTTGCGCGTAAGCCGGTCCCGGACCTGCCCCTGAAATCAGGACCAGACCCAAGCCCAGGCTGATACCTGCGCCAAAAACAAACCGGATCGATCGCCGACAGTGAGAAACCAATCCGATCATGGCGACTGCCGGACACCACTGACAATCATTCGGGTCAACTGATACGACACGCAATCCTGAATGAAATCATACGAAGCGTTTTCAGTCTCGGCGGTGCCTGAATCCAGATCAACCCGGCCTTCCGTTTGCCAGTGTTCGATCATCTCGAAGCGTCGGAACAGCGGCAAGTCACGCTTGGCCGCGACCCAGCGCAGGTGTTTGCGGTATTCGTCGGTCCGGAACAAGGCCTCGAATTGCGGGTGATACTGGAGATCGAGCACGATGGTGTCGATGCCTTGCTGGCGCAGCATCTTGATACCGGTGTCGAGTTGATCAGCGAAGCGATAGGGCGGATTGCCCCGGCGCGCGTCGGAGCGACCAATTTGCCAGATGACTAACGCCGGTTTCAGCGGCAGCACCTGCTTGCTGATCAGCGCGGCCAATTCGGCCGTTGCCGCGCGCGGCTTGCCAATGACATCGACCTTGTGCCGGCGGCGCGCCAGCCGCACGGCCAGCACGCTAGATAACTCTGCCACAAGTCGAACAGGGTAGGTCGCGATCTTGTCGAAGCCGGAGCGGTCAATG
>JANLTP010000028.1:0-12866 GCA_031363055.1 Burkholderiales bacterium | reverse complement strand
AGCCACCGTAGGAGTCGGTACGGTGGTTGGTTGAATCGCGCGTGAAGTTCTCGAGCAAATAGCCGTTGGCGCCATGAATCTCGACGCCATCGAAGCCGGCACGCTTGCATAATTCGGCTGAGTGCCGGTAGGCCGCCACGATGGCCGGGATTTCCTCGGTTCGCAGTGCCCGCGGCGTGACGCGCTCCTGCTTGCCGTGTTGCGTATGGGTAAAGCCACCGGGCGAAATCGCCGACGCGGCCACCGGCAATCCACCATCGGGCTGGAAATGTGGATGCGAGATGGCACCGACATGCCAGAGCTGCGCCACCATCTTGCCGCCGGATGCGTGTACAGCCTCAGTGACCGGCCGCCAGCCGGCTTCTTGCGCCGGACTGTAGACACCGGGTGTGCGCAAATACCCCTTGCCCTGCGGCAGTACTTGTGTGGCCTCGCTGATGATGAGTCCGGCACTGGCGCGTTGCCGGTAGTACTCGACGTTCAATTCATACGGCGCGTCGCTTTCCGGAAGCGCGCGGCAGCGGGTGAGCGGCGCCATAAAGACGCGATTTTTGCATTCGATGGCGCCGACGTTTAGCGGTGTGAACAATTCCGGCAGGTGATCAGGGCGAACATTCATGGTGCGTCTGCTATAAACCTTCAGTTCAGAGACTGCGAACCTTAACAGATGTCGGAACCCGCTTCAAAGCGCGCTGCGGATCAGCCCCGCGCCGAGCGCGCGCCAGGCCCGCTCACTTCATTCGAGGGTCAAAAACCAACAGCGCCCGAATGGTTTAACCGAGTTCTGGCGCAGTCCCCGCAACGGCTGTGGCCCAGCGTTGCGGACGTCAGGATCGAAACCCTGGTCTGGGGGTGCGAGGGCGCTCCGGGCTTGTTGCTGCTGCACGGTAACGGCGCTCACGCCGATTGGTGGAGTTTCATTGCGCCCTTCCTCGCCCAAGACTTTCGGGTGGTCGCGATGTCCTGGTCGGGCATGGGCGGCTCGGATTGGCGCAGTGCCTATTCGGTGGACTTGTACATTGAGGAAGCGCTCGCGGCCGCGAGCGCCGGCGGCCTTTTTGCGTCTGCTGTAAAGCCGGTCGTGGTCGGTCATTCGTTTGGCGGTTTCCCGACCATCGCTTTGGCCGCGCGACACGGCCGCGAGTTACGTTCAGTGGTTCTGCTCGACACACCGCTGTGGTCGCCCGAACAACGGGCCGATCGCAAGTCGATGCGTGACCCGTCGCGTGAACGCCGACCGCATCGGATCTATCCGACGCTGGTTGATGCGCTGGCCCGATTTCGTCTGGCGCCCGAACAGCCTTGCGAACATCTGTACATTGTTGATTACATTGCCCGACAATCGATACGCGAGGTGACGCCTGATTCTGCGAATCCAAACGGTGGCTTCACTTGGCGGTTCGATCCGTTCCTCTGGAATCACTATGAACAGAGCGATGCGTCGGCCGATCTTCGCGGCGCGCAATGCCCGGTCGCCGTGATTTGGGGCGCGCAATCGCAACTCATGCCGACACGCGTGATTGACTACATGCGTAGTCTCGCAGCCGCCGGTACCGCGTTTGTCGAGATCCCCGAGGCCAATCATCATGTCATGCTTGATCAGCCGCTGGCGACCGTTGCTGTGCTGCATGGCTTGCTGGCCAGGGGCTAGAGGATAGGCGCTAGAGTCAAGTGCCAGGAGGTTGTCGCGCAGTCACCCCACAGCACCATCGAGCATCTGGCCGTCGGGGCTGAAGAACGGGTAGGGTCCTTCGTATTGCCCGAACACAGCGGTGTGCGTGACCAGGCGACCATCGAGCCAGACATGCAATTGATAGCCGGGCGGCTCGAAGCGATAGCTCGAGGGCGCGCCCGCCTTCAAGTCCAGCGTCACCTGATGAGCCGGGCTCGGACAGGTCGAGGCAACGGTATTGGCGAATCGCGTCTGAATACTGCGATGCAAGTGGCCGCAGATGATTCGTTCAATATTGGTGTATCCGCGCAGCAGTGTTTCGAGTTCAGCCGAGCCCTTCAGTAAACCCAGGCGGTCCATATGTTCGACGCCACATTGAAACGGCGGATGATGCATGGCAATGACGGTGCGCGACTGATGATCGAGCTGATCGGCCAGCCAATCGAGCCGTGCCGAGTCGAGCTCACCATGCCCGCGTTTCGGTACCACCGTGTCCAGCGCGATCAGGACCAGATCGCCCAGATCGATTCGATACTGAATGAACGGTAACTGCGTTTGCAGATACGCATGGGCCGGGAACGCGGTCCGAAGTGCCAGACGCTCGTCATGATTACCGGGTAGCAGATAAGTCGGTTTTCCCAGCCTGGCAACGCCTTCGGCCAAGCTCGCGTACTCGTCAGCGCGGCCAAAATCGGTCAGATCACCGGTCAGCACAAACACGTCGGGCGCGGGTTGGAGTGCAGCCAGTTCCTCGATCGCCGCGTTGAAGAACCGGTTGGTATCGACCCGGCCGTAGGCCAGTGAGCCCGGTGCGCGGATATGCATGTCGGTGAGTTGGCAGATGATCATAGTCTGTACCCGTTCAAATCTTTAATTGAAAGCTGTGATTTGCTTCAAGCATTCGAGATGGTCTCAGAAAGGTGCCTTTATCGAATGTCAATTGAACTCTTCGCCCACTCGCTAGTTGCGCTTCAACTTGGACGCTTGCATAGGCCAGTCCCGCCACCTCGACTACAACGCCTTGGTCGTCGTCCAACTGCAGATCGATTTGTATCAGATTGCCTAGAAACGTGATCAACCGCACCGTCGCATCGACCGATACCGAGTCGGCGTTAATCTCACTTTCGATCGCCCCACCATTTTGAAGGGACGGCGCAACAATTCGAATATGCTCCGGCCGCACCAGCACTTCCCCAAACCCGGGCAACCGAACTCGATTGACCTGCCCCACAAACTGCGCAACAAACTCGCTGGCCGGCCTTGCGTAAATGTCCTCGGCGCTACCGATCTGCTCGATCCTGCCCTTCGATAGCACCGCAATTCGATCACCGAGCGCCATTGCTTCGGCCTGGTCGTGCGTAACAAACACCGAGGTCACGGCGAGCGCAGCCAACAATCGTTTGAGTTCGAGCCGCAGCGTTTCGCGCAACTTGGCGTCCAGGGCGGTGAGTGGCTCATCAAGCAACAACACCGACGGCTCTATGGCGACCGCTCTGGCCAATGCGACTCGTTGTTTCTGACCGCCCGAAAGCTCGTCCACCCGCCGTCCTGCGTAGCCGTCGAGCTGAACCAGCTTCAGCAGTTGTGTCACCCTCGAATCGATTGCCGCACGCGAATCGCCGCGAATACGCAGTCCATAGCCAATGTTCTGCGCCACATTCATATTCGGAAACAACGCATAGCTTTGAAACACCATGCCGACCTTGCGCGATTCAATCGGCAGGGCGGTTACGTCCTTCTGATCAAACCGTATTCGACCGCCCACATCGGGCTCCGTGAGCCCGGCAATCATCCGCAACAAGGTGGTTTTGCCGCAGCCCGAAGGTCCCAACAAAACCAGGCATTCGCCGGGTTCGACGACCAGGTCCAGAGGCTCGAGCGCTCGGGTGCCGTTCGCAAAGGTCTTGGAGCAGCCGCGAAGCTCGATTCGAGTGGCCATCAAGACTTCGGTCCGGGTTGCGCGGGAAGGTTGGGCACCCTGTTGGGCGTATTGCCGATGGCACCGCGTGCCGCCAGCCACTGCATCGCGATCAACAAGGGCACGATCATCACCAGAAAGATCAGCGTGTAGGCTGAGCCGATTTCGAGCCGCATGGACGCATAACTATCGGCCAGGCCGACCGGCAAGGTCTTGGTCAGAGGCGTGTGCAGCATCCAGGTAATGTTGAACTCGCCCATCGATAGGGTCAGCACCATCAATGACCCGGCGAGAATGCCGCCGCGCGCATTCGGAACCACGATGGTCACAAAGCGTTGCCAGAAGCCTGCGCCCAAACTGGCTGCGGCTTCCTCGAGTACCGGCAGGTTCAGTGATGACAGCACGGCTGCCACTGAACGCGCCATGAAGGGCAGCGTAAACAACACGTGGCCAACCAGAATGAAAACCCAGGAGCTGCGAAACTCGCGGTAAGTGCCATAGGCGAGGACCAGCGCTAACCCGGTCGCAAGCCCCGGCATGGCGACCGGCAATACCAGCGCTTCTTCGAGTGCGCGTACCCAGCGTGACTGACTGCGCGCCAGCACATAGCCCAGCGGTACGCCCAGCAATAGGGTCACCAGCAGTGTCGACACGGCGACCCCCATCGACAGAAAAATCGTGTCGCGATATAACGACCAGACCTCGATGACCCATCGAAGGGTCACGCCACTGCGAATGCCGATAAAAAAGTTCTCGGTCACGCCGGCCATGATCGACAGGCCGATCGGCACAATCAGGAACAGGCAGATCAGCACCGTCGTGACCGGCGCGATGAGTCGAAAGACGGCGTTCATGCCGCTGCGGCGCCCTGACCGGACAGCGAGCGCGCCGACATCAGGATCAGCCAGGTCAACACGCCCAACACCAAGGATAAGCTGGCGGCAGCAGCAAAATTCGCGTAGTTGGTGAACTCGCTATAGATGGTGATCGGCAAGACATTGATCTTGGAGGCCAAGGTGAAGGCGGTACCGAAGGCACCCATGCTGGTGGCGAAGCAGATGGCGCCGGAGGCGAACAACGCCGGCTTTAGCGCCGGGATGATGACGTCGCGAACCACTCGCCAGGGACTGGCGCCCAGCGAACGAGCCGCCTCCTCGAGCGCCGGATCGAGCTTTTCGGCCGCGGCCATCAAGGTCAGGATGCAGCGCGGAATGGAGAAGTACAGATAACCGAGAAAAAGTCCGGACAACGAATACGCGAACACTACCTTGTCGAGTCCCAGTGCCTCGGTCGTCTGACCGATCAAGCCCTGGCGACCGGCCAGCAAAATGACCAGGAAACCGATGACGACACCCGGAAACGCCAGCGGAAAGGTCAGCAGGGAGACCACGATCCGCTTGCCTTTGAATTCGCGCCGCTGCAAATAAACCCCGACGATGGCGGCAATACTGACCGAGACCAGTGCGGCGAGGGCCGATATCAGAACGGTGTTGATCAGGCTGTTGCGGTGTACTTCATTGGTCAGCACCGACAGATAAGCCGACATGCCGTCGGGTCCGCTGGCACCGACCAACACCAGTCGTGATACCGGTAGCAACCAGAACGCGACAAAGATGATCAACGCCGGCAGCGCGGTCAGAAATAGCAGGTATCGAAGACGATTCAACGATTGTGCTTTCCCAATGCAGCGAGGTGCGGCAGCTTCCTACCTACGGTCACGCCCTATTGAATTTCCTTCAGATAACGATCCGAGAATCCTTTCTGGACTTCGGCCATGCGCGCGTAGTCGACTGGCTTGGCACGGGCATAGTCAGCCGCCGGCAAAAAGCGCGCGGCAGCTTCCTTGGAAATCGCCGAGGCGCGAACCGGTCGCAAATAAGCGTTGGCCCAGATTGCCTGGCCTTCGTCGCTGAGGACAAAGTCCAGTACCTTCTTGCCGTTGGCGGCGTTCGGCCCCTTATTCACGAGGCTCATGACATAGGGAACGACGACGCTGCCTTCCGAGGGAATCACAAAGGCGACATTTGCCTTGTCCTTGTATTTGGCGCGATAAGCGTTGAAGTCATAGTCCAGCAAGATCGGAATTTCGCCCGACAGCACACGGGCGTAACTGGTTTGTTTGGGAATGATCGGGTCGTTCTTCTTCAGGTCCTTGAAGAAGCCCAGGGCCGGCGAGAAATTATCCAGCGTGCCGCCCAATGCCTGATTGATGGCGACCGCGCCAACGTAACCAACGAAGACCGAGGCTGGGTCCAGATAACCGATCAAACCCTTGTACTCGGGCTTGAGCAGATCTTTCCAGGAGGTCGGCACCGGCTTGCCTTTCAGTGCGTCGACGTTGACCATAATCCCCAGGGTGCCGGAATGAATGGTGAACCAATTGCCTTCCGGGTCCTTCAAGCCGTCCGGTATGTCATTCCAGGCGGCCGGTTTGTAGGCGGTCACGACCCCCTCCTTTTTGGCTTGAATGCCGAAGGTGACGCCCAGGTAGGTCACGTCGGCTACCGGTGCTGCTTTTTCGGCCACCAATTGAGCCAGCGATTGGCCGGAGTTCTTGTTGTCGGCCGGCACGGTAATGCCAGCCTTCTCCTTGATCATCTTGAGCTGGGTGCCCCAGTCGGCCCACTCGGGCGGGCAGTTATAACAAATCGCGGTTTGCGCCTGTGCGCTGGTGGTGGGCAACAAAAGCGTCGAGGCAGTCGCAGCGAGCGCGACTGCCAGGCCGACGCTGCGGCTGATCGAAAGATAGTTCATGGAAATCTCCTCAAAGCGATGGGCTCGAAAGTGCAGCGCGCGAAGTTTTTGATTGACTGAAATTTTGTGTGCTGATTATTGTGCAATTTGCGCACCCAGCATAGCCTAATCGACGGATGCTACCGCTGGATGACACCTGATTTGTGTTTCAGATCGGATGTGCAATTGCGGTACAGTAGACAACACGATAACAATTCCGAGGAGACCGAACATGCCACTTTCCCGTCGCAAGCTGATCGTCGCAACTGCCTCTGCCTCCGTCGCCAGCCTGGGTGGTTTGCCGGCGATGGTTCGCGCGCAAGAAAAAATCGAGGTCAAGGTTGCCAACTTTGTGCCGCCGAACCATGCGATGTCGCAGTGGCTGGTCAAGTGGGGCGAGGGGCTGGAGAAGCGCTCGAACGGGCGCTTGAATTTCAAGCATTTTCCCAGTGCGCAGATGGGGCCAACACCGAAGCATTACGACTTTGCGCGCGACGGTTCCGCCGAAGTATCCTTCTTCTTGCACGGCGCGACGCCGGGCCGTTTTCCGCTGACCGAGCTGATCGCGTTGCCGTTTACCGTGGGTAGTGCCGAGATCGGTAACAAGGTTCTCAACGACGCCGGTTTGCGCGCGAAATACTTCGACGCCGAGCACAAAGGCGTCAAGGTGCTGATGCTGTTTACGACCCAGCCGGGCAGCGTGCATATGGTCAAAAAACCAATCCGTAGCCTCGAAGATTTCAAAGGCCTGCGATTGCGCTTTGCGACGACCTCGATTCGCGATTTCATTCAAGCCTTGGGTGCAACGCCGGTCGGTGTGCCGCCCACTGAGCTTGCCGAACAATTGCAAAAGGGCACCCTCGATGGTGCTTTCCTCGACTACGGCGGTGCCGGCACCGCCTGGAAGCTCAATGGCATCGTCAAGTCGACCACCGAAATGTATTGTTTTGTCGCCAGCTTTGGACTGGTCGCGAATGACGCCTGGTTCAACAAACTTGCTCCCGATTTGCAGCAGATGGTGTTGGAAAGCGTCACGGGCAAGGAAAAGGAAATTGGCGAGTCCTGGGACGCGCTCGACGTGCCTGGCAAGAAAGCCTTGATTGACGGCGGTGCCGAGATCATCAAGCTTGGCAAGGCCGAAGAAAAGCGGGTACGAGAAACGGCGGCGCAGACCAATGAAGTGGTGCTCAAGGCGCTCGATGCCAAGGGCCTGCCGGCGCGTTCGGCCTATGAGTCGCTGCTGTCGCTGGCCGAAAAACACTCGAAGACCTCGAAGAACTTCTGGGCTTGAGCGCGAGCGATGCGATGAATCTACGCAGCCCGATCCGGACGTCCTTGAACGCGTCCGTGCGGGCGTCTATGTACGCCAGTGTGCTTGCGTCGGTGCGCACCACACTGCGCGCCACGGTACGCTGGCTCGATCGCGCTGCGGTGCTCGCGCTAATCGCGATGATGTTGCTGACCACCTGTGACGTTATTTTGCGCAAGGCTGCGAACTGGCCGATCATGGGTGTCACTGAATTGGTCGAGTTCGCGTTGGGCATCGCGATTTTTTGCGCAGTGCCCGGTGTGTTCGCCCGCGGCGCGAATATCGCCGTCGACATGATCGACCAATGGCTGCCCGCCTGGAGTAGGAGCTTACGGCATCTGGCCGCCGCGTTGTCGCTGCTGACGCTGTGCTTGCTGGTCTGGCATATGTGGCAGCCGATGATCGATGTCATTGCGTTCAACGATGTCAGCGCCGATCTGCAGATTCCGAAGGTCTGGTTCATGGTGCCTGCCTGGGCGGGCATTGCGATCAGTGCGGTGATCGCAGCGCTGGTGCTGGTGTCGGGTGAGCTTGAAGACGAACCACCGAAATGAGGGTCATGCGATGAGTTGTCCGCCTTGAGTTTTCCGCGATGAGTTTCCCGCCATGAGTGTCCAGTTAATCGGAGTCCTCGCGGTGCTTGGCCTGCTCGTGCTGATGCTGCTGCGCGTGCCGATCGCCCTAGCGTTGGCTATCAGTGGCACGCTCGGTTATGCGGCCGCCCAGGGCTGGACGATTGCGTTCAAGACGCTTGCGTCGATCCCCTACGAGTTGACGGGCGCCAATCCCGGCGTGGCCTACTCGTTTACGGTCGTGCCGCTGTTCATTTTCATGGGTGCCGTCGCATCACGCGCGATGATGTCGCGTGATTTGTTCGAGGCCGCCAATGCGGTGTTCGCCGGTGTGCGTGGTGCACTGGCAGCAGCGACTATTGGTGCCTGCGCCGCGTTCGCGGCAATCTGCGGCTCGTCGATCGCCACCGCCGCAACGTTTTCGAAGGTGGCGATTCCCGAGATGCGCCGATACGGCTACGACATGGAGCTGGCCACCGGCGCGGTCGCTGCGGCCGGTACCCTCGGTATCTTGATTCCGCCGTCTCTGATCCTGGTGATGTATGGCCTGGTCGCGGAAGAATCGATCGCGCAACTGTTTGCCGCTGCGATGATCCCCGGCATCTTGCTGGCGATTGGTTATGTCGGGGTGATCGCGATTCTCGCCCGGCTACGGCCCGAGCTGATGCCCATGACCCCGAGCCTGCCGCTGGCGAAGCGGTTGCGTGCAATCCTTGGCATGTGGAAGCTCGTGCTGCTGTTTGTGCTGGCGGTGGTCGGCATCTACGCCGGTTGGTTCAGCCCGACCGAAGCAGCGGCGATCGCGTCGTTCGCCGCGATTGCGATCGGCTTCGGCACGCGAACTTTAAGTTTCAAGGACCTGTGGGCGGCCGGCGTTGAATGCGTGCAGACCTCGGCGATGCTGTTCGTCATCGTGATCGGTGCATTCATTTTCGCGCGGCTGATCGTGCTGACTCAGTTTCCGGTGGTGCTCGCTGATTTCGTCAAATCGGCCGGCCTGGCACCGTGGATGGTGATTCTCGCCATCGTTGCGCTGTATCTGCTGCTCGGCACTTTTCTTGAAGAGGTCAGCACCTTGCTGATCACGGTGCCGGTGCTGCTGCCGGTGGTCAAGAGCATCGGCTTCGATCCGATCTGGTTCGGTGTGTTCATCACCGTCATGTCCACGGTCGGGCTGATTTCGCCGCCGGTGGGACTCACGGTGTTCGTCGTGCAGAGCCAAAATCCGGATGTGCCGCTACAGAAAATATTTCGCGGTGTGATGCCGTTTCTGTACGCCGACTGTGTGCTGTTGCTGGCCCTGGTACTGTTTCCAGGCTTGGCGCTTTGGTTGCCGGCGATGTTGAAGTAACAACGACAATTGCGTCTTGTGGCGCGTGTCGGTCGGCGCATACTGCGTTTAAAGGTCCTCTACGCTTACCCTTGTGAGAACGTATGAAAAACCAACCAAACCCTCTCGCCAAGACGTCCACGGGTAACGATACGCGCGTATCGATTGCGCCGGCAAATCCAGGCCTCACCCCGCAGATGCTGAACCACGCGGCCTGGGTGACGCACGACGTGGCGGCCACCGCCGATTTCTATACACGAATTATGGGTATGGAGCTGGCGAGCACGATTTACGACGACAAGGTGCCGTCCACCGGCGACGCGTTCCCCTACTTTCACATTTTCTTCCGGATGAAGGATGGCTCGACGATTGCGTTCTTCGAGGCGCCTGGCCTGCCGGCGCGGTCCGAAATTTCGCACCCCGCTTACGGCATTTTCGATCACATCGCTTTGCAGGCGCAGAGCCGTGAAGAGGTGCTGCGCTGGTACGATTGGCTCAAGCTCAATGACGTGGAGGTGATCGGTCCCGTCGACCACAAGGGTATGATTTTCAGTGTCTATTTTCATGATCCGAACGGACTGAGGTTGGAGATCACCACGCCCCTCGACCCTGAGTGGAACCGCCATACGCAGCAAGGCTACGCGGATTTGACGGCTTGGGTGCAAACCAAGGAGCAGGCGCAGCGCGACGGGCGCGATGTGCCAACGGCGCTGCTGGCGCTGATCCATGACGCCCGCAAGCGCTACGAAACTTGAAGCATCATGGCTTGCCCTGAAACACCGGGCCATGACCACCGTTAAAACCTCGGTCCTGATTGTTGGCGGCGGTGGCTTCGGTCTTGCCCTGTCCATATTTCTCGCCAACAATGGCATAGACTCGCTGCTGGTAGAGCGCCATCCCAGCCCCGCGCCACGGCCTAAAGCCCGCTATCTGAACCAGCGCGCGATGGAAATCTTCCGTCAGCATGGCATGGCAGACGCCATCTACCAGCGCTCTATTCCACTGAAGTACATCTCCAATAGCCGTTGGTGCACCAGCCTCGGCGGCGACGGTCCCTATGACCGAAAAGTGTTGTTCGAGATCGAGACCTTCGGTGGCGGTTCGCTTGGAGTGCACTACCGGGCGAACAGTCCATGTGAGAGCACGATTTATCCGCAGGTGCGACTGGAGCCGCTGATGCGTGAGCATGCCGAACAATTGCCGCTCGGCAAGTTGACGTTTAACTGCTCGTTGATCGATTTCGAGCAGGATGAGGCCGGCGTCACGGCGCGGGTTGAGGACCGTACCAGCGGTGAGGTTCACACCGTACATGCCGAGTACCTGGTGGCAGCGGATGCGGGCAAGACCGTTGGTCCCATGGTCGGCGCCAAGCTCGAGGGCACGCCCGAGCTGATTGACATGGTCACGATCTACTTTCAGGCCGACCTCTCGAAATACCTGGACGACGATCACTCTTTTGCCTACTGGTTCGCGAATCCGCACGGCGACACAGGCTCCTGGGGAACCGGCGTGCTGGGTAAGCTCGGCCCGACTCACTTTGATCGCCATTCTGAAGAATGGCAATTTCATTTCAGCTTTAAATCGGACGACCCCGCGCGGTTTGACGAGGACAAGTTGATACCGCGTATGCGCGCCATCCTCAAGATACCCGAGCTGGACCCGCAAGTGCTGTCCATCGGCCACTGGATCGTGCAGGGCGTGCTCGCTGACCAGTTCCGCTTCGGTCGCGTGTTTCTGGGCGGCGACGCCGCGCACCGCCACACGCCCACTACCGGCCTGGGCCTGAACTCCGCGATTCAGGACGCCCAGAACCTCGCCTGGAAGTTGGGCTTGGTTTTAAAGGGTCAGGCCAGCGATGTGCTGCTTGACAGCTATGAGACCGAACGGCGCCCGGCCGCCGAGCGTAACGTCAAGTGGGCTCTATTCACCTTCTCCAATCATCAGCTCACCGGCGCTGCGATCGGTCTGAATCCGGCCGACCCCGAGCGCAGCCGAGCCAACTTCGAAGCGCTGCTGGCCGATGACGACGACGGCGAGGCTCGCCGTTACCGCTTCCGGGAGGTGATGAAGCTGCACAATACCGAATATCAGGCCAACGATCTGGAAATCGGTGTCAACTACGAGGCCGGCGCTCTGGTGCCCGATGGCACACCGCCGATGCGCAGAGATCCGACCGGTCGCCATTTCGTACCGAGCACACGTCCTGGCGCACGTTTACCGCATGCCTGGTTGGACCGCAGTGGCGAGCAGGTCTCTACCCTGGACCTGGTACCGCGCGATGGCTTCGTATTGATCGGGGGCAATAATTCGTCGCCCTGGTTGGCAGCAGCTCGAAGCGCGGCCGAGCTTCTGGGTATCCGCGTTGATTGCGTTGTAATCAGTGATGAATCTGCCCTACGTGACAGCAGCAACACCTGGCGTAATATCCGCGAGATAGACGGTGACGGTGCCTTGCTAGTTCGACCAGATCAAGTGATCGCCTGGCGATCGATGAGCGGCAGTAGCGACGCAAATTCCGTGTTCCTGTCTGCTCTGCGGCTGGTCATACGCTGAATGTCGCCTGCCAATGTCATGCGCTGAATGTCATGCTCGGAATTTCCTGTGCTGAACTTCCTGCGCCGAACGAATAAATTTAAACACGGCCGTTTATAAGGCAAGCGAACATGTCCAACTTGACACCCTTTGTGATCCAGACCGAATGGATCCACATCCAGTACACGGAAAGCTCTGCCTTCAACGAAACCTATGGGTTCGCCGGCAATCAAGGTGCCATCAATCTGGAAGGCATCCTGATGCGGCCGGAGGGGCATGCATCGAAAACGCTGATGATTTTCATGCACCCTGCGTCGACCTTGCAGTTGTTGCCGGTACCGCGCGCGATGGTGCAGGCCGGCGCACATGTACTGTGCGCGGCGAGCCGTTACGCAAAGAACGACACTGCGCTGATTCTCGAAAAAGTCGCCATCGACCTGGGCGCCTACATTCGGCATGCCAAGGAAAAATGGGGCTACGAAAAAATCGTGCTGGTGGGTTGGAGTGGTGGCGGATCATTGGCGGTGTTCTATCAATCGCAGGCTGAGAACCCGACCATTACGCATACGCCTGCGGGCGACCCGGTCGATCTGCGCGGTGCCCGCTTGATCCCGGCTGACGCCGTCATTTTTCAGGCGGCACACCTCTCACGTGGACATTTGCTGGTCGACACCATCGATCCCTCGGTCAGTAATGAGCTCGATCCGGACAAGCGCATCTGCGAGCTGGATATTTACGACCCCAGGAACCCGAACCAACCGCCGTATTCGCTCGAGTTCATCCAGAAGTACCGTGCCGCC